>CAYUDT010000020.1:0-56205 GCA_964443695.1 uncultured Conexibacter sp. | reverse complement strand
GCGGAGTGGCTACGCAGCGGCCTGCAAAGCCGTGTACACCGGTTCGATTCCGGTCCGCGCCTCTCGGAGACCTGAGCCCTCGCAGCGATGCGGGGGCTCTCGTCGTTCTGTGGCTCCGGATGGTGGGTGTTCGCGGGGTCCTCCGATCGGAGGACCCTCGACGCACCGATCGGACGATGCGCCCGTACCCACGCAAACCGTGCGTCCCGGTGATGGGCGCCTGCCTGCGGAAATCCGACACTTCCCATGCAGGCAAACCCGTCTCACATGTGCTGAGGGAAACGGCAAACACCATGCTTTACACGATCTTCGGAATCTTCCTTCTCTCTCCGCTGGCTCTCCTGATCGGAAGCCTGAGCCGGACGGCGATGCACGCGTCGCGCGGGGACGTCGGTGACGTCGAGCCGCCGCTGACCGTCACGCAGCGTTCCGCCAAGCTCGGCGAGTCGGCTCCGGCCGCTCCTCGGCCGGCCACCGCCAAGACCCGCCAGACGCCGTCCTACCCCCGCCTCGGCGGCCGCACGCGACCCGCCGTGAGCGGCAGCAACCGTCGCGACTACTTCGGGGACCGCCTGGTGGCCTCCGCGGCTCCCGTCGAGGCGCCCGTCGCCACCGCGGCCGTTCCGGCGCCCGCGATGCAGGCCCCGACGTTCGACGGCCCGGCGGCGCCCGAGGAGAACGTCGTCTCGATGCCCTACGGCCGCTTCCTCCGCGGCGACTCGGCCTCGCTGTCCCGCACCGCCTGATCCACCTTCGGAACCGCCACGGGCCGGCCGCAACCCCCTGCGCCCCCACCGGCCCACGGCAGTCAGCACACGGATCGTGCCCCCTGGTTCAGAGCCCGCGCCACCTCGCGGGCTCTGGTCCTTTCGGCAACCTCCACCCTCACGACGCGCAACGCGATTCGGTGGCTATACTGCCGCCTCCACGCGGATGTAGCTCAGTTGGCTAGAGCGTCTGCTTGCCATGCAGAAGGTCGAGGGTTCGAGTCCCTTCATCCGCTTCCCGAGAAGCCCCGCCAGCAGGCGGGGCTTTTCTTTCTGGTAGATCGCCGGGGCAAACTTTGTCCCGAAACTTTGTCCCGGACCGTCTCGGACGACGGTGGTGACGCGCCCTCGACGAAGCGTCCTGGCCGGACGACTCACCGGCCGAACCGCGACGCGCACCGCTGACAACGTGGCGCGTAGACGCTCAAGCAGTGCGATCCCTCCCGGTTCTCCTTGTCGCGCATAGGAGAAGCCGGTCAGTGAGTGGTCAGCACCTCGGCGGCGGCGCGCTCGCCGGAGCGGACGGCGCCGTCCATGGAGTTGAACCAGTACTCGGAGGTCTCGCCCCCGGCCCAGTGGATGCGGCCCACTGGAGTTCTCAGGGCGGCCCCGTGGTCGAGCAGGACGCCGGGCGGCGCGAAGCCGCTGTAGCCGCCGCGGGTCCAGGCCTCGTTGGACCAGTCCATCTCGACGTAGTCCTTGGGGTTGGTGGCGGCGCTGCCGAACGCGGCGGCGAAGCACTTGAGGACTACAGCCTTGCGCTCGGCGGTTGAGAGCTGCGCGGCCTGTCGGGCGTCGCGTCCTTCGAGGAAGCCAACGAGCACTCCTGGGCTACCGTCAGGAGGCGAGTTGTCGAAGCTGATCTTCACGGCGCCTTCGAGGGCGACCATCTGGCCCGACAAGCCTTCGTCGCGCCAGAACGGCCGGTCGTAGATCGCCTCGACCTTGATGACGCTGCCTTGGGGGAAGCGTTGGTGCAGCTGGGCGTGCGCGGCGAGAAGACCGGGCTCGTAGCGAATGCTCGAAGCGAGGGCCGGCGGCACGGTGACGATGACGTGCTTGGCCGTGATCGTGAGCTTGTCGGTCCGGACCTCAACCCCCTTCGGCGTCTGCCTGATCAGGCGAACGGGCTGCTTGAGCCTGATCCGCTTGCCAAGCTGTTCGGCGAGCTTCAGCGAAAGGATCTGAGAACCGCCGACGAACCGCGACTGCTCGGCGCCGCCTTTGACGGAGAGCAGGCGGTTGAAGTCCGGTGGCGCCTTGCCGTCGGTGGCGCAGGCGATGAAGGCGAGCATGTACAGGAGGGACACCTCACCCGGCGCGGCTGAAAGGACGGACTCGATCGACAGCTCGGCCAGCGCGCGGCCGTTCGGCGTGAGCGCGTTGGCGTTGATGAAGGACTGGACGGTCTGGTGGTCCCACTCGACCGCCTTGGCGGCGGTCCACGGTGCGCGAACCGGCACCTCGGCGGCCATCTGGTTGAGCTGGGCCAGCAGCGTGACGAGGTCGGCCACCGCCGTCGGGTCGGGTGGCACCGGGCCGAGCGGCCCGCTGGTCGCGTAGCGCTGTGGCGTGGCGCCGGCGCGCGAGAGGTAGAGGTTGTCCCCTGCGTTGTAGGTGTCGTAGGTCGCGACGCCGAGGTCCTTGGCCACTGCGAGCACGTGGTCCTGCGTCGGCCCGACCCACTGGCCGCCGATCTCGATGACCTTGCCTGGATGGTCGGGGCCGAGATCGTGGTTGAGCGTGCGCCCGCCGACGCGATTGCGCGCCTCGAGCACGATCACCGACTTTCCTTTGGCCACGAGCTCTCGCGCTGCGGTCAGCCCGGCCAGCCCGGCGCCGACGATCACCACGTCCGCCCGTGTCGGCCGCCGCTGGGCCTTCTTGACCCGTGTCTCGGCACGCCCCGGCGCAGCCGCCAGCGCGGTCACGGCAAAGGCCCCGGCAAGGGCATCGCGTCGGCGCAGGCGTGCGCCCGTGTTCGGTCCGGCGTCCATGCTGCAAGGGTCGTCGTCTCGCTTGGGCGCCGCCTTACGAGATTGCGATGTGTCGACCTCGTCCGTTGACGACATCCGAAACGCACGACCTCGCCGCGCACTACGGTTGCGCCGATGAGTCCCGCGGATGTGGTGGAGCAGGTGGCCCACGCCATCGGCCGGCGTGAGAGCGAGCTGGTCGAACGGATGCTGACCCGGTTCTCCACCGAGGTGCCGGAGCTCGTCGCCATCGACGACCCGGAGTTCACGGCCGCGATGCGCCTCAGCGCCCACGCCAACCTCCGCGAAGGCGTGGCGAGCATGCTCCGCGGCGGCCCGCCGCTGCCCGACGGCCTCCCCCAGGACGCCATCGACGAGGCCCGCATCGCCGCACAGGCCGGCGTGCCGCTGGGCCCAGGTCTGCAGACCTACCGCATCGGCCAATCGGTGGTCTTCGACGCCGTCCTCGAGGAGGTCGACGCGCTCGTCGACCTCGACCTCACCACCCGCAGCTCGGCTTTGCGGGCGTGCACACAAGGCGCCTTTGCCTACATCGACGCGGTCATCCCGCTCGTCAGCGATGAGTACTCGCGCGAGCGCGACCGCATGGTCCGCGGTCGCGAAGCCCGCCGCGTCCAACTCGTGCGCGACATCCTCGATGGCCAAGACGCCGACAGCGGCGCGCTCGGCTACGACCTATCGCTGATGCACTACGCTGTGGTGGCCTGGGGCCCCACCGCCGAAGCGGACCTTGGACGGATCGCAGATGAACTGGACGCCCGCCTCCTGCTCGTTCCCGCCAGCGGCCAGACCGTCTGGGCCTGGCTAGGCGGCGGTCACGCGCCCGCAGACCACACCACCATCACCGACACGGGCCTGGCGTTCGGCCGACCGGCCCCCGGACCGCACGGATTTCGCCGCAGCCACCGCGAGGCCCGCGCCGCCCACCGGATCGGCCTCATCACCAACCAACCGCGAACGTCCTTCGACGACGTCGCGCTGGAGTCGCTCATGCTCGCCGACGAGCAAGCCGCCCACGACTTCGTCGCCGCCGAGCTCGGCGCCCTGGAAACACCGGAAGGGCCAAAGCTCCGCGACACGCTCACCGCCTACTTCGCAAGCGGCTTCAACGCCTCCTCCGCAGCCGCGGACCTCGGCGTCAGCGACCGCACCGTCGCCAACCGGCTCAACACCATCGAACACCTCCTCGGCCGCCCTGTACGCCTACGCCAGACCGAGCTTCAAGCAGCCCTCCGCCTAAGACGCCTCCTCGCAGGGCCCGCGCCGACCTAGCACCCGAAGCACGGCTGCTTCCGTGAGATACGCCCCAGTGGTGTAGCCGAGCCAACCACTTCTCCTATCGCGTGCGGGCTACAGCCGAAGGCCCACGCTCGCCGGAATCGTCGGCGGCCGTCGCGCGTGGACGGTGTCGACGATCTCGCTGTTGTCGATGCCCTGCAGATAGACCGACGTGATCCCGAGGTCGACGTGACCCAACTGGCGCTGAATGACCATCAACGGCACCCCCTCACGCCCCATCTCAACGGCGTGCGCGTGTCGGAGCTGATGCGGCGCGAACCGCCGTCGCACGCCCGCTTGGCGGGCAAGCCGACCGAGCTGCACGCGCACCGCCGAAGCAGAGCACGCGCGTCCAGCGGTCGGTCCGTGCACCACGCAGAACAGCGCGCCGACCGGAAACGCGACCCGGTCCGCAAGCCACGGCGCAAGTTGCTCCCACCCCCACGAGTCCATGCCCACCGTCCGGCGCTTGCCACCCTTGCCACGCCGCACCAGGATCGACCCGCGGCGTTCGTCAAGATCGCTCTCCAGCAACGCGAGCGCCTCGCTGATCCGCAGCCCCGCGCGCCACAACACGACGACCAGACCGCGGACGCGATCAGCGTCGACGCCATTGCCGGCCTCACGCATGACCGCGACGATCTCCTCGATCGTCGGCGGATCAGCCGGGTAGCGACGACCCTTGTTGCGCGGCGCCCGACCACAGTGAAAACCGGGCAACGTCGCCGGCGACCGGCGACGCCCGGCAGCATCCAAGACCACAACGGGCATAAGGACTCCTCACGTAGAGATAGGAGTCCTCATCGTCCTCGCGCATGGGAGAAGCGACCCCGCGCGCAATGCACGCGGGGCTTGGCCTGACTGTTGGTGATCAACACCGCCGATCCAGACGACCACGTCACGCTGTGCGGGCGTCCGCCCCGGGCCCCATGGGTTCGCCGCTGGCGCGCGCCGAGATATGTGCAGTCACATGCACGACCGCCCCAACCCTTCCGCGCCAGTCGGTCACGACGTGACGGTCAGGTCGTTGCGGCGGTGAGCGCGGCGTTGACGAAACGTGCGAGGTCTTTGCGTCGTCGCGTGGCCCGCCAGGCGAGTGCGGTGATCGACGGGTCGATGTCGCCGACCACGACGAAGCGGACCCGGGGGTGGGTGTAGTAGGTCGCTGCTGAGAGCGGCATGAAGGCGATGACGCTGCCTGAGGCGACGGCTTCGAGTTTCTCCTCGATGGTTCGCACGGTTGCGCCGCGCTTGGGGTGGCTGCCGTCGGGGCGCGGGTCGACGGTCCAGAAGGCGTCCCAGTCGGCGTAGGAGCTGTGGTGGCCGACGACGGGTTCCTCGCGCAGGTCGAGGATCGACACCTCTGCGGTGTCGGCGAGGGGATGCGTGCGCGGCAGCATGACGGCCCGCGGCTCTGCTGCAACCGGCACGACCCGCAGTCCTGTGTGGTCGATCGGAGGACGGACGAACGCCACGTCGACCCGGCCGTCATGCAGGCTTTCGGCCTGCTCCCACCATTCGAGGTGAGTCAGGCTGACGGTCACGTCGGGATCGCTGAGCCGGAAGGCCGAGACGGCTGGGTCGGTGTCGATGCCGCCCATGAACCCGACGTTGAGTTGTCGTGCCGGTCGGCCATTGCGTCGAGCGTTGCGGACGGCGCGGTCGGCGGTGTGCAGGAGCGCTTGGGCCTCGGCGAGGAACTCGCGTCCGGCCGGGGTTAGCTCAACGCTGCGGCTGGTGCGCTGGATCAGCACGACCTCCAGCAGCATCTCCAGCCGGTTGATCTGGCGGCTGAGCGCCGGTTGGGTCATGTGCCGTTCGTCGGCAGCGCGCCCGAAGTGCCCGTGGTGGGCGACGGCGACGAAGCTGCGCACGAGCCGCAGGTCCAGGTCCACCTGGCGATCGTACTCCCGCCGAGAAGCGCTTCCATGCCGAATCGGCATCGATCGTGGACCATCGTCATTGGACGACGGCTCCCCAACAGCACAGCATGGTCGCGTGCAGCACTCTCCCATCACATCGCGGCCGCCCGCCGGCCTACGGCTGGTCGCCGCCTACCACCGAGACGCCGTCCGCCACCGCGACGAGCACGGCTGCGAGGGGTACCCGTTCGCCGACGGCGAGCGGCTCGTTGAGCTCGCGCTCGTCCATCGCGCCAGCCGGGTCCTCGAGCTGGGCACGGCGATCGGGTTCTCCGCGTTCTGCTTTGCCAGCGCGTCGCCGGACATCCGCGTCGACACCGTCGATCAGGATCCGCTGCACGTCGCCCTGGCCCGCTCGACGTTGCGCCGCTACGGCGTCGCCGACCGCGTCACCGTGCACCAGCGCGACTTCGCGTCCGCGCTGACCGAGCTGGTCGGTCCGTTTGACCTCGTCTTCATCGACGGCTTCGCCGCCGACCTGAGCCTGCTCGAGCAGGTCACCTCCAAGGCAAGCGGAGCCATCGTCTCGGCCAACCTCTCCTGGAGCTCAACGACGCGCGCCTATCTTGCGTGCCTGGACGACATGGGCTGGGACAGCGTCCGTCACGGCGACATCGCGATCAGCACCAGGAGGACCGATGTACCGCGTTGAGGACGTCAGCTTCCCCTCGGGCGATGCCACGCTGGCCGGCCGCCTGTTCCTGCCGCCCGAGGACCAACAACCGGTCGGTGCCTACGCGGTCATCGGCCCGGTGTCCTACGTCAAAGAGCAGTCACCCACCCAATACGCCACGCGTCTTGCCGCCAACGGCTTCGCAGCGGTGGTCTTCGACCCAACCGGCTTCGGCGCCAGCACCGGAACCCCGCGCCTGTTTGACAACCCGCAACGCAAGGTCGCCGACCTGCGGGCCGCTGTCGACTACCTCTGCCAGCGCCCGGAGATCGATCCGAGCGCCGTCGCTGTGCTGGGCATCTGCATGGGGTGCAACTGGGCAGCCCAAGCAGCCGCCGACGACGACCGCATCACTCATGCAGCGCTGGTCGTGGGCGCCTACTCGATCCGCTCGCGCCGCGTGGAAGCCGCCGGCGGCCAAGCGGAATTCGACCGGCAAGTCGCGCAGTACCAGCAGGTCGTCGACGCCTACGAGCGCGACGGCACGCTCGACCACCACACCATGGTGGCCGAGCGCATGCAAGACAGCTACTTCTCCTGGCCGGTCCCTTTCTACTGGTACCGCATGTGGACCGACCCGGGGCCCCTGACCTACAAGGGCCAGTGGGCCAACCAGCTGGCCACGATCAGCGACCTCGACCACTACTGCTTCGACGTCGCGCAGCCGATCGCGCGGATCACCATCCCTACGGTGATCGTCAACAGCACCAACTCCGCCACGCCCCACGACCACGTCAAACGGCTCTTCGAGCTGCTCCCCGCCGACCACAAGCACCTCGTGCTCACCGGCGAGCAGATCCAGGTCCAGTTCTACGACGACCCCATCACCATCGACCAAGCCGTCGACGCACTCCTCACCTTCCGCACCGCCCTCCCGGCCAGCAGTCGTGGGTGACGCACGCACTCCACAGGGCTGATGTCACGTGCGGTGAGGTGCGCCGCCGGCAAGCGCAACACGGCTCCGTTTCTCCATTCGCGTGAGTCCAACATCGGACCAGCTCCTGGCGCGTAGACGCTACACCGGGAACGCAGAGCCTCGACAACGCCTGCGAGACCTGGATCACCATGCGGCGGACAGACCTCAAACTCGCCACCCAGCAGACGGTCACCCAGAGCATGACGTCGAGGACTGTCGCTTGCGTGGTTCGGCTTCCCCCGCAGAACAAGAGCCGCCCCTTATGGCCGCGCGCACCGGACCCCTGGCGGGGCACCAATGTGCCCCGCCTCAGCCACACCGGATCTTTCGCGCTGAGCGCCCGAGCTCAGCGAGAGTCGGTCAGCGAAGTTTCACTCGGACGGTGCGGGACGCGGACATCCCGGTGGCTGCGTCAAGGCCGGTGAACGTGAGCGTATAAGCGCCCGCGGTGAGTCGCCGCACGAGCCTGATCGTCAGCCGAGCTCGGCCCTTCAGCGTTGCCCGATGGGCCGTGCCGACAGTCTTGCGGTGCGTGTCGAGCAGCAAGGCCTTGAGGGCTTTGACTCCGCGGGTGCTCGTGACCGTTATCTGCCAAGAGCGGCCGATCCTGCGCGCGCTGAAGGTCCTCTGGGCGACGCTGATGCTCAGCAGCCGCGGCTTGCTCGGCGGCTTCGGCATCGACGCGGTGACGGTTGTCGAGGGGGGCGACGCGGGTGGCGCAGTCACGGTCGCGGGTGCGCTCACCGTCACGGGCGCGCTCACCTGCGTGGCGTCGCCCGCGATGTTCAGCGCGGTGACCTGACAGCGGTATCGACCAGGGTCGGTCACCGCGTACGAACTTGCCGTCGCGCCCGTGATCGGACCGGTTTCCGTCAACCATCGATACGCGTAGCCGGCCGGCGCGCGTCCGAGGAACGCGGGCACCAGATCCGCCAGCCAGGCCCCAGTCGAGCAGGACAGCGTCGTGGGCGTTGTCAGGTCGCCGGTCACGACCGGCGGACTTTGCGCCACAGGTTCGATCACGAGCGCCGGGAAGGAGGCGTTGTGGCTGTTCGCGCCGGTCGTGACGAGGTCCGCGCCACCCGAGCCATCCAGGCGCGCAAACGACACCGTGTTGCCACCCAGGTTGCCCCAATAGAGCCGTCCGGCCGCTGGATCGACCGCCACACCGACGGGGACATTCACCGTCGCCGTACCGGTTGCGATGTCCGCTCCGCCACTGCCGTCGAGCTTGGCGACAGAGATCTTGTTTCCACTGAGGTTGGCCCAGTAGATCCGGCCGGTCGCCGGATCGACCGCCACACCCGCCGCCCCGTTCACAGTCGCTGAGCCGGTCGCGATGTCTCCGCCACCGCCACCGTCCAACCTGGCGAACGAGATCGTGTTACCGAAGAAGTTCGCCCAGTAGATCTTGGCCGTGACGGGATCGACAGCCACACCCGTCGGGCCGTTCAGAGCCGTCGCACCGGTCGTCGGCAGATCACCGCCGTCAACGACGTCGAGAGACGCCCACGAGATCTTGTTGCCGTCGCGGTTGGCCCAGTAGATCCTCCGCGCCACAGGATCGACGGCCACACCCGCCGGACCACTGACAGTCGCAGCACCGGTCTGAAGATCGCCCGCATCCGAGCCGTCGAGCCTCGCCCAGGAGATCCTGTTCCCCTGGCGATTGGCCCAATAGATCTTCCCGGCGCCGGCATCGACGGCTGTGCCCCAGGGGAGGTCGACGGTCGCCAGGCCCGTAGACAGATCACCGGCGCCAGTCCCATCAAGCGTGGACCACGAAACGGTGTTGTTGGCCCTCGTCGTCCAGAAGATGCGCGCTGACGCCAGAGCGTCGCCTAGGGCAATGCCTTGCGCCAACAACGCCAGCAACACGAGCGCCCCCGCGCGCCGGGCAACGGTCGATTCCCGTCGCATGAGCGAGATCATAAACCGCTCGCTGCAACGCGACGACGGCGGGCTGCGCACGCTGCAGTATTCACGCGGCGGCGGCGAACCCGCGCTGATCTCGTAGAGCCCGAAGAGATCTCGGGGACGCGGCGCCAGCCCGTTGAGGACTGGCTCCGCGCTTCCCCATTCGCGTGCTTGCGCGTACGCGGAACGCGCAACGCGGCGCCCGCGATGGTCCGGCATTAGCGTCTTGTGCTGCTTGGACTCGTGGGTAGGCGCTTGTGAATGGCTTGCCGTCAACGAGTGATCCGGGCACGGATAGGGGTTCATGCTGTGCGGCCCGGAGGTTGTAGTAAGGCGGTCTGGTTCCCGCCGGGTCGGCGGGAGCCATAGACGTTTGGCGGGTCGCCCGCCTAGGTGCTTATGGTGCGGCGGGTGGGTCGCTGGCGGTCGTTTCGAGCCCGACGCCGACGAAACGCGGGCTGGACGGCTGCAACGCCGCGCGGGCGGACGGGTCGTGATCGAGTGTGTCGAGCAGGAACGCGGTCGAGAAGTGTTTGATGAGCGTTTGCGCGGTCGACTTGTTCCAGACCGGGTCCTGGCATAGGGCCGCTTTGAACTTGCGGGCCCGCTCCACCCATGGGACGTGTGCGCACGGCGCGCCGAAGATCATGTGCTCCGCGCGGCGAAATGTCACGAGCGCCTTCTGTACGCCCTTGAGGTTGTCGTAGGTCATCCTCGAGCCCCACTCATACGGCGTGCCGTGGTCGTCGGTTCCTCCCATTGACATCACGGGGATGTGGACGCCGGCGAGGCCGCGGCGGTCGAAGAGATAGGCGTCGCCTGCCATCGTGATGACCGCCTTGACGCGCGTGTCCCGGACGGACGGCCACAGCACTTTGGGGGGCCGGCGGAGCCCGGAGCGGCGGGCCATGTGCTGCTCGCGTGGGAGGATTGGCCCGCAGAAGAACTGTCGCCAGTCGCGCGGGCGCAGGCGTCGGCAGCGCGTCTTGTGAGCGCCGAAGTCGATGCGGGCGCCCCCGCTGGCCAACGCCGTGTAGCCGCCGTAGGAGTGACCGACCGCGGCCACGCGGGACATGTCGAGCAGCCCTTGGAGTCGGCCGCCGGGTGCCGTGAGGGCCGCTGCCTTGTCGAGCGTGCGGTGGATGTCGCCCGGTCGGTCGACCAACGCCTTCCAGAGGCCTCCGAAGGAGGGGTCCATCGCCTCGTTGTGCTCGGGTCCCAGGACGACGAACCCACGTGAGGCGTAGTGCTCGACGAGAGTGTTGTAGAACGTCGGGCTCAGGCCGAATCCGTGCGAGAAGACGACCACCGGAAACGGTCCCTGAGATGTCGCGGGCAGCGCGTTGGCGGCTGCGCTGCCGATGTTGACGACGCGCCGCCCCGGCACGCCGAGGAGTGCGCGGCCCTTGTTCGGCACGGAGTAGCGAATCGGCGCCGCGACGGTGCCGGGTTGAGCGGGGTACCAGACGTGAATTCCCAGGGGCTTCACGCCCGCGCGGACCTCCGAGACGTGCAGATAGCCGACCGGGTGCTCGCCGGCGGCGGCGAACGAAACGCGAGCGGGGTCGATGTTGCGGGCCGGGCCGATGGCCGCCACCGCAGCGGAGCATGCCGCGAGCAGGGCGACGACGGCGGCAGCGAGCTGGCCGCCGAGCCTTCGCGGTGTTGGAGACATCATCTTTGATCCTTTGTCGTGGCTGGCCGGCTGTGATGCCAACCGATGTGGATCTGCACCCTGCGGGACGCCGACGGAGAGCGGCAGGGCCGCAGGTCTGCGTCGCGCACGACCTTCGTCGCCGTCGTCACACGACTTAAGTCGTCTGCGGCGCAGACTGCCGACCGTGGTCGAGACGGCCGGTGCCCGGCAGCGTGGCCCGGCATGCAACGACTTCTTTTCCGGCTGGTCGCGCCGGCGCTCATCGCGCTGACCCTCGCCGCCGTCCCGGCCACGGCGTCGGGCGCTCCGCTGCGCTGGCACGCGTGCGGCAGTCACGGCGCGCAGTGCTCTTCGCTGCAGGTGCCGCTCGACTACGACGTGCCCGGTGGGACGCAGATCTCGGTTGGGCTGACCAAGCACGACCCAGCCACTCCGGCGCGGAGTCTCGGGGTGCTGTTCTTCAACCCGGGCGGCCCTGGGGGCCAGACGCGCGACATCGTGCGCGATCAGGCCGCGTCGTTCTTCCCGAAGGCGCTGCTGGATCGCTTTGAGATCGTCGGCGTCGACCCGCGCGGCGTGAGCCCTGGCCGGCCGGCGGTCCGCTGCGGGCTGCCGACGCGCGACCGGAGGATCACGGTCGCGCCGACCTCGCGCGAGGGTTACGCCAAGCTGCGCGCGTACAGCAAGCGCGTCGGGCGCAGCTGCTTGAAGCACACCGGCGCCGCGCTGCTGCGTAACGTCGACACGGTCAGCACCGCACGTGACCTTGATGTTGCGCGGGCGGCGCTCGGGGCCGATCGCATCAGCTGGCTCGGCGTGTCCTACGGCTCGTTGCTCGGTCAGACCTACGCGCAGCTGTTCCCGACCCGGGTCCGTGCTGCGGTGCTCGACGGTGCTCTGGACCACTCGGTGGGCCCGACACGTCTGGCACTCGATGAGGCCCGCGAGGCCGAGGAGGCGCTAGCGCTGTTCTCGCGCTGGTGCGACCGGACCCGCCGCTGCGCCCTACACGGCCGTGATGTCCGCAGCACCTACCGCGCCCTGCTGGCCCATGCCCGGCGCCGTCCGATCCCCGCGCGCGGCGTGCCCGGCGGCGCGACGGCCGACCAGATCGGCTACGGCGTCTTCGTGTTCATGGAGGTCCCCGCGCAATGGCCGCTGCTGGCGAAGGCGCTCGCGTCCGCGACCGACCGGCACCCTGATGCCTCGCTGCTGGCGAAGGTCGGCGCCCCTGAGGGCGGCGCCTACCGGGCGACGACCTGCGCCGACCTGCCCAGCGACATCTCCACCTACAGCCAGTACCGCAAGTTGCTGACCAAGCTGCGCGCGGCCGCCCCCGACTTCGGCCCCTACGTCGAAGGCCTGGCGGTCGTCGCCGGTTGCCTGGGCTGGCCCGTACCGAGCCGCAACCCGTGGGGCGCGGTTCCCGTGACGGGGACGCCGCCGCTGCTCGTGGTCAGCGGCGCGCACGACGTGTCGACGCCGGACTCCTGGGGCGTGGGCATGGCGCACCAGATCGCCGGCTCGCGGCTGCTGCGCTGGGACGGCCCCGGTCACACCGCCTACGCCAACGATCCGCGCATCCGGGAGCGCGAGGTGCGCTACTTGCTGTCGCCGGACGCGCCGGTACCCGGCAGCACGGGCGCAGGTGGGTGAGCGCCCCCTACCGAAGTCGCGCCTGACGACCGCCGAAAGGCGCGTCAGCTGTAGCCCGTCGGCCGTGGCTGCCCGTCCGGCCGGCGGCGAGGCTGCAGTCATGTTCCAGACCACCCGCAGAACGCTCGCAGCGCTGGCGCTCACCGTGATGATCGTGCCCGCTGTTGCGTCGGCGCAGACGCAGCTGAAGGACCCCAAGTACGACTACGGCATCGCTCCGTTCTGGGAGGGCGACTGGCGGCTGGTCGGCTCCGCCTCGATCCAGACCAGTCCCGCGTCGGGGACCCTGCGCATCACGCAGACCGCCGCTCAGCAGTTCCAGACCACCGCGCTGAGCGACATCTATGAGGCCACCACGGGATGCCGGGTGGGAAGCGCCAACACCGCGTTCACCGGTCCTCTCGCTTGGCCGTCCGCGTTGAGTTCCGGTGAGGGCCCGAACGGCTTGGGCGTCGTCGGGGATTACGCGTACAACCCGGACGGGCCTCCGCGATGCACCGGCGTCCACGCGGCCGACGTCCTGTTCCTCGGCGGCACCAGCGACGACCAGATCTCGATGTGGAACAAGACGACCGCAAAGGTGATCTTCTCCCGCATCGACCGCATCAGCCACCCCGTCGTCCCCTACGTCGCGCTGGGCGACTCCTACTCCTCCGGCGAAGGTGCCGGCCGCTACGACAAGACGCGCGACAAGCAGGAGGCCCTGTGCCATCGCAGCGCGGGAGCGTGGCCGCGCCTGCTCGCTGCGCGCAGCGCCAAGCTCTCGCTCGCGAACGCCCCGCGCCTGAAGCTGCAGAAGCTCGCCGCGTGCTCCGGCGCCGAGTCACCGGCGCTGCTGAAGGACGGCTACCGCAACCAGGTCGCCCAGAAGGACGAGCTCGGCCTGGCCGGCGCACGCTTCGTCACCCTGACGATCGGCGGCAACGACGTCGGCTTCGGACCGACGCTGCGCAAGTGCTTCATCAGCTCCTGCCTGTCGGACAGAAAGCAGCAGTTCTCGGAGGCACGCGCTCGCGTGCAGTCCCTCGCCACACGACTGCCCAAGATCTACGAGGCGATCGCCGGCGAGCTGGTCGACCGTCAGCGCCTGGTGGTCGTGGGGTATCCCGACCTCTTCCCGGAGGACAATGAGACCTGCGGCTGGCTGAGCGACACGGAGCTGCGACGGCTGAACATCCTTGAGCAGGACCTCGAGCAGGCGCTGCAGCGTGCGACCACCGCGGCCGACGTCCGCTACGTGTCGGTCTTCTTCACGACGGCCGGACACCAGATGTGCACGCGGGACTCCCGCTTCGTCGACATCTCTGGCCGCCGGGTCACCAGCCGCCTGCTCGGGACGCTGGTGGGCCAGCACAAGCTCCAAGAGCTCGGGCACCCGCGCACCTCCGCCCAGCAGACGATCGCCGACACCGTGGCCACCGCTCTGCGACTCGTCTCGTAGACCGGTCACCGCTGCGGCTGATCGGCGGCGTCGCGCACGAGCAGGGCGATCTGGACGCGGTTGTCGACGTCGAGCTTGTCGAGCAGGCGCGAGACGTGGGCCTTGACGGTCGCGACCGAGAGGTGCAGTTCGGCGGCGATCTCGGCGTTGGTCTGGCCGCGGCCGACGGCAAGGGCGACGTCGCGCTCGCGCGCGCTCAGCGTCGCCATGCGCCGGTGGGCGTCGTCTGCGCGGGGCCCGGCATCGTGGTCGCCGGCGACGAGGGCGATGAGCTGTCGCGTGACCGTCGGCGAGAGCATCCCGCTGCCTGCGTGGACGAGCTCGATCGCGCGGACGATCTCCTCCGGGGCGGTGTCCTTCAGCAGAAAGCCCTCCGCCCCGGCCTGGAGCGCGCGCAGGACGAGCTCGTCGGCGTCGAAGGTCGTGAGGACGATGACGGCCGGCGGGTCGGGCTGTGCGACGAGCAGGCGGGTAGCCGCGATGCCGTCAAGGTGGGGCATGCGGATGTCCATCAACACGACGTCGGGCCGGTGGCGGTCGACGGCGCCGAGGACCTCGCGTCCATCGGCGGCCTCGCCGACCACTTCCACGGTCTCGGCTCCGGCGAGCATGATCCGCAACCCGGAGCGCACGAGCGCGTCGTCGTCGACGAGCAGGACGCGGATCATCGCGGCAGCCGGGCGCGCAGGACGAACGCGCCCTCGGGGTTGATGCCATGCTCGAGGGTGCCGCCGACGAGCGAGACGCGCTCGGCCAGGCCGATCAGGCCGGTTCCCGCTCCCGGCAGCGGCGCGGTGGCGACGGAGGCGAGGCTGCAGACCTCGACGTACAGCGCGTCCTCCGGTGCGTCGACGGTCAGCGTCACCGCGGCTCCGGGCGCGTGCTTGCGGGCGTTGGTGAGCCCCTCCTGCGCGATGCGGTAGGCGGTGCGCCCGACAGCGGCGGGAGGTGTGGCGTCGTCGAGGTCGATTCGGGCGCTGACGCGCATGCCGGCCGCCTGCGACTCCTCGACGAGGGCGGGCAGGTCGGCGAGCGTCGGCTGCGGCGGCTGCGTGAGGCTTTCACCACTGCTCTCTCGCAGGACTCCGATCACGCCGCGCAGCTCCTCCAGCGCCGTCTTCGCGCTCGCCCGGATGACGCCGGCGGCCTCGGCGACCTCCTCGGCTGAGGCGCCCGGATGAAACTGGAGCGCGCCGGCGTGAACCGATAGGAGCGAGAGGCGGTGGGCGAGGACGTCGTGCATCTCGCGGGCGATGCGCCGCCGTTCGGCCTCGCGCGCCTCCTCCGCGGCCCGCTCGGCCTGGGCCTGCAGCGATCGCACCAGCTCGCGCCGCGCGCGGACGAACAGGCCCCAGCCGAAGACGACGCCGGTCACCAGCACGCAGCCTCCGGCGTCGATCCAGTAGCTGCTCGAGAAGGGGTAGAGCAGCGGGCTGGCCAGGGCCCAGGTGAGCAGCAGCGCGGCGGTGATCGCCAGATCACGCCCACGAGCGCGGATCGCCACGTTGAAGGCGGCAGCGAGGTTCGCGCCAGATGCGGTGAGGACCACGAGCGAGACCGCGGCGATGCCGATGCCGACGGCGCCGGGATGGGAGCGTCGCCAGTGCAGGGCGACGACCGCCGCGACCCCGACCAGGACATCGGCGACGCGCAGCCAGGGTGGATGAGCGTCCCAGTCGCCCGCCAGGGTGGCGGCGCCGATCACGATCGCGGCGAGGAAGAACGTGGCGTCGACGACGCGGTCGCGCCGCTGGTCGGGCAGACCGTCGGTGAGGCGTGTTGTGACCGGATGTGCCATCGCTTGTGGGCAAGGCTAGGTCATGGCGATGGCCGCGACCCCCTACCAAAGTCGCGGTCTGCCACCGTCGCAAGGCTCGGTGGCCGTAGCCCAGCGACCGTGGCCACAGATCGCTCTGGCGATGAGTCTGGCGACATGATCCACACCGACGCGCTCACCAAGCGGATCGGCGCGCGCACCATCGTCTCGGACGTCACGTTTCGCTGCGAGCCGGGAAGCATCACCGGGTTCCTCGGCCCCAACGGCGCCGGCAAGACCACCACGATGCGCATGCTCGTCGGCCTGGCCAAGCCCGACAGCGGCTCCGCCGAGGTCCTCGGCGGGCGATACCACGACCTGCCCAATCCCGGCCGGCGGGTCGGCATCCTGCTCGACGCGTCGGCCCAGCACGCCGGGCGCCGCGGTCGCGAGGCGCTCGCCGTCTCCGCCCACGTGATGGGCGTGCCGGCGCAGCGCGTCGACGCGGTACTGGAGCTCGTCGGGCTTGACGAGCGGGCGGCCCGCGCGCGGATCGGCACCTACTCGCTGGGCATGCGCCAACGGCTGGGTCTCGCGCACGCCCTGCTCGGCAGCCCCGAGGTGCTGATCCTCGACGAGCCCGCCAACGGCCTTGACCCTGAAGGCATGCGCTGGATGCGCGGCCTGCTGCGCAGCTTCGCCGACCACGGCGGCACCGTGCTCCTCTCCTCCCACCTGCTCGCCGAAGTCGAGGCCGTCGCCGACCGGATCGTCATCATCAGCGGCGGCCGTATTCAGGCCCAGGGCACCCGCGCCGAGCTGCTGACGGACTCGAGGACCATCGTCGAGGCCGACGACCTCGCCGCCCTCGACGCAGCGCTTCACCATGCCGGGCTGGTGGTCCACGTCGCGGACGGCGATCGGCGGCTCGTCGAGGCCGAGCCAGAGGTCGTCGCGCGTGCGGCGATGGCCGGCGGTGTCGCCTTGCGGCGGCTGTCGGCCGCCGACGACGCCGGTCTTGAGCAGCTCTTCTTCGAGCTGACGTCCTCCTCCACTGGAGCAGCCGCATGACCGAGTCCGCTCTCGTTGCACCGGCCCGCGTCGACAGCGCCGGCCTCCACACGCGGCCTGGCCTCGCCCGCCTCGTCACCGTCGAGCTTCGCAAGATGGTCGACACCCGGGCCGGGTTCTGGCTGCTGGTCGGCATGGTGGCACTGACCGTGATCGTCGTGGCGGTGCGCCTGCGGGTCGGCGAAGCCGGCGACCACACCTTCCAGCCGGTCCTCGACGCCGGGCTGCAGCCGTCGGCTGTCTTGGTGCCCGTGCTCGGCATCCTGCTTGCGACGTCGGAGTGGACCCAGCGCACCGGGTTGATCACCTTCGCCCTCGTCCCCGTGCGTTCTCGTGTCCTGACCGCCAAGCTCATCGCGGGCCTGCTGGTCGCCGTCACGCTGATGGCTATGCCCGTCGCCATCGTCGCGGCCGGTGTGCTCGTCTCATCGCCCGGCGTCGAGGGCATCTGGTCGGATGCCGCGCCCCTCATCGGCCAGTCGGCGGTCAACCTCACCGCCGGGATGGTCGTCGGCATCGCACTCGGCACGATCCTGCGCTCCCCCGCACCCGCCGTCGTGATCCTGTTCGCGCTGCCCACGGCGTTGCTGGCCGTCTTCTCGCTGCCCGCCCTCTCGGACGTCGGCCCGTGGGTGGACTACGCGGGGTCGCTCGGACAGTTGACCGAATACGTCTTGGACCCGACCCAATGGGCACAGGTCGCGACCACGCTCGTCCTCTGGATGGTCCTCCCACTCGCGATCGGTGCCCGGAGGCTCACGCGATGCGACATCACCGTCTGAGCGTCCACGCCGGCCTGGCCGTCGCGCTCGGCGTCATGTTCGTCGTCCTTCCGCCTGTCGTGGCCGGAGGGACCTACGGCCACGCGGTGCTCGACAACAGCCGACTCGTCGACGCGACCGGCCGCTCGCTCGTCGAGTTCTGGACCGCCGGTGCTGGATCTCCGCCACCCGCGCTGCAAGGAGCAGCGGACCACTGGGCGACCTACCACGCGCTGAAGGCAGCGACCGCCGCGCTGCTGACAGTCGTCCTCATCACGCTCACCCGACGCATCCGCCGCGCCCCCAGGAGCACCCGGCGCCCGCTTCGCATCGCGCGGGCCGCCGCGGCCACCAGCGTGAGCGGCTGCGCGCTCATGGCCTTGCTGCTCGTCATGGCAAACATCCAAGGAGCCATCGCCCCGCTCTCCTCGGTGCTTTCCCTCCTCTCACCGGAGCAGCGAACCGGGGACCTCGCAGCGACGACCGCGCAGATCCATCGACAGCTCAGCTCGCCTGGCTCTGCCCGGACACCCGCGCTCAACACGATCGTCGACGACTTCGCGCGCTACCACGCCGCCCTCGCGGCCATGGCCGCCATCGCCGCAGCGGGACTCGCACTCGCCGCGCGCAAGTCGTGGCCGCGCAGCCGCCCGGCCGGTATCGCCACCGCGGTGGTCGCCGGACTGATGCTGCTGCTCTGCGTCGCCAACGTCTCCAACGCCCTCGCGCCCGAGCACGGGCTGCTGGCCTTCTACCAATGAAAGGACCCCTGATGTCTCAGCCACGTCTGACCGCCCTGACGAGCACTCTGCTCGCGCTCCTTGTCCTCAACCTCGTCGTCTTTGACGACCTGCGCACCGATGCCGACGCGACCGTCTTTGAGACGTTCACCAAGCCCCCACACCTCGCGAGCCTGCTGACCGGCCTGCTGGCGCTCGTACTACTGGCCCGCCGTCACGCCCGCGCCGTCCAGGTCACGCTCGTGGTCGCCTGGCTTCAAATCGCCGGCTTCGTCTTCTTCCATGGCATCCCGGTCAAGATCGGCTCGGCCAAGCCCTACTGGGGAGCCGAGATGGGCGACCTCCTGCAGTGGGCGGGCTTCCTCCTGATCCTCGCCTGCAGCGGCGCGATCGTCGCGACCGCACGCCAGGCCAGGACGCTGTAGCAGCGGAGAGCGACTACAGCCCCCGCGGCCAAGCACGCTGCTCAGCCCGGAAGCGCGCCGGCGAGATACCTGTCTGATGAACGAAGTGCCGGCTGAAGTTGGTGGCCTGGCTGAAGCCGAGCTGGTGCGCGATGTCCTCAACGGGCCGATCGGTCGCGGCGAGCAGCCGTTGGGCCTCCAGCGCGACTCGCCCGTCGATCCAGTTCTTGGCGCTCGCGCCGGAGGCACGCCGGGTCAGACGGGTGAGCGTCTGCGGGGTGTAGCCCAGACGGCCGGCGTACCAGGCAACGTCGCGGTGTTCACCGTGATGGGCGTCCAGCAGAGCCAAGAATGCCGTCAGGCGCGGGTCGTCGCTCGCCCGACTCAGCTGCTCGGTGGTCAGGCGTTCCAAGCGGGCGAGCAGGGCGTCGAGAAGCGCGGTCGCGACCCCGGCACCGCGCGATCTGTCGGCTTCGGCAGCAAGTTGCCCGGCGAGTTGGTCGAGCGCCGCCGCCTCGCAGGCATCGACCCGTAGCGGCTGGGCTGAGCTGCCTCGAGGGAACGCGCTGCCAGCGCGGGTCACGGCCGCCGCCGCTTCGGAGATCAGCACGAGCCGAGCCTCAAACCGGCGGGCGGGATCAAAACGCTGCACCTGTCCCGGACGCAGGACCAAGGCACTGCGCGGCGCCAGTCGGTGGCGTTGGAAGTCGACTTCGTGGACGCCGACGCGTGAGCCGTTGAGCAGCACCAGGTGAAATGCCAACCGTTCCGGCTGCGCGAACCACGACGCGGGATACCGCGCCATGAGCGCTTCACGATCAAGCACCTCGATCGGCAGACCACCGTCCTGCTGTGATGGCGCGTACCGCAGGTCGCGGATCTGATCGATTTCGATCATTTCCGGGCAGGTTCTCACCTGGTTGCCAAAAGGGACAGAGCCGACGATGCCGGTCATGAGCGACAAGACCGATCGGGTGCGAGCGCTGTACTTGGAAGGCATCCGCGACGGTGACCTCACCGCCGTCGAGCGCTACACCGGTGACCGCTACGTCCAACATTCCACCGGGGTCGCTGACGGCCGCGCTGGCTTTCAAGCGTTCTTCAAGGACTTTCTCCAGCGCCACCCCCACCGCGAGATCGAGGTGATTCGCTGCTTCGCAGACGGCCCCTACGTCTTCGCCCACGCTTACCAGCGACTCAACGGCGGAGCCGCCCAATGGGTCACGATGGACCTCTTCCTGCTCGACGAGAACGACCTGATCGTCGAACACTGGGACTGCATCGACGCGTTCACCGGTGTGCTGACGAGCGGACATACGCAGATCGACGGCCCGACCGAGCCGGTCGACCTGCAGAACACCCAGGCCAACAAGGCGGTCGTCGCCGACATGCTCGGCACCGTCTTCCAGCCGGGAGCCGACCCCGAGCAGGCCCGCCGGTACATCAGCGCCGAGTGCTACGTGCAGCACAGCGAAGGGCTCGCCGACGGCGTCGACGCACTCATCGACGGACTGCATGCGATGCGCGCCGGCGGCCGTGAGACCGCCTACGACGTCCGTTACCTCGTCGGCTGCGGCTCGTTCGTCGTGACGCTCTCCCAGGTCGACATCGGCAACGAGCAGCGCGCAGCGTTCGATCTGTTTCACCTCAAAGACAGGCTGATCATCGAACACTGGGACGTCGTGGAGACCATCGGCCCCCCGGAGACGTGGAACAACAGCGGCAAGTTCTGACCAGGCCAAGGCCTCCGGTGATGCGAGCGCGCTCGGCCGGGGTGCCGTCGAACGTTCGCATCGCACCGACGAGCGGGAAAGCTCAGAACCGAGCGCCGACGCGAGTACAGACCTTCGGCGAATCCAAGCATGACCACGCGGCCGCTCCTCATTTCGCGTGATTTGAGCACTCCGCCAAGGCGCGCTGCCGCATCGCAGACCCCGCGATCTCGGCATCCCTCTGGAGCGGCCGTGTCCCCACAGAGAAGGACAGCCTCGCCTCTGACGTCATCCCAGTCACCTGCTGCCCGCCGCGAACTCCCGCCGCCCTAGCCCCGTCACCACATCGCGAACTAACCTCGTCGTGCCTTCCTACACGCGCCCCTACGTACGACCGCCACCCCGCGTTCGTCTTTTCTCATCCACGTTCTCTTCTCTCCGTCGTCTGGTCGTTCCTCGTCGTCTCGTTGCCCTCCTCTGTCCGTTCTCCACCCCTATCTCCCGCACCGAACCCTGCTGTCTGCTCAGCTCTCATCCCTCCATCTGCCTGCTCCACCCGGTGCCCTGCCCCGCCTGCACACAGACCTTGCACCCACATGCAATGCAAATGGTTGGTCGAGGAAGGGGGGTCACCAGGCGCGAAGCGGCTGGTGACCCCCCTTCCTTGCCCAACCGGCCCTCTGTTGCTGGGCGGGGCAGGGCACCGGGTGGGCTCACACCCGCTCGCTCAGAAGAGAGCGCCCTGATTCTCGGGTGCTCGTTCGGGGCGAGCGGGCTCCATGTCGCCGGGGATTGCGTAGAACTCGCGGGAGAAATCGAACGCGTCGGTCTGCACGTGAGCGTGCTTGCGACCGCCGCGGTCCTGCGGCCTGTCGGTGCAGGTGAAGAACTCCCAGTTGCCGTCGAGCAGGCGCTGCCGACAGGTCACGCCGATGCATTCGCGACCGATGTAGTGGACCTCGCCAGTCTGGCGCTTGGTGGTACGCGCCGACAGCACCTCGTCGGCGACGTCGAGGACGCCCTGCATCCTCGACTCCTCGCGGACGACGAACAGCACGAGTGGCGGGAGCGGGCACGTCGCTAGCCAGCTGCGCCGCCAGGATTCGCTGACCAGGCGGTCGTAGCGCTGGAGCTTCTCGACGAGCTTCGTCGGCCGTCGGGTCCGGTCGTACTCGATGAGGACAGCCTGCGGGTTGATGTTGCGCTGGCCGCCGTAGATCGTGAGGTCCGGGAGGATCACGCCTTCCACGCTGCTGCCCGGATGGAAGCTCTCGCCGCGATCAGCCGCCGCCTGCGGGTGCGGTCGCTTCGCCGGCTGCAGGTCGCGGAGGTCCAGCCGGCCGGTGAGCGGGCCGCCGTACGCGAACGGTGCCCACTTGACGAGCCCTCCGGGCCAGTGCGTGGCCCAGGCCATCAGCGCGATCAGGAGGTGGTTGACCTCGAGGTCGTGCTCGGCGTAGCTGAAGTGGACGATCTCCGACTGGGTGAAGCCCGGAGTGGTCACGTCGGGCCGGGCGTCGACCAGGGCGCGGTAGCCGCGTTGGGTCAACTCGTAGACCCACTCGACGCTGTTGCGCCGTGCGGAGACCATCGGCCGGAATCGGCGGACCAGGCGCGCGTCGTGCAGCGTCGTCATGCGCTGCTGCACCCGGCGCTGGAAGCTGCCCCAGACGAGGATGCCGATCATCGTCGTGGTCAGGTAGCGCAACTCGGCCAGGCAGTCGAGGACGTCGAGGTCGCGTGGCGTCAGCTCGAACGACGGCTTCTTCTTGGCTGGCGTGTCGAACTCGAGGTTGCTCTCGAGGAGCAGGTCGAGGCCGCGGGTCAGACGTCGCAGGGCGTCGTCGCGCTGCTCGACGGGTGGTCTTGGCGGTTCTATCCACACATATAGACCAGCCGCCGTCCGACCCCCTCAGCACATCGATCGCGCGATCAGCGAGCGATTTGGCCGGCAGTTCCGGTGTGTGCCCTGACTAAACGGCGGGCGCTTCGACGCGAAGCTCGTGGTGCGCGCAGCCGATCTGGAGCTGGCGGTCGAAGGTGAGCACCGCCTCGATGTCGGCGCTGGCAGCCAGGACGACCGCGGCGTCGAGGTGGATTGCGTCGAGTGACCTGACCTCAACCGGAGCGATACGCGAAGCGCGCTCCAGCGATGCGGCGTCCACCGGTAGCAGCTTGATGTCAGCGAGGACGGCCTCCGCGTCGTCGCGACGGCCGGTCTTGGCGCCGAGGCGCCGGAGCTCGACGATCAGCAGCGCGCTCGACCACCAGGAGTCGTACTTGCCCATCGTCTCGCGGATCAGTAGCGCGTCCGGCTCGAGCAACAGGACGCGCCCGAGCGCCGACGTGTCGAGGTAGAGCCCCGCCATCAGTAGGGGCGTTCACGATCGGCCTGCAGCAGGCGATCGGTCGTCCCCGCGGGATGCGGCTTCGCGTCCTTCAGGATGCGGTCGAGCGTGGCGAGGAGGTCGCCGCCGAGTCGCGTCCCGTCTTCGGTAGTGCGGTGCACGACGATCTCATCGCGCGAGAGGTCGTCGCGCTCGACCTCCACACGAAGGACCTCACCGTCATCGAGCTGGAGAGTCGCCTTGGTCCGCATCAGGGTGTCCAGTGTGGCATCACGGCAGAACCTGATCAACGCTCGGCCAGCTCGGCGGCCAGCGGCGGGATCTCGACACCAAACGCCTTGCCGAAGCGCGCGGCGTCCTCGCGGCGCGGGCGCAGGTGCATGTAGCGCTGGGTCGTGACGAAGCTCGCGTGGCCGGCGGCCAACTGGATCTCCAGCGGCGCGATCGACGGGTCACGCGCGAGCAGCGACGCGAAGGTGTGGCGGAGGTCGTGGAGCGAGAGGAACGTGATGCCTCCGCCCCGCGGCTTGGTGCGGTTCACGCCCGCGCGCTCACGGGCCTTGCCGAAGCGCTTGGAGAGCGCGTCGACGTCGAGCTTGCCGTCGCGGCCGTCGCCGGGGAACACGAGGTCGTAGGACGTCGCGCTGTCGACGGGCGCGAGCCCAGCCAGGACCTGGGCGACCTGCGGAGCCATCGGCACGCTGCGCGCGCGGTTGCCCTTCGGTGACGTCGTCTCCCCCGCGCTGACGTTCTCGTCGACATACAAAGCCATGCCGTTGAAGTCGACGTTCTGCCAGCGGAGTGAGACGAGCTCGGCGCGACGCAGGCCGGCGAACGCGGCGACCACGAAGATCGCGTCGTCGAAGCGGCTGGCGTAGGCATGGTGCGCGAAGCTCGGGGTGGCTGACAGCTCGAGGTGCAGCGCCCTGGCCGCCCTCGCGATCGCCAGCACCTCCTCGGGCTCGAAGAACGGTGCCTTGCCCGGCATCGGCTCGCGGCACTTGCGCAACGTCGCCGACGGGTCGGCGACCGGGTGGTACTCGTCGCGGCCGTCGGCCCACCGGACGATGATGCGGAACACCGTCAGGTACGCGTTGGCATTGCGCGGCTGCAACTTGCCCTGGAGCTTCTCCCACCACTGCCGGACCTCGCGGCGCTCAATGCCTCGGATAGGCCGCTCGGCGAACGCGCTCATGACCGGTCCCTCGGCGCGCAGCATCGACTCGTAGTTGCGCAGGGTCGACGGCTTCCATGCGCGGGTGTCGCGATGGACGTCGAGCCACGCCTGGGCGACCTCGCTGAACGGCGGTCCGCCGAACCGGCTGGCGCGCACGACGCGACCCTCGAAGACCGCTTGCGCTTCCCGCCGCGCGGCGACGAGGACCTCGCCGAGGACCGTCTCGGCTTCGCGCCGGCGGACGTATCCGGCGGGTGGCTGACCAGGCCCCGACCAGTGCATCCCGATGCGCTTCTGGTGCTGTCCGTGGACGTCGCGGAACTTCATGTACCAGACGTCCCCGCGCTTGCCGGACCGACGGAAAACGTGGCCGTTGACCTCCGGCATCTGGGGTGCGATTGCGGTGAACATCTCCTTCGATGTAAGCACAGATCGACGCGGAATTTTGTCCCGGATTTTGTCCCGAACTGAGGTGATCTAACTGCACCGAACATCAGCGAACTGCGGCCAACATCACCTCACCGGATTCCAATGCACCGGATTCTGGCGTTGCCATGCAGAAGGTCGAGGGTTCGAGTCCCTTCATCCGCTTCACCGAAGCCCCGCCCCACGGCGGGGCTTTTCTTTTGGACGACCGCCAGGGCGAACGTTGTCCCGAAACGTTGTCCCGGACAGCTCGGGGCCGAGGTCGTTGCTGCACGTCCTGTGCGGCGATTCGGCTGTGTCGATCCCGGCGCGGACACCCGTGCGCAAACCGACGTCGGCTCGTGCGTGCCTGAGCGGTGCCCAGCCCGGCAACGCAGATCTGGTGCACCGGACCTTGGGGTTGCGAGTCGGTACGTAGTTCTCCCCCGCAGGCGTGCAGGACTACGGTCGGAGCGCCGACGTCCCGGACGTACGCTCGCGGCGATGTCGCCACGTGCCGCTGAGGACCGCTGCGTTCTGGTCGTCGAAGACTCCGATGACGACTTCGTGGCCCTCGAGAGGGTGTATCTCCGGGTGGCACCGGAGCGGCGGATCGTGCGCGCCCGCACCTATGAGGAGGCGGTCGGGTGGTTGACCGTGGCGGAGCGCGAGGTCTCGCCGGCGGTCGTGCTGGCCGATCTCAAGCTCGGCGGCTGGCTGGGCTACGAGATCATCGAGCGCCTGCGCGACCGGCCGGGGGCTCCGCCGGTGGTGATCATGAGCGGTTCGCGACTGCCGTCCGACGTCGACCGGTGCAGCCGGGCCGGAGCGGCGGGGTATCTGGTCAAGCCGTTGTCGCCGGATGCGCTGGCAGAGCAACTGCGGGCCTTCGACGCCCGCTGGTTCGGCGAGGGAAGTACGCGGGCGTCGGCATGAGCGCCACGGCTCTCGGCCGGTCCGCCCACCCCGCCACGCAGCACCACGCGGCCTGTGAGGCCGAGCCGATCGCCACCCCCGGCTGCATCCAGCCCCACGGCATGCTGCTGGCGACCGGCCGCCGGGACCGCGTCATCCGGGCCTGCAGCGACAACGCGGAGGCGTTCGTCGGCCGCTCCGCGCGCGACCTGGTCGGCCGACCCCTGACCGAGCTGCTCAGCGACCGCCAGCTCCAGCGGCTCGACCAGCGGCTGGCCACCGCCGAGCCCGGGCAGCGTGCGGTCGAGGTGCTGCACGAGCCGGTCGGCGGGGGCGAGGGACCGGTGCACCTGCTGGCCCATCTCACCGCCGAGGAGCTGATCTGCGAGCTCGAACCCGGGGCGGACACGTCGATTGACGCGCTGGAGACCATGCGGACCGCGCTCAGCTCGCTCGACGACGAGGGGGCCGACAGGTACCCGGCCCGGCTGGCGCACATCGTCGGCGAGCTCACCGGCTTCCCGCGCGTGGTCTTCTTCCGCTTCCACGACGACGGCACCGGCTCGGTCATCGCCGAGGCGCGCCCGGATGCGTGGCCGGCCTTCCTGGGCAAGCGGTTCCCCGCCTCCGATGTGCCGCTCCAGGCGCGGCGGCTGTTCGCGCGCACCGGGCTGCGCTTCACACCTGACCTCGCCTACGAGCCCGTGCCCATCCTCGGGGACGCGACGCTGGACCTGTCCTTCGCGCTCCTGCGCCACGTGTCGGGGAGCTGCACCACCTACAAGCGCAACATGGGCCACCGGTCGTCCTTCGCGGTCGCGATCCCGTCGGGCCCGGACGAGCTGTGGGGCCTCATCTCCTGCTTCGACGACGAGGTCCGCCACGTCCCGTTCGGCGTGCGTGCGGCGTGCGACGTCCTCGCCCGCGTCGCGGCCGCCCAGCTGCGCGACCGGGCGGCCACGCGGACGGCGCGGATGCGGCTGGCCATCGCGCAGCAGACCACGCGCGCCTTCGCCGCGGTCAGGGCCGGCCACGGTTTGTCGCGGCTGGCAGAACAGGTCGACGTCCTGGCCGGACTCGCCACCGCCGATGGCTTCGTCCTGTCGCTCGGCACCGACGAGCATTTGCGCGGCGACGTCCCCACCCCCGATGACCGCCGGGCGCTCGGACGCTGGCTGACGGCGCGCCCCTCGGACCGGCTCATCAGCATCGACATCCGCGGCGAGCCCGACCCGCCCGAGGAGGTCTCGGCGGACTGCCCGCCCGGGCTGCTGGCGGTGCGCCTCGACGTCGGCGGCGAGACCGCGCTGCTGCAGTGGCACCGTCGTGACCTCACCCGCACCGTCACGTGGGCGGGCGATCCCTACGCCGAGCCGGTCGAGGGACCCGACGGCCGGCTGACCCCGCGCGGCTCCTTCGCGCTGTGGCAGGAGACCGTCCGCGGGACGAGCGAGGGGTGGGACGAGGACGCCTCGCTGGTGGCCGACGCGCTCGGGGAAGCCGCCGCGGCGCTCACGTCCGAAGGCCCCGCCGGGCGTGACGATGAGACCGAGCGCTTCGTCAGCCACGTGGCGCATGACCTCAAGTCGCCGCTGCGCAACATCAACTTCGAAGCGACGTTCTTCCGCGAGGCGTACGCCGAGAGCCTCGACGCGGAGGCGCTGCGCAGCCTCGACCGGATCGGGACGCTCGCGAGCCAGGCCGGCGCGCTCGTGGACTCGCTGATGGCGCTGGCCCGCGACCCGGGGTCGCTGCGCATCGCGTCGGTCGACGTGCCTGCCCTGCTCCACGAGGCCGTGGCCTCCGTCGGTCCCCAGTTGCGCGCGGTCGGTGCCGAGGTCGAGATCGTCTGCGACGTGCCGACGATCGCGTGCGACCGCATCCTCGTGCTCGACGTGCTGGTCAACCTCATCAGCAACGCCGTCAAGTACCTCGACCGGCCCGCCGGTGAGGGTCGCATCCGGGTGTCCGCATCGGCGGGTCACCCTGCTGTGGTGTCCGTGACCGACAACGGGCCGGGGATTGCAGAGGCGGACCTCGGACGGATCTTCGAGCCGTTCCTGCGCCTGCGCGGCGCGCCGGACGGACCGCCCGGCACCGGGCTGGGGCTCGCCGTCGTCCGCAAGCTCGTCGAGGCGCACGGTGGGCAGGTGTCCGTCCGCTCGCAACCGGGGTCGGGGTCGACGTTCTCCTTCACGCTGGAGCCGCGATGAGCGTGGGCGCGGCGTCGGAGCTCCAGCTGGCGCACGAGGTGCTCGGCGCAGTCACGGGCTGCGCGATCATCGCCACCGACCGGGCCGGGACGATCACGGTGTTCAACCCGGGCGCCGAGCAGCTGCTCGGCTACGCGGCGCAGGACGTCATCGGCCGGCAGACCCCGCTGCTGTTCCACGACGCGCATGAGGTCGCAGCACGCGCCGCCGAGCTGGGCCGGCCACCCGGCTTCGGCGTCCTCACCGGCGCGCGGGGCGGTGAGGTGCGCGAGTGGACCTACGTCCGCAGCGACGGCGCGCGCGTCCCGGTCCGCCTGGCCGTCACCGCGATCACCGACCACGCCGGACGCACCGTCGGGTACGTGGGCGTGGCCACCGACCTGACGACCGAGCACTCCGCGAAGGCCGAGAACGACACCTTGCGGCGGCGCTTCGAGCTGCTCATCGAGAACGTGGAGGAGTACGCGATCGTGCTGCTCGATCCGCAGGGCACGATCATCAGCTGGAACGCCGGAGCGCGGCGGATGAAGGGCTGGGCGCAGTCGGAGATCGTCGGGCGCAGCTTCACGGCCTTCTACCCGCCGGAGGACCAGGCCGCCGGCAAGCCCCAGGCCGAGCTGGCGCGTGCAGCGGCGGAGGGTCGGGTGGTCGACGAGGGCTGGCGCGTGCGCCGCGACGGCTCGCGCTTCTGGGCCAGCGTGACCATCACCGCGCTGCGCGACCGCGCCGGCGTGCTCACCGGCTTCGGCAAGATCACGCATGACCTCACCGAGCGCCGTCGGCAGGAGGAGATCATCGCCCGCCACACGGCGACGCTGGAGGCGACCAACGCCGAGCTCGTGCGCTCCAACGCCGAGCTCGACGCGTTCGCCTACACCGCCTCGCACGACCTGACCGAGCCGCTGCGCGGCCTGCACAACTACGCGCAGTTCGTCCTGGAGGACCACGGCGACGACATCGGCGACGACGGCCGCGAGATGCTCGACGCGATGGTCGGCCTGACGCACCGGATGCAGGCGGTCGTCGACTCGCTGCTGAAGGCGGCGCGGCTGCGGGCCGTCAGCATCGCCGCCGAGGACGTCGACCTCGATGCGCTCATCACCAGCGTCGCCGAGGCGCTCGCGCCGGAGCTCGCGTCGGCGGACGTCGCGGTCGAGGTGCCGCATCCCCTGGGCCACGTCGTGGGCGATCGCGAGCTCCTGAACGAGGTTCTCCTCGCGCTGATCGCGAACGCTGCCCAGTACGCCCGGGCCGACGCCCACCCGCGCCGGGCGGTGGTCACCGCGCAGCGCAGCGGCGAGGGATGGGTCGACCTCGAAGTGGCCGACAACGGCATCGGCATCGCCGCCGAGCATCGCGAGGTCGTCTTCGAGCCGTTTCGCCGCCTGCACGCGCGTGACGCACGCGGCGGTGGAGTCGGCGCGGGCCTGAACATCGTCAGGCGCATCGTCGAACGACTCGGGGGCAGCGTCACGCTGCAGTCGGAGCTCGGCGTCGGCACCACCGTGACGGTCCACCTGCCCCAGCCGGAGCCGCGGCCGTGACCTTCCGGTCGTCGTCGCCAGCGGTCGTGCCCACGGCACTGCTGGCCCTGCGGCAGACGACAGCCGGCACGCACACGCGCCTGGACGCCGACCTCCACGCCTGCGGGGCGTTCGGGGACCCACGTGCCGCCGCCCGGATGCTCGTCGCGACCGCGCGCGTGCTCGTTCCGCTGGAGGCCCGCTACGAGGCTCGGCTGGGCCTGGTCCCGCGGGGCGGCGCGCCGGTCGAAGCGTTGCTCGCGGACGACCTCGCGCGCCTCGGCCACCCCGAGCTCGACCGGCCCGGGCCTGCAGTGTCCGGCACCCACAGCTGGCTGGCCGTCGCCTACGTCGTGGAGGGCAGCGCCCTGGGCGCGCCGACCGTGCAGCGCGAACTGGCGCGCGGCGGGCTCGGTGCCTCGGCGGTCGTCGCACGGGTGCTCGACCCGGCCGTGACCCGGCAGCGCTGGCAGGCCCTGCTCAAGGCCCTGCGAGCCCACGGCGAGGTCGTCGATCCGGCGTTCGGCCGCGCCGCCGAGGCGGTCTTCTGCGCCTACCGCGGCATGGCCCTGGAGGACGCCCGATGAACTCGGCGATCAACGTGTCACAGGCGGTCGCGACCGATGCCTGCGCGCGCGAGCCGATCCACCTGCCGGGCGCCATCCAGTCCCGCGGTGCGCTGCTGGGGCTGTCACCACAGCTCCGGCTGATCCACGCCAGCGCCAACGCCGCCCTGACGCTCGGCCGGCCGCACCTCGGCTGGGACGAACCGGTCGAGGCGCTGTTCGCGCCCGAGCTTGCACGGACGCTCCGCACGCGCCTGGAGGAGCTGCCTCCCGCCGATGGCGCCACCACGGCGTTTGGGACGGTCACCCTCGCGACCGGCGGGCACGAGCTGATGGCCCACCGGGGACCCGACGGGGCCTATGTGCTGGAGCTCGAGCGTGCCCTGCCACCCCCGTCGGAGCCGACGACGTCCCGCATCGCGCGGATGCTGCGCGAGGTGCAGCCGGCCGTGGCGCGCGAGACGGACTTCAGCCGGCTCTGCGCCCTCGTCGTCGACGAGGTGCAGCGCATCACCGGTTTCGACCGCGTGATGATCTACCGCTTCGCTCCCGATGACTCCGGGACGGTGCTCGTCGACCGCCATCCGGCCGGGCAGAGCGACTACACCGGCCTGCGCTTCCCGGCCGGGGACATCCCGCCGCAAGCTCGCGAGCTGTACCGCCGCAGCACCGTGCGCCACGTCGCCGACGTCGATGCCGAGACCATCGAGCTGCTGAGCGCCCACGGCACGCCGCTGGACCTGACCTTCGCCGCGCTGCGCGCCTTCTCCCCGGTGCACCTGCAGTACCTGCGCAACATGGGAGCCCGGTCGTCGATGTCGATCTCGCTCCTGCACGAGGACCGCCTGTGGGGCCTGATCGCCTGCCAGCACGGCACCCCGCACCCCATCACGCCCGACGTGCGGATGCTCTGCGAGTTCGTGGCGCTCACCTTCGGCCTGAGCCTCCCGGCACGCGCGGCAGCAGATCGAATCGAGGCGCGCCGGCGCAGCGCGGAGGCACTGGCGCGCATCCTCAGCCGGGTCTCCCCGGGCTATCCCCCGTCGATCCCGCCGGAAGACCTGCTGGAGCTCATCCCCGCCGCGGGCGTGGCCGTGTTCGCCGGCGACGAGATCCGCACGAGCCATGCGGTCCCCTCGCCCGACACCCTGGCTCGCGTCGCCGCCGCGGTGCGCAGCCGGGGACCGCGTGACGTCTGGGCAACCGACAGCGCCGCCCGCGACCTCCCGGAGCTCGACACCCAGGACGGAGCCGTGTGCGGCATCCTCGCGGTCGATCTTCCCGGCCGCGGCGGAGACCTCGCCCTGTGGCTGCGGCCCGAGCTGGTGCGCACAGTGGACTGGGCCGGAGACCCCGAACACACCGTCATCGTTGACGAGACCGGGCGGCTGACGCCCCGCAGCTCGTTCGCCCTGTGGCGCGAGACCGTGCGCGACCACGCCGAGCCGTGGACCGAGCAGGAGCTCCGCTCCGCCGCGGAGCTGCGCGACGGGCTGGTCGGCCTCCTGGCCGGGCAGGCGGAATCCCTGCAGGCGCTCAACGCCGAGCTGGCGCAGTCCAACGCCGAGCTCGACGCGTTCGCCTACACCGCCTCCCACGACCTCATCGAGCCGCTGCGGGGCATCCACAGCTACGCGCGGTTCGCCCTGGAGGACCACAACGAGGCGCTGGGCCCGGCCGGGCGAGAGCAGCTGGAGGCCGTCGTGCGCCTCACCCTCCGCATGCACGTCGTCATCGACGCGTTGCTGCGGGTCAGCCGTCTGGGCCGCACCGAGCCGGACATCGTCGACGTCGACCTCGACGCGCTCCTGGCGGAGACCGTCGATCTGCTCGGCGCGCGGATCGCCGAGCGCGCCGTTGACGTCCGGGTGCCCGAGCCGCTGGGCACCGTGCGCAGCGACGTCACCAAGCTGCGCGAGGTCCTGATCAACCTCGTCAGCAACGCGGTCAAGTACGCCGCACCGGCGCAGCCACGGTGGATCGAGCTGCGCTGCCGGCGTGGTGGTGGACGCGTGTGCATCGACGTGGCCGACAACGGCATCGGGATCGCCGCGGACCGGCAGGCGACGGTCTTCCAGCTGTTCCACCGGCTGCACGGCGCGGGCGAGTATGGCGGCGGGGTGGGCGCCGGGCTGGCCATCGCGCGCCGTCTCACCGAGCAGCTCGGCGGCGAGCTGATCCTGACGTCGGCGCCCGGCGCGGGGTCGACATTCACCATCGACCTGCCGGAGTCGCCATGAGCGGGCGGATGGTGCTCGCCATCGAGGACAGCGAGGCCGACATCTTCGCGCTGCGCCGCACGATGCAGCAGGTCGCCCCGGAGGTGGGCCTGACCCACGCGGCCGACGCCGAGACCGGCCTGCGTCACCTGCGGGCCGGTCACGTCGACCTCGTGCTCCTCGACCTCAACCTCCCCGGGATCAGCGGGCGCGAGCTGCTACGGCGGATCACCGCCGACGGCGGCGTGTCGACGCCGATCGTGGTCCTCTCGACCTCGGCGCATCCGGGCGACGTCTCGGCCTGCTACGAGCTCGGGGCCAAGGGCTACGTGCGCAAGCCCGTCGACCTCGAGCGCTTCCGAACCATCGTCAGCACGGTCCTGGCCTACTGGCTGGACATCGTCGAACCGCCACCGTTGGAGGTGCCAGACCCATGAACGAGACGGTCCTCGTCATCGACGACAACCCGGTCGACCGCAGGGTCGTCCTCCGTGAGCTGCGCGGCGTCTACCGCGTGCTCGAGGCCGCGACGGTCGCCGAGGCGGAGGCGATCATCGCCGACGAGGACATCGCCTGCGTCGTGCTCGACCTCAGCCTTCCCGACGTCGACGGCCTGACGTTCCTCGACCGCCTCCGGTCACGCACCGGCGAGCTGCCGATGGCGGTGGTGATGCTCACCGGCCACGGCAGCGAGGGGCTGGCCGTCCAGGCGATGCGCAGCGGTGTCGACGACTACCTGAGCAAGCACGAGCTGGACGGTGAGCGGCTCGCGCTGGCGATCCGCGGCGCGCTGGAGCGACGCGCCCTGCACCGCAAGGCCGGCGCCGCGCTGCGGCGCGGCGGCCCGGCTGCGGGGACACGCCTGCTGGACCGCGGCATGATCCTCGACCAGCTGGCGCGGCTGTCGACGCGGACGATGGCCAAGGGCGAACCGATCTGCGCAGCGCTGGTGCGGATGGGCGCCGACGACGAGCGCGGGCCCGTCGCCGACATGGGTGAGCTCGTGGACCACCTGGTCGGCGGACTCGCTCCGAGCTACCTCGTCGGCCGCCTGAACGCCAGGAGCGTGCTGGTCGTCGCCACGGACTGCAGCGGAGCGGACACCGCCGAGCGCCTGGCCGCGCAGCTGGCCGCCGCGCTCAGGGCGGAGGGCGCAGGTCACGCGGGCGTGGCAACCGTGCGGGGCGGCGGACCTGAGGAGCTGCTCGTGCTCTGCGCCTCGGCGCTCAACGATGCGACCACCCTTCCGGACCGCGTCGCCGTGCGCGCGAGCACCGCGCACGGCGTGAAGTACGACGTGACCGCCTCCGAGCTGCGCACGGCCATCGCCTCGGAGCAGCTGGAGCTCCGCTACCAGCCCCTGGTGGACCTCAACGACACCTCGATCGCCGACTTCGAGGTCCTGGTCCGCTGGGCGCACCCGCGGCACGGCCTCCTGCCACCGGAGCGCTTCATCCGCATGGCCGAGGAGCGCGGGCTGATCGCCGACCTCGGGCGCTGGGTGGTGCGGACGGCCTGCACGCACGCCGCCAGATGGCTGGACGGCGGATCGGTCCACCACCGCGTCTGGGTCAACCTCGCCGCGCAGCACCTTGCCGCGCCGGACTGCCGCGAGAGCATCCTCACCGCGCTGGAGGCCAGTGGTCTGCCCGGGCGCGGCCTCGGTCTGGAGCTCACGGAGTCGGCGATGCTCAGCGCCTCGGCCGCCCCGTCGGTCGGCGCCCTGCTCGAGGAGCTGCGCGGGCAGGACATCGCGATCGCCCTCGACGACTTCGGGACCGGGTTCTCGTCGCTGGCCTCGATGTCCGAACTGCCGATCGACGAGTTGAAGTTCGACCGAGCGCTCACCCGCCGGGCCGGCGCCGGCCCGCGCGCCTCGGCGGTGATCGCGTCGATGGCCGAGCTGGCGCACGGTCTCGGCATCCGCGTCGTGGCCGAGGGGATCGAGACCGAGGATGAGCTCGAGGCCGTGCGCGCCGCCAACTGCGACCTGGGCCAGGGCTACCTGTTCGGGCGACCGCTGGAGCCGGCGCGGGCCGACGAGCTCGTGCTTGCGGCGAGCAGCTGCAGCGGGCGCGGTGCGTGAAGCCCGTCACGGTCCGCTGCAGGGTCGCTTGCGGGCGTCGACGCAGCCCCCGAGCCGACCTAACGTCCGTCCCATGCGGTTGGAGGAGTTCGACGGCGACGTGACCCTGCTGGCCCAGGCGCTTCAGGCGACCGGCGCGGCGTTCCTGTTCCTCGAGGATGACGACCCGTCCTCGGTCACGGTTGTCGCGGGCCCGAGCACGCGCAACCTCGAGCGGCTGGCCCGCGGGCTGAAGCGGCAGCGGGCGAAGGCCGCGATCCCCGGGATGCGCAAGGTCGACTACGACCAGCTCATCCACGGCGGCCCCAGCCGCTGGCCGTTCACGGTCGGCGAGCTCGACGTGGACATCGTCATCGTCGACGTCAACGACGGCCGGTGGAGCCAGTACTACGACGTCGCCCAGGACCAGGAGCTCGCCCCCGGCGTCACGGTCGGCGTCGTCCCCGACGCACCGATCATCCGGGCCCGCAAGGGCGACGCGACCGACGTGATGCCCGAGCTGTGGCTCAGCCAGCGCGAACGCGACCGCCGGCGGATGCAGCGCCGGCGCACGTTGATCAAGGCGGAGCGACGGGAGGCCCGGCGCGATGCCGCGCGCCGGATCGCTCGCCTCGGCCGTCACTGACACTAGGCTCACCTGGACGAGCATGGGTGTCGTCCGCCTCACATCTCCGCTGGCCCTTGCGCGCCGGACCACGCCGACGCAGCGGATCGCGGTCGCGGCGACCGTGACGACCGCCGCGGTCGTGGTGATCGAGATCGGCCGCGTCTGGCGCCGCGGCGACGCGCCGCTGCCGACGGAGACCGACGACGTCGTCCTCGCGGCCGAGCAGGCGATCGAGCAGACCGTCGAGGTCGCCGTCGCCGGCTACCGCAAGGGATCGACGCGCGAGAACGCGCTGCTGAACCTGCTGCTGAGCTTCGTCATCACGTTCGGCTTCGCGCGGCTGTCGACCTCGCAGATCCGCAAGCGCGGCCGGTTCGGGCCGTTCCGCGACCTGAAGACCGGCGGCGAGCACATCCACCACTTCGTCCCCGGCATCGTGCTGGCGTTCGTCGCCGGCGGCACCAGCGTCGTCAGCCGCAACGACAGCATCGACCCGATCCTCGCCGTGCCGTTCGGCATCGGTGTCGCGCTGACGCTCGACGAGTCGGCGCTGCTGCTGAAGCTCGATGACGTCTACTGGACCGAGGAGGGCATCCTCAGCGTCCAGATCACGCTGGCGACGCTGTCGCTGCTGTCAGCGCTCAGCCTGATCCTCCGCGTCTTCAAGCGCGGGGAATCCGAAGTGCTCGACGCTGCGTAGCACTCCACATGGAGAACGTCTGGGACTATCCGCGCCCGCCGGCGCTCGTCCCCTGCACCCGGCGCGTCCGCGTCGTCCATGCCGGCCGGACCGTCGCTGACAGTACCAACGCCCTGAGGATCCTTGAGACCAGCCACCCTCCGACGATCTACGTCCCGCCCGCCGACCTCGACCTCACCGCCCTGACCGAGGCCCCGCGGGCCCGGTCGTTCTGCGAGTGGAAGGGCAGCGCGACCTACTTCGACGTGCTCGGTGCCGAGGCCGCTGCGTGGACCTACCGCACGCCGAGCCCTGCCTACGCCGCCCTGCGCGACCACGTGGCCTTCTACCCCAGCCGCGTCGACACGTGCTTCCTCGACGACGAGCAGGTGCAGGCGCAGGACGGCGACTTCTACGGCGGCTGGATCACCGCCGACATCACCGGGCCGTTCAAGGGCGGGCCGGGAACGCTCGGCTGGTGAGGAAGCGCCGCTCCGGCTCGGTCCGGGCCAGCTCCAGCGCCCGGGCGTAGGCGGCCCGGGCGTCCTCCGGGCGCTCCAGGCGCTGCAGCACGTCTGCGCGGACGGTGTGCAGGTGCAGGTAGTCGTCCAGGCCCTCCACCCCGTCCAGCAGGACGAGGGCGTCCTCCAGCCGGCCCGTTCGCGCCACCGCCGCGGCATGGTTGAGCGCGACGACCGGGGACCCGGTGAGGGCCAGCAACCGCGCGGACAGCACCGCGACCTCCGGCCAGTCGACCTCCTCGTCGGCCAACAGCGACGCCACCGCGGCCTGCAGGACGTACGGGCCGCGGCCGCGCAGCGCGATCGCCCGCTCCAGCACGCGCCGGCCCGCGTCGAGCTTGGCGGTGTCCCACAACGAGCGGTCCTGGTCCTCCAGCAACACGACCGCCCCGTCGACCACGCGCGCATCGCGGCGCGAGTCGTTGAGCAGCATCAGCGCCAGCAGCGCCGCGACCTCGGGCTCGTCGGGCATCAGCTCGTGCAGGGCGACGCCCAGCCGGATCGCCTCGTCGCACAGCTCCGCGCGGCCCTCGTAGCCCTGGTTGAAGATGAGGTAGACGACCGCCAGCACCGCGACGAGCCGGTCGGGCAGCAGGTGCGCAGGTGGCACCCGGAACGGGATGCCCGCGGCCCGGATGCGCTTCTTGGCGCGCACCAGGCGCTGCGCCATCGTCGGCTCGGGGATGAGGAACGCGCGCGCGATCTCCTCGGTCGTCAGGCCGCCGAGCGAGCGCAGCGTCAGCGCCACCTGCGCCTCCAGCGACAGCGCCGGATGGCAGCAGGTGAAGATGAGCTCGAGCCGCTCGTCGGGGAACTCCTGCAGCACGTCGTCCTCCACCGCCTCGGGCGGGACCTCCAGGAGCTTGGTCTTCTCGCGCAGCACCCGCTCGCGGCGGATCCGGTCGATCGCCCGGTTGCGCGCGGTGGCGATGAGCCACGCGGTGGGCGCATCCGGAGTGCCGTCGACCGGCCACCGGCGCGCTGCCACCGCAAAGGCCTCCTGCGCGGCCTCCTCGGCGAGGTCGAAGTCGCCGAGGTAGCCGACCAGCGAGGCCAGGACCCGGCCCCACTGCTCCCGGAAGACCTGCTCGATCAGGACTCCACCACCGGGCGGATCTCGATCGCGCCGCCGCGGCGGGCGGCCGGGATCCTCGCCGCCACCTCGATGGCATCGTCGAGGTTGTCGCACTCGTAGAACATGATGCCCGCGAAGGCCTCCTTGGTCTGCGCGAACGGGCCGTCGGTCACCAGCGTCTCGCCGTCGGCGACCCTCACCGTGGTTGCCGACGCCGGCGCGCCCATCCCCGGGCCGGACGTCAGGCCGGGAATCTCGCGCAGCGCGCCCCACTCGGCGTAGAGCTGCTGCTGCTCCTCCGGCGGCAGCGCCGCCATGTCCTCGCGGGTGAAGCTCTGATGGATGAGAAGCATGTACTTCATGGAAGGTCTCCCCTTCGGTCGCTGGTGTTGATCTCCTCGGAGACGAACGGGATGCCCGCGGATCGACACCTCCATACGATTCTTTTCCGTGAGCATCGTGAAGATCAACGCCATCACCGTCGACCGCAGCCGGTTCGACGAGTTCGCCGAGCGCTTCGCGCAGCGCGCCGGCAAGGTCGAGCAGGCCGAGGGCTTTGAGTCCTTCGACCTCCTGCGGCCCAACGACGACCGCGACGTGTGCCTGGTCATCACCCGCTGGCGCAGCGAGGACGACTTCCAGGCGTGGCTGAAGAGCGACGACTTCCGGGCCGGGCACAGCCAGCACCGCGAGCGCGGCCCCGTGGGCACCAACAGCGAGATCTGGTCCTTCGACCTGCTGGAGTCGCTGTGATGGTCCTCTACACCTGCCGCTTCGGCGACACGCTCGGCGAGCAGCCGCCCGGGCCGTTGGCCCACCCGTGCGCCCGGGCCGGGAAGGCGCTGCGCAAGGCCGGGTACACCTACGAGACCAAGCAGGTCAAGGGCGGCACCGGCATGTTCTGGACCTGGCCGCAGCGGGCCAAGGACCGCGCCGAGGTCGAGCGGCTCTCCGGCCAGCGCGCCGTCCCGATCCTCGTGCTCGACGACGGCACGGTGATCAGCGGCAGCGGCACGATCGAGCGCTGGGCCCGCGAGAACCCCGCAACCTAGTAGGGGTTCTTCGGCGAGCGGTCGTCGGACAGCGTCTCCCGTGACGCGGTCGTGAGGTCCTCGATCGCGTCGGCCAGGTGGACGCGGTCGATGTTGTAGTCACCGCGCTCGACGCGCAGCTGGTGGGCCTTCAGCAGGACGTCGGCGTGCGTGTACCCGTGCGGAGGCTCGAAGCGGTAGGACGCGAGCTCGATCAACAGGCCCAGCGGGTCCTTGAAGTAGATCGAGTCCATGAAGCCGCGGTCCTTGACACCGCTGTGCTCGATGCCGCGCTCGTCGAGCCGCTCGACGGTCTGCGCGAACGTCGCCTGGCTGATGCTGAGGGCGATGTGGTGCACGCAGCCGGGGTCCATCGGCGTGCGCCCCCCGTCGTAGGCGCGCTCCTCGTTGGTGAAGATCGTGATGAGGCGGCCGTCGCCCGGGTCGAAGTAGAGATGCGACTCGTTGGGGTTGTCGAGGTTGGGCTGCTCGAAGATGAACGGCATCCCCAGGACGCCCTCCCAGAAGTCGATCGAGACCTGCCTCGGGCCGCCCGTCAGCGTGATGTGGTGGACGCCCTGGCTCTGCAGCTTCCTCATGTTCGTAGCCTTGCACGTCGGGCCGGCGTGGTGTGGCCGCTGGCCGTGACGCTGCTCCGGGACGCTGGCCGTCGAGGGACCCCCCGGTTTTGCGGGCGGCTCGACGGAGATACGCGGAGTACCCGCCAAGCTGAGAGAGAGGAGCACCACGATGCCCACGATCGAAGACGTCGGCACCTGGTCCGGACGCGACGTCGTCGGCCCGGACGGAGAGAAGATCGGCACGCTCGACCACCTGTACGTGGATCGCGAGTCCGGGAGACCGACGTTCCTGGCGGTGAAGACCGGGCTCTTCGGACTGAGCAGCTCGCTCGTCCCGTCCGCGGAGGCCCGGGCGACCGACGGTGCCATCGCCGTCCCGTTCGCGAAGTCGACCGTCAAGGATGCCCCGAACGTCGAGTCCGACGACCGGCTCACCGAGGCCGAGGAGGCGCGCCTCTACGACCACTACGGCCTGGGCGACTACACGCCCTACACCGGGCCCGACCACGACGCGCTGACCCGGCTGGCGCAGACCGAGCCGGAGGACGACCGGGCGCCCGGTGCCCCTGACGCACCACCCGGCCGCACCCGCCTGCGCCGGTACGTCGTGCTCGAGAACGCCGACGACCACGGAGCCCGGTCATGAGGCGCGCGCGTGAGACGCACACCGTCGCTGGGCCGGGCCTGGCCCGCGGGCCCGCCCTGTTGCTGGGCACCGTGCTCAGCGGCTTCGGGCTGGCGATGTTCCTCAAGAACGGCGCGACGCCGACCGGCGGGTTCAGCGACGGCACCGTCCAGGGCGACCACTTCCTGGGCTTCGAGACGAACGGCTGGACGGCGTGGCTGACCACGACGGCCGGGGTGCTGCTGCTGATCGGTGCGGCGCAGCACCTGTTGGCCAAGACGATGAGCCTGATCGTCGGCATCGGGCTCGGCGCCGCCGCGGTGATCGCCTTCATCGACGGTGATGATGTCCTGGGCCTCGCGGCCGCCAACCACTGGACGCAGCTGGGCTGGATCGTCGCCGGCGCGCTGCTGCTCGTGAACACGCTGATGCCGCGAGTCCGCCACCGCGACCACGACCACGACGCCGTGGTCGCCGACGAGCCGCGGCCCGCCACGACCGGGCGCTTCCGCCGCGGCAGCACGGCCGACCCCCAGCCGGCCGCCACCGACGGCGCAGTTGTCGAGGACGGCGAGCGCGTCTCCTCGGTGCGCCGCTGATCGCGGGCGGGCGCCGGGGAACTCCCGGCGCCCGCCGTCGTCTCAGACCGCTTCGAGGATCATCGCGTTGGCCAGGCCACCGGCCTCGCACATTGTCTGCAGGCCGTAGCGCGCGCCGCGCTGGGCCATCGCGTTGACAAGGGTGGCGGTGATCCGCGCGCCGGACCCGCCCAACGGGTGGCCCAGGGCGATCGCCCCACCGTTGACGTTGACCTTCTCGAGGTCCACCCCGGTCTCGCGCTGCCAGGCCAGGACGACCGAGGCGAACGCCTCGTTGACCTCGAAGAGATCGATGTCGTCGAGCGTCAGGCCGGAGCGTTCGAGGACCTTCTGCGTCGCCGGGATGACGCCCGTGAGCATCAGCAGCGGGTCGTCGCCGACGACCGCGAAGGAGTGCAGCCTGGCCTTGACCGTCAGCCCGAGCTCCTGAGCGATCTCCGGCGTCGTGATCAGCACGGCCGCGCTGCCGTCGTTGATGGGCGAGGAGTTGCCCGCCGTGACCTTCCAGTCGATCTGCGGGAAGCGCTCCTGCATCGTCGGGTCCTCGAACGCCGGCCGCAGCCCGGCCAGGGCCTCCAGCGAGGTGCCGGGGCGGATCGACTCGTCGGTGACCCGGCCCTCGAGCGCGACGATCTCATCGGCGAACGCCCCGGCGTCCGTCGCGGCCGCCGCGCGGCGGTGCGACTCGACGGCAAACCGGTCGAGGTCGGCGCGCGGAAGCTCCCACTTGGCCGCGATGAGCTCGGCGCTGATGCCCTGAGGCACCAGGCCGTCCGGGTACCGGGCCGCGACGCCGGGGCCGAACGGATCGGCACCGGGCGGCACGTTGGACCACATCGGCACACGCGACATCGATTCGACGCCGCACGCGATGACGACGTCATAGGCGCCCGCCATGACGCCCTGGGCGGCGAAGTGGACCGCCTGCTGGGACGAGCCGCACTGGCGGTCGACGGTGGTCGCCGGAACCGACTCCGGCAGACCCGCGGCGAGCACGGCGTAACGCGTCGTGTTCATCGCCTGCTCGCCGACCTGGTCGACCGTGCCGCCGATCACGTCGTCGATCCGCTCCGGATCGATCCCCGTCCGCGCGACGAGCTCGCGCAGGCTGTGGGCCAACAGGTCGACAGGGTGGATGTCGCTGTTGGCGCCGCCCGGCTTGCCCTTGCCGATCGGGGTGCGGACCGCGTCCACGATGACTGCTTCACGCATCTCAGACTCCTTGGTTTGGAAATCCAACTGACCGACCGCGCGCACGATAGCGCACTCGGTTGGATTTCCGGACCCACTCCGCGCTACGCTGGTCACGTGGCCGTAGACGTCCGTCCCTGTGCGATCGCCGATGCGCTGGAGCTCATCGGTGAACGCTGGGCGCTGCTGGTCGTCCGCGAGCTGTTCTGGGGCAATCGCCGGTTCAGCGGCATCGCCGAGAGGACGGGCGCACCGCGGGACATCCTGTCCGCGCGACTCAAGCGCCTGGCCGACGAGGGCATCATCGAGCGGCGCCAGTACTCCGAGCGGCCGCCGCGCTTCGAGTACCACCTCACCGAGAAGGGCCGCGCGCTCGCTCCGGTGCTGATGTCCATCCAAGAATGGGCGTTCGCGAACATGCCGCGCGGCGCGGATGAGACGCCGTCGATGCGGATGTCCCACCACGACCACGAGATCGACCCCGAGGGTCACTTCCACTGCCGCGTCTGCGGCGAGACCATCCGCTGACCGGCTCGCAGCGGCGCACCGCCGACGGGGATGCCGTCGCCCCGCTCCTGCCATAGTCCGGCCGGTGGTCCACGCGCGTACCGACTGCGTGGCCAGGGTCAAGGAGAGTGTTGTGAGGACGATGGTGCGCGGCCTGGCCGCGATCGTGACGATCGGCGTGACGGCGGCTGCCGCCGCCCCCGCGCAGGCGGCGACCTACGGCGTGACCGTCGCGCGCACGGAGTACGGCATCCCGCACATCAAGGCCAAGGACTACGGGTCGCTCGGCTACGGCTACGCCCGCGCGATGGCCGAGGACGTCATCTGCGTCGTCGCCGAGTCCTACGTCACCGCCAACGGCGAGCGCTCGAAGTACTTCGGCCCCGGCGGCAGCTACACCATCCGCGGCAACGGTTCGTCGGCCAACAACCTCAACTCCGACTTCTTCTACCAGCGCATCAAGGACAACAGGACCGTCGAGAAGCTCGTCGCCGAGCCGCCGCCGACGGGGCCCAAGCCGATCATCAAGGAGGCGCTGCAGGGCTACGTCGACGGCTACAACGCCTATCTGAAGAGCGTCGGCGGCAGCGCCGGCATCAGCGACCCGACCTGCAAGGGCAAGGACTGGGTGCGCCCGATCACCGTCGACGACGTCTACCGCCGCTTCTACGCGCTCACGCTGCTTGCGTCCTCGGGCGTGGCCATCGACGGCATCGCCACCGCCCAGCCGCTGACGGGCGCGGTCAACAGCGACGCGATGAGCGCGTTGCAGGCCGTCTCCCCCGGTGAGGTCGACCGCCGCCTGGGCGGCCTGGGCTCCAACGCCTACGGCATCGGCAAGGCCGCCTCCCAGGACGGCCACGGACTCGTCTACGGCAACCCGCACTTCCCGTGGCAGGGCTCGGAGCGCTTCTACCAGGCGCACCTCACGATCCCCGGCAAGCTCGACGTGACCGGCGGGTCGCTGCTGGGCGTGCCGATCGTCCTCATCGGCACGACGCACGGGCTGGCCTGGAGCCACACGGTCTCCACCGCGCGCCGCTTCGTCCCCTACCAGCTGACCCTCGTCCCGGGCTCCTACACGAGCTACATCAAGGACGGCCAGGTCAAGCAGATGAAGGCGGACAAGGTGACCGTCCAGACCAAGGACGGCGCGCGTACCCGGACGCTGTGGTCCAGCGAGTACGGCCCGATCCTGACCAGCATCCTCGGCCTGCCGCTGTTCCCCTGGAACCCGGCGACGGCGTACACGATCTTCGACGCCAACGCGACCAACTTCGGGCGGCTGCTGAACCACTTCTTCGACGTCGACCACGCGCAGACCGTCGACGAGCTCGACGCGATCGAGCGCAAGTACCAGGGCATCCCCTGGGTCAACACGATCGCGGCCGACACCGGCGGCACCGCCTACTACGCCGACATCGGCTCGATCCCCAACATCTCGCGCGACAAGTACACCAGCTGCGAGACCCCGCTGGGCATCGTCGCCGACCAGCTGCAGCGCCTGCCCGTCCTGGACGGCAGCACCAGCGCGTGCGACCCGGTGACCGAGCCGGGCTCGATCGCGCCGGGCATCATGCCCGCCTCCAAGGAGCCGTCGCTGAAGCGCGACGACCACGTCTCCAACATGAACGACTCCTATTGGCTGACCAATCCGGCGCAGCCGTTGGAGGGCTTCAGCCGCATCATCGGCGACGAGCGCACCGCGCGGTCGCTGCGCACCCGGCTGGGCATCAAGCAGCTGCAGCAGCGTGTCGAGGGCACCGACGGCCTGCCGGGCAAGGGGTTCACGTTCCAGAACCTCATGGAGGTCGGCCTCGGCGACCGCGTCTACTCCGGTGAGATCTGGCGCGACGACCTCGTCAACGGCTGCACCAGCGCGGCGTGCGAGGTGCTGCGCAAGTGGGACCTGCACATCAACCTCGACTCCAAGGGCGCGATCCTCTGGGAGCGCTTCATCACGCGGCTCACCGGTGTCGCGCCGGTCGCGCTGCCGGCGCCGCTGGCCGGCTTCAGCGGCCAGTTCGACGTCAACGACCCCGTCAACACGCCCACCGGCCTGCTGGCGGTCAACCCGGTGGTCGTGCAGGCCTTCCAGCAGGCGCAGTCGGACCTCACCGGTGCCGGCCTGCCCCTGTATGCCTCGCCGCGCCAGGCGCAGACGGTGACCCGTCGCGGCGAGAAGATCCCGCTGCACGGCGGCATCGGCGGCGCCGGCATCTTCAACGTCATCACGCCCACGTGGGACGCGAAGAAGGGCTACGTCGAGGCGGTGCACGGGTCCTCGTTCATGCAGGCCGTCCACCTCGTCCCGGGCTGCCCGGAGCTGCGCACGTTCCTGACCTACGGCCTGTCGACCAACCCCAACTCGGTGCGCACGTCCGACCAGACGAAGGCCTTCAGCGAGAAGCGGTGGGTCAAGGTGCCGTTCTGCGCCAAGGACCTCGAGAAGGACCCCAGCGCCGACCGGACCGCGACGATCGACACCGGCCGGGCCGACATCCAGGTCCACGAGGCGCGCGGCAAGGCGCGCCCCCGCGTCACCGTGACGCTGCCGAAGGCGACGCAGGTGAAGGTCGTCATCCGGCGCGGCACGAAGGTCGTGCGGCGCCTGACGCGCAAGGCCGCGACCGTCGCGTTCTCACCGAGGATCGCGCGGGGCAGCTATCGCGTGGACGTGACCATCGGCAAGAAGACCCGCCGGATCACGGCCAAGCAGCGCTAGCCGGCCCAACCGTAGCGCGCGGCGAGGCGGGGCAGGCGGGACGGCAGGTCGTCCTCCTCCCCCTCCTCGCCGCCCGGCCCGTCGGGAGCGACGGGGCGGGCGCCGTCGCCGGCGAACTCCCACCTGCCCGTCCGGGCATGGACGACGTGCATGGTGGGGCTCATCCAGTCCTCCCACTCGTCGCCTTCGGCGTCGAACTGCGAGACGTCGGCCAGCGAGTCGGCGTTGGCCAGCGCGGTCTCGTAGATGCGCCGGCCCAGCGAGATGAGGTAGGCGCGGAAGTCGTCGAACGCATCGTCGCCGCACCCGCCGTGGATGATGTACGCGGCGCCCCACAGGTCCCATTGGTAGGACTCCGCAAAGCGCGCGTCGTACAACGTCTCGAAGAGCACGAGGTCTTCGTCGTTGAGCGCGGTCAGCCGCGCGTGGAGCTCCTCGGGCGTATCGGACTGCTCGATGAGCAGCCAGAACCGATCGACGTCCATGCCAGCGGATTCAACCAGCGTCACCGGACCGTTGCACGGGCCTGCGATCTAAGCTCTCGCGCCGTGACGGCGCTCCAAGCGACGGGCCTGGTGAAGCGCTTCGGCGCCGTGGCCGCGATCGACGGCATCGACCTGACGGTGGCTCCCGGCGAGATCCGAGGCCTGCTGGGTCCCAACGGCGCCGGCAAGAGCACGCTGCTGCGCGTCCTGTTCGGGCTGGCCGCGGCGGACGCCGGGACGGTGGCCCTTGCCGGTCCGACCGCCGGGTTCGTGGAGGAGCCGGCCTTCTACCCGTACCTGTCCGGGCAGGTCAACCTCGAGCTGCTGGCCGACCTCGACGGCACCCCGCGGGAGGCGATCCGGCCCGCCCTGGAGCAGGTCGACCTCGCGGGCCGCGCCGGCGACGCGGTCGGCACCTACTCCAGCGGCATGCGCCAGCGCCTCGGCGTGGCGGCGGCGCTGCTGCGCAGCCCACGCGTGCTGATCCTGGACGAGCCTGCGGCCGGCCTGGACCCGGCAGGGGTGCGTGACCTCGGGCGCCTGCTGCGTGAGCTGGCCGACGGTGACGCGGCCGTCCTCATCAGCAGCCACCACATCGCCGAGATCGACGGGCTCTGCGACAGCTACACCGTGCTGCGCCACGGCAGGGTCGTGTGGGACGGCAGCGCGGCGCAGCTGGCCGCCGCGGCGCCGGCCGCGAGCTACCGCCTGCGCACGAGCGACGACCGCGCCGCGACTGGCGTGGCCGCCGACGGTGTCGTGGTGACGCCGCGCCCCGGCGGGCTGGACGTGCAGGCCGCCCCGGACGACCTCGACGCCTACGTCATCGCCCTGGGGCGCGCGGGCATCGCCGTCCGCCATCTCGAGCTGGGCCAGCGGCCGCTGGAGCGCCTGTACTTCGCCCTCACCGAGGCGGCGCCATGATCGCCCGCGTCGTCCGCACGGAGCTGCGCAAGCTGTCGCACCAGCTCGGCCCGCGGCTGCTCGTGCTGCTGAGCGCCGTCGCGCCGTTCGCGTTCGCCGGGCTGCTGCGGCTGCAGAACGGCACGCCCGCCGACACGCTGTTCGGCGTCCACGTCCACGACTCCGGCTCGGCGACGTCGCTCGTCGTCCTCGGCTTCGGCGCCACCTGGGCGTTCCCGATCATCGCGGGCGTGCTGGCCGGCGACCTGTTCTCCGCCGAGGACCGCTACGCCACCTGGAAGACGCTGCTGACACGCTCACCGGACCGGGATGCGCTCTTCGCCGGCAAGGTGCTGGCCGCGGGGGTCGCCGCGACGGCGGTGCTGCTGATCATCGCGGTCGCCAGCGTCGTGGCGGGTGCGGTCTTCACCGGGCACATGTCGGTCGTCGGCCTCACCGGCACGCAGATCGACGGCGGCAGCGCCGTCGCGCGCGTGCTGCTGAGCTGGCTGGTGTGCCTGCCGCCGCTGCTGGCCTTCACGGCCGTCGCGGTGCTGCTGTCGGTCGTGACCCGCAACGGCATCGCGGGCGTGATCGGGCCGAGCCTCGTCAACCTCGTGATGCAGCTGCTCGCGCTGGTCGGCTCCGGCGTCTGGGTCAACGCGCTGCTCGTCGCCTCCGGCTTCCACGCATGGCACGGCTTCTTCGCCTCGCCGTCCTTCCTCACGCCGCTGGTCATCGCGCTCGTCGTCAGCGCGCTGTGGATCGCCGGGTGCCTGGCTGCCGCGCGGACGCTGCTGGCCCGCCGGGACTTCACCGCCGACGTCCCCCGTGCCCGGCCCGCGACGCGCCCCGCGCTGCGGCTGGCTGCGGCGTTCGCAGCGGTGGTGATCGTCCTCGCGCTCGGCCAGGGCGTCGGACCGAAGGCCGTCACGGTCGCGCGGGTGCAGGCCGACGTCGCGCAGACGTTCGACAACCTCGTCGCCCTGCAGCAGGCCCGGTCCGGGGCCGCACGTGTCGCGCTGACCACGCGCGCGGCCTGCCAGCGCCGCTCCGCCCAGGCCGACGGCCCGGGCGACTGGACCTGCCGGATGGAGATCAGCGCGCCCGCCCTCGGGGCGACCGCGATACCGCCGACGCTCACGACCTACGACCTCACGGTGCAGTCCAACGGCTGCTACAAGGCCGACGCCCCGCCGACGCGGGGCTCCGTCACCGTCCTGGCGACCTTCTACGGCTGCTTCGACTGGACCTGACCTCGGGCGGTGCGCAGCCCCCACCCGGCGTTGCGGGTTCGCCAGGTGGGGACCACGGTCGGTCCGACCTCAGCCGCCGAAGCGGGCCAGGCCGGGAGTCAGGCTGCCGGCGGCGGAGGTGAACTCGCCGCCGAGCAGGATCGAGCCGGTCGAGCTCACGCCGAGCGCCCGGACGGCGCCGTCCGGATCCGGTGAGAACGACTTGGCCAGGCCGGTGTCGTTGGCGACCTGCGCGGCGTTGGCGCGGTCGGCCCCGCCGGCCCGCGTGAACGACCCGCCCAGGAACACCGACGAGCCGCTGGGCAGGACCGCGTCGACCGGACGGTCGGCGGCCGGGTCGAACGCCGTCACGCTGTCGTCGGACAGGTCGATCGCCGCGGCGTTGCCGCGCACCTGCCCGCCGACCGAGGCGAACGAGCCGCCGAGGTAGGCGACTCCGCTGTTGACCGCGAGCGCACGCACGTCGGTGCCGTCGACCGGCACGTCGAACGACGTCGCCGCGCCGGAGCCGTCGATCTCGGCCAGGTGCAGGCGCGCGGCGCCGCCGGCGTTCGCGAACGACCCGCCGGCGAGCACGTCGCCGCCGTTCAGCGCCAGGGCGTTGACGTCACCGTCCGCGCCCGGGTTCCAGGCGGTCGCCGCGCCGGACGCGTCCAGCGCCGCGAGGCGGGCGCGCTCGGCGCCACCTGCGTGGGCGAACGTGCCGCCCGCGTAGACCGTGCCGGAACTGTCGACCGCCAGGGCCTTGACCGTGCCGTCGGCGCCCGGGTTCCAGCCGGTGGCCGCGCCGCTGTCGTCGATGGACGCGAGGTGCGCCCGGGCGGCACCGGCGACGTGGGTGAACTCACCGCCGGCCACGACGCCACCGCTTGCGGACGCCAGCGCCCGGACCGGTCCGTCGGCACCGGGGTTCCAGCCGGTCAGGCCCAGCGGGCCGATCTCGGCGAGGTTGACGCGGGTCGCGCCGCCCACCACGGTGAAGCGGCCACCGACCGCCAGCTGCCCGGTGGACAGCTTGGCCAGCGCATGGACCGTGCGGCCCGCGTTGGGGTCCCAGGCCTCGGCGGCCGTGACGCCACCGGCCGTGCCGGCCGGTTTGAACGCCGCCAGGCGATGACGGACGACGCCACCGACGCTGGTGAAGGAGCCACCGACCCACACGCCGGTCGCGTCCGCGACCAGGGCCGTGACCGAGCCGTCGTCCAGCGCCGGCTTCCAGTTGGTCGTCGGTCCGGACGTGGCGCCCGTGCCGGAGCTGCTGCTGGCGATCAAGGCGCTCATGCCGAACTGCCCGACGTGGCCGATGACGTTGCTGCCGAACTGGGTGAAGTCGCCACCCAGGTAGACCGTCACCGCCGCGTTGGTGGCCGGGGTCGGGTTGGGCGTGGCGATCGCCCGCACGGCGCCGTTGGCGTTCGGGTTCCAGCCCGCGGTCGCGCCCAAGGAGCCCGACGGCGCGGTGCCGATGGCCGCGACGTTGTTGCGCGCGACCTGCCCGGCCGCGCCGCTGGTCGAGACCAGCGTGCGGTCGAACTCACCGCCGACCGCGATCACCGGGATCGCGCCGACGAGGCTCACCGTCGTCTTGACGAAGCGCAGCGCGTAGACGTTGGCCGAGTCGGTCGTGCACGCCGTGCCGATGGCCTCGGCGCACCGGGCGACGCCACCCAGCCACGGCGCACGGCCGATGACCGGGCCCGCCGCCACGGCGAGCTTGAGCAGGTGGGCGGCCGGCTGGCCGTTGTACTGCGTGAACGCGCCACCGACGTAGATGTTGCTCGACGTGCCGCTGTCGTTGACGATGGCGTTGACGGGCCCGTTGGGGTCGCCCTCGCCGAACAGCGTCGACTGGTCGGAGGTGGAGACGAAGGCCAGGTTCTGACGGCCGGCCAGCGTGAAGTCGCCGCCGATCGCCACCAGACCGTTGGACACGTCGACGGCGCGCACCTCGCCGACCAGGCCGGCGCGGCAGGAGGCGCCGTCCAGCGCGCCCGCTGCGGTGATGTGCGCAAAGCCCGCGCACGGCTGGCCGAGGACCTTGGTGAAACCGCCACCGAGGTAGTAGCCGCCGGCGCCGTCGCCGGCGACGGCCTTGACCGGGCCGCCCTGCGTCTGCGACGCAGCGGACGGGCTGCCGCCCAGGGCGGCCAGGCCGCCACCGACGACGGCAGAGCCACCGGTGGGCGCACCGGCCGTGTCGAACGAGCCGCCGACGAAGCTCGTGCCGTGGCCGCTCGGCGCGATCGCGTTGACGGTGCCGTCGGCGACGGCCGCCGGCTGGCGGATCTCGAGGTCGTTCAGCGCCACCACGCCCGTCGGCGCCGTGGTCTGCGTCGTCGAGCCGTCGATGTTCGTGGCGGTGACCGCGACGCGCAGCGTCGAGCCGATGTCGTCGGACGTCGCGGTGTAGCCACCGGTCGTCACGCCGATCGGCGCACAGCCATCTCCCGACGCGTCGCAGCGCAGCCACGAGTAGGCGAACGACGTCGCGTACTTCCAGGTGCCGTTGCGGGCCGTCAGCGCGTCGCCGGTCAGCACGCCCTGGCCGAGCGCGTTGGCGGCCCCGTTGCCGATGCCCGGCGCGGCGGTGTTGACCGGCGGCGGCGGGATGAACGGCCCGGAGTTGGCCGTCGCCGACACCACGCCGCCGTGGTTGGTCGCCGTGACCGTCACGGAGAGCTGATGGCCCATGTCGGCCGCGACCGGCGTGTACTGGGCGCTCGTGGCGCCGGCGATCGGCGCGCAACCCGTGCCGTCCTCGTCGCAGCGCAGCCACTGATAGCCGTAGGACAGGACGCCGTTGCTCCACGTGCCGTTGCTCGTCCTGACCGGACGGCCGACGCCGAACGGGGCGCCGGGCGGCGTCACCGCGGTGATGGCCGGCCTGGCGGTGTTGATCGGCGGCGGGGGCAGCTGGACCACGGCGGTCGCCGCCGACGTGGCCGAGGCCGTGCCGTCGAAGTTGGTGGCGGTGACCTTCACCCTGAAGGTGTGGCCCAGATCGCTGCCGTTGCCGCCGCTGACGCCGTCCCCGTAGTCCAGGAAGTGCGTGTTGGCGGTGCCGCCCGGCACGGGCGCGCAGTTGCCGCCCGCAGCGTCGCAGCGCAGCCACTCGTAGCTGAACGCCGGGGTGTTGGGCGCGCCGGGCGTCCACGTGCCGTTGCCGGCCGTGAGCGTCGCGTCGATCAGCGCCTGCCCGTTGGCCACCGGCGCTGCGGTGTTGGCCGGCGGGAACGCGCAGAACACGCCGCCGATGTCGACGGCCAGCGACTTCAGCGCGAGCTTGGTCGCCTTCAGCGCGCTGCCGGCCGAGCACGCGGCCGAGCCGGACTTGGCGTCGGGCACGAAGCCGGTCGTGAAGCCGAAGACCTCGGTGCTGTGAAACGCCGTGGAGCGCTTGGTGGCCTGGAAGCCGTCGGTGAGGTCACCGTAGAGGCCGTTGACCGCGTTGCCGACCGCCAGGCAACCGCTGACGGGCCCGTCGGTGTCGATCCAGCCCTTGCCGGAGCTCGCGGTCGTCGAGAACGCGCTGATGCCCGTGGACAGGCCCTTGCCGGTCACGTGGGCGTCGAACGTCGGGATCGTGGCCGAGCACGTCGTGCCGTCGCCACCGAGGATCGTCTGGAAGCTGTCGAACTTCGTCGTCCGCGACGAGCTGAAGCTCAGGGAGGCGACGTCGGCCGGACCGGTGGCCGGGCCGGTGTCGCACACGGCAGCGCCGCCGAGCAGGCCTCCGGCGCAGGAGCTGAAGCTCTTGCCCGCCGGCGTGGCCTTGACGCCGAGGCCGATCGTCCCGATCGCGGTCGTGAAGCCGAACGCGTCGGAGTCCGCCGAGCCGCCGTAGCGGACCTTGAGGCCGTTGGTGAGGCCGACGCCGACGCTCGTGACGCCGGGCTCGTTCTCGTGCCGGAACTTCAGCGCGAGGGCGCTGCCGCCGATGCCGATGACCTGCGTGATCTTCGGCGTGGGCGCGGGCTCGGTGAGCGGCAGGACGCGCGGGATCGTCAGGCTCCCGATCGTGAGCGGCGGCTGGTTGAGGGAGATCGTCTCCGTGGCCCCGGTCAGCGGCGGCAGCGTGAGCGTCTGGCCGCGGAAGACCGTGTAGGTGTTGTCGAGCGTGAGCAGCTCCGGGCCGGAGCCGAGGGCGATGTTCGACGTGAAGTTCGTCGGCGCGGTCGAGTCCTTGGTCTCATAGCCGAAGCCGATGACGCCGAGCAGCGCGCCGGAGATGTCGACGGGCAGGACCGCCTTGGCCAGCGGCAGCTTGGCGATCTGCTGGGTCAGCTTGACCTGACCGCTGGTGGCGTCCAGCGCGAGCGTCGTCGTCGCGCAGAGGTCATAGCCTCCGCTGCCGTCGACGTCGATCGGCGTCGGCACGTCCAGCAGCGCCTTGGTGGTCCGCTGCACGGGCGTCCCGCCGTTGGGCGGGTAGTAGGTCGAGGTGTAGTTGAACTTCAGCAGCGTCAGGACGGCGGCCGCAGCGGCGCCGGCCGGGCCGAGCTGGGAGGTGACGTCGTTGAGGATCGCGTCGTAGAGCGAGCTGTAGGTGTCGGTCAGCAGCTTGTTGGTGGCCGCGTCGAGCGGCTCGATGCCCGGCGCGACCGGGGTGAAGCGCTGCAGGTCGACGCCGACGCCCTGGGCCAGCGCCACGGGCGTGCCGAGGACCGAGCAGACCGGCGACAGCACCTGCTGCGCGATCGTCAGGCCGTTGGTCAGGGCCTGGGTCAGCGCGACGCCCGTCAGCGACCCGACCTCGCCCATGGCCTGGCCCTGGAGGTCGGCCACGGCGCCCATGAGCTGCTCGTTGGCCGCGTTGGTGTCGAGCGCCTTGGCGGCCGCGACCGTGGCGTCGGCCCGGGCCTTGAGGCTGTCGACGGACGACGCGATCGTCGGGTCGACGGTCGCGGTGAAGCCCTGGACCACGGCCTGGGCGGCGGTCGCCGTGGTGTTGCCGCCCGCCACGAGCGAGCTGACCGCGTTGGTCAGCTGCGTGGTTCCCGCGGTCGGCGTCAGCGTCGACGTGACGCCGCTGACGGTGGACTGCACCGTCGCCGGCGCGGTGGCGACCGTGGTCGTCACCTTCGTGGTGACGGTGCTGAGCAGGCCGGCCTGCGCCGTCTGCGCGCACGCGAACGGCGTAGCCAACATGACACCAAGCGCAACCCAACGCGTGGCCTTGGACATCCCCTACCTCCGTATGTTCCCCTGCGGGTCGTGCCGTGCCGCGCCCCACACGCGGCGAACCCCGGAAACGACCCGTCGGCAGCGCTACCCCTGCGCTACACGGGGAACAGGTACCACGGCGGGAGGGCGTTTGCCAAGCCCCAAGTGCCGAAATCCGGCGTCATGCAAGCGACATCGCAGCGCGCGTCGCCACGCACAGCCGATACTCCGCTTTCCGGATTCTGGGAGGGTCAGCCGTTGCCGAGGTCCGGGAACTCGCCCGGCACCCCGCGGCGGCGGCGGTCACGCAACTCGCGCTGCGTGCCGTCCGGCGCGGCCTCGCCCCGCTTGCGGCGTTCGCTCTTGCGCCGGTCGATGATCACCTCGACCTCGGGATCATCGGCGTAGTAGGCCACCATCTTCTCGTAGAGCTCGTCGGCCAGGGCCTCGGGGATGACGCAGTAGAGCATTCGTTCCCCAAGCTATCCGTGCGCTGCTGCGAGGTGCAACTCGCCCTGCTCGTCGGCCTGCGCGTTGGCGGACCGCTCCTCGGGCGCAAGCTCGTCCAGCTCGGCCCCCTGGGCGACCACGCGGACGCCCGATGCCTCGTCGCCGAGGTCCACCTCGTAGCGGTACCACGACAGCTCCCAGGCCACCGTGATCGAGACGATGCTGCCCTCCGTCGCCGACGGCGATGCGGAGACGAGCGGGGCGCCGAGCGAGCGCGCCACCCCGGCGACGGTGCGCCGGTGCGGGCTGGCGTTGAACACCTCCAGCGCGCGGGCGACCTTGAGCTCGGCGTTGGTCGGCACCGCGTGCACGTGACGGGGCTCGCGCGGCGCGGGCTCGGCGGCGGGCGCCTCGGCCGCGGGAACCGGCGGCGGGGCGACCGGCTCGCGGTAGGCGGGCTCGGGCTCCGGCTCGGCGACCGGGGCCGGCGCGGCCGGGTCGTAGTGGTCCGGATCCCAGCTGGACGGGTGGTAGCCCTCGTCGTGCAGGGGCGCGGGCGCCGGGATGTCGTGCCCGCCGGCCCCACCGGGGGCCCGCCTGCGGCGCAGACCGCCCAGCAGCGAGCGCGCGCTGCGGCGGTCGCCACCACGCCGTGCGGTGCCGGCGTCCAGCCCCTCGCGGATCCAGCCCTCGTGGACGGCGCGCGAGGTGCAGAGCTCGCAGACGGTGCGCCGGGCGCCGCCGTGCAGGAAGACGTCGGCGTGCTCGCCCCGCAGCAGCGTCCGGCCGCACACGTCGCAGGCGACGACGTCGATGTTGGTACTGATCGACTTCCGGGTCACGTGCCGCCCGAGCGTAGCAACCGACTGCCGGGCCGGGTCTACGCGTGCGCGGGCGCCTCGGCGGCCTCCGCGGCGACCTTGCCGGCCATGTGCGCCGGCACCTCCTCGTAGCGCAGGAAGTCCATGGTGTAGTCGCCCTGACCCCCGGTCAGCGACCGCAGGTCGGGGGCGTAGGTGAGCATCTCGGCCATCGGCCCCTCGGCCTTGATCTCGGTCATGCCGCCCACCGGCTCCATGCCCTGAGGCCGCCCGCGGCGCGAGTTGAGGTCGTCGACGACGTCGCCGACGCTGTCCTCGGGCACCGAGAGCGTCACGAGCATGATCGGCTCCAGCAGCACCGGGCGGGCCGCCGCCATCGCCTCCTTCATCGCCAGCGCGCCGGCGGTGCGGAACGCCATCTCCGAGGAGTCGACGGAGTGGTAGCTGCCGTCGTAGAGCGTCACCCGCACACCGCGCAGCGGGCAGCCCGCGACCGGGCCGTGGACCATCGCGTCGCGCACGCCCTTCTCGACGGCCGGGATGAACCCGTTCGGGATCACCCCGCCCTTGATCGCGTCGACGAACTCCAGCTCGACGCCCTCCGCCGGCGCGATCTCGATGTGGCAGTCGCCGAACTGCCCGCGCCCGCCGGACTGCTTCTTGTGGCGCCCGTGCGCCTTGGCGGTGCCGCGGATCGTCTCCTGGTAGGGCACGCGCGGCGGCTTGAGCTCGACCTCCACCCCGAAGCGCGACCTGAGGCGGTCGACGCACACCTCGACGTGCATCTGCGACAGGCCGGCGACGATCTCCTCGCCGGTCTGCGCGTCGCGGTGCAGGTCGATCGTCGGGTCCTCCTCCTGCAGGCGCCGCAGTGCCGTGAAGAGCTTGTCCTCGTCGCCCTTGGCCTTCGGCGTGATCGCGAACGCCATCACCGGCGCCGGCAGGTCGATCCGCGGCATCGAGATCGGCTCGTCGCGCTCGGCCAGCCAGTCGTTGGCGCGCGTGTCCTTGAGCTTGGCCACCGCGCCGATGTCCCCCGGCCCGAACTCGTCGGCGTGGCTGGTGTCCTTGCCGCTGAAGACGAGCAGCTGCCCGACGCGCTCCTTGCCGTGGGTGCGCGTGTTGAGCACGTGCGTGTCGTGGTGCACGACGCCCTGGTAGACGCGAAAGAAGTTGATGCGCCCCGCGAACGGGTCGGCCTTGGTCTTCCAGACGTAGGCGAACATCGGCTTGTCCTCGACCGGCTCCAGCGGCTCGTGGTCGGGCACCTCCACGGCGCCGTGCTTCACCGGCGAGGGGAGGTCCTCGACGATCGCCTCGAGCAGGCGGTCGGTGCCGAGGTTGCGCACCGCCACGCCGCAGACCACCGGGAAGATGTCGCCGTGGTTGGTGCCGTCCTTCAGGGCCCCGACGATCTCCGCGTGAGAGATCTCCTCCCCCTCGAGGTAGCGCTCCATAAGGCTCTCGGACACCTCCGCGACCTCGTCCATGAGCTTCTCGCGGTACTCCTGCGCCAGCTCGGCCAGCTCGTCGGGGATCGGCACCTCGCGGCGGTTCTCGCGTGACGGGCCGTCGTACTCGAAGGCCTGCATATCGATGAGGTCGATGACGCCGCGGATCTCGTGCTCGGCGCCCATCGGGATCTCGGTGGCGACCACGTGCGGGCCGAAGGCCCCCTTGAGCTGCTCGAGCGTGCGGAAGAAGTCGGCCCGCTCGCGGTCGAGCATGTTCACGTAGACCATGCGGGCGATGTCCAGCTCGGCGGCGCGCGCCCAGAGCCGGTTCGTGGAGGACTCGACGCCCATCACCGCGTTGACGACGAACACGGCGGACTCGCAGACCCGCAGCGCGCCAAGGGCGTCGGCCACGAAGCTCGCCTCGCCGGGCGTGTCGAGGAGGTTGATCTTGCGGTCGGCCCACTGGAAGGTGCTGAACGAGGCGGAGATCGACATGCCCCGCGCCTGCTCGTCGGGGTCACTGTCGGAGACGCTCGTCCCCTCGGTCACCACCCCGAGCCGACCCAGGGCACCCGCTTGGAACAGCAGGGCCTCGTTCAGCGACGTCTTGCCGCTTCCGCGGTGGCCGACCAACGCCACATTGCGAATCCGGTCCGCAGGCTTGTGCATGCCGGTGACTCCTCTCCTCGGGGGGAACCTGACCCTACCCCGGTTGTGCGAATCCGCGCAAATGGGTTCGCAACCGAACCGCTGACCGGCGGCCGAGGCTCAGCGGTCCTCGTCGGCCGAGGCTCAGCGGTCGTCGTCGGCGAGGCGGCTGCGCAGGCGCAGGACGGCCTTGGTGTGCAGCTGGGAGATGCGCGACTCGGTCACGCCGAGGACCTCGCCGATCTCGCGGAGCGTGAGGTTCTCGTAGTAGTAGAGGGCGACCACGAGCTTCTCGCGCTCGGGCAGGCGGGCGATGGCGTCGGCGACCCGGTCCTTCAGGTCGGTCTGGTCCATCACCGCCGCGGGATCGGGCGCGCCCGGATCCTGCAGCGTGTCCAGCAGCGAGACCTGGTCGCCGGAGGCGTCGGACACCGTCCACAGCTCGTCGAGCGCCGCGACCGTGGAGTTGGAGATCTGCAGCAGCGCGTCCTGGAACTCCTGGACGGTCATCTCCAGCTCGGCGGCCATCTCCTCGTCGGTCGGCGCGCGCTGGAGCTGGTGCTCGAGCTTGGAGTTGGCCTTCTCGATCTCACGGGCGCGCTGGCGCACCGAGCGCGGCACCCAGTCCAGGGAGCGCAGCTCGTCGATGATCGCGCCCTTGATGCGCGTGATCGCGTAGGTCTCGAACTTGATCTCGCGCTCGGGCTCGAAGCGCTCGATCGCGTTGATCAGGCCGACCAGGCCGTAGGAGATGAGGTCGG
>CAYUDT010000019.1:0-62201 GCA_964443695.1 uncultured Conexibacter sp. | reverse complement strand
GCCGGGGCGGGCGTGCTGCCTGCGGCGGCGCCGGAGCCGCTCGCGCCTTCGGCGTCGCCGCCGGCGCTCGCGGCCGTCTGGACCTGCGCGGAGGGCGGGGCGCCGGTCGTGGGCGTGCTCACGCCGCCCGCAGCGGCCGGGGCGCTGCCGCCCCGCGAGGACGCCCGCAGGCTGCCGGAGCCCTTCTTGGCGCCGATGAGCTTGGAGCCCAGGACGACCTGCTCGCCTCCACCCGGCCCGCCGTAGCCGCTGAGCAGCGGGTCGGAGGCCTGCGCGGCGGCCGGGGCCAGCGCGCAGCAGGAGAGCACGGCGAACGTCGCAATACGGCGCATCGTCAGTCACCGTACCCCGGAGGAGGTCCGGCCGACACCGCCCGATCGGACGGTTTGCGCCTCCCCCGGACGGACTACTGCGTCACGCCGGCCGCGTTCGCGCGGATGCGGTCGTTGAGCTCGGCGATGTCGATGGCACCCCCGTCCTCGACGATGTCGAGGACTTCTCGGGCCAGCGCGTCACGGGGCGCGAGGGCGACCGCACGCCGCAGCAGCTCGCGCGCCCGGGCGAGGTCACCCCGGGCGCTGGCGATCGCGCCCGCCTCGAGCGTCGCGTACTGGTCGTCGGGGAAGCGGTCGAGCGCCTTGCCGAACGCGTCGGCCGCCCGCGGCAGGTCGTCGAGGCGTAGCGCGATCGAGCCCTCGAGGCGGTAGGCGTCCGCCGCGAACGGGTTGAGCCGCGACGCGCGATCGAGGCTGGCGTACGCGTCGGCCGGCCGGGTGGCGAACACGTCGGCGGCCCGGTCGAGCTCGCGCTGACCGGTCCAGATCGACAGCGCCGGCACGGCCGCGACCGCCAGCAGCGCCAGCAGCCCCGCGATCTCGACCGGTGTGGACACCCGGCGCGCGAAGGCCCGGGGCGGGTCGGGCCGGGGTGCCAGCGAGCAGGCGAGGCCGAGCAGGGCGAACGCCGCGACGCTCAGCCCGGCGTACTCGAAGAACCAGTCCACCGAGCCATGCGCCAGCCAGTAGAGGAAGCCCATGGCCGCCGCCGCGGCCAGCGCGCGGTCCAGGCCCTCGCGGGCCCGCATCGCCACGAACACCGCGCAGGCCGCGGCCGCGAAGGCGCCGAACAGCAGCCAGAACCCGATGAGCCCGGTCTGCGCCAGCGCGCGGATCTCGATGGAGTGCGGGTACCTCGGCGTCTCCGAGCTGGTGCCGTCGCGCAGGTAGGAGGCCTGGAAGTTGTCGGCCCCGATGCCCGCGACGGGATGCGCCCGGAACACGTCCAGGCCGACGCGGTAGAAGTCATAGCGGTTGGACCCCAGACCCGCCGTCAGCCGCGAGGCGTCCTGCGCGTTGTCGCCGTAGCCGCCCTTGAAGGAGTCCCACGCGCGGCTCAACCGGTCGGCCGGGTTGCCCAGGGCGACCAACCCGCCGGCCGCGCCCGCCACCCCGAGGATCACGAGGACCGTCGTGGCCGTCCTCGCGAGGCGCTGCTCGCGCTGCGGGGCCAGCGGGTGGCGGATCTCCCACCCGGCCAGCGCCGCGGTGATCGCCGCGGCGATGAGCCCCGCGCCGAGCACGAGCGTCATCATGGTCTGCGCCTTGGCCGCCGGGTCGCCGCCCGCGGTGGCGGTGAGCGCGTCGCCCAGGTCCAGGACCGCGGGCACGGCGATGGCCGTGCAGGCCCCGATGACGCCCAGCGCGACGACGTGGCGGACCCGCCCGGGGACGGCGGCGATCAGCACCACCGCGCACACCGGGAGGCCGAGGAACATGCCGCGGCTGAGCGAGAGCAGGGCCGCCAGCGCGCACACCACGGCGATGAACGCCGAGACCGAGCGCAGCGCGATGTGCACCGCGCGCGACGCGGCGAGCACCACAGCGGGCAGCACCGCCATCGCGAACGTCGCGGCCGTCGCGTTGGGGTAGCCGGTCGGCGAGTTGAGCCGGTCGTCCAGGAAGAAGCCGCGCGGGTCCGCGGCCTGCCCGACGCGCAGCACCGTGAACACCGCCACGGCGCCGACGATGACCACCCACAGCGCGACGAGGACCTCGGCGGTCCTGCCGTTCTGCGGCCACAGCGCGAAGAGGCAGAAGACGACGAGGTAGAGCAGCGTCCGCGTCGCGCCGGTCCAGGCCTCGCCCGGGTCGTCGGCCCACGCGATCGACGCGTAGCTCCACAGCACGTAGCCGGCCAGCAGGCCCGCGGCGATGCGCGTCGCCCGCGGCACGTCGCCCCAGCCGTTGGGGACGACGATGAAGGTCGCGCCCAGCAGCGCGAGCAGCACGACCATGCCCGGGGCCCACTGCGTCACGCCGAAGCCACCGTCGTCGGCGGTCCACCAGGCGATCAGCCCGAGGGCCACGGTGCACGGGATGGTGACCGGGGCGAGGCGCAGCCAGCCCCAGGCGTCCAGGCGCGCCCGCAGCGCGTGGCGCATCAGGACGAGAGCCTTGCGTTGATGCGGGCGATGGCCCGGTCGATGCCGGAGTCCACGGACTCCGATGCGGTGGTGAAGGTGGAGCGCGCGGCGATGAGCCTGTGCGGGTCCCCGAGGGCCTTGGTCGCCTCGCGCCGTGCCTGGATGACCGGCAGGTAGGCCTCGATGGAGGCCACCAGCTGCCGGTGCAGGTTGCGGACGTCCTGCGGCGGGATGATCTGCTTGAGCTTGTTCACCGTCTGCAGCACGGCCCCGCGGAACTCGTCGAGCGCGAGGCGGTCCTGCTTGGGCGTCGACGTCGGCGTGATCCGGCCGAGCACCGACGTCTGGCTGGAGTGGAACTGCTCCTGGGCGCGGTTGACCAGGACGACGTAGCGGTTGTTGGCCACCGTCGTCGGGTCCTCCCTGGTCTCACCGCACCCGACGAGCAGCGCAGCAAGTAGCAGTGCTGTCACCCCGGCGCGCAAGACGCCGGAAATGTAGCGTCATCCTGAAGGACAGATGCCGTATCGCCCGCCCCCAGCCGACCCCGTGCCCGCCGATGGGTCGCTGCCCGAGGGCGCGCGGGACGGATTGGGGTCGCGACCGTTCGGGATCTACGTGCACGTGCCCTTCTGCGTGACGCGCTGCGGCTACTGCGACTTCAACACCTACACCGCGTCGGAGCTGGGCGGTGGCGGCTCCCGCGCGGAGTATCCCGACGCGCTGATCGCCGAGCTGGACCTGGCGCGGCGCGTGCTGGGCGACGACGCCCCGGCCGTGCAGACGGTGTTCTTCGGCGGCGGCACGCCGACGCTGCTGCCGGCGGAGGACCTCGTCCGGATCCTCGCGGCCATCGATGCGCGGTTCGGCCTGGCCGCCGGCGCCGAGGTGACGACCGAGGCCAACCCCGAGACGGTCGACGGCGCGTACCTGGCCGCCCTCCGCGCCGGCGGCTTCACGCGGGTCTCGCTGGGCATGCAGTCCGCCGTGCCGCATGTGCTGGCGACGCTGGAGCGCACGCACACTCCCGGTCGCGCGGCGCAGGCCGCCCGTGAGGCGCGGGCCGCCGGCTTCTCGCACGTGTCGCTGGACCTCATCTACGGCACGCCCGGCGAGAGCGACGACGACTGGCGCGCCTCGGTCGATGCCGCGCTGGACGCCGGCCCCGACCACGTGTCGGCGTACTCGCTGATCATCGAACCGGGGACGCGCCTGCACGCCCAGGTGCAGCGCGGCGAGCTGCCGATGCCCGACGACGACGCGCTGGCCGACCGCTACGCCATCGCCGACGACGCGTTCGGCGCAGCCGGCCTGGAGTGGTATGAGATCTCCAACTGGGCGGCGTCGCCCGGCGCCCGCTGCGAGCACAACCGCGTCTACTGGCAGGGCGGCGACTGGTGGGGTGCCGGCCCCGGCGCGCACTCGCACGTGGGCGGCGTGCGCTGGTGGAACGTGCTGCACCCCTCGGCCTACGCCCAGCGGCTGCGCGGCGGGGTCTCCCCCGCGGCGGGCCGCGAGCTGCTCAGCGACGAGGAGCGCGACTTCGAGCGCGTCATGCTCGAGGTCCGCCTCCGCGAGGGGCTGGTGGCCGAGGGCCTCGACCCCGCCGTGGTCGCGCAGCTGGCCGACGACGGGCTCATCGTCGTCCGCGACGACCGCATCGTCCTGACCCGCGACGGCCGCCTGCGCGCCGACGCGGTGACGCGCGCGCTGACCTGAGCCTCCGCGGGCCTGCGCTCCTCGACGCAAAGCGGTCAGCCTTACCCGCGGAACTGCGCTCCATACCCAGGAGCGTCGTCGATCAAACCGCACACGGTGTCACCTCAGGAACAGCGGTAGACATATCCGTTTGCGTGGATCGCGCGGCCAAATCAGCGCAAAAACGGCAGTTTTGCTGGGCTGAACGGCGCTGCGCTCGGCAAAGGTTCGACACGGTGGCTCCCCAGTTTGGCCCGTTGGGTCTGGACGACCGTCGTAAACGCTGTACCTTTGGGGCACTGCTCCACCCCTTTCGGGGCAGGCATCTCCCCCCGGCTCACCGTCGCAACCGGGGAACCCGTGTTCAACTGAAGGAGTCTGTTTGTCCGCCGCGGAGTCGTCCGCGACGGTCGCGTCCGGCGTCGCCTTGGCCGACCCGGTTCCCGTGCCGTGCGCTTCGCAACTTGATCGCCGACCTGTCGAGGTCGTCAGCCCCGCCGCTGGGTCTGACCGGCTGCTGCGGGTCTTCGACATCGTCGTGACGGTGGCGCTGCTGCCGTTGGCCCTCGTAGTCGGCAGCTTGATCGCCGTCTTGATCGTCCTGGACTCCCCCGGCGCGGTCATCTTCCGCCAGCAGCGGGTGGGCAAGGACGGCGAGCTGTTCACGATGCTCAAGTTCCGCAAGATGCGGCGCAACGCCAAGGGCGGCCTGCTCACCATCGGCGACGACCACCGGTTCACGCCGATCGGCCGGCTGCTCGCGCTCACCAAGCTCGATGAGCTGCCTCAGCTGTGGAACGTCCTCAAGGGCGACATGCGGCTCGTCGGCCCCCGCCCGGAGGTCCCCGAGTTCGTCGAGCAGTACCGCGACCGCTACGGCCCGATCCTCTCCGTCCGTCCCGGCATCACCGGCCCGGCCGCGGTGGAGTACTCCTCCGAGAGCCACCTGCTGGCGAGCAAGAACGACCCGCTGCGCTTCTACGAGGAGCAGCTGATGCCGCGCAAGATCGACATCGACATCGCGTACGTGCGCACGCGCAGCCTGCGCGGCGACCTGCGCATCCTGCTCGCCACGTTCTGCGTGCCGTTCTCCCGCCTGTCGCGCAGCGCCTCCAAGTCAAGCTCCTCGGCGCAGCCCGCCGCGGCCTTCCTCGGGTGTTCGCTGGCCCTGGCCATCGCCTTCGTGGTCGCCGGCCACGCCTGAGCGGCCGCGCCGTACCCTGCATTCATGGTCCTGCGTCGCCTCGGCGTCCACCTGCTCGTCATCAGCGCCCTGCTCGCGGGCGCGGCCGGCGCGGCATCCGCCGCGACGAAGAAGGCGATGTGGGGCCCGACGACGCTGCCCAACGGCGCCTCGGCGTTCCCGACCTACAAGGCGCTCGGGGTCGACATCCTCGAGGAGCAGCTGAACTGGGCGCGCGTCGCACGTTCCCGACCGGCCCGTCCGACGGACCCGGATGATCCTGCCTACGCGTGGCCGGCCGGTCTCGACGCTGCCGTCGACCAGGCCAAGGCGAGCGGCATCGCCGTCTCGCTGATGGTCAAGGAGACACCGGCCTGGGCCAACGGCAACAAGACGGTCGCCACGGCGCCCACGAAGGACGCCGACTACACGGCGTTCCTCATCGCGGCCACCAAGCGCTACCCGAGCGTCCACCACTGGATGATCTGGGGCGAGCCGACCCGCGCGGGCAACTTCGCGCCGATGCCCGAGAACCGGCCGACCGGTCCGCGCCGCTACGCCAAGCTCCTCGACGCCTCCTACGTCGCGCTGAAGCGGGCGTCGACCAGGAACATCGTCATCGGTGGCAACACCTGGACCGTCGGCAACGTGGACCCGCAGCACTTCGTGCGCTGGCTGCGCCTGCCCAGCGGCAAGCCGCCCCGCATGGACCTCTGGGGCCACAACCCCTACTCCACGCGCTTCCCGGACATCAAGAAGAAGCCCTACGTCCGCGGCATCCGCGACATCTCCGACCTCGACACCCTCCACGCGGAGATCGCGGCCGCTTACAAGGGCCGCAAGGTCCCCAAGTTCTTCATCTCGGAGTTCGCCGTCGCGTCGGACCGCGCCAGCCGCGCCTTCAGCTTCTTCGTGTCCCGCAGCGAGCAGGCCCGGTGGGTCACCGCCGCCTTCAAGCTGGCCCGCTCCACCGGGTACGTCGACACGCTGGGCTGGTATGAGCTGCTCGACCAGGACGCCCCCGCGCCGGACGGCCTGACCAACGGCCTGCTGACCGCGAGCGGGGCGGCCAAGCCCGCGTTCGCCGCCTTCAAGAGCGCCCCGTAGCGAGGCGACGCGATGCGGATCGCGATGCTGCTGCACAAGTCGGTGGTGCACGACTCGCGGGTGCGCCGCGAGGCCGCCGCGCTGGCGGCCGCCGGGCACGACGTCGTGGTCCTCGAGCTCGCGGACGTCGAGCAGACGTCGCTGGACGGCTTTCGCCGCCGCAGCGTCGCCCCACCGCCGTGGGTCAAGCGCCGCCTGCCCTTCGCGCTCTACCGGTTCGTGTTCTTCGGCGCGTTCGTCCGCGCGGTGCTCGACGAGCGCCCGGACGTCATCCACGCCCACGACGCCGCGATGCTGCTGCCCGCGCTGGGCGCCCGGCGCCTGGGCGGGGCGCGGATCGTCTACGACTCCCACGAGCTGGCCACGAGCGTGCCCTACCGCGAGCGCACGTGGGCGATGTTCGTCGCGGGCATCGAGCGCATCGGCGTGCCCCGGTCGGCCGCGGTCATCACCGTGTCCGACGGCATCGCCGCGCGCATGCGGTCGCTGTACGGCCTGCGTACGCTGCCGGTCGTGCTGCGCAACGTCTCGTCGCTGGTGCGCACGGGCGCCGACGCCGGCCTGCGCCGGCGCCTGGGCCTGGCCGCCGACACGCCGCTGGTCCTGCATCAGGGCGCCGCTGCGATGTCCCGCGGCTGCGACACGCTGGTCCGCGCCATGGCCGAGGTCGATGACGACGCGCACCTGGTGTTCCTCGGTGACGCCGACGACAGCTACGACGTCCACCTGCGCGCCCTGGTCGACGAGCTCGGCGTCGCCTCGCGCGTGCACTTCACCCCCAGCGTCGCGCTGTCGGAGCTGCTGGACCACACCGCCGAGGCGGACGTCGGCGTCACCCTCCTGCAGGACAGCTGCGAGAACCACCGCCTGGCCCTGCCCAACAAGCTCTTCGAGTACATCGCTGCGGGCCTGCCCGTCATCGGCGCCGACCTTCCGGAGGTCTCCGCGCTCATCGCCGAGCGCGGCATCGGCTGGACCGCCGACCCCGAGGACCCGGTCGCGCTGGCGGCCGTCATCCGCGCGGCGCTGCAGTCACGTGGCGATGACCTGCTGCGCGCACGGGTCCGGGCAGCGCACACCGACCTGCAATGGGACGTCGAGAAGCGGCGTCTGACCGATCTCTACGAGGCACTGGCGGCATGAACCGGAGCATGCTGGTTGCCGGTGCCCTCGGGATCGCCGGTTTGCTCGCCGTTCTCGGCGCGCTGGTGGTCGGCAGAGGTCCCGGCCAAGCCGGCTCGGCGGCGAAGCTCCAGCCTTCCGTCACGGCTCCCTCGCTCACCACGACCACGCCCAGCGGCAAGCATCGGGCGCTCCGCGCCATCTGGGGTCCGGCCAAGCTCCCGAGCGGCGCCTCCGCAATCCCCACCTACAAACGCCTTGGCGTGGATGTGATCCAGGTCCAGGTGCAGTGGAGCGACGTCGCGCTGCGCCGGCCGGCGGAGCCTCGTGACCCGACTGATCCCGCATACCGCTGGCCCGACGCGCTCGATGCCGAGATCCGTGATGCCGCCGACGCCGGCATCCAGATCGCGGTCATGGTCAAGAGCACCCCCGACTGGGCCAACGGCAATCGGGGACATGCGCAAGCCCCCGCTCGGGACCGCGACTACGCGGACTTCCTGCGGGCCGCGGCAAGCCGCTTTCCGGCGGTCCATCTGTGGATGGTCTGGGGCGAGACGACTCGCCCGGACAACTTCCAGCCAATGCCCGCCGGGCAGCCCGCGGGACCGCGGCGCTATGCAACGTTGCTCGACGCCGCGTTCTCCGCGCTCAAAGCCGTCAGCCCCGACAACATCGTCATCGGGGGAATGACGTGGACCGTCGGCGACGTACGCTCACCCGACTTCGTGAAGTGGCTTCGTCTGCCCAACGGTGAGCGCCCGCGCATGGATCTTTGGGGACACAACCCCTACGCGACTCGGTCACCTGACATCGAGCGCAATGTCTACGCGGAGGGCGTCCGCGACATCTCGGACATCGACACGCTCTACGCCGAGATCAAAGAGGCCTACAAAGGCCAGACCGTCCCTGAACTCTGGCTATCGGAGTTCTCGGTCTCGTCCGACCGAGACAGCCGCGGGTTCAACTTCCATGTCTCTCGGGACGAGCAAGCAAGATGGGTGACGTCTGCCTACGAGCTTGCCGACGCTGCCCCGTACGTCCGCGGTCTTGGGTGGTACGAGCTGCTGGACCGGCCGACGAGCGAGGCCGGCGGGCTCACGGAGGGCCTCCTCGCGGCGGACGGGTCACCCAAGCCCGCCTTCTCGGCCTACCAAGCGATCGGCAAGTAGCCTCGGCGGGCGATGCGGGCCGCCCAGCTTGTTCGCAACGGCGTCACGCACGACGCCCGTGTCCAGCGCGCCGTCGGCGTGCTGGACGATCTCGGCTATGCCGTGACGATCGTCGGCGCGGTCACCGCGCAGTCGCCAGCAGCGCGCGAAACCATCGGTCCGGCGACGGTGGTGCGTCTGCGCGCACGGTCGCCACTGGGGCTCCTCACTCGGCTCTTCGGACGGGTGCCGAGAGTGTTGGCCCGCCCCCATCGGCTCCTGACGACGATCGCCTGGAATCTCCGAGCGGTCCGCGAGTTGCGCCGACTGCGCCCCTCGCTGATTCACGCCAACGACTACAACACCGTCTGGCCGGCGTTGATTGCCCGCCGCCTGTGGGGCGGGCGCGTGGTCTACGACTCCCACGAGCTGTGGGCCGACCGCAACGGCCGCCCGGAGTGGCGGGCGTGGCTGGTCTTCTGGGAGCGCCGCTTCGTCCGCTGGGCGGACGTGGTGATCACCGCGTCGCCCGGTTACAGCGCCGAGCTTGCCGGGCGGTACGGAGTGCCCGAGCCGCCAGTGGTCCGCAACATCCCTGCGCAGGCGCCGCCACCGTCAACGACCGAGCCGGACCCCGACCTCGCGGTCTACGTCGGCGGGCTGATGCCCGGACGCGGCCTGGAGCCGATGATCGACGCGCTCGCGGCGGTACCTGCGCTGCGCCTGCGGCTGGTCGGCCGCGGCAACGCTGCATATGAACAGCGTCTGCACGACCGCGCAGCGGCCGTCGGCGTATCCGACCGGCTGGAGCTGACCGGCGAGGTTCCCGCCGCCGACGTCCCGGCAGCAGCTGCTGGAGCGGCGTTCGGAGTGTGCCTCATCGAACCCGTTTGTCGCTCCTACGAACTGACACTGCCCAACAAGCTCTTCGAGTACGCCGCGGCGGGCGTCCCGGTGCTGGGCAGCAGCACGACCCCGGTGATCGCAGCGGTCGTCTCGCAGGCCGGCATCGGCGCCAACGCCGACCCGGCCGACGTCCACTCGCTGGTCGACGCGATCACCGAAATCCGCGCTGACGTGTCCTTTCATCAGCGCGTCGCGCAGTTTGCGATCGACAACGCCTGGCCGACCGACGCAGCGGTCTTGGCGTCGGCGTACACCTGACCGCCACCCGGCCGAGGATCTTTCTTTCATCGTCCTCACACCTGGCCGCTGCACGCTGAGATTCCCAGGCGCCACCATGCGACCGACGCCGGACTCAAGAAGGCCTGCTCGCCGCCGATGCCTCACGAAAGCCCGGTTGCGATTTCCGCTGTTCCCACTCCTATGACCTCGATCCGATACCGCTTGACCGCCCTGCTCATCGCGCTGACCGTCGTCAGCTCGGGACCTGCGACGGCCGCCGCTACAGCATCGTCTTCGTGCAAGGCCATCTACTGCATCCCCAAGCCGAAGAAGCCCGCCACCAAGAAGAAGAAGAAGAAGAAGAAGGCATCGACGTCGCGCACTGCTCGTCGCAGTTGAATGGGCCGAGTTTGCTCGTGCCGTTTAACGGCACGAGCGGCGTACACCCTTGGTGATGCTCTTTCCGATCGGCGCAAGCACTTGACGGCCGGCGCACGCGCGCTGAGCGTCAGCCCTGGAGTCGCACCGGCCCACCCTGGAGAATCGGACTGCTTCCCTGTAGACCGCCCGAGCTTGGCTGGAGACACTGGGACGCGCTACCTGATCTGCCGCCAGACACGCTTACGCTGCCTCCACCTTGCATCTCGCCGTAGTTGACGTACATGCATGCGCCGTTGGTCGCGGCGTACATGGCCACCTCGGCAGCCTTCGCGAACGGGACGGCGCCAACTGCATCGCAAACGAGCCCCGCAGTCGACTGGTCACCCATGGCGTACTGGATCTCGCCGGTCGCCAGCGCGATCCCACCGAGGGCTAGCGCAGCGACGCCGCAAGCTTCAGACAACCCCGCATTGCCCACGATGCTAAGTCCCGCAACGATCGCACAGCCTCCAGCGGCCGCGGCTCCGAGAGAGGACGCGGTATGGACGACGGAGACGACTTTCCTGGCCTGAGATCCGCCTCGGCAGCTGCCGTTCGGGTTGCGTCCAAGCAGGCACAACAGCCCAGTTGGGTCGCTGTTGGAGATGGGGTTCCCGTCGACGTAGCCGTAGGTCGATTCGGACGCGTCGACGACTGGATCGACGGTTACGAACTGCCCTGTTGTCGAGTCGTAGTAGCGATTGATGAGGTAGTAGAGACCGGTCGACGCATCGAACTGGCCGCCGGCGTAGAGCAGCGACGTCTGTGACGCGCCGGTCTGCGACAGGAGGCTGCCGTACGGTGAGTAGGTGTACGTCGCTCCGACTGCGCCGTTCTTCGTCAGGAGCACCCGGGTCGAGCCCAGCGCGTCCTGGAAGTAGTAGTTGGGCGTGCCGTCGTTGTTGATCTGCTCGAACGCCATGCCATCCGGGCCGTAGAGGTACGCGTTAGTGGCGTCCTGCAGCAGCTTCGGGACTTCAGACGTCGTGTCCCAGCTGAATCCGACCGTGCCAGTAGGACCGGTCATGGTCATGCGCAGACCGTCGCCGTTGTAGGTGTAGCCGCTGGTGCCGCCGGCGATGTAGCCGTAGTGCGTCGCCGCGGTCTTGGCGCTTGTGCCGCCGGGCGTCACGACGGTCACGTTAAGACCGCTGGTCCCGGCGGGCGCCACGGCCTGCAATGTCTTGCTCGACACGACCTTGAACGGCACCTGAGTCCCGCCGAACACGACCGCGGTCGCGTTCTGGAAATCGGTACCGCGCAGCGTCACCACGTTGCCGCCCGCGGCCGGACCGACGCCCGGAAGGACACCGGACACCGTCGGAACTGCCTGGTAGCTGAAGCGTGACGCGCTGCTGTCAGCGCTAGACTTGCCGCCGACCGTGACGATCACGGACGCGGTTGCGGTTCCTGCCGGCGCGGTCGCGGTCAACTGGGTGTCGTTGATGACCGAGACGTTGGTGGCGGCCTGTCCGCCGAACTTGACGCCCGTGGCACCGGTGAAGCCCGCTCCGCGCAGCGTCACGACAGTGCCGCCCGCAGCCGGACCGGCCGTCGGAGCGGTCGCGGTCACGGCGGGACCGTTTGCGTAGGTGTAGCGGGCGACGTCGGTCGGGATGCTCGTTCCCTCCGGCGTCTTGACCGTGATCGTGTGCGGCGAGGTCCCGGCCGGAGCCGTCGCGTACATCTTGGTATCGGAGACGATCCGCAGCGCCGTGGCCTTGGCAGTTCCGAACAGGACCTGCGTGGCCCCGGTGAAGCCGGCACCGACGATCGTCACTACGTTGCCGCCCGCCTCAGGTCCCGCCGTCGGGGCGATCGCCGTGATGCCCGCGAGCTTGGAGTACGCGAAGGTCGAGTCCGCTCCAGACACGCTCGTGCCACCGGACGACGCCACGGTAACGGGCGCGTTCCCGGACGTATGCGCCGGCGTGAGCACCGTGAGTTGGGTGTCTGACACCACCTTGGGGGCCGTCGCCGTCACACCGTCGAACTTGACGACGGTGGCCTCGGTGAAGCCCGAGCCGGTGATCGTAACGGGTGTCCCGCCGGCCATGGTGCCCGTTGACGGAGAGAGACGGGTGACGGTTGGCGCGACGGCGGGCTGGCCGACCGTGCGCAGACGGTCGACGCCGTCGTAGGTGTACTTCGTCGCCCGCCCCCAGGTCGGAGCTGCGCTCGTGCGGTTGCCGTCGCTGTCGTAGGTGAACCCGACACCGCCCGCTGCGTTCGTCAGCGACGTCAACTGGTCGGTCGCGTTGAACACCTGGTCGTTGACGTCGTTGCCGACAAGGTTGTCCGCCGCGTCGAAGCGGAACGTCTGAGCGTCCGCGGTCTTCAGGCGGCCGTTGCTGTCGTACGCGTAGTTGACGGCACCGGCGATGGCGCCGGACTCCGACCGCTTCACGATGCGACCGTCGACGTCGCGCCGGTAGGTGATGCTGGCCAGCGGCGTCGAGGACGAGGTGCCGACCGACATGCCGGTCGGCAGGCCTGCGGCATCGAACGTCGTCGCGACGACGTTGCCGTTCGGCAGCACGCGCGAGAGCAGGTTGCCGTCGGCGTCGAACAGGAACGAGGTGCGGCGTCCGAGCCAGTCTGTCACCGAGCTCAGTCGTCCGGCGCCATCGTAGACCTGCGTGATCGCCTTGCCGTTGGGGTACGTGAGCTTCACCACGTGCCCGCTGTGGTCGTACTCGTAGGCGACGGTCGCCCCCGGTCCGTTTTTCGCCTCCAGCAACTGACCCGCGGCGTCGTAGAGGTACGACGTGGTGCCGGTGCCGTCCGTCATCGACGTGCGGTCGCCATCACGGTCGTATGCGTAGGTCACCATCGGCGTAGTGCCGTCCGAGTAGGACTCCTTGGTCAGCCGGTCGGCGGCGTCGTAGCTGTACGTGGTGACGACGCCACTCGCCGATGTGCGGGTCGTGCGGTTACCGCCCAGGTCGTATGACATGCGCGTTACCGGACCGCTGGGCAGCGCGGTCCGGATGAGGGCGTCCTGCCCATCGAACGAGCGCACGTGCGCGTTGCCGTTCGGCGTGGTGCGCACCGTGCAGTAGGTCGCGCCCGTCGTCTGCGGGCAGGCACCCGTGCCCGCCGGCACGTCGTATGCGTAGGCCATGGTCGAGCCATCCGGCCGCTTGACCGACGTCACCCGGTTTGTCCCGTCGTATGCGGTCGTCGTGACCTCTCCCGCCGGCGCCGTCACCTTCGTCCGGTTGCCGTTGCCGTCGTACTCGTAGGAGGTGGTGTGGCCGTTCTGGTCGGTCGTCGACGTGACCCGGTCGGCGTTGTCGTAGACGTTTGTGATGGTGGCGCCGACACGCGTACCGCCGGAAGGCGGGCACCGCACGTTGCGCGCGGTCGCGTTCGGCGGCGCGACGCACAGCGTGTTGCCCACCGCATCGAACACGTACTTCGTCGTGCTCGGAGATCCGGCGCTCGGGAACGTCGACTTTGTCGTGACGTTGCCGTTGCTGTCGTATACGAAGGTGGTCTTGTGGCCGTCCGCATCGACCGTCGAGGTTGGATCGCCGGGGTGAGCCGCGTCGTCGTAGGTCGTCGTGGTCGTGTTGCCCAGCGCGTCAGTGGACGTCAGCAGGTTGCCGCGAGCGTCGTAGCTCTTCGTCGTGGTCTTGCCGTCCGGTGTCTTCTTGCTGGTCAGCTGGCCCAGCGCGTTGTAGGTGTACGTCGTCGTCGATCCGAGCGGGTCGGTCGACGTCAGCAGGTGTCCGGCCGTGTCATAGGTCTTCAGGGTCACGTGGCCGTTCGGGTCGGTCTCTGAGGTGCGCCCGTAATTGACGGGGTCGTACGCGTAGATCCACGTCGACTCGCGTGACGTGCCGACGCCCTTGGTGAGCACGGTGAGGAACCCGTTGGCGTACTTCTCGCGCCGCACGTTGCCGTGCGGGTCGGTGATGACGGTCTCCCCGCCGACCGACCCGAAGTTGTCGCCCGAGTAGGCGAACGTCGTGGCCAGCCCGGCCGGATCGACCTGCTTGGTGACACGTCCTGCGTCGTCGTAGACGTTGTGGACCACACCGCCCCGTGGATCGGTCATGTCGACCATGCGGTGATCGCTGTTGTACGCGTAGGTCCAGGCCTTGCCCAGCGTGTCGGTTGCGGAGGTCAGGTTGCCCGAGGCGTCGTACGTGTATGACCGCTGCCGCCCGGCCGGGTCGGTGATCGAGGTGATGCGCCCGTCGCTATCGGTCACCACGGTCAACTGGCGTCCCGACGCATCGGTCACGGTCGTCAGGTGATTCGCGCCGTCGTAGGCGAAGGTCGTGAGGTTCCCATTGAGGTCCCCGAGGCTCAGCAACTGCCCGGTGGCCGAGAACGTCTCGATGTCAACGTGGTGGCGCGTCAGGGTGTAGGTGCCGTCGGCGTTACGCACCAGGCTGCTGTCCGTCGATGCCGGCGTGGTGAAGCCACCGCCGCCGTCCGGTGTGCCGATGATCTGGGACCCGTCCTCCAGCACCGCGACGACCACGCCGTCGGCGATGCGGTCGGTGCCGCCGAACTTGAGATGACGGTCGAACGACGAGGTCCACCCGTATCCGAACAGCGCCCCAGGTGTCGGGTTCAGCGCGTTGTACGTGCGGGTCAGCGTCAACCCCGGGCCCCGTCCCGGAATGGCGATGTCGGTGAACGTGTGCCAGAAGTCACCGCTGGCGCAGTCGATCGGGTAGTGACCGTACGTGCAGGACGTCGTGTGCGTCGTCGAGTTCGACGTCGCCACCGAGGTGCTGTACAGCGGTGCCTCGTGGTTGTTGACGCAGATGGGAACGGCCGGGTCGTAGAACGGCGTCCCGAGGAGGCTGCCGGACGTCCTTCCGTTGTTGTAGAAGGCGTCCGCCGAGACGTAGTACATGTTGTTCCACGGCGCCTGCCCGATGAGGTACCACCACGTGTTGCCGTCGGCCACGCGGAAGCCCTGGGCGCGGCATGTGATGGTGATCGTGGCGCCCGCTGGTACGCGCGGCCCGGGCACGCCGGCATGCGAGTAGTTGCCGAAGGTGTCAGCGGCACCACCGGCGGTCTCGGTGAGCGCCCGGGCGCCGCTGCTTCCACCGCTACCCGTGGTCTGCACGCAGTCCGGAACGGCCCCATCGACGAACGGCGTCCCGTGGAGAGACCCCGACGTCGCACCGTTGTTGTAGAAGGCATCCGCCGAGACGTAGTAGTTGCCGTTCCACGGCGACGATGCGATCTGGTACCACCACGTGTTGCCATCGGCGACGCGGAAGCCGGTGAGCTTGCACGCGATGATGACCGTCTGCCCGCCGGCGATCGAGGGGCCCTCCGAACCCCCGGCGTTGGTGTAGTTCGTCCACGTGTGCGCGAGTCCGCCCGCGGTTTCGGCCTTGCCGCCTGGAGGTGTGCTCGACGTGCCCCCGCCGCCGCCGGAGCCGCCGCCGGTGGTGCAGTCAGGGACGTTGTAGTCGACGAACGGGGTGCCCCGCAGAGAGCCCGACGTCGCACCGTTGTTGTAGAAGGCGTCCGCGGAGACGTAATAGCCGTTGTTCCACGGTGTCTGCGCGATCCGGTACCACCACGTGTTGCCGTCGGCGACGCGGAAGCCCTGGATCTTGCACGCGATGGCGATCGTCGCACCGCCGCCCACCGTCGGCCCCTGTTGACCCCCGGCGGAGTTGTAGTCGGTCCATGTGTTCGCAGCGCCGCCCGCCGTCTCGTAGACACCACCGCCGCTGCCGCACGCGGGGACTGCCGGGTCGACGAACGGCGTCCCGCGTAGCGAGCCGGAGGTGGCGCCGTTGTTGTAGAAGGCGTCCGCCGCGACGTAGTAGTTGTAGTTCCAGGGCGACTGGGCGATCAGGTACCAGTTGGTGTTGCCATCGGCGACGCGGAAGCCCTGCACCACGCACGCGATCTCGATCGTCGCGCCCCCGGGGACCGTCGGTCCCTGCGAGCCGCCGGCGTTGGTGTAGTTCGTCCAGGTGTTCGCGTTGCCGCCGGCGGTCTCGCTGTAGGTGCCGTTCGGGTTGCGCGCCGCTCGCAGTGTGGCGCGGCCACCGGTACGCGCCGGCCGGCTGGCCGCGACGGAAGGCCGGCGGCGGTGCGCAGGACGTCCTGGCTTGAGGTGCACGGTTCCCGCACGTCCTTGTCGCCCTTGGACGCTTCCCCACCAGGCCGCGCGATGGCGCGTTGACCGGTGCTTCCAGCGCGACGGGGTGATGACCGCCATCCGGCGATGCCCGTTGCGTCCGGCGAAGACCGCGGAGACGTGGGTGGAGCGCACCGACACGTGGGTGGAGCGCACCGTGACGCGCGACGACACCCGCTTGGTGACCGCCGCCGGAGATGTAACTGCCATTACTGATGCCATGAAGGCAGCCAACATCAACACGCTTACTGCGCGACGCACCTATCCCACCCGTCCCTTTGTAGGCGTTCTCAGGCCCCCACGGCCAAGAACGTCGACCACAATACAGTGCACCAGACGCAGTGCAAACTGGTCCAACTGTGAACTGCTAATCAGTGCGGCAGATCACCGCTGGTGTGAGGGATGTCGCGTTCGGCGATCAGACGAACGACGACGTCGGCAGCAGGGGGCAGCGCCTGCCCGAGCGGCACACGCAATGCCGTGGTGTGTGAGTACGCATCCGCCAGCACGGTCAGCACCCGGGTGATGTCCGCTTCGTGCAGCACCGCCAACCGGCCGCCTCGGGTTGGGTCAGGGTGCTCGAGGCGCACCTCTCCATCGTCCGCATCCGGCTCAGGCGCGAACGACGGCGCGTCGGCGCGCAACTGATTGACCGGTTCTTCTTCGACCGATCGATCCTGCATGCCGGCCAACGGGCGAAGAGCACCGTCGAGCCACCCGTACAACCGCCGCAGCGCCAACTCGGAGTCAACAGGCTTAGTCTGCGGTGTGAGCGGCTCTCTTGGGAGCGTGCCGCCACGTCCGCGGGCGTGCTTGATGATCGCGCGCGCGACGACGTGCGCGCCATTCCACGTGAGGCTGTCACTGCTCCGTAGCACGACCGGCGTTGTGGCCGCCGCACGGCGCAGGACGGGCGTGAGCTCGACCAGTTCGAGGTCATCGTCGGCGAACACCGCCGCGGCGAAGAGCTCTCCCGGAGTGGCCTTCCCGACGATATCCAATCCTTCGGGGGCGGCATCCGGATGGATGTTCAACCGTTCGGGCAGGACAGCCACGAGGTAGCGGATGTCCTCCGGAAGCGACGCACGCTCGTCCCGCAAGGCAGCGATCAGCGCCGCTATCCGGTCGGCAGGGACCGGTGCCACACCGCGGAGCGCGTCGAACTCCGCGCTCACGTCGAAGAGCCAATCCTCCTTCGCGACGAGCGTGCCGTGGGGCGCAGGCCCGGCCGCGGCGGCGTCCTCCTGCGCGTTCTCGAGCAGCAGAGGTGAGCCGTCAGGAGCTGTCGCGGTGAACGCCGCGGCAATCGGGATCTCGTCCTCGGTCTCCACGTCGAGCACCCGCAACGGCGCACGCAGCTCGGCGGCGGCGTCGCCTAGGTCCAGTCGGAAGCAGTGGCGACCGTCACCGAACCGGCCGGCGGCCAGGTCTTCGCGGTATTGGTCGGCCACGACCACTGCGACCTCTTCCCCCCCGAATGTCACTGCGAGCTCCAGGCGACGCCGGGGACGTTCGCGGTCGAACGCCCACCCCTCGAGAACCCCCTGGGTCAGCTCCTCGACATAGCCGAGAACGCGCGGAGCCTCATCGGCTTCCCGCTCGGCAGCCGTCAGGGTCGCGGCCTCTTCACCCGGCCGCGGCTCGTAGGTGAAATCGGCGCTGAACGGGATGCGGATGCCGTGGTCGGCCGTGAGCACCTCAAGCGTCGCGTCGCCGGATACCGCCGGAAGCTCGATCGCAAATCCGTATGCGCCATCTCCGATGCCGAGCTGCTCAAGGCTCCCCCGTGGCTCCGTAGCTGTTCCTCGAGCGACGTCCTCACCGTTGAGACGGACGGTGAGCTCCAGCCTCTGATCGGGACGCGCCGGCAGCCAGGCCCAGCCGTTGAGAAACCCGTTGCGAACGTCATCGACCCAGCCTTCGACGATCGGCGTCGGCAGGTCCGTCGCTGCAGTCTCACTCACCACAACCAGGGTACGCGACGGACGATCGCCTGCGAAGCGAAGCTAGGCGCGCCCAACCGCCACCCCGTCGAGTACGGTTCCGACCAGATGGGAGTCACGTCCTATTCACAGGTCGGAGAGGATCTGCAGATCGCCTTTTTTCTGGGCGACCCCCGCAACCGCACGTACATCGACGTCGGATGCTTGTGGCCGATCCAGCATTCGAACTCGTTCTTCTTCTACGAGCGCGGCGGCCACGGGCTGTGCATCGATCCCAACGGCTCGGTTGCTCAGGACTGGTCGGCCACCCGTCCGCGCGACATCTTCCTCAACGCGGCCATCGCCGGCGAGGCGGGGACGATGACCTATATCGAGCACGAGAACCCGGTGTTCAACACGCTGTCTGCTGACCGCGCGGTGATGGTCGCCAAGAAGGCGGCCACCCACCGAGGTCGCGGCGCAACCGGCACCCGCGATGTCGAGGTGATGACTTTGGATTCCGCCATCGCGCAGACCGACTTCGCCGCGCGTTGCGAAAACGGCCTCGACTTCCTGAGCATCGACGTCGAGGGCCTCGAGGAGGCTGTCATCAACGGGTTCAGCTTCGAACCCCTGCGCCCCAAGGTCGTCGTCTGCGAGTACATCCGGGGCTATGCCAGCGGGCAACCCGTGGAGGAGACGCCGATGACCGCGATGATGCGCGAACGGGGCTACGGCATCGGCGGCTACACCGGGCACGACGTGTACTACGTCGACGGCCACTCCTGATGACGCCGTGAAGTACCGGCCGATTCGGGCCCATCAGTTCCATCTCGACCTTGAGTCGACCGGGGCGATGTTCAGTCCGGGCGAGCCCCGAACCGTCGTCCTCGACGCGAGCCACCCTGCGGTGCACCGCCAGCGCAAGGTCGTCATCGGCCAAGTCGCAGCGCCTGACGATGAGCGTGCGCTACGCGCTTTGGACGCCCATCACTTCACGTCCGCGGCAACGTTCGCATCTTGGGTGCCGCATGGCGTCGTCGACAGCGTCGGCGGCATCGTTGGGACGGCCGAGGGGACCTGGTTCACAGACGCGGTGCGCACGATCAGCATCCTGGACCGCCTCGGAGTCGAGCATGACGAGGCGTGGGCGGTTGACCTGCCGGAGCCCACCGCGCACATCGATGGCACGCTCGTGCCGCTGCTCGGCACCACCGACGCCAACTACTTCCACTGGATGTTCGAGAGCCTCGCGCGGCTGGGCGTGTATCGGCGATGCGCCGTTGCCGGTCCCGTCCGGTTCGCAGTCCGCAAGTTGTCCTCGGTGCAGCGTGACTTCCTGCGACTGGCAGGCGTGGAGGACGAGCAGTTGCTGGTGGTCGACGAAGGCTCGCTGAGCGCCGACCAGGTCCTCTTCTGCTCGCGCGGGATGTCGAGCATCGTCAACCTCAGCCATCCGGCCATTCGGTTCCTCACCTCGCTCCGAGCAGTCGCTCTCGGCGACCGTGAGATGACGGCGCCAAGCGACCGGATCTACATCTCGCGCCGCAGTGCGCGCCGACGGCGGATCCTCAACGAGCCTGACGTCGAGGCCGTGCTCCGGCAGCACGGCTTTATGATCTTGGAGACGGAGCTCCTCTCCGCCCGCGAGCAGATCCAGATATTCGCCGGCGCGCAGTCCGTACTCGGTGTGCACGGTGCCGGACTGACCAACATCCTGTTTGCTCCCACCGGATGCGACGTGATCGAACTCGCACCCGAGGGCCAGGACCTCTCGGGCGCCACCTTGTACCGCGGGCTCGCGAGCGCCTGCGGACACACGTACGCCTCGTTGGTGTGTCGGGAGGAAGGTCGCGATGTCGTCGTCGACCTTGATGCCCTGCACGACGCGCTGACCCTGTGAAACTCGCAGTAGCAGCATCTGCCGGTCCAATTGCATCTACTTGTTGGAGCAAAGATCGGGGATAGCCCCGACCAGATGGCGTGGATCGCCGATGTGCCAGATCGTAGACTGTGCCACGTGGCCACCAGGATCAGGCTCGCCAGCGGCAACGAGATCACCGTTGCGCTCAGCGGCAAGCGCGTGTCGGAAGCACTAACCGCACCCAACGCTGAGTCCCTCGTCCGTTTCAAGACCCCCGCCGGGGTGTCCATCTGGGTCAACCCGAATCAGGTCGCCCTCGTCGAGGACCGTCCCGACCTCGACTAGCTTCTGCTCATCGAGCGCTACTTTGCCGCCGGCATCTTTGGTTTGGCGTTGGCTGCGCGGCGTCCGGCGCGGACGACGTTCGTGATTTGCCAGCCCGAACCGTGACGTTGGAGCCGAAACAGAAACTGGGTGCGCTTTGCGTTCTCGGCCAAAACGCGGGCCACAGGTTCGCGTGGGTCCGTCACGGTGATCGTCATCGGCTGGGCTAGCGCGTCGTTGGGGTCAGTCCCACTCGCTGTGCACGAAGCAGGCGGGCGCAGGCTCCGCCCCCCCGGACGCGTGAAGGAGGACGAAACGAACTGACAGGCGCGATCCGGTTCGCGGGCCGCGTAGGCATCGAGGAACGCCCGTACGGCTGGCCCAGGCGAGTTGGCTTCGACGGGCTGGGTCGTGGTCGTCGCGGCCGTTGTCATCGCCGACGTGCTCTTTGTCCGTCCGGATTGGCTTCCGCAGCCAGCAAGCGCGACCGCCGACACAGTCAGGACCTGCGCTCTCGATATCGGCGGCACCTTCTCAATCCTCTCGCGTTGAGCGCCGTGCTCTCGTGGATCAGCGCACGTCGGTGACGTGGCGCCCGAGGTCGATCGCGACGCGAGCCGGTTCGAAGTCAGGCTTGCGTGTCAACACGACCAACTCATCGGCCGTGGCTACGACATCAAGATGGTCCAGGACGACGTGGTAATAGTCGCGCTTCCAAAAGTCGTGTACGGCGATCGGCGCGTTCGTGCGCACCCGAAGAGCGGCGCCGAGTGCGCATGCAACGCGAAAGCGACCGTCGACGAAGACGAAATCCGGGCCGCGCTCGGTCAATGTGGGGTGGTCCCAGACTGCCGCCCAATAGTTCGGCCACATGTCGACGTTCGTGGTACCGCGTGGGCGCCCCCAACTGCCCACCGGCCCGATGTCGGCATGGATCAGGTCGAGACGGCCAGTCTCCAACGCCTCGCCCAGGTCTGGGTGGTTACGGAGCTTTGAGACCCAAGCTTCATCAGACTCCACAGAAATGATGCTTGGGATCTGCGCGCCCACCAAGACAGCGGTAGATCCGCCGCAGCCAAACTCGACGACAGATTCGCGTCTGCTGGCAACGGCTGTCAGGAGCACAACCTCGTCTCGCGTCATGCTCGGTTTCAGCGGCGGAAACTCCTCCTGTGCCTCGGCCGAAACGTCGATCGCGCTGTCAGCGTCCATGGCCACTAAGTATGGCGATGATTGACATGATCGGCGCCGTCGCACGTGGTTCTGATTACACCGGTTGGTGACTCGCCTTCCGCCCGGCGCTCACGGACGCCCTGGCCCGAAGCTGAGCGCGGCTAAGTCACAACCTGCCCGCTAGGCTTGGCGCAATGAACGAGCCTTGCGTGGACCCGCGCTCTTGGGACGGCTCGCGCGCCGAACTCGTTGACCGCATCACGTCGAATGCGGCCGTTTTGAAGCTCGTGGTGAAGACAAAGGACGATCCGCAGCTTCTGCGCGGGTGGATCGATCATCACGCTCGCATAGTCGGCGAAGGCAATCTGATCATCCTTGACAATTGTTCGACTGACCCCGCCGCTGCCGACCTCTACCGCGAACTGGAGGACGCATGCACGGTCATCCGCTTCGACGGCTTCCACAATCGGGTGCACCGAGTCCACGAGTTCGGAGAGCTCTACGCCGCCCTGCGAATGTCCACTCGGTTCTACGCATTTCTGGACACGGATGAGCGCTTGGTCCGCTTTGACGCGGCCGGCAACTTGCTCGAACCGTCCTCACTTGTCAGCACCCTCTCTGAGGACGTTCATCAGGTCGTTCCTGGAGTGTGGCTTGAAAATGTCTTCGGATATCAAGATCGGTTCTGGCTGTCGCTGAAACGAGATCACCTGGGCGTGGGGCTTCGCTCGGGCAAGCCGATCATCTCCTCGAGTGTGGCGGTAGAAGGCATGCTCAACCACAACCGGCAGCTCGCGCCGGAGTTCTACGGCGACGCAATTCGCACGGACTTCTTCGTTCTCCACCTCAAGCGCCTGTCGGCGACGCAGAGGATCGCATCGAATATGTCCAAGCTCCGGGCGTACAACGCGTTCAAAGGAGCAAACCTCAGTCTCGAAGACGTCCTCGGACTAGAGCCCGATGAGTTCCCGGAAGGCAACAAGCGAAACTGGATCCGCGAGATCCAGGCGCTGTCACGAGAGGACGCGGACACAACGCCGGCTAAAGCTCCTCTTGGCGGCGGCACTTGCGAGCTCGTTGACGGGTCCCTGCGCTTCGCAGATCAAGAACAACGCGCAGCGTTTCGGGACTTTATTGAATGCCCGGACAGGTGGCTCGACGTGCTCATCGCGCGGACCTAGGGACCACGGCGACGAGCGTCACAGGCCGGAGCGCTCAAACCAGCTGGACAGCGTCTCGACTGTGACAGTCGGGACCCCGCCAGTGTCGACGGGGGATATCTCAGCACAGCAGTAGTCCACACCCGTAAATGACGAAATGGTGAAGCCCGTCGGCGCACTTTGCCCCGGCGCGAACAGTTCGAGCAGACTGGCGCTAGGGGAGCACCATGGGATGTTCGCTGCGAGGTTGCCCTGATCGACGATGAGGTACTCAGCTCGAGCAAAGAGACTGGTCTGCTCTCCGAACGACATCTGATCCACCCGAACCGGCACGAAGCCAGTTTGCTCGAGCGCGACGCGGGCACCGTCGGTAAGCGCGAGCTTGGAGGATTCGGCAACGACTCGCGTCGGAGTCGTGTCATCTCGACGGGCCGGGAGACGATCTCGCAGGAACGATAGTGCCCAATCGCTGCCCACGTGCGCGGCCTCCCTGTGCTCGCTCGAGCCGAGGGACGTGACGTACAACTCATCGCAACGAAACACTGCTGTCTCGCCTCGAACATCCGGATGGCGGACGTGGTGTCTCGGCACACCGAGCATGTCGAGGGACTCAAGGTGGAATCGACGAGGCGGCTCATCGAAGATGTACGTCAAGTCCGCCGGGCTGAAGCCACCCGATTCGCAAACCCAATGCAGCTTGGGCAGCCAGTCGAGAATCCAATGCGCGTAGTTCTGCCAGGAGTGGCTGTCGAAAAGCACCGCGGGGTGCGCGATGAACTGCGACTCGTTGACGCGGCGCGGGACCCCGCCGAACGCGTTGTACAGCGTGTACTTGTCGTTCATCGCCTGAGCGAATACGACTGCGTCGGCGCCGCGGGCGCGCGCGACGAATGGCAACTCGTTGAAGAAGCCGACCAACATCCCAGGGCTGCGCAGGTGGTAGACATCGACCGGTGGGCGGCGGTAGTTCGAGTCCGACCGAGCCGCCACCAGCGACGGCGGCGTACCGGCGACGCAATCCAAGACCGGGTACTTCGCCATCTCCTGGGGCCGAGCCCGGATGCGCGTGCTGTCGAAGCGCACGTCATCACCGTCGGGTCGCAGGACAAGGCGGTCCTTGCCTTGCACCTTGCGTGCGTAGTCACGCAGCGCCACTGCCAGCTCCTCGCGGTCGGCAGCGCCGAACGCTGCCCGCAGCTCTGGTTCGAAGCGATGTATCAGAAACGGGCGCTCGAGCAGGCGGGCCGTGAGCTCCGCGGAGATCGGTGAGGAGGATTTCTTAGCTGGCATGTTTCAGGGCTGGCTCTACGAGGTCCCACAACTGATCGATTCGCGACTCCCACGTGTGCTCGTGCGGGATCTCGGTCCGGCGTCGGTGGGCTCCGGGGTCCTCAGCGAGCCGCGAGACCTCACGCAGGAACCCCGCGGCGTCATCGGTGACGGTCACGAGATCCCGCAACTCGTCGATGTTGGCCACGCGTGTCGCGACGACCGGAACGCCGAGCGATGCGTAGACATAGAGCTTCAGCGGATTCATGTGTCGGCTGACTTCATTGGCCTTGTGTGGCATCAGCGCGACGTCGAATGCGTTGATGTATCGCACGGCCTCCTCGTATGGACGGACGCCGAGGAAGTGGACGTTGGGAAGATGCGCGAAGTCGCTGACGATCGAGGTGCCGTGGGCAGAACCGATGAGCACGATCGAAGCGGCGGGTAGTGCCTGGGCGACCTTGGCGAGAAGTTCGGTGTCGACCCGGTCGCGGAGGTTGCCGACGTAGCCGAGCAGGGGTCGGGGCAGCTTCGCCAGGTCGGGCGGAACCTCCCATCCAGCTGTGCCGGTGAAGCGCTCCGCCGCGTTGGGGATGACGTGGATGTCCTGCCGGGTGCTCGCAAAGCCCTCGCGCACCGGCTCGCAGTTGGCCAGCACGATGTCGGCGTCGGACAGGATCTCGTCGTACGCCAGGTGCAATCGCTCGCGGTATTCGGGGCGCGCAGGCATCGTGCGCTGGTCGTCCACGATGTCCGCGATCACTAGCGACGGCCCGACTGCCTCCCGCAGGACGGCGTAGTCGAAGACCACCGGCGAGACGAGGAGGATCGGGTTGTCGCTGATCTGCACCGCTGCCATGCTCGCGCGAACGAAGTCGGCGTAGCGCGTGCGTGACGGCAAATCTCGCCGCAAGAAGGTATCTGCGGCTTCGCCGGCGCGGTGGACGAAGGTGCGGCGGAAGAAATCCGGGTCGTCGACCTGCTGCAGCACCCGGCGTACCGTCTGGGTGTAGACGACGGCGCCCTGATGCGCGACGTCGCTGCCGATCTTCGGGAGATGAGCCTCCAGCCCCTGGCGGGTGATCGGCGCGTCGAAATGGAGGATGCGCCGGACGCGGCCCGTGGACAGCAGGTGCTTGGCCAGCATGTCCGGACGGCGACCGTAGATGTCGGAGTCGTTCTGCTTCCAGACGTAGACGAGATCAGGGATCTGCGTCTTACGACCACGCGTCCGCTTGCGCGTCCCCTGCGCTGCGGCGCGCTGCGCGGTCGGCCTCTTCGACGCCCGGCCGACGAGCCGCCGGACGTAGTCGACCGTTTCGCCAAGCATCGCGAGGTCTGCCGTCGAAGAAGTGGCCTCGGCGAAGACGTCAGCGATCCGCTGGGCGTTGACCTCATAGCTGAACTCACCGAGGTAGTGGTCACGATCCGTCGCGACGTATGGCCCCGACTCCGCAAGCTCGCGCACGACGTGGGCGATCTCGTCAGGTCCGTCCACCGGCCGAACCGTGCCGGCGTCGACGAGATCCTGCAGGGGCGGTACAGGCGTGACGTACACGGGCACGCCCATCGCGAGTGCGTCAGTGAGCTTCGCCGGGATCTGGTGCTGGGAGATGGCCGAGGACGGATCCTGGAGGATCATCACCGCGTCAGCCATGCCCACGAGCTCGGCCAGACGCGACCACGGCTGGTCGGGATACAGATCGATGCGCGCTCTCTTGTACTGGTCGAACCGCGACGCGACGCGCTTGTCGTGGATCGAGCCGATCACGCACAGCGCGACGCGATCATCGTTGACGCGTTCCAGCGCGTCGGCGATGTCGAACACGCCCTTGTGCGGACGCGGTGTGCCCAGGAAGAGGATGACCCGGTCGTGGTCGTCGTAGCCGAACTCCGCACGCGTTGCCTGTCGGTCGTAGTGCTCGGGGTCGAACACGATCTCGTCGCGACCGTGTCGGACGATCGTGCCGCCGAACATGTGCTGGAGCGCGATGTTGGACACCGTCACCGCACTGGCGTGCTGGACCAACGATTCGCCCACGTTGGTCCATTCTGCGGAGTAGGGCGTGTGCAGCGAATCGATCACGGTCGGTCCTCCCCGCTTCAGGTCCGCAAGCGACAGTGGCGGCGCCTCGGGGAAGAACGACATCTCTCTGTCGTCCACATCGACGATCAGCGGACAGTCGTTGGCCTCGGCGATCAGGGTCGCGGCAAGCAGTGCGGGAAGACGAGGCTTGCTGACGTATGCCGCGTCACACTGGACGCGAGATGCCAGCTGCTCGGCGCCGTCGAGCAACGACTTGAGATCGTGCGCGGGAAACGCATCGATCGGGATCGTGCTCTGCTGGGCGATCGGAGGCCAGACCGTGCCGCCATATTGCGGGAACAGAGGGCCGACGAGCTGGGCGTCGAAGTGCACAGCCGCCATGTCGGCCAGCAAGAAGGAGCGCCCTGCTGGGTTGTGACCGAGATCCCACCCCACGACGGCAAGTCGACCGTTCGCCGGCGATGACCGTGGCGGCCGCACCGGTACTGGGCGCGCCGTCGGCGTAGCCGACCGAATAGGCCTGACCTCGCCCCCCGCCACCGGAGATCCGTCCTCCGTCACGATCTCGCAGCCAGTGAGCGCGAGCTCTCCACGTCCCCGCAGCTCGAGGGCAAGCCCGATGTGGTCTCCCGGGGTGATGCCATCGACCGGCAGGAAGTCCATCTCGATGTCGTGCCACCGCATCGAGCCTGCGGCACCCTCGTACAGCGTTGCCACCGGCGCGCCCAGCCGGTCGCCGTTGACCTGGTACAACCGGACCGAGCTGATCGCCAATCCGGACGTTGTCACGTCGGCGAGCGTCACCCGGAGCTTGGTCCGCGCCTTCAGCCGCAGCGCTTCCTCGTTGACCGGTTGCCAGATGCGGATTGATGGGCAGATCTGCGGGGCGACGACGAGCAGGCCCCTCCCGGCCTTCTCGTCCGCGGCGCGGAACGTGACGCGGGCAGCTGCTCCAGTCGTCGGGAGCTGCGCGAACCAGCCCGTGCACAGCTGACGGACGCCTGACCTCGAGGCCCGGACGCGCGGCGGCCAGGACCCGAACTCTGGGTTGGCCAGCTGAGCACCAGACCCCCATTCGTCTCCGACGTCGGCGGTCTGGTCACCGGCGTGTTCCTCACCGCCGTCAAACCCGACAGCTGTGAGTACGACGGCGAGGAGCGACGGCTCCAACAGGACGTCGATCTCGTGCCCGTCGGTGCTGGTGAGCGGCAACAACGCAAGTCCGCTCGCTTCGGCGAACTCCTTCACCGCGGCGGCCATGCCGTTGCCGACCCCGCCGCGCTGAATGGCGAAGCGCCAGGTCGGATTGTCGGGATCGGCGTAGTCGGAAGGATGACGCGCGGCGTCGGGCACGACGCTGCCGGGGGGATACGCGTCCCGGTCGGCGTCGACCCACGCCGCGCGTTTGACGGCGACAACACGTGGATGCTGCTCCGCCGCCAGCGCAGTCAGCGTTCGCAGCACGGTCCAGTGGTTGGGCTCCGGCTCGAGGATCGCCACGTCCGGGAGGGCCGGCGTCCACTTCGCATCCACCAGATCGAGATGGATGACCGTTCCCAGCAAGGACGTGCCGCGGCTCAGCGAGGTGTGCCCCGGAGCGATGAGGGGCAGCACATCCGGTCCCGACGGACCGAAGGCCACGAGCTCTCGATCGGTGTGGGCCAGCGCGGCGATCACCGGTGCGCCCGAGACGCCGACAAGCGCCTCGAGGATCGCCGCCGCCGGCATGCGCGTGAGCCGTCGGGTGGATGACGGCCCAAGACCCGATGCAACCACGCCGCTGGTCACGTCAGCCGGCCATGAAGTACTGGCAGCTCTTGGTGTAGCCGACCATCGCGAAACCACGGTCCGACAGGAGCGTCGGTATGTCGTCCTCTCGCACCAGAGTCGAAGAGTCGATGACGACGAGTCGCGGGCGCAGCAACTGGAAGTCGAAGCCCTGTAGCACGGCGATCTCACTCCCGGCGGCATCGATAGAGACGAAGTCGACCTGTCCCTCCACGCGGTCGACGAACCCGGTGTCCATCGCGACCGCGTTGACGGTCGACATCTCGATCGAGATGGTGTCGACGAGCTCGCGCCCTCGTTTTGCCTGCTGCTGCAGGAGCGCATCTTTCCGCTCGGGCGAGATCGTGTTGAACACGGGGTTGTCGTACATGGCGTACTCGGCCCGAGATTCGCTGCCGTTTCCGACGCCGCCGCTGAAGAACACGTCACGCGGACGTTCGGCGGCAAAGCGCGCGCGCATCTCAGGATTCGGCTCGATGCAGAGGCCACTCCCTCCACGGCGGTAGAAGAAGTAGGAGTTCGACAGCTCCACCGGCCACAGGCTGCCGATGTCGACGTATGTGAGGTTCTCCCTGCGCCCGAGGTAGTAGGCGATCTGTAGGTCCTCCCCGTGCTGCGAAAACGATGTCAGCGCCACGTCTGGCTCCCGGCGGCGGCGCCCGCACGCTCGTCGGCGACGCCTTTGAACATCAGGTACTCCGACAGCGCCGCCCGTTCGATGCTGTAGTCCGCCGCTGTCGCGACCGCCGCCGCGCGCATGCGGTCCAGCGTGGCCCGATCGGCCAGAAGGTCGAGCACCGCTCCCAGGGCGGCGCCCCCGTCGAGGGTGTCGATCGACAGGCCGTTCTCACCGTGACGCAAGAACTCTGCCGCACCGCCGAGGCGCGGTACCACAACCGTCGCGCCGCACGCCATGGCCTCCAGCGCCGTACGACCGAAAGCCTGGTACATCGACAGGTCGAGAAACACGTCGGCGGAGCGCAGCAGTTCGGCGACATCGTCACGGCGGAGGATGCCTCGATGGACGTCGAGGAGCTCCTCGCCCCCAGGCATCACTGCGAGTTCATCGCGGGTGCAACCGAACGTCGTGACCTGCACACGGTCTCCGAGGATGGCACGGAGCCGGCGCAACACCGTGACGGTCGTCGCGGGCTGTCGCCGCGGAGTCTTGCGCCGGACCATGGCGACGACGTGCGGCACGTCGCGCGGCGGCTGCTGATCGGCGGGATGGAACACCGCGCGGTCCAGACTGGGCTGCACCTTGTGCACGTGAACGCCATGCGCGCGGCGGACGACGTTGCACAGCCAATGCGTCTTGGCGAACACGACGAGATCGGGCAGGGCAGTGTACGACGCCATGGCCTCATCGAAGTCCTCACCCTGAGTGGGTCCGATGAAGAACGGCTCGTAGTCCTGCACGTAGTAGGCAGGCAGGAAGTCCTGTCGCACCTGCCGGAGATCGGCCAATGTCGCGATCGACTTGAAGTGCGTGGCTGACACGACGTCGGCCTCCCCGAGCGCTTCCGCGAGGTGCTCTGCGGAGTCGTAGGGGAAGAACACCCGATCGGCGTCGTCGTACGCGTCGTGCGCACGTGCCCAGTGATCACGGGGAATCGCGATGCGGGCCGGCACCCCGAACCGCTGCATTCCCCGGACCTCCTGATACACGGAATGCGATCCACCTGAGCCTCCGACGCTGAGGCCGGGCAGGATGAAGACCACGCTCAGCGGGTCGTGGTCGCGGAAGAGCGCTTCGCCGACCGACGCAGGGTCCTGCATCGTCGCGCGCAACGCAGCCCGAATCGGCTCGAGCGCGGTGTCGGCCTCCTGTTGCTTGACCAACGCGGTGATCTTCTCCCGGCCGTGCTTGTCGAGGAAGATCTCGTAGTTGCGCTTGGCCAGCACGTCGCGTCCCGACACGGTGTAGGACTTCGACTTGGCGTGATAGACGTAGGCGTCCTCGACGACACCCACGTGCCATCCAGCGTCGCGAGCACGTTGTGTGTAGTCGTTCTCCTCGCAGTACCCGCTGGCGAAGCGCTCCTCATCGAGGTAGCCGATCGCGTCGATGACCTCGCGGCGGACGGCGTAGCAGAAGCCGTTGATGAAGTTGATCACCGGATCGGCGCGAAGTCCCGTGGTGGCGACCAGGCGTGCCATGCCCGCGATCGTCAGGTGCTCAGGGAGCGGGTTGGTCGCCCACCGGCCGTCCTCGCGAACCAGCGGGACCGACTGCAAGCTTGCGGCGTTGGACAGCGGCCCCGCGATGCCCAACTGCGGCTGATCGGCGAAGCGGTCCAGGATCGCTTCCAGCCAGCCCGGCGTGACGATCGTGTCGCTGTTCAGCAGGACGGTGACCGGTGCGGTCGACGTCTGGAGTCCGATGTTCGCGGCGATCGTGTATCCGTGGCGTGGCGTGTCGTTGTGGATCAGCTGCACGGCAGGGTTCAAGGTGGCGAAGCGATCGAGGTAGCGCCGGGTCGGCAAGTCGCTGCCGTCATCGACGACGATCAACCCGAACGGCTGCGTCGCCATCTCGAGCACCGAGGTCAGGCACTGTTGGACATCGGCGAGCGCGTTGTGGACGCACACGACCACATCTGCGACCGCGCCCGACTCATGGGGCGTCCGCAACAGGCCGTGGCGATCGGCAACAAACCCGGGCGACAGGAGGTCGACTCCGTCCTCGTCGACGACGGGTCCGTCGGTGCACTCCAGGTAGCGCTGCGCGAACAACTCGGCATATGCCCGCTCCGCGGCGGCTTCGGCACCGGCGTCCGGCTGCGGCAGCCCAGGACGGAGGTGGCTGCTGACCAGCGAAAGGGCTTGGACGCCGCTCGGCCGACTCGTGGTGGTCTCCGGCTCCGCGGTGAGCAGATCGGCCAGCCGCGCCTCCAGTTCCTTGCGCGACCGCTCGGCATCAGCGCGAGCGACCCGCAAACGCTCGAGTTCCTCTCGGTCGGCCCCCGGCTCGGCGGCATCAGGTGGTATGGGGCGCTGCGGCTCGAGGGCGGGTCCCGCGGCGAGCAACCCGACACGGGCCAGTTCGATGGCGACGGCGTGCGCCGTCGCGCGCGGGCCGGCGCAGAACTCGTCGACCAGCCTCTTGAGCTCTGGGTGTTCCGCCGCTCGCCGGTCGGAGATCAGAAGGCTCGTCCCCAGGAACCCCGGCAGATGAGCGACCGTCCAAGGGATGTCGGCCGCCTCGACGAAGTCCTCCACCGCAGTGAGGACGCCATTCTGCGGTGTGTTCTCGTAGATGGCGTTGAAGCGATCGGGGAACAGGCCCCCTTCGGGGACGAGCGACGACCTGCCGGGTACGACTCCGCCCGGCTCAGCCGGCTGCCGCACGCCAGCGGGGATACGGGCCGGGTCGTCGTATCCGTCACGTCGACCATACGGCCAGCCCGTGGCCGAGACGACGATCACCGGCAGGCGTGCGGCGTCTGCGATCCCGCGAGTCGCAGTCCGTAGCTCGTTGATCACGGTGAACCAGTTGGGGTCACCGCCGAGCATGACCAGGTCCGCGCCGCTCACTCGCGTCAGCGCATTCAGGCTCAACTCCTCATGGACGACCACGCGATTGCCAGCGGCGTCCAGAATGACGGCGACCTCAGAACGCATCTGCGGATCGATGACGTGCAGCGCTGCGCCATGCGCGTCGGCAAGCTCGATCGCACCGGCGACACGCGTTGCGTCCTGCGCACCAACGAGGACGAGTGTCCGCGGGTTGATCGCCGTGCAGAGCGGCCCGACGACATCGAGAATCTGGTGGTGCATCAGTCGGGGGGCTGGGCGGTGCGATCGACGTCGGTCGCAACGTCAGTGACCCCCATGTCGCTGAGCCGTGGCGGTTGCATGGCCACGCCCTTCGACGTCTCCCCCGTCTCGGTCGGCGGCTCCAGCTCGTTGATCGCCAGCGCCAGTGCGCTTGAGCCCTTCGGCTTGCCACGGAACGTCAGCGCGCGGCCGATGCGGACCATCCGCGAGCCGATGCGCCATGTCGAGCTGGACTGCGTTCGGGCGAGCAGCTCCCGCACCTGCTCGTCGCGACGACGCTGCGACGCCAGACCTTCTTCTGCGCGCCGAAGTTGCGCCTCAAGTTGTTGAGCGTCGCGTCGCGCTTCGTCCAGGTCCCGCCGTCGGTCCTGCAACGCTGCCTCAAGCTGACGCACCTGCGCCGCCAGCGCGGAGATCTCCTCCTGGAATTCAGCGGCGAGTCCGCGCAGCGACGACCGGCCTTCTTCGGACGCGGCAAGCTGCGATTGCACCTCAGCGATGACACGCGCGCGTTCGGCGGCGACTCGGCGGAGCGCTTGAGCGTCCTCCACTTGTTCCTCGAGAAGTGCAGCCCTTTGGCGTTCGGCGTCGAGCTCGGACGCGATGGCGTCGACGCGCGCAGCCGCGACCTTGACGTCCTCGCGCAGTGTCCTACGGTCTGCAGCCGCGGCATCGCGCTGCTCCGAGACGTGCGCCCGGAGTTTCTCCACCTCGCGCGATGTGGCGCGCAGCTCGCCTGCCAGGTGCTGGACGCGAGCTTCGCTCGCGGCGAAAGCGTCGTCTCGCGAGGACAACTGGCGTTGCAGGTCGTCGGCGGCACTGGTGTCCCGCGCGGCGACCGCCAACTCCGATGCGGCCCGGGCGGCCGCTGCCTGCTCCGCTGCCAGGGCAAGCCGAACCTCGTGAAGCTGGGCCTCACCGTCGATCCGGCCACGTTCGGCCGAGTCCAGCAAGTCGTGGAGAAGCTCCTTGGACTCCAGTGCCTGCAGCGCCGCAGGGTCGAGGTGGTCCGGAACCAGCACCGTGACCCCGCCCGCGAGCGACACGTCGACCCGGGCCCAGCCGTCTGCGAACGCCTCGACCGCCGACATGACACCGTTGTCGGGCCCGCCCTCGGCGGTGGCGTGGAGGAACTCGGAGTGCAACCCCTGGGCGAGCGGCTGCACCGTCCCCGGCAGGAGGCCGCCACGGCGCGCGGGGCGCCGCAGGTCGATCGGCACGATCGAGTCTTCTGGGTAGGCGTCGCGGCGACCGTGCGGCCACCCAGTGCCCGCAACGATGACCGCCGGGCGCGGCTCACGCGCGGACAGGACGCCAAGTCCAGCACCGACGTAAGCCGCGGACGGCTCCCCCACGAACACGAAGATGTCCGCGACGGGAAGCTCAGGACCGGTCGTGCCCCATTCCGCCGCTCGGACGTCGAACCGTGTTCCGAGCGAAGCGCTCAAGCGGGGATGGACGTCGGCGGTGCCGACGAGACGCAGCGACGCGTCGTCGCGCGCCGCGACAATCGCGGCGAACCGCCCCAGCGTGCCGACATCGCCGCCGACAAGGCAGACAGACGGCGCTACGAAGGCGTCGAGCAGTGGGCGGGCCAGGCTCGCGAGGATGTCGGCACGGAACGACAACCGACTTGATGTTAGGCGGCGGATGTCTGGGCGCCAAGGGCCCGCTCGTCCAGCAACCGCAGAATGCAGTCGTACTGACCGTCTGGAAGCGAACCAACGGGTGCCTCGCCGACGCTCACACGGACGGCCGAAGCCATCACCGCGGCCACCTTGTCGGTGCCGCCGTCCGTGAGGATGCCCACCGACGGAGTCGTCGGCTCGACAGCGGTGTCGAGGACCAGGGGCGGTTCCACCTCCGGCGCCGGCGTGCCGGGGTGGGCGACGAGTGCGCCGCCATCCCACCTGACGAGGGTGCCGGCGGGCGTCGGCACCGCCGCAAGGGCACCGTGAACCGCATCTGAGAGGCCGACGTCGCGGCCCGTGGCGATGCCGACGGCGTGCACCAGCGCGCGCGAAGCGCGATGGGCGCCCAACCAGCTCAATGCATCCTGGGTCCGCAGATAGACGCGCCCGTGCCGTCGATCGCGGACGAGAGCGGATCGGAGGTCGACGACGTGCAACCCCGCACGATCCTGGAGGGCCGTGAGGAGCAGCTCCCCCGGCGTTGCGGGCAAGGCCCGAGGAATCTCGATGGGCAGGCGATCGCGGTAGACGCTCGACTTCGCGGGCACGACAGCGATGACGTGGCGCATGCCGCGACCCACCGCAGCGCGGCGTTCCGCGACCAGCGTGTCAGCCAAAGCGGCAACCGCCGGCATCCGGACCGCCTGCGCACCGGTCAGGCGCAACAGGTCCTGGAGGTCATCGACCGTGAAGCACCAGTCATCTTCGGCCACCACGACAAGCCGCCCGGGCACGGTGGCGCCAGAGACCGCCGGAGGCGATGCCCCCGGCTCAGGGATGGACGCCGACGGGACAGTCACGTCCTGCGGGTGAGCGGATGAGATCGGCGCAGGTGCGGGTGTCGCCTCGGGTGGCCGACCGGTGCTCGCGCCGCGGTGGACGAAATCCGCGCTGCGTACGAGCGTGTCGCCGGTCTCGGCGACGACGACGTCAACGGACGCCGCGGAAACGGGATCGATGCCGAGCTGCAGGGAAAACTCGTAGTGACCGTCGCCGATCCCCGCCCGACGAAGGTCGAGCCGGTCGCGATCGGCCACTCCGCGCGACACCTCGACGCCGTCGAGCATGGCGATCACGGTCAGCCTCCGGTCTGGGTCCGACGGACTGTGTGCCCATCCAACCACCGTCGCCCCATCGATGACCTCGACGTAGCCACGAACCGGACCGACCGCCGCCGGCGGCGGCGGCGGCGGCGGCGGCGCCTGAGCTTCGACCGGCGCGGGGACGATGACAAGGTCCGGTGGGTCGCCGGGAGCGGCAGAAAAGCGGAAGTCCGAACTGGCCGGGAGGTAGGTGCCCTCGCCGTCGACGCGGACGGCCAGCGCGTGCATCGATCCTGTGAGCGCTGCCGGCAACGAAAGCGTGTAGCCGTGGCGTCCGTCGCCTATCCCGGTGCGATCGAGATCGGCGCGATAGCGATCGGCCAGTCCTGAGGCGACGTCGACGCCGTCAAGGCTGACGACGACCATCAGCCGCTCGTCGGGCGCGTCGCGGCGCCAGACCCAGCCGACCACCTGGCCGCCGGCGACGTTGTCGATCCAGCCTTCGATCATCGGTCCGCTGCTTCCGACACCCTCATTGTGCGGATCATAGGTCGCGATCAGTCGAGGGCACGACGGCCTGCTGTCTGGTGATAGCCGGCCAGCAGCGTCTGTGGTCTGCTCGTGCGCGGCGGTGAGAGAGACGCGACCTCGATGAACCCCGCGCGACGAAGCTCGCGTCGCAACCGGCCCGCGGTGACGATCCGGACCGTCGCCCGTCGGCGGAGCCGGGGAACGACCCGCAGAGCTCGGATGAGCGGCTGTGGCAGGAGGTTGACGCCGAGCACACCTGAGAACCGGTCACGGGGGTGGAAGCGGTTGGGTTCGGCGATGAGCAGCAGCCCCCCGGGCACGAGGCGATCGTGCAGTGTCCGCAATGCCCTGCGGCGCGCGCTCCTCGAGCGCGTGTAACACAACGCGTTGTTGACGATGACCACGTCGACGGACGACGGCGGTGCGCCCGGTTGCTCCATCGTCCCCACGACGAACCGCGCGCTCAGTCCATGCCGCGACGCAACGGTCGCGCCGACCTCAAGGCGCGCAGCGTCGGGATCGACTCCGACGACATCTGCGCCTCGCGCCGCAAACAACAACGCCAGCGCGCCGAAGCCGCATCCCACGTCCAGCACGCGCCGACCGGCCAGCCCGGGCGAGCCCGCGGATTCCAGCGCCCGTTCGACGTACGCGGCACGCGATTCGACGAGACCTGCATTCGTCTCGAGCGTGGCGAACAGCCCAGGCTCTGAAAAGCGCCGGCCGCGGTCGTACTCAAAGCGGGCGATCTCCCGCCGCAACCCGTCTGCAACCGGCGCGAATTCACGGCTCGGATGCCCGCTCTCCGGACGACGCAGAGCTGGGGGAGGCGTGTCGCTGCCGGTCCACCGGCCGCGGTCGGCATAGGCGGGTCGGGGCAGGAGCCGCCGCATGGCGCGGTCACTCCACAGCTGGCGACCCGAACACCAGTTGTTGGGGTGGGTCAGCAGGAGGATTGGCTCGGCGCCGGCGTCGATCGCCGAGAGCGGATCAGCGCCTTCTTTCCAGCGACCTGCAACGGAGGTCCGATCGGTCGCCCACACCGCCGGTGCGGCTTCCTTGATGGCGGCGTTGCCATCGAGGAGCAGCCCGTAGGCCGTCGCGTCCTGCCCTTCGAGGAGCAGGCGGTTCAAAACGCCGGGAGCGCGGGTGTCGCCGTGCGGGCAAGCGCTGCGTGTTGGGCCGAAGCGCTGCGAGAACGCCGCGAGTTCGATGTTCAGCAGCGCCCGTGCCTCCGCGATGAGCGGGTCGTCCACGTCCCCGGCACGCAGTCCACGCGACAACGCCAGGCGCGTGAGCGTTTCGTAGTGCAGGCCGACGTCACCACCGGCACCACGTACCGCCTCGACGATGCGTGGCACCGCGGTCCGCCAGCGGAAGTACCACGTGGCCGTCACACCGTGCGACTGCTCGATCTCCAGGAACGGTGCCACGGCGTTGGGGCACTGGTCGACGTCGTGGCGCAGGATGAGCGCGCGCGACGGGCGCTGCGCCGCCAGCAGCCACGATTCGAGCGAGACGACCGTATAGCCGGCACGGGCAGCCCGCGAGAGCAGAGCGTCGTACTCCTCGAAGCGGGCGCCTGAGAAGGTACGCCTCAGGCGATGCGACGGAGCGCCATCCCTGGGCGTGGCGTATGGTCGCGATGCGGTGCTCACGTTGATCCCGATGCGATGTCGCAGCGCGACAACCCGACCGACAGCGTAGACCCTCGACACGAGGGCGAATGGTGTGCCGCGATGCTCGAGGCACAGCAACGGGCGCTCGCGGAGGCGGCACGAGCAGCTCGACTCCGGGAGGCTGCCATCGCGACCGACGCCCAAGCCGCCGTGCAGGCGGCGCACGCGGTCGCGCATTCGACCGCGTGGCGCGGCGGGCACGCGGTGACCCGAGTCCTCAACCGACTCCGCCGCCGGCCCGACGTCACGGGCGGGGCGCTCGAGGTCATCGAGCAACGGCTGGACCGCATCCTGGATCGCAACTCGCCACGGCTGGCCGCTCGACCACCGTCAGCCGCCGCCATCGAGGCAGCAACGGCTGCGGCTGCGGCTCTGCCCGAAGCGCCCGCGGTGGCGGAGACGTCGGTCGTCATGTTCGGCGGGGTCGGGCTGCCGCGTGCGGCGCTGGCCGCAACGCTCTCCGATGTTCGCGGGACCCTCGACGTCGCTCAGGTCGTGGTCGTCGGCGGCCATGTCGCGGTGGCCGAGGCCGACCTCGTGTCGGTGCCAGGCGACCTGTCGCTGTCGTTGCAGCGCACGCTGGGCTTCGCGAAGGCTCGCTGCGACTTGGTCTGCTTCGTCCCGGCCGGTGCGCGCCTACCGGACCAGTCATGGCTGCGGCGTCTCGTCGCGGGGCTTGGCAGCGCACGCGGAGCGTCGACGCCCGACGGCGGGCTCTTCCTGGTGCGCCGCTCGGATGAGCTTATGGGCACGGACCCGGTGTCGGTGCTGGGCCGCTCGGAGCGCGTGAGCGAGGTGGACGTTCCCGTGGCCCTTTCCACCACGTCCGCGGCCGTACAGCCACATCGCGCGTTCGACCTCCGCATCGCAGCGCGGAACGAGAAAGAGGCGAAGTCGGGTGGCGATTGGCACCTCGCCGCCGCGCTGGCTCGAGCCCTCACGACACGTGGGCACGCCGCGGAGGTTGTGACCGCCGACCATTGGGGGTCGGCGGGTGGAGCGATCGCGCTGACGGTGCGGGGACGACGACGCATCCCTGTGTCTCCCGAGCAGGCCAACGTCCTCTGGCTCATCAGCCATCCGGACGCCGTGACTGACGACGAGCTCGCCGACTACGACGCGGTGCTCGTCGCCTCTGCAGGCCACGCGGCCAGGATCAGATCGCGGACGCTGGCACCCGTCTCGGTGCTCAACCAGTTCAGCGACCTGGCACCACAGCTTCCCGCCGCCCATCGTGCGGAGGTGCTGTTCGTGGGCCATCGGCACGCCGATCGGGTACGCGCCGTCGAGCACCTGGATCCCGACCTCCTGGCCCGTACCACCGTCATCGGCGACGGTTGGGACGGCCGGTTGGGCGGGGCACACGCGATCTTGCCCTCCGTGCCGTACGCCGACCTCGCAGGCTGGTACGCGAGCGCCGACGTGACGTTGTGCGATCACTGGCCTGACATGCGCAGCGAGGGGTACGTCAACAACCGCGTGTACGACGTGCTCGCGGTGGGCGGCGTGGCCCTCGTCGATGACGTCGTGGGCGTCCCCGAGGAGGTGTCCCACGCAGCCGCGTGGTACCCCGCCCAAGAAGGGCCGTCCTCGGCCCTGCGTGCTCTTCTCGAGGACGCGGAGCGTCGCGCGGAACTGCGGGCGGCGGGTCCTCAGGTGGTGAGGAGCGCGCACACGGCCGGGCACGCGGCGGAGACGTTGCTGTCAGACCTTGAGCGGCACGGCATCGTCGACTCCGGCTGACTGGCGCAGTCGCGCCCAGTCATCGTGGTCGAAGGACGCAAGGCGGGCGAGTACGCGATCCATGATGAGCACGTCGTGCGGATCGACTCCCGCAGCCCAGAGCTGCTGTGCGTTGATCTCGCGCGCGATGAGAAACGCCGCGACCAACCGGTCGGTCTCCGGGCGGTGGTCGACGCCCGCCAAGTGGCAGAGCGGTCCGATGGCTGCCACGCCGTCGGCGCGACCGCGTGCCGCGTCGGCGAGCGCGTCGAGCTCAGCACGGCCCAGACCTTCTGGACGCAACACCGGCGGCAAGAGCACATGGGCGGCCCACCACCGTTGCGGGACCCCCTGCAGCGCCACGAACGCATCCTCGATCTGATGGCTGTCGACCGCGTCCATGCCTTCGTCCCAGAGCTTGCGCAACAACGAGTCCCGCTGGGCGGGGACGTAGCCGCCGACCAGCACGTCAGCCAACTCGAGGTCGAAACGACGAGGCCCGGGGGGCCCGCCCGTCAGCCGGCGCAGGCCCTCGACGAGCAACAGCTGCGCACGCTCCTCCGACACACCGATGCGCCGGCACGTCGTCGCGACCGACTCATCGTCGCGTGTGAACGCCAGGACGGCCTGCCGCTCTTGCGTCGGAAGCTCTTCCACCCCGCCGATGAGCTCGTCAACACCACGCCGCGGACGAAAGACGCCACGGGCGGCCTCCTTGAGCCCCGCTCGGTCGCCGTCGGGCACCACACCCAGCTTCATCACGAGCAAGATGTAGGAGGCGGCGACCAGCAGCCTCCCCACGACGCTGAAGTCGCCGAGCATCGGCGCCACATGCCGGCCGAGCGCCCACCCCCCAGCGGCCAGGACCGCTGCCGTCGCCACTCGGTCCCACCTGACGCCAAGGCGACCTCCGTGACGGTGGCCGTAGAGCGCGATGCCCACACACGTCAGGAGAGGTCCGAGGACGCTCCCCAGTCCTGCCCCGTAGGCGCCAAGCGGCGGAGACAGGAGCACGCCGATGGTGACGACCAGGATCGCCGAGCACATTGCGGCGATGCCACGGACAAGCATGCGGTGCGGGTGTTGTGCGACGCGGAACATCACGAGCAAGAGCCCGAAGGCGACGTACCCCAGCGCCGTGATCCCGACCAGATCGACCGCCCCGTGGTACCCGGGGGCGAGGACCTCGACGAGCTCCTGCGAGCCCAATACGAGCATCAATGACAGGCTCAGCGCGCCGACGAGGTAGTAGGTGGTGAGGACGCCGTTGAGATGGCGGTGACCGTGACGCGACCCGGCGGCCCGCCACAGCGATGTCCGCTGCAAGGGCGTCCACGCCATGAGCATGGCGCTGGCTGCATAGGAGATCAGGCTGGAGAGACGGCTTGCCACGCGGTAGAAGCCCACCGACGCGTCGGACGCGTAATGGGCCAGGATCAGCACGTCGACCTCGTGGGAGATCTGGATGCCGACGACCATCGGCACGAACCGCGCACCAAAGGCCGCGATGGCGCGCAAGGCCCTCGGGTCGAAGCGAAGCCGGTAGCTGCGATAGGTCACCGCGGCGACCACCAGCACACTCGCCGTCGTCCCGATCGTGGTGCCCCACAGCGCGCCACGCACACCGTGCCCGGCAGCGACGAGCGGAACCGTGACGCAGAGCACCGCCAGAGGGCGAAGCGGCAGCGCCAGGGCGTAGAGGACCACGCGCCGCTCCATGCGAAGCACGTTGCTGGTGAGCCGCCAGACCGAGCCGGTTGCCGCAGACAGCACCGCGACGCGTACCTCGGCCGCGTGCTCGCGATTGGACACGAGCATCTGCGAGAGCTCGGCCGCGAAGATGATGCATGTGGCGCTGATGACCCCGATCAGCAGCAACGTCGCCATCAGACCGGTGCCAAGGGCCACGCGCCGATCGAGCGACCCGACATCGACGGCCTCATCTGCATCGATGCCGACGTCATCGTCGCCGCCGCCGAACACGAACATGAGCGTGCCGTGCAGGATCACAAGGTTCATCGCGACCGCCAGCAGGCCGGCGAAGACGAAGTAGACGCTCAGCTGACCGTAAGCGTCAGGGTCCAGGTAACGCGTGACGATCGCGACGCTCAGCAGGCTGAACGGGAACACCGACACCGACCCCAGGCCCATGATCAGCGCGTTGCGTCCGAGCCGCTCCGCGACTGCTGCCATCAGTCCCGGGCGGCGCAGCATGGGCGTTGCGTCAGCCATTCGCATATAGGATGACGGTCCGTTGTCAGCAGAGCCGCAATCCCCCCGCGCGTGTTCGGTGTGCGGCGGCTCGCAGTTCGGCGACCACGCCGGACGCGCCGGTGTCCTGTGCCTCAACTGCGGTGCGTTGGAGCGTCATCGCGCCTTCGCGGTGACGCTCGCTCAATACGCCACGCCGCGCGGATCGGCCACTGCGTTGGAGAGCGCACCGCGCACCTCGACGCTGTACGGCGAGTGGCTACGCGCACGCGGCTGGCACTACCGCAGCACCGACAAGTGGGAGTCGCGCGGCACCATCGACCCGCTGTCGTTCGACTTCATCGACATCGCAGCCGACCTCACCGACCTCCAGACCGTGCCGTCGCGGTCGATTGAGCTGTTCATCGCTCAACACGTCATCGAGGAGATCCGCAACTACCCGGCGGCGCTGGAAGAGATCTCGCGGATTCTGGAACCCGGCGGACACGCGCTGATGGAGATTCCGTGGATCCGCGACCACGTCACCGAACGCATGCCCGAGGGGTCGGACTACGACAACGCGTGGCGCTTCGGCGGCGACCTCCTCGACACGATGACGTCCACGTTCGACACGGTGGCAGTGATCGAGCAGCGGGCGGAGGGCTACCGAGGCGACGTGTTCGTCTGCGGACGGTCCTGATGCACGAGACGCGGTTGGAGAACCTTCGGAAGGGATCCCGCGGATGGTGGGCTGCAATGGCCCCCCCGGACACGCTCGAGGGATATGCCAGCCAGGACTCGGTGACCCCTGGCGACGTGTTGGAGCTCCGCGTCGCAGCACCGAGACCGGTGCGCTACCGGGTCAACGTCTACCGGCTCGGCTGGTACGACGGCGCCGGCGGGCGACTGCTGGCGCGCACGCCGGTTGCTGAAGCCCGACCGCAGCATTTGCCCGGCCCTGAGGAGCCCGATCCGATCAGGGTGGACTGGCCCGTCACCGACGTGGTCCCCGTCGGCGATTGGCCGAGTGGTCAGTACGTCGCCCAGCTCCAAGTGTTGTCAGGCACCTCGTTGGCGAACGTGGTGCATGTGCCGTTCGTGGTCAGACGACGGCCGGAAGCCGAGCCCGCCGCCCTCCTGGTGCAGACGCCTGTGACGACAGCGCAGGCTTACAACAATTGGGGCGGCCGCTCGCTCTACCCGTCCAACTCTCACGACCGCGTCGCTGCGCAGCGGGTCTCATTCGACCGCCCGTACCAAAGTTGGGAGCGCGCGAACATCAACGCGCGCGCGCCGTTCACGTGGGACATCCAGCTCATCCGCTACCTGGAGCGGCTGGGCGTCGACGTCGAGTACCAGACCGACATCGACACGCACCGTGATCCACGGAGGCTGCTGGCTGCCCGAGCGCTGATGTCGTCCGGCCACGACGAGTACTGGACCTTCGAGATGCGCGCAGCGTGGGAGCAGGCACGCGATGCAGGAGCGAGCCTGTTCTTCATGGGCGCCAACACGTGCTATTGGCAGGCGCGCCTGGAGGACGACACTCGCACGCTCGTCGTCTACCGGGTGGCAAGCGAGGATCCCGCGCCCGACCCGGCGCGCAAGACGATCCGGTGGCGGGACCTCGCCACTCCGCGCCCCGAGCACACCCTCATGGGCGTGCAGTTTCAAGATGGCCTCGGCGATCCGCACGACGTGCGTGACTATCTCGTCACGGCGGAAGCCGCATCGCATCCCTGGGCCAAGGGAAAGGACGTCGATGGTCCGCTGAAGGGCCTTGTGGGTTACGAGTGGGACGGCCTCGTAGCAGGATCGGAGCCGCGCGGGCTGACGCGCCTTCTCCACTACGGCGGGACACCGCCGGCGGACTGCGTCTCCTTCCCGACGGCGGCGGGCGGATGGGTGTTTGCGACCGGTTCGCTCCAGTTCAGCTGGGGCCTCGACGACTGGGCGCGCAATCGGGCGGACACTCGCGTCCAAGATCTGTTGAAAGCGGCCCTCGGGAACGCCCTCCGCCGCTGACCGACCTCCTAGACTGCGCGGTGGATGGTCAGCCGCGAGGCCCAGCACACGATCCTCGCAGCCGTATCGCCGCGGTCGGTTGTGTTGACCGGTCCAGTTGCCGGGTCGGTCACAGCGGCGGTGGAGGACTGGCACAGCAGCGACGGCGGCGCATCGATCGCGAGATGTACTCCTGCCGAGCTGGCACGGCTCCTCGACGCCGGTGAGGTCGACCTTCTCGTCCATGGGGGCGGGGAAACGCTGGAACACGATCTGCTGCGAGCGGGATTGACCACTGCCGGCGCGCCGGTGATCTGCGTCTCGCTCGATGAGCAGACCATTCCGGCGATCCGGCGCTTCGTGCTCGCCAACCTCGGAGAGTGGTCGTTCATCGGCTATGGCGGGATTGCCACGCTGCTGGTCAGCCGTCACGCCGCGGCCTCCACCCTGCTGGCCTCGACGACCGAGCGGCCCGCCGAACCGCCGCTGATGACGCCTGATGAGCTGGACCGGGCGCTCGCGGTCATCGCGCAAGAGCTCAAGGACCGGCCACTTCAGGTCGGCCACGACCCGCGCCCGCCGCAGAGCACGCCTGACGAGGGACAGGTGAGACGGCTCGAGGAGGAGCTGCGCGCGCTCAGACGTGACCACGCGACGTTGCTCAGACGCCAGCGGGAGGCGTCGGAGTTGATCGCCCGTGGACTGCAATCAACCGCCTGGCGACTCGGCCACCGTGCGACGCGTGCAACGCGCGCCGCGAGTTTCCGCCCCGCGAAGAGCGCGAACTCCGCATTCGACCTCGCGCTCCGCCGCCTGGAGGAGCCGTTGCCTGCTCTGCCAGGCATGGCCGACGACCGCTCCGCCTCGACGCTCGACCAGCTTCGCAGCCTCGTCGCGCCCACCGACGAGCAGCTCTGGACGATCCGCTCTCTCGAGCGGCTACTGGCTCTCACGGCCGAGGTGCCGAAGCTGCCCGGCGGCCTGGTCGACCTCTCCCACCCTCTCGCGGTCGACATCAGAGGTGTGGTCAGCGAGGCAGGCAGCGGCGGATCGCCGACCGTGGAGATCGTCGTCTGCGTCCACAACGCGCTCGACGACGTGCGGCGCTGCCTGGCCTCAGTCGTCTCCGAGACCGATCGCCCTTTCGGGCTGGTCCTTGTCGACGACGGAAGCGACGCAGCGACTTCGGACTATCTGCGCTGGTGGTCGGCACTTCACCCCACTGCGCAGCTGATCCGACGTGACGCCCCGCCCCACGGCTACACGCTGGCCGCCAACGCCGGTATGCGAGCGACGAGCGCGGATGTCGTGGTCCTGCTCAACTCCGACACCATCGTCACCCCTGGGTGGCTGGACCGCATTCTGGATGCGTTCGCCGAGTTGCCGGAGGTGGGCATCGCGGGTCCGTTGTCGAACGCCGCGACGTTGCAGTCCGTGCCCTCGCTCCGGGAGGACGGACGTTGGGCCCGCAACCCGCTCGGGCCACATCTCACGCCGGCCCTGGCCGCCGCGTTGGTCGCCGCAGAGAGCGACCGGCGGCTCCCCCGCTTCCCTTTCATCAACGGCTTCTGCTTCGCGATCCGGCGCGAGGTGCTGAACGCCGTTGGCGAGTTCGACGAGCTCTTGTTCGCCTCCGGGTACGGCGAGGAGAACGACTTCTCGCAACGGGCTCGTGAAGCGGGGTTCGACCTCGCGATCGTTGACGACGCATACGTCTACCACGCCGAATCTCGCTCGTACGGCGATGACGGCAAGGCGTTGGTAGCCAAGAAGAACTACGAGACGTTCCGCGCCAAGCACGGGCCGGAGGTGATCGATGCGCTTGTTCGCGAGCAGGAGTCCGACGAGCGCCTCACGCCGCTGCGGGAGCGGCTCCGTGCGGCGTTCACCGATCCGTCGACCGCCGCCCGCGCGGTGGCGGGACGCACCGAAGACGTCGTCGTGCGTCTGGTGCTCGACGGCGTCTCGGTCGGCGGCTCCGGCGGCACTCACGTCCTGGTGCAGGAAGTCGCAGCGCTGCGAGACCTGGGCGTGGACGCGCGCCTGGCACTACCGCAGAGCGCGATCGCGACGGCGCGGGCAGCGTATCCGGGGGTCGACGTGTGGGAGAGCTTCGCCGACCCCGGTGAGCTGGCGGCGATGGCTGAGCGCTCGACCGCGATGCTCGCGACGCACTTCCTCAGCGTCCCGATGGTGCTGGACGCAGTCCGCGGTAAAGACACCACAACCGGCTACTACGTGCAGGACTACGAGCCGCTGTTCGTGGCTTCGCACCGCACTGACCTGCTTGAGATGGCTCATTCGACCTACGAGGCCATGGCGGACAGCGTCGTGGTCGTCAAGACGGCGTGGCTGGGCAACGTCCTTGCCCTGGCCCACGACCTTGCGCCGGTCAACGTCGGCCCGTCGGTCGACACGAGACTGTTCAACGCGGAAGCGGCGACCCGGGACAACTCGCTCCCGGTGCACGTTGTGGCGATGGTTCGCCCATCCACGCCGAGGCGGCGCCCACACGCCACCGCAGAAGCGCTTGCAGCGATGCTGGAGCGGCTGGGTACCGCCGTCCGGGTGTCGACGTTCGGCTGCGACGCGTCGGAGGCGGCGCAGGTGCTCGGGTCCCATCCGGAGTTGCTCGCGAACCACCGGGGCACCCTCGACCGTGCCGCTGTGGCAGACCTTCTTCGGACCGCGGATGTGTTCGTCGACCTGTCCACCTACCAGGCGTTCGGGCTCACCGGGCTTGAAGCCATGGCCTGTGGCGCGACGTGCGTGCTTCCCAACATCGGCGGATGCGCCGACTACGCCGTTGACGGGGTCAACGCACGAATCGTGGACACGCTGAGCGAAACCGCACCTGTCGACGCAGTGGTCGGCCTTGTGACCGACCGCCCGCTCTTGGCCCGCCTCCAAGCAGCGGCACTGCAGACCGGATCGCGTTTTCCTGCCGCGCGGAGCGCGCTGTCGTTGCTCGAAGCAGTCGTCACCCACCGCCACCGGATTGCCGCGTGATGATCAGGGGCGCGGTCGTTGCGAGCACCCCGGGCGGCATCCGAGCTTCAGCAGAACTCGAGCGCGCGTTCATCCGCTTGGGCGCACACGCCTCCGAGCCGGGTCAGGCGCAGGTGCTCGTCGCGGCGGACGACGAGTCCGTGGATCGCGCGCTGCGTACCGCAGCGCGAGACGCCGTGGTAGTGACCTTGGGTGAGGGTCGCGCTGGAGCGGTCAGCCTCGCCGAGCGGTTTCGCATCACCGGGTCCCGTTTCCCGGTCGTCGCCGATGACTTCCGTGCACGGCCGACGGGGCTGCGCGAGCTCCACGTCGCGAGCCACGACGGCGCACCCCTGGGCCCGAGCCTGCCGACGGTTGGCGTCGGGAGTGCGCGCGTGTTCGACCGCGCCGAGGTGCTGCGTAGCTCCGCGGTCTTCATCCACCGGCATGGCAGTCCGGCGTCACTTCTCGTCGAAGCGCTCGCTGCGGGCTGCGCGTGCGTGATCGCTGGCCCGGATCCGTCCGGCGTCGCGCGGCACGAGCACAACGCGCTGCTGGTGCCCGCAGCGACCGACTTGACCGCAGCCGCGTCCCGACTGCTGGGCGACGCGGAGCTTCGCGCGTCTCTGTCGCGTGCTGGTGAACGAAGCGCGATGTTGTTCAGCGCGACCTCGGTGGCGGTCGCGTGCCTTGCGCTGTCACGCGAGACCCCGGCCGAACTCGGGTCGCAGCAGGTTACCCTCGACGCTGACCTCGCGGTCCCCCGCGTCGCCCTTCCCGCTGACGCCGTCACCGTCGCGATACCGATCTTCAACGCCTTCGACGAGACCCGCCGATGCATCAGCTCCGTCTTGGCCAACACTCCCGAGCCGCACTTCCTGTTGCTCTGCGACGACGCCAGCGACGACGAGCAGATGGCGCCGTTCCTCGCGGGCGTCGCACGGGCCCACGGCCATGTCGAGGTGATGCGGGCGAGTCGCAACCGTGGCTACACCGCGACGATCAACACCGCATGCGAGAGAGCCCCGGCCGACATAGTGCTGCTCAACTCCGACACGGAGGTGAGTTCCGGGTGGCTCAGCAGCCTCCGCAGCGTCGCTCACAGCCAGGCGAAGGTCGCAACGGTGACGCCGGTCTCAAACGCAGCAGGAGCGTTCAACGTCCCGAAGCCCAATCACAACTGGGACCTCCCACGCGGTGTCACCGCCTCGGACATGGCGGCGTACGTCCGTCGGGTCTCCTCCCGCGTACGTCCCGCGGTGCCTACCGGGAATGGCTTCTGCATGTACATCCGTCGGGACGCCCTCGACGAGGTCGGAGGATTCGACGAGGCAGCGTTTCCGCGCGGCTACGGCGAGGAGAACGACTTCTGCCTCCGAGCGGGTGCAGCGGGCTACGTCAACCTCATCGACGACGCGACCTTCGTCTACCACAAGCGCTCGGCATCATTCGGAGCCGAGAAGCAGGAGCTTGTCGCCCACGCGATCTCGATCGTGCGGGAGCGGTATCCCGACTACCAGGACCGCGTCCGTGAACTCTTGGCCGACGACGCGCTTGACGACCTGCGGGCGCAGGTGGACGCTGCGCTGTCGGCTGGAACGATCCACCGTCCGCCCGCTCGCCCGCGGGTGCTGTTCATCATGCAGTCAGGGGGAGGCGGGGCACCGCAGGCCAACGCCGACCTGATGGCCTCCATCGCCGATGCATACGAGCCCCTGCTGATGCTCTGCGCCGTCGATGGGTGGACGATCCATCGAGGTACGGGCGACCAAGCCGTGCTGGCGGAGTTGCCGTTTGGCGGGTATTGGGACCCCGCTGCGCCGCTCGACAACGCGCAGCGCACCTTTATCTCCCGCGTGTGTCGCGACCACCAGATTGACCTCGTGCACCTGCGCTCCTTTCTGGCGAACGCACCTGAGCTCGCAGACGTCGTCGCGGATCTCGGGCTCCCGCTGGTCGTCTCGTTCCACGACTACTACGCGGTGTGCCCCACGATCAAGCTGCTCGATGCAGACGAGCGGTATTGCGCCGGGCACTGCACAGCCGGCAACGTCGACTGCTCGCTTTCGGCGTCATGGTTCCGCGTGCGCCTTCCGAAGCAGGTGAAACACGGGTGGGTCCATGATTGGCGTGCGCGGCTACGCCCTGCGCTTCAGCGAGCGGATGCCTTCGTGACCACTTCGCAAACGGCGCGAACCATCATCGCTGACCACTATCCGGACATCGATCTCGATCGCTTCCACGTGATTCCTCACGGCCGCGACCCTGTGGGCCCCACCTTGCGGGCTGAAACGCCGCAGCCATGGTGGCCGAAGCCGCGGATCGCGACCTACGGGCTGCTGGCTCCTGCAAAAGGCACGGCTCTGATCACCGAGTTGCTCAAGAGGAACGTGGCCGCGGGCTCGCCGTTGGAGTTCCATTTCATCGGCGATCAACATGGCAGCTTCACCCCCGAGCAGTACGGAGGCATCAGCCACGGGCCTTATAAGCGCGAAGATCTCCTGACGATTCTCGCCGGGCTGAAAGCGAACTTCGCGCTTGTCTGCCCGATTCAACCCGAGACCTATTGCCATACGCTCACGGAGGCGTGGCACGCCGGGCTTCCCGTGTTTGCCTCGGACATGGGAACCGTGAAGGAACGGGTCGAGGCCGACGGCGGAGGTTGGCTGCTCGATCCGAGTGATCCCGACGCCTGGTTCGACGAGATGCTGCGAGTCGCACGCGAACCCGGCGAGTGGCAGAGGGCGCGTGATCAGATCGAGAGCATGAACCTGCCGACGGTCGACGACATGGCTCGGGCCTACCGTGAGATCTACCGCAGCCTGCTCACGAGCGGTGGCTAGAGCAGCACCCGTGCTGGGGCGTCCGCGTTACGGGTGACGCCGCGGAGATCGAGCACGGGTAGACCGGATGTCGCGATCGCATCGTGATCGACGCCCGGATGCGCGGTGACGATCACGATGGCATCGCACTGCGTCCTCAGGGTCTCGAGCGGTGCCGACGACAACCCGTGACGCGGCAGGTTCGGCACGTGCGGGTCGTGGTAGCTGACGATCGCGCCGGCCTCCTCGAGCAGTTCGATCATCCGCAGTGCCGGCGACTCGCGGGTGTCCCCCACGCCGCCCTTGTAACTCACACCCACCAGGCCCACGCGGGATCCGTAGACGCGACCGTCGAGCAGTCGCGAGATGCGCTCGACGCAGTAGGCCGGCATCGCGCGGTTGACGCGGCCCGCGGACTCGATGAACTCCGTGGTCATGTCGAACTGCTTGGCGCGCCAGGACAGGTAGAACGGATCGACCGGGAGGCAGTGGCCGCCCATGCCGGGCCCGGGGTCGAAGCGCATGAACCCGTAGGGCTTCGTGGCCGCGGCGTCGACGACCTCCCAGACGTCGATGCCCATGCGCTCGCAGAGCATCGCCATCTCGTTGACCATGGCGATGTTCACCGAGCGGAAGATGTTCTCGTGGAGCTTGGCCAGCTCGGCGGTCTCCGGTGAGGAGACCGGGACGACGGTGTCGCAGATCTGCTCGTACAGCGCGACGGTCCGTGCCAGGCACTCCGGCGTGAGGCCGCCGACGAGCTTCGGGGTGCCGCGCGTGGCGTGGTCGGCGCGGCCCGGGTCCATGCGCTCCGGCGAGAAGGCGAGGTTGAAGTCCACGCCGGCCCTCAGGCCCGAGCCCTCGTCCAGGATCGGTGCGAGCAACTCGCGCGTGGTGCCCGGGTAGGTGGTCGACTCCAGCACCACGAGCTGGCCGGCGCGCAGCACGGTCGCGACCGCCTCGGCGGCGGACCTCAGCGGACCGAGGTCCGGCTCACGCGCTGCGTCCAGGGGCGTCGGCACGCAGAAGACGATCGTGTCCACGTCGGCGAGCAGGCCGACGTCGGTCGTCGCGGTGATGCGCTCGGACACGGCCCGGAGCTGCGCCTCGGTGACGTCCTCGGTGTAGCTGTCACCGGCGCGCAGGGCGGCGATCCGGTTCTCGTCGTTGTCCAGCGCCACGATGTCCCAGCCGCGCTCGGCGAAGGCGACGACGAGCGGGAGCCCGACATAGCCGACGCCGACGACGCCGATGCGACCCGGGGTGGTGTTCTCCTGTTCAGCGATCGGCTGATCCTATCCGCGACGGTCAGCTGCGCCGGGTCTTGGCGCGGCTGGTCGCCTTGCGGCTGGCGCGGCTGCTGCGCGTCTTCTTGGCCTTCTTCGCCTTGCGCTTGGCCTTGCTCGACGTCTTCTTGGCCGCGGCCTTCTGCGCCGCGGCGGCCTTCGCGGTCGTGCCGGACTTCTCGGTGGTGGCAGCGGCTCCCGCCGCGGCGGAGGTCGGCTCTGCGCTGAAGGCGGCCGCGACGAGGTTGGCCCAGTTGCCGGCGGGGTCGGCGGTCTTCAGCAGCTCGGCGTAGGAGTACCAGAGGATCATCGACGGGTCGGCGACCGTCAGGGCGGTGTCGCGGAAGCTGCGCAGCGCGTCGCGGGTGGGGAAGCCGCCCGGGACACCGGGGTTCTGGTCGGGGTGCAGGCTCCAGTCCATGGCCTGCAGCACCATCGCGCGCTTGCGGCCCGTGACCTGGCTGGCGGTGCGGGTCAGCTTGGCGGCGAGCGTCAGCTCGGCGGTGGCGTCGGCGCCGCTGCCGTAGGCGTAGTTGTCGGTGCCGACGACGTCGGCGACGGCGGCGAACGGGCGCAGGTTGTCGCCGTTGTAGCGGCTGCCCTCGTAGGCGACGTAGAAGGTCGGGTGGTTGGGGTCCAGCGCCTTGATGCGCGCCTGCAGGGCGACGGTCGCGGGCAGCTGGTCGGCGGTCAGCTCGTCACCGACGTACCAGCCCCAGGTGCCGCCGCGCTGGGACACCAGGCCGACGAGGTAGGCGAGCAGGTCGTGCGCGACGGTGCAGCCGCAGGCCGCCGCGAGCTTGGGGTAGACCTTGGTGATGACGCCGTCGTTGCGCCAGACCGGATGGTTCAGCGGCCAGATGGCCTGCATGCCGTTGTTCTCGGCGTTGGTGATGAACTGGCCCAGCTGCTCGGGCGTGGCGTCCCAGCTGGTGTAGTTGAGGACGAGCTTGAAGCCGGCGCCGCCCATGGTGGCCAGCCGCGAGGCGCAGGCGTCGCCGCTGGCCGCAGGAGAGCACTGGTCATACAGCCCCTGCGGCGGCAGCGCCGCGCGGGCGGCCGGCGCGCAGGCCAGCACGGCGACGCAGGTCGCGAGGATCGTCGCGATGCGCGCAGCGAAGGTCGGGGCAGGGCGAGATGCCCTGCTCGAGAGGGGGGTGCCGTCCATGGCGTTCGTGGCTCCTTGCCGTATGAGCCGGCCGCGTCCGTGGCACGCGACCGGAGTACTCCTGCACGTTCAGCCTCGGACGGCCTGCTGCCCCACATGAGCGTCGAGAGCGCCCCTGGACACTCGCTCGACGGGCCTCCTGGACACCCTGGACACCTGCCCGAAAACCGCCTCCCCATTACTGGTGAACGGCCATCCCCACTACTGGGGAGGATCAGCGCTTCTGCGCGATGAGCAGGCGATGTGAGCGCAGGAAGGGCACGCTGGACAGCGGTTGGTAGAGCCTGGACATTCGGCCGAGACGCCTGGCCAGTGGGGGTGCGAGCGTGATGCTGCGGGCGCGCGCCTGGGCGAACACCTCACCGACGAGGGCGGGCGACACCCGCGCGGTGTTGGCGTTGCCCGTGGGCCAGCGCGGCTCCCAGATCGCGACGCGCCCGCCCGGGCTGAGCACCCGGTGGCACTCGCGCAGCGCCGCGATCCGCGCGGCGTCATCGCCCATCGACGAGAGCACCGTCAACAGCGCCACGAACGCGACGCTTGCATCGCCGTGGGGCAACGACCGGACGTCGGCCGCCTGCAGGTCGGCGTCCGGCAGGACGCCGCGGGCGCGCTCGATCCGCTCGGGCTGGATGTCCACCCCGGCCAGGCGCGCCTGCGGCACCCCGCGCTCGCGCAGGTCTGCCAGCCACCAGCCCGCACCACAGCCTGCGTCCAGGATCAGGCCGTCAGCGGGGAGCGCCGCCCACAGCGCGTCGGCCACCTCGGCGCGCATCGCGCGGTTGCCCGGGTTGGTCGCGCTCCACGCCTCCCGCTTGCGGGGATCGGCGGCGTACTCGGAGTAGACGGCCGCGACGCGCGCCGCCTCGTCATCCTGTGCGCCGTGCGCGTGGTCTTCCTCACCCACTACTTCCCGCCCGAGGTCGGCGCGGCGCAGGCGCGCATCGCCGCGCTCGCGCGCGGCTTGCAGGCCCGCGGCGTGGAGGTCACGGTGCACACCGGCTTTCCACACTACCCATCGGGCACCATCGCGCCGCCCTACCGCAACGGCATCGCCCGGCGGGAGGACCTCGACGGCCTGCCGGTCGTCCGCAGCCTCACCTACCCCGTGCCCAACCGCGGGTTCGCCCGGCGCCTGGCCAACCACACGGTCCTGGCGGCGTCGACGCTGCTGACCGCCGGGCGCAGCGGCCCCGCCGACGTGGTGGTGGCCGAGACGCCGCCGCTGTTCACGGCCGCCTCGGGTGCGCTGCACGCGCTGCGCAAGCGCGCGCCGCTGGTGCTCAACGTGTCCGACCGCTGGCCCGAGAGCGCGGTCCAGCTCGGGGCGCTCAACCAGCCTCAGGCGCTGGCCGCCGCGGAGTGGCTGGAGCGCTGGTGCTACGCCCGCGCCGCCGCGGTCACCGCACCCACCCGCGGCATCGTCGCGGCGGTGGACGCGCTGCCGTCCGGCGCGGGCAAGGCGCGCTACGTCGCCCCTGCGGTGGACACCGCGAGGTGGGCGGCGGTGCCGGGCGTCGCACCCCGGGCCGACGGTCCGCTGCGGGTGCTCTACGCGGGCACCATCGGGATGGCGCAGGGCATCCCCCAGATGGTGCAGGCCGCGCGCCTGGCGGGACCGGAGGTCGTCGAGCTGACCATCGTCGGCGACGGGCCCGAGCGGGCCGAGACCGAGGCGGCCGCGCCGCCCAACGTGCACGTCGCCGGTGGAGTCGCCCCGCAGGAGGTGCCGGCGTTCTACGCGGATGCCGACGTCGGCCTCGTGCCGCTGAAGGACCGCCCGATCTTCGCGGGCGCGCTGCCGACCAAGCTCTTCGAGGTGATGGCCGCGGGACGGCCGTGCCTGCTGCCCGCGCCCGCCGGCGAGGCCAGCCGGCTGCTGGAGGAGACCGGCGCGGGGCTGCACCTCGCGCCCGAGGACCCGGAGGTGCTGGCGGGCGCGTTCGCGGCGCTGCAGCGCGACCCGGACCGCGTCGTGACGATGGGACAAGCCGCCCGTGCCGCCGCGCACGCGTTCGATCGCGAGCGGGCGGTCGACACCTGGGAGGCGCTGCTCAGCGAGTTGGCCGGCCGCCGGACTGCGCGAGCTGCTGCAGGCCGACGTCCTTGGGGTTGAGCGCCAGCGCCCGCCGGTAGTAGACGGCTGCGGCGGTGAAGTCGCCCGCCCGGGCGCGGATGTCGCCGAGCAGGCCGAGGGTGGCGGCGTTGAGCGGCTCGCGGTCGTGCGCCTGCTGAAGCTTGCGCTCGGCGCCCGCGCGATCGCCCATGCTCTCCAGCGCCGAGGCCTGCAGGTACAGCGGCGTGACCGCCAACGGCGAGAAGCGCGCGGCGCGCTCGGCCTGCCGCAGGCGCTTGTCGGGCGTCTGCTCGGCCCGCGCCGAGCGGATGTAGTGATCACCGACGTAGCTGGAGGCGACGGCCACCGCGGCGAGCGCCAGCGCCGCGGCGCCGGCCACCCGCAGTGGGGTCGCCAGGGAACGCGAGCGCGTCGCCGGCACGGCCTCACGCGTGACCATCGCGGCCGCGCAGCTCAGCGCGAGGAGGCCCAGCGCGGTGAGACCGGGGATCCGCCAGATCCAGTCCACCATGGACTGACCGACGAGCACGCCCCCCGCGGCGGCGAGCCCGGCGGCCTGGCGCCGGACATCGGGCGGAGCGTGGCGCCAATTGCCGAGGATGACGGCGGCCAGCCCCACGAGCGCGATGAGCAGCAGGGTCAGGCCGACGGCGCCCAGCTCGCCGAGCACCTCGAACACCAGGCTGTGCGCGGTGTCGAGGTTGCGGTCGGTGGCCCGCTCGCGGTAGTAGCCGTAGGCGTAGTTGTCCCGGCCGGTGCCGTGCAGGGGCTGGTCCTGGAACTCGTTCAGCGCGATGCGCCACAGGTCGTAGCGCTGGCCGCCCGCGTTGGTCAGGCGCGTCGAGCCGGTGGCGATCGTCTCGTTGGCCTTGAACTCGTCCCAGCGGTCGTGCAACGCGCCGACCGGGTTGCCGACCTTCGCCAGCCCCCCGGCCAGCCCGATGACGACGACGACGATGAGCGCCACGCGCGCGCCGATGCGGACCTGCGCCATCTCCGGCGCGGTCGCGCGCAGGCCGTTGTCGAACACCGCGATGGCCAGCCCGAGCAGGAACGCGCCGACGACGAGCAGCAGCAGCCCGTGTGCCGCGGTGGCGATGTCGCTCGCGGTGACGATGCCCCGCCCGCCGTCGAAGGCGTCGTAGGGCTGCAGCAGCGCGCCGCTGCCCACCGCGACGAGCAGCAGCACGAGGATCGTCAGCCAGGCGCGGCGGACCCGGTCGGGCGGGAGCAGCACCAGCGCGATGACGCCGCCGGCAGCGAAGCCGAGCACGACGCCGCGCGACTGCGTCAGGAAGGCCAGCGAGACGCAGAGGGTGGCCAGGGCGAGCGCGAGCGCGCGCAGCCCGCGGCCCGCGTCGCGCGTCGCCGCCACGCACAGCAGCGGCCAGTAGGCCACGCCGAACAGCAGCGCCGTGGCGTTGCGGTAGCCGATCGGCGCGTCGAGGCGGCCGGCCAGGAACACCGACGGACCGTCGGCCAGCATGACCCCCGCCGTCCCGACGGCCAGCACGCAGATCCCGGCGACCACGCCGTAGCCGGCGAGCTTCAGCGCGCGCCGGTCGAAGACGGCGACCAGGGGCAGCGTCACCACCGCGGCGTAGAGGACGTCGCGCAGGCCGCCGATGAGCGCATCGCCCGGGGATGCCGCCCACGTCACGCTCAGCAGCGACCACCCGGCGAACGCCCACCAGCCGGCCAGGGCGACCGGCCCCCACGGGCGTGGCAGCGGCGCGCCGCCGCCCGCCCCGATCAGCGCGGCCAGCAGCGCGACGAGGAAAATGGCCGGGGGTGCCCACTGGCGGATGGCGAACGCGCCGTCGGAGGCGGTGGCCAGCACCAGCAGCAGGAGCACGAACGTCGCCGGCCCGATGAGCGCGAAAGCGTTGTGGTGGCGTGCTCCGTCCGGTGACGGAGCAAACGCCTGCTCGATCCTTTGGCTCATGCGACGTGTGTGGCTCAGGACAGCAGGAGATCCATGTGCTCGTGCTGCCACGCGCAACGGTAGTCGGATTGCGCCGCGGGCGGAGCAGCGGACGACCGGCTGTCCTATCCTCGAGCGCATGCGTTGGGCTTGGTGCGGAGTGGTCACGTCGGTCGCGTTGGCGATGTGCGCGAGCGCGGCGCCCGCCGCGACCCAGCGTGTCGACCCCAACGCCGACTCCCCCGCGGGGGTCATCTACGAGATCCCGCTGGACACCGGGCGCAAGGACGCGGCACCCGTCGCTGCCGGCGCGTCCGGTGGCTCACGCGGCGGCAACGCCGGAGGCAGTACGACGTCCCGTGACACTGCCGGTTCTGCCGGTGCGCGGGGCGACGGCACCTCATCTTCGGGCGCTGACGGGTCGTCAGCAGCTAGCGGCAACGCGCCAACATCTAATGCTGGCGGTCCGAGCGGTGACCAGTCCAACGCAGGCGGCAAGTCCGGTGAGCTCCCGGGCGGCGCGGCAGCATCGGACCCCTCCTCGATCCACTCGGCCAACGGGTTCGGCTCCTCCAGCGACGTCCCGGGTGTGGTGGAGGGATCCCCGGTGGCAACGGACGTAGGCCGCGGATCGGCGGCCCCCACGTGGCTGCTGATCACGCTCGCCGCCGGCGTCGCGACGGTCGTCGGAATCGCGGCCGCCGGGGCCGCCAGACCGGCCTGAAACAGGCTCCGGAGGCCTGTCTTTCGACAGTCGGTCGAAGCGGCACCTCCCCAGATTTGGGGAAGAGTGGCTAGTCTCTGGCTCGAACCAACTCGTGGCGGCCCCCGAAAGTCGCCCCTGTCAGGAGCTTTAGACCCGTGCTTTCCAAGCCCAAGTTCGTCGCTGGCGCCACCGTGATCGGTGCCATCGCCACGCTGGCCTCCCTCACTCCCGCATCCGCGGACACCGTCGACTGCGCCAAGATCCCGGCGTACGCGATCACCTGCCCGGGCACCGCTGCGCCCGACGTGATCTTCGGCACCAGCGGCAACAACGTCATCAACTCCGGAGCGGGCGACGACAACATCGGCGCCGGCGCCGGCAACGACACCGTGGACTCCGGCGACGGCGACGACACGATCGCGGGCGGCGACGGCAACGACATCCTCAACGGCGGGGCCGGCGACGACTTCATCTCCGGCGAGTTGGGCAACGACACCATCCACGGCAACGGCGGCGACGACCGCCTCAGCGGTGGCTCCGGCAACGACAACGTCTTCGGCGACGACGGCGACGACTCGGTCCGTGGCTCCAAGGGCGTCGACAAGATCGACGGCGGCGCGGGCAACGACACGCTGTACGACAAGGACGGCAAGAAGGACACCGTCGTGTGCGGCGCCGACGACGACACCGCCTACGTCGACAAGGCCGACAAGGTCAGCGGCTGCGAGACGGTCATCTACAAGATCGGCCCCTCCAGCTGACCCGCGGGGCCGGCTCCGTCGGCCCACCCCAAGATTGGTCGAAGGGCCCGCCACCTGGCGGGCCCTTCCCGTTTCTGGGTAGGACATCCGTCCACTCGGTGCCGATGGCTCTCACTCGGCACGGCCGCACGGCCGACGACGATGTCAACCATGCGCACCGCCCTTCGCACGCTGCTGCTCACTGCCACTGCCACGGCGGTGCTCGCCGGACCGGCACAGGCCCAGACCCCGCTCAACGTCGTCACGGGCTCACTGGGCTCGCTGGCGGCCGACCTCTTCGCGGGGACGTCCGGCGCGGACGAGTTCAGCGGCCTGGATGGTGACGACGTCGTCAACGGCGGCGCCGGCAACGACAAGCTGGACGGCGCCTCGGGCAACGACACCCTGGACGGCGGGGCCGGCAACGACAAGATCGCCGGGCGCTCTGACCGCGATGTGCTGACCGGCGGCAAGGGCAAGGACGACCTCGACGGCGGCTCGGGCGACGACGTCATCAACGCGCGCGACGGCGAGGTCGACCTGATCACCTGCGGCAGCGGCACGGACGTCGTGACGGCTGACGCGAAGGACCGCATCAACCCGGGGTGCGAGAAGGTCAAGCTCCCCAAGAAGGCGAAGAAGAAGCGCTGAGACGACCGCCGCGCGCGTGCCTGCGTGCGGCTCGGTCGAGCGACCTACGAGTAGACGATCGTCTCGCAGGTCGCCCGGTTGATCTTGTCGCCGCGGTTGGCGAGCAGGCGGTCCTTGCCGCCACCGCAGGTGATCGTGTCCCTGGAGCCGTCCCGGGCGTCGATGCGGTCGTTACCGGAGCCGCCGTCGATCTTGTCGGACCCGGCGCCGCCCTTGATCACGTCGTTGCCGGACCCACCGACAAGCTTGTCGGCTCCGGGACCACCGTCTATCCGGTCGTTGTCGGAGCCACCCTCGACGGTGTCGTTGCCCGCGCCGCCGTCGATGACGTCGCGGCCGTTGAGTCCGAAGATCGCGTCCGGTCCGGCGCTCCCGGTCAGACGATCAGGCCCTGAGGTGCCCTGCAGGCTCTGGCCATCCTGCGCGAGCGCTACGGCCCCCGGCGAACCGGCGAGGGCGATGATCAGGAGCGCGACGCGGAGGTGCAAGTTCTGGCCGTCGTACCCATCCCGACGAATTTTCAGTCGTGTCCGCGCAAAGACATCAGCGGACGGTCAGACTTCTGACCACCCTAGCGGTACAGCACGCGTTCGCAGTCACGCGTCACGCGATCGCGACGATCCGCGTGCACGACATCCCGGCCCGACCCGCACCGCACGACGTCCACCGACGCATCCCGCGCGTCGATCCGATCGTCGCCGGCCCCGCCACGGATGATGTCCACACCGGGCCCACCGGAGACCTGGTCGCTGCCTGAGCCGCCCTCGACCACGTCATCGCCCGAGCCGCCGGACACACGGTCGGCGCTCGAGCCACCGTTGATCTGGTCCGCTCCGGCGCCGCCTTCGAGGACGTCACGCCCCGACCCGCCTTCCAGGCGGTCGGCACCGCCGAGACCGAGGATCCTGTCGTCGCCGTCCAGGCCGTAGATCGTGTCGGCTGCGCTCGTGCCCGACAGGCGGTCCGCCTGGGCGGTCCCCAGCGTCGCGTCCGCAGCCTGCGCGGCCGGGACGAGCAGCAGCAGCGCAGCCGCCGCCGAGAGCAGCCGCCTCACCGGCGGACGTGCTCGCAGTTGGAGGTGACCACGTCGCGGCGGTTGGCGATCACCGTGTCGTCACCGCTCCCGCAGGTGATCCGGTCGACCCGGTCGTCGCGCGCGTGGATGAGGTCGTCGCCCGAGCCGCCATCGATCTGGTCGGCGCCCGCGTCGCCGAAGATCTCGTCGTCGTTGGAGCCTCCGTAGAGCCTGTCGTTGCCGTCGCCGCCGTGGATCTTGTCCCTGCCGGAGCCGCCCTCGACCCGATCCGCGCCCCCACGGGCGGAGATCCTGTCGCTCCCGTTGAGCCCGAGGATCTTCTCGCCCTGCGAGGTGCCCGTGAGGCGGTCGCCCTTGGCGGTCCCGACGATGTCGGGACCGTTCGCGCTCGCGACGGCGACGATCGTGGTGAAGAGGATGGCAGCAGCGGCAAGGCCGACGCGTTTGGCAAGGCTCACGCTGACAGTGTGACGGCCTGACGCGGCAAAACGACGCACTGCGTTGCGTTTTCTATCGATTCCCTAACCTCTTGGTGTGGCCTCACGAGACCACTGGCAGCCCGCGGCGATGCTTGTCGCCCTTGTCATCGGGGGATTGCTGGTCGGCTTCGCGCTGACCGGGCTGGTGCAGGAGCACCGCTCAGGCACCTCCGCGACTGCCCCTGCCCTCGCTTCGGGCGCACCGGTCGTCACCGCGGTCCCGGTCCTCCCCTCCGCGCAGACGCCGGCTGCCGCCCAGGCCGTCGTGTCGCCCGCGATCGCCGCGGCGCCGAAGCCGAGGAACGAGACCGTCGCCCGCGACGAGGCCCGCTTCCTGGCCAACGACCGCGCGCACGTGCGCGAGGCCTGGGTCGCCGGCTTCTATCCGATCTACGAGGCGGCGGCCAAGGCGTACGGCGTCAACTGGTTGCTGCTCGCGTCGGTGCACAAGCAGGAGTCGGCGTTCTCGACGTCGCGGGGCGTCTACCGGGGCCTCAACTTCGCCAACTGCTGCGCGGGCCCCATGCAGTTCAACGTCACCAACGGCCCGCGGACGACGTGGGACCGCTACGCCGACGCCTACACGGCGGCCAAGCGGCCGTCGTCCTACAACCACCCGACGGCCGACCACCCGTCGGTGTACGACGACTTCGACGCGATCATGGCCGCGGCCAAGCTGCTGCGCGACAGCGGAGCCGGAGGCACGCTGGACGCGAGCGCCTGGTCGGCCGCCTACGACTACTACGGCCACGACCTCACGGGTGTCGACTACGCCAGCCAGGTGCTGGCGCGCGCGCTGGGCTGGGGCATCAACGGCTTCTGCATCAACTGCGAGGTCGACGCCGGTGTGCTGGGCCGGGTCGACGGCGCCTGGGGCGCCCCGGTCCGCGCCTCGCTGACGCCGGCCCCGAAGGCCGACCAGAAGAAGCCCGAGCCGAAGGCCAACGTGGCCTCGGTCAAGAAGGACTAGCGCGTGCTCGCCGCTGCGGCCGCCGTGGCCGTCTCGATCACGAGCTTCCAGCTCGAGCGCGTCAACAGCGAGGTGTCGACGGTCAGGCCGGGCGGCTCGCACAAGCTCTGCCAGGCCATCCCGATCACCGTCGTGCGGGCGCGGGTGCGCAACGCGGGCCGGGCCGTGACCGTGCGGTCGTCCTTCAAGGCGCCCGGGCACGCCGCCCGGGTCCGCACCGCGAAGATCCGGCACGGCCGCGTCGAGCTGACGTTCACGCCGCGCACCGAGCGGCTGGAGCATGAGGCCTTCCCCGAGGGCACCTACACGCTGACGCTGACCCGCGGCGGCAAGCGCGTCGCGCGCGCGTCGTTCTCGCTCACCGGCGGCAGCACCTGCTAGTCGTCGCCGTAGAGCACGCGGTCCCACACCGCGATGACCGCGTCCTCGACGCCCGGTAGCGGCCCGCCGCCGGCGGCGATCGACCGCACGTCGGCCCGCATCGCGTGGACGGTCATGCCGACGAGCACGAGGACGATCGGCTCGACGTCGAGGTCGCGGGCCACCAGGCCGGCGTCCTGGTCGGCGCGGACGCGGGCTGCGGCGCGGCGGCGGAACTCCGCCTCGACGTCGTCCCACATCGCGGCGGCCTCACCTGTCGCCGCGGAGATGGCCGCCATGAGCGTCGCGTGCTCGCGCCAGAAGGCCACCGTGGCCGTGAGGCCGCCGCGTACGCGCTCGGTGTGGGGCAGGTCGTCGCGCTCGTACCAATCGCCGGCGACGCCGATGAGGTCCTCGGCGACCTGCTCGAGCAGCGCCGCGACCGCCGCGTCCTTCGTGGCGAAGTAGAAGTAGAAGCCGGAGCGGCCGATGCCGGCGCGGGTGGCGATGTGGTCGATCTCGATCTCCTGCAGCGCGCGCTCGGCCAGGAGCTCCTCCAGCGCGCCCAGCAGCGCGGCGCGACGTTCGCGGCCCTTGCGGCTGGGGACCTCGCCGGTGCGGGACATCTGCCCAGTGTAGTTCTGACGCACGTCAGAATAATTTGACGCGCGTCAGAATCTGCGCCACGCTGGGGCGATGGAGGAGCAGCTGAGCCGGATGCAGGTCGGTGCCCTGGCCGCCCGCGTCGTCGCCAACGTCGCCCGCGAGCGCATCAGGACGCCCCGCGTGACCGATCTGCGCGACGTCCCGGTCAACGCCGACGCGCTCACCGCCGAGTGGCTCGGCGCGGCGCTTGGCCGGCCGGTGGTCCGCTTCGACATCGTCGGCGGTTCGGACGGGACCAGTTCGCGCCGGGCGCTGAGCGTCGAGCACGCCGACGGCACCGTGCAGCACCTCTTCATGAAGAGCGCCGCATCGCTGCAATCCCGGCTGTTCCTCGTCCTCGGCCGCGTCACCGAGAGCGAGACGATCTTCTTCAACGAGATCCGTCCCGAGCTCGGTGAGCTGCGCAGCCCGCGGGCCCACTACGCCGCGTCGGACCCGAGGACGTTCCGCTCGATCGCGCTCATGGAGGACATGGGCGCCTCCGGTTGCACGTTCCCGGACCCGATGCAGGACTCCATCAGCCGCCGCGACGCGGAGGACATGGTCGACCAGATGGCCTACTACCACGCCGCCTACTGGGAGGACCCGCGCCTGACCGACGGCTCGCTGTCGCGCCTTCCCACCACGCTGGTCTTCCAGCAGCGGCTCAACGCCGTCGGCATCCTGCGCCGCGCCGAGATCGGCGTCGAGCGCGTGGCCGACGCGATGCCGCCCCGGCTGCGGGCCCGCCGCCACGAGATCATCCCCGCGACGATGCGCGCGCTGGCGCTGAACTCCGCGGGCGCGTTGACGGTCCTGCACCAGGATGTCCACCAGGGCAACTGGCTCCGCGACCCCGATGGCCGCATGGGCCTCTACGACTGGCAGGCCGTCGCCAAGGGGGAGTGGGCGCTGGACTACAGCTACGCGCTCGCCGTCAACCTGGAGCCCGAGGACCGCCGGGCCTGGGAGCGTGACCTCCTGGAGCGCTACCTCGGGCAGCTCACGCGGCGCGGGGTCACCCCACCCCCGTTCGACGAGGCCTGGCTGAAGTACCGCCAGCAACCCTTCCACGTCGCGATCTTCGCCCTGCTCACCATCGGCGCCGGCCGCCTGCAGCCCGACATGCAGCCCCGCGACTACATGGCCCGCTGCTGGCAGCGCATCGCCACCTTCATCGACGACCACGACTCCCTCGACGCCCTCACCCCAACCTGAACAAACCTAAAGGTGCCAGGCATCTTTAGGTGAAGATGCCCGCAAACGGCCGGTTTCGGGGCCGGCCCCAAACCTAAAGGTGCCAGGCACCTTTAGGTTGGTGGAGACGACGAAGGGCGCCCCTCGCGGGACGCCCTTCGTGTGAATCGGGGTGGGTTGTGAGTGGGTCAGGCCGCTTCGCGGAGGGCCTCGAGCTCGGGCAGCTTCGAGAGCCGGCGCAGTGCGCGGGCCTCGATGGCCTCCGCCTCACGGGCGGTGACGCCGAGCTTGCGGCCGACCTGCGCCATGGTCTGCGGCGCGTCGCCCTCGACGCCGAAGCGCAGGGTCACGACCTTGCGCTCGTCCTCGGGCAGCGCGTCCAGCGCATGCTTGACCTCGACGGAGGCGATGGCCTGGAAGGCCTCCTCCTCCGGCGCGGGGCCCTCGTTGGCGATGAAGTGACCGAGCTCCGAGCCGTCCTCGTCTCCGACCTGCGCGTTGAGCGATGCAGGCGTGACGTCGACGGACTTGATGCGCTCGACCTCTTCGAGGGTGAGGATGGCCTCCTCGGCGATCTCCTCGAGCGTCGGCTCGCGCTCCAGCTTCT
>CAYUDT010000018.1:0-62240 GCA_964443695.1 uncultured Conexibacter sp. | reverse complement strand
AACGCGAGCTACGACGTGATCGGCAAGCGCAAGCGGGCCGACGTCGTCGACGAGATCCCCGAGCGCGGCGCCAAGCCGCTGATGGGCGACGAGGTCGGCGACGTGCTCATGGATCCGGAGCGCGCCGCGATGCTCGGCTCCTTCCAGACCGCCGTGCAGGAGGCCAACGCCCGGCTGCCCGAGCGCCAGCGCGAGGTCCTCGCGCTGCGCGAGATCGACGATCTCTCCTACGACGAGATCGCCGAGATCATGGACATGAATCGCAACTCGGTCGCGCAGCTGATCTCCCGCGCGCGGATCAAGTTGCGCGACGAGCTGCGCGGCAGCGCGCTGGCGGCGGTCGCGGTGTCCGGCGCCGACTGCGAGCGGGCGCTGCCGCTGATCGCCAAGCGCCAGGACGGCCAGCTCAAGGATCTCGACGACGAGCTGTGGCTCGACGGCCACATCGCCGGCTGCGACACCTGCAAGGTGTCGGTCGAGGCGATGGCCGAGGCCGGCATGTCCTACCGCGCCTGGGCGCCCGTCGTGCCGATGGCCTGGCTGTGGAAGTCCACGGCGGCCAAGGCGGCCGAGCGCTGCGGGTTCGACTTCAGCGACGTGCTCGACCGCGACCGGTCGCACGTGTACGACCAGGGCGGTGCCGCGTCGCCGGGCGGCGGCGGGGGCCCTGACCGCGGTGCGCCTTCCGCCGGCGGCGGTGGTGCCGGCGCGGCCGAGGTCGTCGCCGAGGAGGGCAGCCGCCGCCGGCGCGGCCTCATCGCGGCGCTCGTCGGCGCGGCGTTCCTGCTCTTCGGCGGCGGTGCCGTCGTGATGGCCACGGGCGGCGACGGCAAGAAGGCGACGCCGCGCGTCGCCGCGCAGACGATCGCCACGCCGACCCCGACGCCGACGCCTGCGGTCACCCCGACCCCGACGCCGACGACGACCGTGGTGTCCAAGCCCAGACCGGCCAAGAAGAAGCACGCCGCCAAGAAGAAGAAGCGCAGGCACCACGCCAAGAAGAAGGCCGTCGTCACGCCGGTCGTCGTCCGCCCGGCCACGACGACCCAACAGCAGGCACCGACCTCCACGCAGGCCCAGACGCCGGCCTACACGAGGCCCACGTACACCCCCAAGCCGAAGCCCAAGCCCAAGCCCAGGCCCACCAGCAGCGGCACGAGCGTGTCCAGCAGCGGCAGCGGCAGCGGGTCGACCGGGGCCTCCGGCTCCACCGGTTCGACGGGGTCCACGGGCTCGACCGGGTCCACAGGTTCGACGGGCTCGACCGGCACCGGCTCGACGGGCTCCACGGGCTCGACCGGCAGCGGCCCCGGGGACTACTGCTCGCAGAACCCGCAGGACCCGAAGTGCGGCGGCACGACGTGCCGTCCCACGGCCGCGGGCTGCCCGCCGCCACGGAGCGCCGTGGTGGGCGACCGCTCCGCCGTCAACGGCGAGCTGCGCTGAGACGCCTCGACGACAGCGCCGACGTCACGGCTCGCGACTTCGTTGCGGGCCTCGGCCTGCGCGACCACGACCGGCCGCGGCCGCGGGTCGTCGGCGTGATGATCGCCTCGGTCGACGGCCGGGCGACCATCGAGGGCCGGTCGGTGAAGCTCGGCCATCCCGACGACCGCGACCTGCTGCGCGAGATGCGCACCGGAGTCGACGCGGTCCTCGCGGGCGCCGCCACGATCAAGGCGGAGCGCTACGCCACGCTGCTCGACGAGGACCAGCGCAGCCACCGCGTCGAGGCGGGCCTGAGCCCGCATCCGGTGATCGCGACCGTCTCGCGGCGCCTGGAGCTCACCGCCGGTGACGCACCGCTGTTCACCGAGGACGACGTCCCGGTCGCGGTCTACACCGAGGCCGAGGGCACAATCGACGCAAGCCACGCCGACGTCGTGCAGCTCGAGCGACTCGACTTCGCGCAGGTGCTCGATGACCTCGCCGGCCGCTACGGCGTGCGCGCCGTGTCCTGCGAGGGTGGGCCGAGCCTCCTGCGCGAGCTGGTCGCCCAGGACTGCCTCGACGACCTGCTCATCACCGTGGCCCCGCTGCTGGTCGCGGGGGATGGGCCGACCCCGTTGACCGGCGCGGTCCTCGACCCCGTACACCGCCTGACGCTCGATGCGGTCCACCGCGCCGACGACCACCTCTTCCTCCACTACACCCGATGACCCGACCATTGCTCATGGGGATCGTCAACGCGAACCCCGACTCGTTCTCCGACAAGGTCCGCCTGACGACGCTCGACGCCCAGGTCGAGCGGGCGCTGCAGCTCGTCGCCGACGGTGCGGACATCATCGACATCGGTGGCGAGTCCGGAGTGACCTACACCGGCGTCACGGCGGCGGAGGAGGAGATCGCCCGCGTGGTGCCGCTGATCGAGCGCGTCGCCGCGGAGGGCGTGACGGTCTCCGTCGACACCTGGAAGCCGGAGGTCGCGGCCGCCGCGCTGGCCGCCGGTGCGACGATCCTCAACGACGTCTCCGGACTGCGCGACGAGCGACTCGCCGACCTGGCGGCCGAGCACGGCGCGCACCTCGTGGTGATGCACACGCGGGCACAACCCAAGGTGGAGCACTTCCAGGACTACGGCGGAGACGTGCGCGGCGACGTCCGCGCGTTCCTGGCCGAGAAGGTGGCGATCGCACGGGCGCGCGGCGTGCCCGACGACCGGCTCATCCTCGATCCCGGGCCGGACTTCGCGAAGACCCCGGCCGAGACGGTCGAGTCGCTGCGCGACATCGATGCGCTCGCCGCCGAGTTCCCCGACCAGCCGTGGCTGCTGGCGCTGAGCCGCAAGTACTTCGTCGGCGCGATCACCAACCGCCCGCCGGGCGAGCGCCTGGCCGGCACGCTGGGCGCCGTGGCGTGGGCGGCGCGGCTGCCCCATCCGACGATCCTGCGCGTCCACGACGTCCGCGAGGTGGCGGACTTCCTGGCGGTGCAGGCCGTGCTCCACGGCGACGTCCCGATGCCCGACTTCGACGGGGACGACGACGCGCTCAAGTGGATCCGGGCCGACGCCTGACCGTGGCGGCGTCGCGGGCAGCGGACACGTTCGCTGACGCTCGCACGTCCGGCGCCCGGCAGTTCCGGTAGCGTCCGTCAACGCAATAGTCGCCGGGCGCTGCACACCAACGCGCCCGGAGTGCCAACCGACTCCGTAGGAGGAGACACCCCATGACCGTCCTGACCCGCGACGCGCTGGAGGACAGCCCGCTCGCCGACCTGCACCTCATCGCCGGCGAGATCGGCCTCGACGGCTTCCGCCGTCTGCGCAAGGCCGACCTGATCGACGCCATCCTGGAGCGCCAGGACGGCGCTGCGGACGCCGACGCTGACGCCACCGAGGCCGAGGCCGAGGTCGAGGTCGAGGCCGACGCCGAGCCCGACGAGAAGCCCACGCGCACCCGCGGTCGCCGCGGTGGCCGCGGCCGCACCGCGCGCAACGCGGACACCGACGCCGGTGACGATGAGGTCGAGACCGAGGAGGAGGCCGAGGCCCGCCGGCCCGCCGACGACGAGGACGACAGGCCCGCCCGCCGCACCCGTGGTGGCCGTGGTCGCGGCCGCGCCGCCGCCCGCGACGAGGACGCCGACGTCGCCGACGACGAGCCGCGCGAGGAGCGCATCGCCGAGGGCGTCGTCGAGCTGCTCGGCAACGGCTCGGGCTTCCTGCGCGTCTCGCCGCCGGAGCCGTCCGACGACGACGTCTACATCTCCGCCGCCCAGGTCCGCCGCTGCGAGCTCGTCTCCGGCGACACGATCAGCGGTCCGGTCCGCGCCCCGCGCCGCAGCGAGCGCTACCCGTCGCTCCAGCGCATCGACACGATCAACGGCAAGCCGGCCGACGAGGTCGCCGAGGGCACGCCGTTCGACGACCTCCCCGCGGCGCTGCCGTCGGAGCGCTTCGCGCTCGGTTCGGAGGACCCGACGCTGAAGGCCATCGAGTGGCTGACGCCGCTGGGCCGCGGCTCGCGCGTCACGATCTCCGGCAAGGCCCGCGCCGGCAAGTCCGAGGCGATCCGCCGCCTGGCCGGCGCGCTGTCCGCCGTCGAGGGTCTCGACGTCACGCTCGTGCTCGCCGGCGTGCGCCCGGAGGAGCTGTCCTCGGCACCCGAGGGCATCGAGCCTGCCGCGCGCCTGTCGTTCACGACCAGCCCGGACGCCCGCGCCCACGCGATCGACCGCGCCGTCGAGACTGCCCGCCGCGTCGCGGCCCGTGGCGGCCACGCCGTCGTCCTGATCGACACGCTGGACGGCCTGCCCGAGGGCACCGCCCGCCGCGTGCTCGGCTCGGCCCGCGCGATCGTCGACGGCGGCTCGCTGACCATCGTCGCCACCGCCGACGAGCCGGTCGGCGGCGAGACCACGGTCATCGCGCTCGACGTCGACCTGACGGCCACGGGCCGCCTGCCCGCGCTCGACCTCGTCGCCTCGGGCACGCTGCGCCCGGAGCTCCTGGTCGGCGAGGCCGGCGCGGACGCGATCGCCCAGGCCCGGGCGACCGCGCTCGGCGCCTGACGGCGGACGTCACCGCACCGGCCGCACGCTCAGCGCGCGGCCGGGGTCTCAGAACCGCTTCGTGCAGGTCCGGTAGGCGCGACGGGCGACCGTCCTGCCCCGGACCAGCACCTTCACCGCGTACAGCCCCCGCGGTGCGCTGCGCAGGTCCACCCGGACCTTGCCGTTGCGCACCGCGAGGGTGCGTGCCCGGCCGGCGACGAGCACCCGCGCCCTCTCCGCGCGACGCGCCGCGCGGGGAAGCGTGATGTCGACCGTCCGGCGGCTTGCACACCGAGCCTTCACCGCCGCGGCGGGTGTCGGCGGATGGCACCCGGCGCCGGCGTCGTAGCCGGCCGCGTCGGCGAAGTACCGCGACGTGGGGAAGTAGGCGCCCATCGTGTCGACCTCGTGGTCGGCCGTCGCGCCCTGGATCGCCTGGGGAAAGCCGACGGGCAGCATGTGGCGCAGGATCAGCAGGCCGCGGGGGTTCGGACCCCACGGCAGCCAGTTGACGCCGCACTCCCGGGTCGCGTTGCCGGGACGCAGCGACGCAGGGGAGACGACGAAGGTGGCGAAGCCGTCGCTGCCGACGACCGCGCGGTCGTCGTTGACGCATTGGACGTAGCGCTGCGTGACCGGGTCGTTCTGGCAGACCGACCAGTAGCGCAGCTGGCCGGTCGGCATGTGCTCGGCGCCGCTGCGGGTGTCCGGGAAGGTGGGTACGCGGACGCGCGTGACCGACACGTCGCCGAGCCTGCGGTTGATCGCCGCCGAGACGTACTGGTTGTCCTTGTTGGAGAGGAACCCGCCGCTGCCGCCGATGTCGTCCAGCGGGATGCCACCCGGGTTCGGGTCGCCGGTGACGTTGGCAGCGATCGCGCTCGCGAGGTTGACGAACTTGCGCCACACCGGTGGGTCCTCGCCGCCCGGTGCCGCCACCCCGGAGGGCGTCGACGTCGACGCCAGCAGCTCGTTGATACCGGTGACCGACGGCTTGGTCAGGTTGGTGCAGACCGACGTGGCCGGCGTGCCGGTGGACGTCGTCGGCTCGAGCTGCACGGTCGGCACGCCGACGCCGCCGGTCTCGCCCGTGCCCCGGTCGGGCACGTAGATCCGGTACAGGAACAGCCCCGCGGGCGCCGTCGTCCCGGGATAGATGGTGTTCGGCGCGGGCTGGGCGGGCTTGTCGCCGCCCGCGATGAACACCGTGTAGTCGCGGTGGTCCTTGCCGGTGCGCAGCGCGCCGGGTAGGAACGGGTTCGCCGACCCGGCGTCCGGGACGATCTGCTGGTCGTTGAGCGCGTCGGTCGGCCGGAGGGCCGCGTCGTAGGCGTTGAAGCTCATGTACCGCGCGTGCGGGTAGCGGCCGGTGATCCGCACCCGCGTCCCGGGGGACAGGGCGAAGACGCCGCCGAAGTAGAGCGCGCTGTCGTCGGGGTAGGCGACGTTGATCGTCGCCGGGTCGACCTTGGTCAAGGGCAGCAGGCAGGTCTCGTCGAGGCCGTGGGCGTGGGCAGGCGTCGCCGTGACGGCGGCGGCAACGAGTGCAAGCAGGAAAGGGCGGCGCATCGCGCGCCGCAGCGTAGCCGCCCCGCCGGCTCAGCGGGTGCGGTAGGCGACCCGGGCCCAGGTGGGCTCGGGAGCCAACTCGACGGGCTCGCCGCCGCGCTCGGGCTGCACGTAGCGGAACGTGCCGGCCTCGCTGTCGTAGGCGATGTCCAGCTCGCCCTCCTTGACGCGCTGGTCCAGCCAGGCGGAGCGGAAGACGAGGCGACGCAGCCAGTGGACCAGGCTGCGGTCGGACGGGCCGACGAGCTCGGGCCAGCAGTCGTTGACGTGCTCGCCCAGGCGGGAGGCCGGGTCCTGGATCTCGCCGTTGACGGCGAGGTTGACCAGGTCCTCCAGCTCGGTCTCCTCGAGGCGGCCGGCGACGAAGCCGAGCTTCAGCGCGGCCTGCTCGCAGCGCTCCCCGAAGTCTCGCTCGTTGAACGTGAAGCGCAGCTCCCCGTACTCGAGGACGAAGTCCTCGCCAGAGTCGTAGTTGCCGCGCTTGGTCATGTCCATGAAGCAGTTGTTCCTCGGGGTGAAGCAGCACTCGGCCGAGCGCCGAGTTCCAGGCCGTCGGCATCCTATGGCCGATTCCTTCTCGCGCACCCCTCGTGCAACCGGATTTGCACGCCGTCCGGCCGATCTGGTCAGGGGGCCCACCGGCGGCCGCTCGACCGGCATGTGGCGTTTGATCAGCTGGCGTGCGGCCTTCGGCACCCCTTAGGGTCGCGACCATGACCAACGACCTTTCGGGCACCGTCGTCGCGATCACCGGGGCGTCCTCCGGCATCGGCGAGGCTACCGCGCTGACCTGTGCTCGCGCAGGTGCTGCAGTCGCTCTTGCGGCGCGTCGCGAGGATCGCATCAACGCGCTCGCGGCCCAGATCAACGAGGACGGGGGACGCGCGCTGGCGCATCGCACGGACGTCACCGACGAGCGCCAGGCGCGGGCGTTCATCGAGCACACCTACGAGAAGTTCGGCCGCCTGGACTCGCTGGTCAACAACGCCGGCGTGATGCTGCTGGGGCCGGTGCTGGGCGCAGACACCGAGGAGTGGCGGCGGATGATCTCGCTGAACCTCAACGGCCTGCTCTACTGCACGCACGCTGCCCTGCCCGTCATGGCCGAGCAGGGCAGCGGGCACATCGTCAACGTCTCGTCCGTCGCCGGGCGGATCGCGGCGGCCGGGTCGGCGGTCTACAACATGACCAAGTGGGGCGTGTGCGGGTTCTCGGAGGCGCTGCGCCAGGAGGCGCTCCACGTCGGCGTCCGGGTCACGCTGGTCGAGCCGGGTGCGGTCGACACCGAGCTGCTGTCGCACAACAACGCGGTCATCCAGGGCATCGCGGCCGAGCGGCTGGCGGGCGTGAAGTCGCTGACGTCGCAGGACATCGCCGAGGCCGTCCTGTTCGCGCTCTCACAGCCCGAGCACGTCTCGATCAACGAGATCCTCGTGCGACCCTCCAAGCAGGCGCGGTAGCGATCTTCCGACAAAAGGGGGGACAGTTTGCGCGGGTCCGGGGGTCTTGTTCCCATGCCCGTGAACGACACCCCGGTCGCCACCGTCCTGCTGGTCGAGGACGACGAGACCACCCGTACCTTCCTGGCGGACAACCTCTGCGCCGACGGCTACGAGCCGATCCTCGCCGGAGGCGTCCGCGAGGGCCTCACCCTCGCCGAGACCCATGCGCCGGACCTGGCGATCATCGACGTCGGCCTGCCCGACGCGACCGGGCTGGACTTCCTCACGGTCCTGCGCGGCGCCGACGGCGTGCGCTCCCGCGTCGACCCGCACCTGCCGGTGCTCGTGCTGTCCGGACGCGGCTCGGAGATCGACCGGCTGCGCGGGTTCGAGCGCGGAGCCGACGACTACGTGGCCAAGCCGTTCTCCTATCCCGAGCTCCGGGCCCGCGTGCAGGCGCTGCTGCGGCGGGTGCAGGAGCGGCGGGGCGGCGTGCTGCGCGCGGGGCCGCTGGTCATCGACCAGAGCCGGCGCTCGGTGAAGCTGCGCGGGGAGGACGTCGCGGTCTCCGGCAAGGAGTACCTGCTGCTCTGCGCGCTGGCCAGCGAACCGCTGAAGGTCTGGACGAAGACCGAGCTGATGAAGGTGGTGTGGGGGACGACGCTGGTCGGCACCTCGCGGACGCTGGACTCGCACGCCTGTCGGCTGCGCCGGCGGCTCGGCGAGGGCGGCGACCGGTTCGTGATCAACGTCTGGGGTGTGGGCTACCGGCTCTGCGATCCGGTCGTGGTGGCGCGATGACGCTGCTCGGCTTCGTCGGCTGGGGCTGCGCGATGACGGCGGCGGTCCTGTTGCTCATCGCCCGGCGGCGCGACGCGGCGGGGCGCGAGCGGATCGCCCGGGCCTGCCACGAGCTGCGCGGGCCGCTGCACGCCGCGGGGCTGGCGCTGCACGGGGCCGGGCGCTCGGCGCGGATCGTCGCGGCGGTGGAGGAGATCCGGCGGGCGTCGCTGGCGCTGGCCGACCTCGACGCCGCGCCCGTCGGTGGCGTCGTCGGCGCGCGGCGTGGCAGCGTCGACCTCCGCGCGCTGCTGACCCGCCACGTGCCGGCGTGGCGTGCGGTGGCCGCGCGTCACGGTGCGCGCCTGGACGTCGTGATGCCCGCGGTTCCCGTCGTGGTGATCGGCGACCCGTTGCGGCTGGCCCAGGCCGTCGCGAACCTCGTCGCCAACGCCGCCGAGCACGGCACCGGACCGGTCGGCCTGCGGCTGCTCGGCGGGCCGGGGACGGTGCACGTCGAGGTCAGCGACCACGGGCCGGGGCCGGACCGCTCGCTGGGGACGCTGACCCGCGGCGCCCGCCGGGGCCGCGGCCGGCGCGGACGCGGCCTGGCCATCGTCTGCGACATCGCCCGCGACCATGACGGGCGGCTCATCGCCGCCCCCGGTCCCGACGGGTCCCGGATGGTCCTGGAGCTCCCCGCGCCCGTGGCGGACCTCCCGCCGGCGGCAGCGGAGGTACAGCCCGGTCCGCGCCGTCTGCACGCGCCCGCGCCCCGATGACCCGCCGTCGCCGCGCGCTGGCGCTGGCGGCGCTGGCCGTCGTGCTCGGGGCGCTCGCGGCGGCCGACGTCGCCGGACGTGAGGCGCAGCTGCAGCGCCGGCTGGGGCGGCCGATCCCCGTGGTGGTGGCCCGCGGACCGCTCGTCGAGGGTCGGCCGCTGCGCACCGGCAGCCTGGCGATCCGCCAGATCCCGAGCCGCTACGCGCCCGCGGGGTCCTTCGGGCGGCCCGAGGAGCTCGTCGGCCGCGCGCCGGCCGTCGACCTGCCTCCCGGCACGGCGATCACGAGTGCCCTGCTGCAGACCGAGGACGACGCCGTGCCGCAGCTGCCCGTGGGGGAGGGCCGGCGCATCACCGAGGTGATCGCGCACGGCTCACCGGACCTCGTCGTCGCCGGCACGCACGTCGACGTCCTGGTCACGACCGAACGCCGCGACGGGCAGGGCAGCACCCGGATCGCGCTGTCGGACGCCGAGGTGCTGACCGCGGCGCCCCAGGATGCCGACGACCAGGGGCCACGCGTGCGGATCGGCCTCAGCACGTCCGTGGAGCAGGCCGTCGCGCTGGCGCAGGCCCAGAACTTCGCGCGCGAGATCCGTGTCCTTCCGCGGGCTGCGGGCTGACGCGGCGTCCAAAACCGGTGGACGAGCGCTCAAGCGGTTCGGTGGGACGCCGATACGGCGTTAGAGGCCCGATGACGACCACCCCCGTTCGACTGATCCTCGCCGCCCTCGCCTGCACGTTGCTGGCCGCGGCGCCACCTGCCCATGCTGCGTCCAAGAGGGCGCTCTACCCGTCGATCGCGAAGGTCGCGCCGACCACGCTCGGCATCGGCGACACGATGACCGTGACGGGCAAGAACTTCCGCAAGGGCAAGAACAAGAACACCGTCGTGTTCAAGCGCGACGGCGGCCGCGCGATCTTCGTGCGCATCGCCAGGTCGACCTCCACCACGAAGCTCTCGGTGAAGGTCCCGGCCAAGCTGCTGCCCTACCTGGTCCAGAAGAAGGGCGTCGCCCAGCCGACGCGCTTCCGCGTGCGGGTGCTCGCCGCGCGCTTCGGCCGGGCGTTCACGTCGCTGAAGAAGTCGCCGCGCATCGGGCCGGTGGCGATCGGTCCCAAGGTCTCCAAGGACGACTGCGACGGCGACGGCATCGACAACGCCACGGACAAGGACGACGACAACGACCTGCTGTCCGACTCGATCGAGACGAACATCGGCACCGACGCGTGCAAGCGCGACACCGACGGCGACGGCATGTCCGACGGCTGGGAGTACCAGTCCGCGCTGGACCGCAACAACGGCCGCGCCGCCGGCGCCAAGCCGTCGCCCAACCGCAAGCCCTACGCCAACCCGTTGGACAAGACCGACGCCGAGGTCGACCAGGACGGCGACAGCCTGACCAACCTCATGGAGTACACCGCGTGGGCGACGTTCTCCAACGCCTACCGCACGGCGCCGGCGGGGGGCTCGGTCCTGACGTACTCCGGCGGCAACCCCACCTCCGACGGCCGCGGTGGGGTGCCGGCGAACTTCGTGTACGCGGACCGTGACAAAAACGGTTTCCTCTCGGACTTCGAACGCGACGCCGACGGCGACGGCTTCCCGAACATGGATGAGGGGATCGGCTCAATGGAGCTGATCCGCATCGGCACGCTGAAGGCCGACGGCACTGATCCGCGCTACTACGACTTCGGTCTGTTCAGCCAGCTCTACATCACGAAGGCCGCCGAGAAGACGAAACAGGACGCTGCGGCCGGGCGCTGCGCCGGCATCAACCAGGTTTCGTTCTACTGCGGTGACCAAGCAGTGCCGACGTCGATCGATGTCCAGAAGGTAGATCCGCTGGATTGGTTGGCGACCGACACCGACGGCGACGGCATCCGCGACGACGCCGACGACCAGGACCATGACGACGTCCCCAACATGCAGGAGTACCAGGCCGAGCTTGCGGCAGCGCCGACTGCGCGGACCTACCAGCAGCTCGACTCGTGCATCCCGAACACCGAGTCGCACTTCTGCATCCTCGCCGGCAAGAACGGCGACAGCGATGACGACCTCATCCCCAACGAGCGCGAGCTTCAGATCAAGACGGACCCGCTCCAGTCCGACTCCGATGGCGACGGCGTCTCGGATGGCTTCGAGTACTACTCCTCGCGGAATCTGAACCCAGAAGCACTGCCGTCGTCAGACAAGCGTGACTACCCGAACGCGCTCGACGGGACCGACGCCAACACCGACTTCGACGGCGACAGCCTGACCCTCACCATGGAGTACAAGGCGTGGCGTTACACGGGCGGCACGTTGCCCCTGTCGTACAGCGACGGCCTGCAGCGCAGCGGCGGGCAGACCCAGACCGACGACCAGCGCGATGCCGACGGCGATCACCTCACGAACTACGTCGAGGCCAGCGGTCCACTGAGCGGGCCGGAGTGGTGGAACCTCTGGACGAAGAAGAAGTCGGTCAAGTGCTCAGACAAGTACGTGGAGACGACGTACCCCGTCAAGTACCTTGGCCTCGACTTCCTCAAGAAGGACACCGACGGTGATGGCATCGACGACGACGTCGACGACGTCGACTTCGACGGCATCAAGAACGTCGACGAGATCTCGCGGCCCACTGACTGGTGCGACACGTACGTCTCTGTGGGCCCGGGTAGTGGTCACAACGCCGGCGACGTCGACCCCGCTCACATCATGGCGCGGGTCAACCCGTTCAACCCGTGCAAGCCGGTTTACAGCGACACGTGTCATCTGCACCCGCCATTCGGCTACTACCCCGACAGCGACGACTACATCGAGGACTGGGCGGGCGCCAACCCGCCGGCCTGAGAGCAGCCGCTACGGTGACCAGGTGGAGCTGCGGCGCCTGGTCACCCTCGTCAGCGTCATCGTCTGCGTCGACACAGCGTTCTTCGCCGTCGTCGCGCCGCTGCTGCCGCACTACGCCGATGAGCTGGAGCTGTCCAAGCTCTCGGCCGGACTGCTCGCGGCGGCCTACCCGGCGGGCACCATCCTCGGCGCCATCCCGGCGGGGCTGCTCGCCGCGCGGTTCGGGTCGCGCGCGACGGTCATCGCGGGCCTGACGCTGCTCGGCCTCTCCAGCCTGGTGTTCGGGTTCGCCGAGCACGTGGTCGTCCTCGACGCCGCGCGCTTCGTGCAGGGCATCGGCGGCGCGTGCTCCTGGGCCGGCGGCCTGGCCTGGATCACGGCCGAGGCGCCGGCCGACCAGCGCGGCGCGCTCATCGGCACGGCGCTGGGCGCTGCGATCTTCGGGACGCTGCTCGGCCCGGTCCTCGGCGCGCTGGCCGATGTCACCGCGCCGGAGCTCGTGTTCTCCAGCGTCCTGGTCATCGCGGGCGGCCTGAGCGTCGCCGCGCTGCGGATGCCGTCGACGTCGCAGCCGGAGCCGCAGCGGCTCTCCGACGTCGGACGCGCCCTACGGGACGGCGGCGTGCGGACGGCGATGTGGCTGGTGACGCTGCCCGCCATCGCGTTCGGGACGCTCACCGTCCTCGTGCCTCTGCGGCTGGACGACCTCGGCTTCGGCACCGCCGCGGTGGGGGCGGTGTTCCTGGTCGCGGCGGCGGTGGAGAGCGCGGAGAGCCCCATCGTCGGCCGGGTCTCCGACCGCCGCGGTCGCCTGGTGCCGGTGCGGGCCGGCCTGGCCGCGGGCACGGTGATGCTGCTGATCATCACGCTGCCGGCCAACGGCGTGCTGTACGCCCTGGCCTTCGTGCTGACCACCGGCTCGCTGGGCGTCTTCTGGGCGCCGGCGATGGCGTTGCTGTCTGACGCCGCGGAGGGGACGGGCGTCGCCCAAGGGCTGGCGTTCGGGCTGGTCAACCTCGGATGGGGCATCGGCGAGACGCTCGGCGCCGCGGGCGGCGGCGGCGTGGCGAAGGCGACCGCGGACATCGTCCCCGTTGCCTGCTGTGCGGGCGCCTGCCTGCTGACGCTGCTGACGCTGCGCCGCGTCCCGACCGTCGCGCCTGCGACGGTCCAGGCATGAAGCGCGTCTGCGTCTACTGCGGGGCCAGCCCCGGAGCGCGTCCGGCGTACACGGATGCCGCCACAGCCACCGGCCGGCTGCTGGCCGAGCGCGGGCTCGGCCTCGTCTACGGCGGGGGCACCGTCGGACTGATGGGCGTCATCGCCGACGCCGTGATGGCCGCCGGCGGGGAGGCCATCGGCATCATCCCGCGCTCCTTGTGGGAGCGCGAGATCGGCCACAGCGGCGTCACCGAGCTGCAGGTCGTCGAGTCGATGCACGAGCGCAAGCAGGCGATGGCCGACGCGTCGGACGCGTTCATCGCCATGCCCGGTGGCGTCGGGACGATCGAGGAGCTCGTGGAGATGTTCACGTGGCTGCAGCTCGGCTACCACGGCAAGCCGATCGGGCTGTTGGACGTCGAGGGCTACTGGCAGCCGCTGGTCTCCGTGTTCGACCATGCGGTCGGCGAGCGCTTCCTGACACCCGAGCATCGGTCGATGCTGCTGATCGAGTCCGACCCGGCCGCACTGCTGGACGCGTTCGAGGCGTGGGAGCCCCCACACCTCGACAAGTGGATCGACCGCACGTAGAGGGGGACAGTTTCGGTCGCTCGCGGGGTCTACCCGGTGTGACCGACCCGCTCGACCGCCTCGCCGAGGTCCTCCGCGCCCGCCTGCTCGCCTCCCCGGGCGCCGGTGAGGACCCGATCGCCCGGATCCGCGCGCTGGTGGTGGCCGAGGCTGCGGTGCTGGACGGCGAGGCCCAGGAGGAGCTGATCCGGCGGATCACCGAGCGCTCGTTCGGGCTCGGGCCGCTGCAGGAGCTGCTGGCCGACCCGAGCGTCGACGAGATCATGGTCAACGGTCCGGGCGCGGTCTGGGTCGAGCGGTCCGGGCGGGTGGAGGCGACGCCGGTGACGTTCGCCTCGGAGGACGACCTGCGCCACGCGATCGAGCGGATCCTGGCGCCGTTGGGGCGGCGGGTGGACGAGGCCGAGCCGCTGGTGGACGCGCGGCTGGCGGACGGCTCGCGGGTGAACGTCGTGATCCCGCCGCTCGCGCTCGACGGGCCCGTGCTGACGATCCGGCGCTTTCGCCCGCGCGGGCTCGGGCCCGCCGAGCTGGTCGCCCTGGGCTCCTGGTCGGAGCCGCTGCGGACGTTCCTGTCCGCGGCGGTCGCCGCCCGTTGCTCGGTCCTGGTCAGCGGCGGCACCGGCTCGGGCAAGACGACGACGCTGAACGCGCTGTCGTCGTTCATCGGTGCGGGCGAGCGCGTGGTGACCATCGAGGACACGGCCGAGCTGCGGCTGCAACAGCCCCACGTGGTGCGGTTGGAGGCCCGGCCCGCGAGCCTGGAGGGGCGCGGCGAGATCACGATCCGGCGGCTGGTGCGCAACGCCCTGCGGATGCGGCCGGACCGGATCGTCGTCGGGGAGATCCGCGGGGCCGAGGCGCTGGACATGCTCGGCGCGATGTCGACCGGCCACGACGGCTCGCTGTGCACCGTCCACGCGGGCTCGGCCGAGGAGGCCCTGCGCCGGGTCGAGACGCTCGCGCTGATGGCCGACGTGGGACTGCCGCTGAACGCGATCCGTGAGCAGGTCGCGTCCGCGCTGGACCTTGTCGTGCACCAGTCGCGGATGGCCGACGGGTCGCGGCGCGTCACCGGCGTCGCGGAGGTCGTGCGCGTTGCGGGCGGCCCGGCCACCCGCGAGCTCTACGCGTGGCGTGACGGTCGCCCGATCTGGCGCGCCGCGCTCTCGGAGCGGCTGGCCGAGCGGATCGGTGCGGTGCGGTGACGCCTGCGCCCGTGATGGCCTTCGCAGCGGCCGCGTGCGGCGTCGTCGCGCTGTGGGAGCTGCTGGCCGCGGTCGAGCAGGCGCGGGTCGTGGCCGCCGTGGCGCGGCTGCTGGCGCCCCTCCGCGATCCCGGCGACGGGCGCCTGGTCGCGGTCCTGGCCGCGGTGGCCGGTGCCGGCGGGGCGCTGACGGCAGGCGTCGTCGCCGGCGCGGCGCTGGCCGTCAGCGTCCCCTGGCTGGTTCGGCAGCTGGGCGAGCGCCGCGCCGAGCGGCGGCGCGAGGAGCTGCGCCTCGGCGCCCCTGCCGTCGCGCGGTCCTGGGCGGACGGCCTGTCGGCGGGCCTCTCGATCCCGGCTGCGATCGCGGCCTCCGCCGGAGCTGGCGCGCCCAACCGCGCGACCGCCGAGGAGCTGCAGGCCGCCGCGCAGGGCATCGCGCTCGGGGACACGCTCGATGCGGTCCTCGACCGGCTGCGCTCCCGCGCTCGGCTGCCCGCGTGGGACACGCTCGTCGCGGCGGTCCTGCTGCAGCGCGAGGCGGGGGGAGACCTCGCCTCGCTCCTCCGCGCACTCGCCGCGGACGCGGAGGCGGCCCACCGGGCCGAGGCGGACGCCCGGACCGCGACCGCTCAGGCGCGCATCACGGCCCGCATCGTCGGCGGGCTCCCACTGGCCGCCGCGCTCATCGCCGAGCTGCTCGCGCCGGGCACCATCGCCCATGTCCTGGCCCGCCCGCTCTCCGCCGCCCTCGCGCTCACGGCGCTCCTCCTGGAAGCCCTCGCCGTCGTCCTCGTCCGCCGCCTCGCCAGCATCGAGGACACCCGATGACCCCGCCGAACACGCTTTTGCACCCCGGATCGACGGCACAAAAGGCGGTTCGGCGTGGCGGGTTGCCCGGGCTGGCGCCGAACACGCTTTTGCACCCCGGATGCGCGGCACAAAAGGCGGTTCGGCGTGGCGGGTCGCCCGGGCGGGGGTCGAACACGCTTTTGTGCCCTGGATGCGCGGCACAAAGGGCGGTTCGGCGTGGCGGGTTGCCCGGGCTGGCGCCGAACACGCTTTTGCACCCCGGATCGGCGGCACAAAAGGCGGTTCGGCGGGTGCGCGCACGTCGGCGCGCGGGGCGTGGGGTGGTGGGGCGATGAGCTCGGGCGTGGTGTTCGCGGTGCTGGCGGCGCTGGCGGCGGCGGGAGCGCTGGTGGAGCTCGCGACGGCGGCACACGAGGAGCGGGGCCGGCGTGACGCGCTCGCGCAGGCGCGCGCGGACGCCCGCGCCCGACGGCGGGCGCAGGTCGCGGCGACGCTGGCGCGGGTGGGGCGCAGGGCCGGGCTGCCGGTGCCGGCGGCGGCCGATCTGCAGGTCCGGCTCCACTCCGCGGGGCTCGGTGACCGGCTCGCGGTGGGTGAGCTGACCGCGATGAAGATCGGCGCAGGCCTCATCGCCGCGCTGGCGATCGCCCCGGTGGCGCTCATCTTTGGGCCCCGTACCGGGCCGCTGTTGCTGGTCGCCGCGGGCGCCGCCGGGTTCCTCGGCCCGGACGGCTGGCTGCGGCGGCAGGCGACCCGACGCCGCCGCCAGGCCCGGCTGGAGATCGCCGACGTCTTCGACCTGCTCCGCGTCGCCGCGGAGGCCGGGTGCGCACCGCAGACGGCGCTGAAGCGGATCGGCCGGCTGCACAAGGGCCTGGTCGCGCAGGAGCTGGCCCAGGTCACCGACCGCATCGACCTCGGAGTCCCGCGGCATGAGGCCTACGAGCGCCTGCGCCACCGCCTGCCGCTCGCGCCGATCGTCGCGCTGACCCACGCGCTGGAGCGCGCCGACCGCCACGGCGCCCCGCTCAACGCCGCCCTCCGGGCGCTGGCCGCCGACGCGCGGGCCGAGCAGAGCCGCGCCCTGCTGGAGAACGCTGCGAAGGCCGCGCCGAAGATCCAGCTCGTCGTCGCGCTGATCCTCGTCCCCGCGGTCCTCCTGCTCGTCGCAGCGACGCTGCTCGACACCGCCTCCTAGCAGCGTCCCACGACGCCCCACCGGGACGCACATCCAGCGGACGGACAGCGCCCGATTCGGCAATTCCGCGTGCAGATCGGGTTCTGGGACCCCAAGTTGCAGAGAACCCCGGCGTGCACCTCCCACGTCTCCCACGCCATTTGGTCCTGCAAACGCACGGTTTTTGGGAGTCGTCTCGTACGTCACCCGTCCACTGGTGGGAATTTGTGTGCAGCTGGTGTTGCTCGGTGGGGCTGAGTGGGATACCTTGCGCTCAGCGGATCGGGGACGAGGCGCTCCTCCCACGTCTCGTCCTCGATCCGCGGTTGTTCTTCTCCGGCAGCTCGCCATGGCCTTCCGCGGCACCTTCGACTACTCACTCGACGCGAAGAACCGGCTCACGCTGCCGGCCAAGTTCCGCGGCGAGCTGGGTGAGCGGGTCGTCCTCGCACGTGGCACCGCCCAGTGCGTCACCGTCTGGCGCTCCGACGACTTCGACGCCTACATCGAGCAGGCGCTCGCCAACGTCCACCCGATGAGCCCGCAGGCCGACCAGATCAACCGCTGGTTCGTCGGTCCCTCGCACGAGGTGGACATCGACTCGGCCGGCCGGGTCGCCGTGCCGCCGCGCCTCCTGCAGTACGCCGGGATGACGAAGGAGGTCGTCGTCACCGGCGTCGGCGCACGCCTGGAGGTCTGGGACAAGGACCTCTACGCCGCCCAGGACGCCGCCATGGACATCAACGCGCTCACCGCGTCCTTCAACAATGTTGCTTGAGATGACCCGCGAGCACGTCCCCGTCCTGGCCGGTGAGCTGATCGAGCTGCTGGACCCGCAGCCCGGCATGACCGCCGTGGACTGCACCTTCGGTGCCGGGGGCCACGCGCGCTTGGTCGCCGACCGCATCGGCCCGGAGGGCACGCTCATCGCGATCGATCGCGACCGTTCGGCGCTGGCTCGCTTCGAGGAGTTCCAGGCCGAGGTCGCCTGCGCGACCCGACTCATCCAGGCCGACTTCGCCACCGCTCTCGCGCAGCTGCGCGAGGAGGGGACGCAGGCCGACCTCGTCTACCTGGACCTCGGCATGAGCTCCATGCAGATCGACCAGCACGAGCGCGGGTTCTCCTACAGCTTCGACGCGCCGCTGGACATGCGCATGGACCAGGAGCAGGAGTTCACGGCCGCAGACCTCGTCAACAGCTGGGAGCAGCGCGACATCTCGCGGCTGCTGAAGGTCTACGGCGAGGAGCGCTACGCCAACCAGATCGCCCGCGCGATCGTGCGCGAGCGCGCCAAGCGCCCGTTCACCACCACCAACGAGCTCGTCGAGACCATCACGAGCGCCATCCCGACCCCGGCCCGTTTCGCCGGAGGCCACCCGGCCAAGCGCAGCTTCCAGGCCATCCGCATCGCGGTGAACGCCGAGCTCGACCAGATCGACGAAGCACTGCCCGACGCCTGGGCGATCCTCCGGAAAAACGGCCGATTTGCAGGGATCTCGTTCCATTCGCTCGAAGACCGCCGCGTGAAGCGCTTCCTCGTCGCACGTGCACAGGGATGCGTCTGCCCGCCGGAGCTCCCGGTGTGCGTGTGCGGTCATGAGCCGGAGGCCGAGCTGCTGAACCGCCGCTCGATCGTCGCGACCCCCGGAGAGGTCGCCGCCAACCCACGCTCGGCTTCCGCGCGCCTGCGCGTCGCTCGGAAGCTCATCACGGAGGAGAGCCCGTAGTGCCCACCGTCGCCGCACCCACCCGTCAGGCCCCGCGCCGGACCCGCCGTCCCGCCCAGCGGACCGTGACCGGTCCCGCGCTCGTGCAGCGGGCCACCAACGTCGCCGACGCGCGTCTGCTGGCGCGCCTCATCAGCGGCCGCGCCTGGATCGCGCTCGTGGCGGTGATGCTCGGTGGGCTGGTGTTCCTGCAGGTCTCGATGCTGCGGCTGAACACCGGCATCGGCCGTGACGTCAACACCGCCGCCGAGCTCGAGCGGGCCAACCAGCAGCTGCGCACCACCGTCGCGAACCTCGCGGGTGGGGACCGCATCGAGACCGCCGCGGCCACCAAGGGCATGGTCATGCCCGAGCCGGGCGCGGTGCACTTCGTCCACGCGGGGGACGTGCCGGCCCGGACCGCCGTCCTGAACCTCGGCACGCCCGTCACCACGCCGCCGGTCGCGCAGCCGCAGACCACGACGGACCCCAACGCGCAGACCGCCGCGGCGCTGCAGACCGCCACGCAGCCGGCGCCGACGCCGGACGTCGCGGCCACGCCGACCCCGGAGCAGGCGCCCGTGACGCAGACCACGTCACCGCAGCAGACCCAGACCCAGCAAGGGCCGGACCTCACCGCGCAGGTGCCCGCCGACCAACAGCAACCCACGGCGACGACCGCGAGCAGTGGCGGCGCCGTGGCGGGTGGATAGCGCGCCATGCGCGAGATGAGCCCGATCGACCGCCGCATCGGGCTGCTGTTCGCCCTGTTCCTGCTGATGCTGACCGCCGGCCTGGCCCGCGCGGTCTGGCTCGGCACGATCAAGGGGTCGGCACTGGCGAAGGCCGCCCACACCCAGCAGGTCTCCGACGACACCGTCGAGGCCCGCCGCGGCGCGATCGTCGATCGCAACGGCGTCGAGCTGGCCGTCTCCGAGCCGGCCGCCGACGTGGCCGCCAACCCGCGCCTGCTGCGCGGTCAGGACACGACGACGATCGCCGCGAAGCTCGCGCCGCTGCTGGGGCAGGACCCCAAGGACGTGCGCGACAAGCTCACCCGCTCCAACACCGGCTTCGTCTACCTCAAGCGCGAGCTGCCGGCGCCGAAGGCCGACAAGATCGCCGCGATGAAGGTCGAGGGCATCTCCATGACGCCCTCCGAGCAGCGCAACTACCCGATGCACTTCACCGCGTCCCAGGTGCTGGGCACGGTCAACATCGACGGCAACGGCCAGTCCGGCATCGAGGCGGAGATGGACAAGCGCCTCAAGGGCGTCGACGGCCACCACCGCGAGGTCAAGGACGCGCTGGGCCAGACGCTGCGCGTCGAGAGCTCGACGGAGCCGAAGAACGGCGCGCGCATCCAGCTGACGCTCGACGCCGCCGTGCAGAAGCGCACCGAGCAGGTCCTCGAGGACCTCGGGGCGCAGTACAAGCCCAGGGGGGCGAGCGCGATCGTCCTGGACCCGCGCACCAACGAGGTCCTGGCGATGGCCAACTGGCCGCGCATCGACGCCGACAACCCCGGCGCCGCGCCGCTGTCGGCCCAGATGAACCGCGCGACGGGCTTCGTCTACGAGCCCGGCTCCACGTTCAAGGCCTTCACGGTCGCCGGCGCGTTGGAGGACGGTCTGGTCACGCCCGACACGCCGTTCAACCTCGACTCCACGATCCACGTCGCCGACCGCGAGATCGGCAACTCCCACTGGCGCCCGCCGACCACGCTGACGACGAGCCAGATCCTCGCGCAGTCCGACAACGTGGGCGCGGTCACGATCGGCCTGAAGCTCGGTAAGGAGCGCTTCGACCACTGGGTCCGCAAGTTCGGCTTCGGCCGGCCGACCGGTGTCGACCTGCCCTTCGAGGAGCGCGGCATCCAGCCGAAGATCGAGCAGTACTCGGGCTCGTCGATGGGCAACCTGCCGATCGGCCAGGGCGAGTCGGTCACGCCCCTGCAGATGGCCACCGCCTACAGCGCGATCGCCAACGGCGGCATCCTGCGCCCGGCGCACCTCGTGGCCAAGGTCAACGGCAAGGCGGTCAAACGCCCGCGCGGGCGCCGGGTCATCTCGGCCAAGACGGCCTCCCAGCTGCGCACGATGCTCGAGGGCGTCCTCGGCCCGGGCGGCACCGCCGCCGAGGTCAAGATCGACGGCTACAAGCTCGCCGGCAAGACCGGCACCGCCAACAAGGTCGACCACGGCGAGTACTCCGACTCCAAGTACGTCGCGTCGTTCGTCGGCATGGCACCGGCCACCAGCCCGCGTCTGCTGGTCAGCGTGATGGTCGACGAGCCCCAGGGTGGCGACATCTACGGCGGCACCGTCGCGGCGCCCGCGTTCGGCAAGATCGCCGGCTACGCGCTCCAGTACCTCGGCATCGCTCCGAAGTAGGCTCCTGGCATGACCCCCCGCCGTCTGACCGCCCTCACCGCTGCCCTGGCCGCCTCGCTGACCCTTGCCGCCTGCGGCGGGGACGACGACAAGGACTCCAGCGGCAGTTCGGGGGCCTCCAGCGGCGGCGGGACGGAGTACAAGCTCGCCGAGTACTCCATCGACGGCCCCGCCACGCTCAAGGCCGGCAAGGTCTCGATCACCGCCAAGAACGACGGCCACATCGAGCACGAGCTGGTCATCCTCAAGACCGACAAGAAGGCCGACGCGCTGGGCAGCGGCGCCGAGGTGCCGGAGGACGGCGCGGTCGGCGAGATCGAGGACCTGGGCGCCGGCAAGAGCGAGTCCAAGGACTTCGACCTCCAGCCCGGTCACTACGCCCTCATCTGCAACATCGCCGGTCACTACGCCGGCGGCATGCACGCGGACCTGACGGTCGAGTGAGGCTGGGCGACGTCATCGGCGGGGAAGGGCTGCCGCCGGTGGAGGTCACCGCGCTGGCGTACGACAACCGCGCCGTGACGCCCGGCACCGTCTTCTTCTGCGTGCGCGGGTTCACGCGCGACGGCCACGACTTCGCCGCCGAGGCGGTCGCCAACGGCGCTGCCGCGCTCGTGGTGGACCACGAGCTCCCGGGCTTCGACGTGCCCCAGATCGTGGTCGACGACGTCCGCGCCGCGATGGCCCCTGCGGCCGCCCGCCTCCACGGCGACCCCACCGCGACGCTGAGGACCGTGGGCGTCACCGGCACCAACGGCAAGACCACGACGGCCTACCTGACGCGGGCGCTCCTGGAGCACGCCGGCCGGCAGACCGGGCTGCTGGGCACCGTCTCCAGCGTCGTCGGCGGGGTGGAGACCCCGACGGTCCGCACCACGCCGGAGGCCATCGACCTGCAGCGCACCTTCCGCGAGATGCTCGACGCGGGGGACACCCACGCGGTCATGGAGGTCAGCTCCCACGCGCTGGAGCTGCACCGCGCCGACGCGATCCACTGGGCGGTCGCGATCTTCACGAACCTCACGCAGGACCACCTGGACTTCCATCCGACGATGGAGGCGTACTTCCGCGCGAAGGCCAAGCTCTTCGCGGCCATCGGCGACGGCCCCAAGGTCGTCAACGTCGACGACGAATACGGCCGCCGTCTCGCGGCCGAGCATCCTGACGCGGTGTCGGTCGGCATCGAGCACGACGCGCAGGTGCACGCCACCAACGTCACGTTCGGCCCCGCAGGCTCGACGTTCGAGCTGGACGGCGCCACCTACGCGCTGCCGCTGCCGGGCCACTTCAACGTCCTCAACGCGCTCGGCGCGATCGCCGCGGGCCGCGCGCTGGGCCTCGACGACGACGTCATCGCATCCGGGCTGGCCACCGCGCGCACCGCACCGGGCCGCTTCGAGCCGGTCGATGCGGGGCAGGACTTCGCGGTGCTCGTCGACTACGCCCACACGCCCGAGGCGCTGGACAACGTCCTGCAGGCCGCGCGCGGCCTGACCGCCAACCGGGTCATCACCGTGTTCGGCGCCGGCGGCGACCGCGACCGCACCAAGCGGCCGCTGATGGGCGACGCCGCGGTCGCCCACGCCGATGTCGTCATCGTCACCAGCGACAACCCGCGCAGCGAGGAGCCCGACGCGATCATCGCCGAGGTCGCCGGCGCGCACGACGTCGTCCAGATCACCGACCGCCGCGAGGCGATCGCGGCCGCGGTCGAGCAGGCGCGCACGGGCGACGTCGTGGTGATCGCCGGCAAGGGTCACGAGCAGGGCCAGGAGTTCAAGGACGGCGTCAAGCAGCCGTTCGACGACGTCACCGTCGCGAAGGAGGCGCTCCGTGCGCACCTGGGAGCCTGAGCGCGTCGCCGAGGCCGCCCACGCCAAGCTGCTGGCCGGCGGTGGTGCGGACGGGCCGGCCCGGGCGGTGATCGACTCCCGCGACGTCGGTCCCGGAGACCTCTTCGTCGGCCTGCCCGGCGAGCACGTCCACGGCGGCACCTTCGTGCAGCAGGCGCTCGACGCCGGCGCCTGGGGCGTCCTGTCGACGCCCGAGCACGTCGCGGCGACCACCGGTGACGGAGTCCGGCTCGTGGCCGACGACGTCCTCGGCGCGCTGCAGCGGCTGGCCACGGCGTGGCGTCGCGCGCTGGCCTGCCCCGTGATCGGCGTCACCGGCAGCGTGGGCAAGACCTCCACCAAGGACCTGCTGCGCGCGATGCTCGCCCAGCAGCGCACGGTCGTCGCCAACGAGCGCAACCTCAACACCGAGATCGGGCTGCCGCTGACGATCCTCGGCGCGCCGCCCGGCACCGAGGTGCTGGTGCTGGAGATGGGCATGCGCGGGCGCGGTCAGATCGCCGAGCTCGTCCGCATCGCCGAGCCGGAGGTCGGCGTGATCACCGCACTGGGGCCGGTGCACCTCGAGCAGATGGGGACGATGGAGAACATCGCCGCCGAGAAGGCGGCCTTGCTCGCGGGCCTGCCCGCCGGGGGCACCGCGGTGATCCCCACCGACGAGCCGCTCCTGGCGCCGCACTGGCGCGACGACGTGGAGACCGTCACGTTCGGCCCGGGCGGCGACGTCGACGAGGACGCGCTGGCGGGCCTGACGCTGCTCAACGGCGACCAGCCGCTGACCGCCGCGCACCTGCGTCGCAACGCCTGCGCCGCATGGGCCGCGGCCCGGGCCGTCGACGTCACGCCGGCCGGCGTCGTCGCGGTCGAGCTGAGCGAGCTGCGCGGCCAGCGGATCGCGCTGCCCGGCGGAATCACCATCGTCAACGACTGCTACAACGCCAACCCCGTGTCGATGCGCGCCGCCCTCGACGACCTGGCTGCGACGACGAGCCCGCCCAACCGGCGCGTCGCCGTGCTCGGCGACATGCGCGAGCTCGGCCCCGACGCCGAGGCGATGCACGCCGCGATCGGACGCTACGCGCGGGAGGTGGCCGGGGTCGAGCTGCTGATCGCGGTCGGGCCGCTGTCGCGCTCCTACGGCGGCGACGTCGAGGTCGACACGGCAGCCGACGCGGTCGGCCGCATCGCCGAGGTGCTCCAGCCGGGGGACACTGTGCTCGTGAAGGCCTCCCGTGGTGTCGGGCTGGAGATCGTGGCCGAGGGGCTCGCCTGATGGGCGAGATCCTCATCGCGGGGACGGCGTCCCTGCTCATCTGCATCTTCCTCAGCCCGAAGTTCATCGACTTCCTCCGGGTGCGCTCCTTCGGGCAGCAGATCCGCGAGGAGGGCCCGGCCGGCCACCACGCCAAGGCCGGCACGCCGACGATGGGCGGCATCATCATCTTCCTGGCGATCAGCATCCCGTTCCTGATCCTCAGCGACTACGACTGGCGGGCGGTCGGGGTGTTCGTCGCGGCGATCGGGTCCGCGGCGCTGGGCTTCGTCGACGACTCCCAGAAGGTCTTCCACCGTCGCTCCCTCGGCCTGCGCGGTCGCTGGAAGCTGCTGTGGACGGTCGCGATCGCCCTGTTCCTGTGGTGGGTGGCGACCGAGAAGGCCGGCATGCCCTCGACCCTGCGCCTGCGCACCATCGACGCGACGATCGACCTCGGGCCGTTCTATCCCGTGCTCGTCTACCTCGTCGTGGCCGGCACGACCAACGCGGTCAACCTCACCGACGGCCTCGACGGCCTGGCGGCGGGCTGCGTGTCCAACGTGATGCTCGCCTACCTCGGCATCACGTTCATCACGTCCGGCCAGCACGACCTCGCGCTGCTGTGCGGCTGCGTCGTGGGCGCGTGCGTCGGCTTCCTCTGGTTCAACGCGTTCCCGGCCACGGTGTTCATGGGGGACACCGGCTCACTGGGCCTGGGCGGCGCGATCGCCGGCATGGCGATCATGACCAAGACCGAGGAGCTGCTGATCCTGCTCGGCGGCATCTTCGTCATCGAGGCGCTGAGCGTGATCATCCAGGTCTTCAGCTTCCAGACGTTCCGCAAGCGCGTGTTCCTGATGGCGCCGATCCACCACCACTTCGAGATGCAGGGCTGGTCGGAGACGAAGATCATCCTGCGCTTCTGGATCGTCGCCGCGGCCTGCTCGGCCATCGGGTTCACGATCTACCAGCAGTCGATCGCGTGATGGATGCCGGCCCGCCCACCCCACAGGACCCACCTCCGGCGGACACGGGTGCGCGCGGCGCCGGCGCGCCGCCTCCGGCACCGCTCCGACCAGGACTGCCGGACGGGCCCTGGCTGGTCGTCGGGCTGGCCCGCTCGGGGCTGAACGCCGGCCACCTGCTGCACGGGCTCGGCCAGGAGGTCATCGGGGTGGACACCGGCGCGCCGGACGTGGAGGCCGAGTTCGCCGTGCACCTGCGCCACAACGGCACCGACGTGCTCGGCGACGTGAACGCCGTCGTCAAGTCGCCCGGGGTCCCGCCGCGCGCGCCGCTGATCGCGGCGGCCGTCGCGCGCGGCCTGCCCGTGATGGGCGAGCTGGAGCTCGCCTGGCGCCTGCTGCCCGAGTGCCCGTTCATCGCCGTCACCGGCACCAACGGCAAGACGACGGTGACCGAGTGGATCACCCACGTCCACCGCGTCGCGGGCGTCCCAGTCTTCGCCGCCGGCAACGTCGGCACCGCGCTGTCGACGCTGCCCGGCCGGATCGAGCCGGGGACGACGATCGTCTGCGAGTGCTCCTCCTACCAGCTGCACGACACGCTGGCCTTCCGCCCGGAGGTCGGCGTCCTGCTCAACGTCACCAGCGACCACCTCGACTGGCACGGCACCACCGACGCCTACCGCGAGGCCAAGCTGACGGGGATGTTCAGCCGCCAGACCGCCGACGACGTGGCGATCCTGCCGGCGGGCATCGAGGCGCCCGGCGCCGCGCGGCGCCGGACCTTCGACGACGAGGTCGTCGGCGAGGTCGGGCCCGAGGGCGCGCACAACCTGGCCAACGCGAAGGCCGTCGCCGCTGCGTGCCGCGAGCGCGGGCTGCCGGAGGACGCGATCGCCGAGGGCCTGCGGACCTTCACCGGCGTCGAGCACCGCCTCGAGCACGTCGCCGACATCGACGGCGTCCGCTTCATCAACGACTCCAAGGCCACCAACGTCGACGCCGCGCTGGTCGCGCTGCGCGCGATGGGCAGGCCGACGCACCTCATCGCAGGCGGCGACGACGCCAAGCAGGAGGACTTCACGCTGCTGCGCCCGCTGGTGGAGGAGCGCTGCGTCGGCGTCCACCTCATCGGACAGTCGTCCACCCGCATGCGCGACGCGCTGGGCACCGGCGATCTCGACGGCGACCTCGCCACCGCGGTCGCGCACGCAGCAGAGCAGGCGCGAACGGGGGACACCGTCCTGCTCGCCCCGGCCTGCGCCTCCTTCGACCAGTTCCGCTCGTATGAGGAGCGGGGAACGACTTTCAAGGAGTTGGTGCGCGAGCGTCGAACGGCTGTTTGATGCCGCCGTCGCGCTCACGAGCGCACCCGATCGAGGAGAACATCCTGCTCACCGTCACGCTCTGCCTGCTGGCAGCGGGAGCGGTGATGGTCTACAGCGCCTCGTCCTCACGGACGGTGCTGCAGGGACAGGGTGACGGCACCTCGTTCCTCATCAAGTACGTGGGGTACGGCCTGGTCGGCCTGGTCGGCATGCACCTGCTGGCCCGGCGCCCGCTGCAGGAGGTGCTGCGCTACACGACGCTCTTCGTCTACGCCGCGTTCGCGCTGCTGGTCGCGGTGAAGGTGCCGGGCATCGGCGTGCGCATCAACGGCGCCCAGCGCTGGATCGGCGCCGGCCCGCTGCAGTTCCAGCCGGCCGAGGTCGCCAAGCTCGCGCTGGTGCTGTTCAGCGTCCGCGCGCTGGCCGAGCGGCCGCACATCGTCAAGCACCCGCGCTTCCTCGCGCCCTACGCGGGCGTCATCGGCCTGGCCTGCCTGCTGATCTTCAGCCAGCCCGACCTCGGCACGTCGCTGGTCATCGCCTTCACGTTCTGCGCGCTGCTGATCGCGGCGGGCATGCCCGTGAGGTACCTCGGGATGGCCATCGGCATCGGCGCCGCCCTCGTCCTGCTGGTCGCGATCGCCGAGCCCTACCGCCGTGCGCGCCTGACCGCCTTCATGGACCCGTGGCAGCACGCCGGCGACAGCGGCTTCCAGTCGGTGCAGGGCCAGATCGCGCTGGGCTCCGGGGGGCTCACCGGCAAGGGCATCGGCGAGTCCGTGCAGAAGGCCTTCTTCCTGCCCGAGGCCCACACCGACTTCATCCTGGCCATCATCGGCGAGGAGCTCGGCGTCCTGGGCATCGCCGTGCTGACGTTCCTCTACGGCCTGCTGGCCTACGCCGGCCTGCGGGTGGCGATGGGCGCCAGCGGCACCTACGCCAAGCTGCTGGCCGCCGGCATCACGTCGATGATCCTCTGCCAGGCCAGCCTGAACATCTTCGCGGTCCTCGGCCTGGCGCCGCTGACGGGCGTGCCGCTGCCGTTCATCTCCTACGGGTCGACGTCGCTGGTGATGCTGCTCGCATCGATGGGGCTGTTGCTCAACGTCGCGAGGGGAGGCTCCGCGCATCTGCGCGTCGTGGAACCATCCCCGGCCGAGCATGAAGGTACTCATCGCAGCAGGAGGCACAGCGGGGCACGTCGTCCCAGCTCTGGCGGTCGCCGACGCCTTGCGGGCTGACGGCCATGAGGTCGTCTTCGTCGGTGGTGATCGCGCCGAGGCCAGGTTGGTCCCTGAAGCGGGCTATGAGATCCACCGCCTGGTCGTCGAGGGGCTGTCGCGCACCAACCCGCTGAAGGCGGTGCGCGGAGCGTTCAAGGCGGTCGGCGCGCGCCTGGCTGCGCGGCGCATCCTCAAGGAGGTGGCGCCCGACGTCGTCATGGGCGGCGGGGGATACGTCGCCGGGCCGGTCGGCGCGGCGGCGGCGGCGCGCGGCATCCCGCTCGTGCTCACCGAGGCCGACTCGCACCTCGGCCTGACGAACAAGCTGCTGGCCTCCAAGGCCGCGCGGGTCTGCCTGGCCTTCCCGCTGGAGGGCCGCGAGCCCCCGCTGTACAAGGTCGTCGGCCGCCCCGTGCCGCCGCCGGCGCAGGACCGGGCCGCGGCCCGCGCCCGGTTCGGCATCGGACAGGACGAGACCTGCGTGCTCGTCTTCGGCGGCTCGCTGGGCGCGCGCTCGATCAACTTCGCCGCGATCGAGGCGTTCGCGGAGGCGCCGTTCCGGGTCCTGCACGCCTGCGGCACCCGTGACTTCGACGAGCTCGACCCGCTCGTCCCGATCGACGGCCACTACGACCTGCGGGAGTACATCGACCGCTTCGGTGAGGCCCTGCTGGCGTGCGACCTCACGGTCGCCCGCTCCGGCGGCTCGGTCTTCGAGATCGCGGCGGCCGGTGTCCCCGCGATCCTCGTGCCCTACCCGCACGCGGCGGCCGACCACCAGACGTCCAACGCGAAGTGGATGGTCGACGCGGGCGCTGCGACCCTCATCCGCGACGACGAGCTCACGGCAGCCCGCCTGCGCAGCGAGGTCGACGCGATCCTCGGCGACCCCGACCGCCGCGCCGCGATGGCTGCCGCGTCAGCGGGCCTCGCCCGTCCCCACGCCGCGCAGGACATCGCCGACGAGGTCATCGCGGCGGCGAAGTAGAACGCCGTTCCAACCCTCAACCACCCTCAGCAAGCCAGGCACCCTGAGGGTGGTCGAGGGTTGGACAGCGAGCGCTGTGCGTGTACAGAATCCCGGCTCGTCGAGGCGGGCCGGGCTCGGCCTGATGGCGCCGGCGGGTGGGTCTGGCCGAGCCACAGCGCGCTCACCGACGCGCGTAGAACTCGACACGCGCTGCTCCTCGACCGGCGTCGGGATCTCCGCCCCCGTCGGCTCGCGCAGCCACCGTGGTTCTGCATAGGATTTAAGTTAGGGCACCCTAACACAAGGTCGGGCGTAGGCTCCGTGGGGTGAGTCTCTGGGGACGTGTCTTCGCCACCTTCTACGACCGGATGCTCGGCGCATCCGAGGAGAACGGGCTCGGCGACCATCGCGGCGAGCTGCTCAGGCAGGCGCAGGGTCGCGTCGTCGAGATCGGCGCCGGCACGGGCGTGAACCTCAAGCACTACCCGCGCACCGGCATCGACAGCCTGGTCCTCACCGAGCCGGAGGCGCCGATGGCGCGCCGCCTGGAGGACAAGGTCGCCGGCAGCGGCCGCGACAACATCCAGGTCAGCCGCGCCAGTGCCCTGGAGCTGCCGTTCGCCGACGCGAGCTTCGACGTCGCCGTGTCCACGTTGGTGCTGTGCACCGTCCCGGACGTCGAGCGCACGCTGGCCGAGATCAAGCGCGTCCTCACGCCCGAGGGCAAGCTCCTGTTCCTCGAGCACGTCCGTCATGAGGAGTCCGCCCGCGCCAGGCGCCAGGACCGGATCACACCCGTCTGGAAGTACGTGGGTCACGGCTGCCACCTCAACCGCGACACGCCCGCGCTGATCGCGCAGGCCGGCTTCACGGTCGACCCGTTGGAGCGCACCTTCTTCCCGAAGGGCCCGTCGTTCGTGCAGCCGCTGGCCATCGGCGTCGCCACGCGATGACCACCGAGCAGCCCTGGGCCGGACAGCACCTGCACCTCGTCGGCATCGGCGGCGCCGGGATGAGCGGGTACGCCCGCGTCGCCCAGGCGCTCGGCGCGACCGTCAGCGGCTCCGACCAGCAGGACTCGCCGGCGTTGCAGCGCCTGCGCGACCTCGGCATCGACGCACGTGGCGGGCACGACGCGGCGAACATCCCGCCGCAGACCGACGAGGTCTTCCACTCCAGCGCGATCCCCGAGAGCAACCCCGAGCGCCAGGCCGCCGCGCAACGCGGCCTGGCCGACCACCCGCGGGCGGTGCTGCTGGACCGCTTCAGCGCGCTGAAGCCGACGATCGCCATCGCGGGCGCGCACGGCAAGACGACGACGACCTCGATGATCGCCCACGCCCTTCTGGAGATGGGGGCCGAGCCGAGCTACCTCATCGGCGGCGACCTGCGCAGCACCGGCCTGAACGCCGAGTGGCGTCCCGGCAGGCACCTGGTCGTCGAGGCGGACGAGTCGGACCGCTCGATGCTCAGCCTCAACGTCGACATCGCGCTCGTCCTCAACGTCGAGCTCGACCACCACGCCACCTACGGCAGCATCGCCGAGTTGGAGGCGGTCTACGACGAGTTCACCGGCAACGCGCGCCACTGGGCGCTGTGGACGCCGCCGGACCACCACATCGACCTCCAGGTGCCCGGCATTCACAACCAGCACAACGCGGCCGCCGCCCTGGCGGCGCTGCAGCTGGCCGGCTATGACCCTGCAGCGGCCGAGCGCGCGCTGCGCACCTTCCCGGGCGCGGGCCGGCGCTTCGAGGACAAGGGCATGACGGCGTCCGGCGCACGGGTGGTCGACGACTACGCCCACCACCCGACCGAGGTGGCCGCGACCATCGCCGCCGCCCGCGAGGTGGCCGACAACCGGGTGGTCGCGATCTTCCAGCCGCACCTGTTCAGCCGCACCGAGCACCTGCACGCGGAGTTCGCCAAGGCGCTCTCCCACGCCGACCTCGTCGCGCTGCTCGACGTCTATCCGGCCCGCGAGCGCCAGGAGGACTTCCCCGACGTCACCAGCCGCCTGATCCTCGACGGCATCGACGGCCCGCCCGCGCTGTACCCCGGCGACCACGCGACGGCGGTCACGCAGGTGGCCCCGGAGCTTCAGCCCGGAGACCTCGTGCTGACCATGGGTGCGGGTGACATCACCACCCTCGGCCCGATGCTGGCCCAGCACCGGAGCGCCGGCTAACCGGCGCGCCAGGAGTGCCCGACGAAGACCGGCTCGGGGACGAGGTCGACGCCGAAGCGGTCGAACACGCCGTCGCCGATCTCCTCGGCCAGCGCGACGAGCTCCTTCGTCGTGCCGCCGCCGCGGTTGGTCAGCGCCAGCACGTGCTTGGTCGAGACCGCGATGCCGTCGCTCCTCCCGTAGCCGCGGGCGAACCCCGCGTTCTGGATCAGCCACGCGGCCGACGTCTTGACGCGGCCCCCGCTCTCCGGCCAGGACGGGGGAGAGAGCCCGTCACCCGCGCGAGCGACGAGCGCCGCGAAGGCCGGTGCGCTGAGGATCGGGTTGGTGAAGAACGAGCCGGCGCTGCGCGTGTCGGGGTCCTTCGCGTCGAGGACCATGCCCTTGCCCCGACGCAGCTCGAGCACGGCCTCGCGGACCTCGTCGGCCGCCGCGACCTCGCCGACCTCGATGTCCAGCGCCGAGGCCAGCTCGGCGTAGGCGACCGGGCCCGAGTCGCCGCCCGCGCGCAGCTGGAAGTCGACGCGCAGGACGACGTAGCGGTCGGGCGTGCGCTTGAACATGCTGTCGCGATAGCTGAACGCGCACTGCTCGGGTGTCAGCTGGACGACGGCACGATGCTCGCGGTCGAAGGCCTCCACGGCCACGATCGTCTGCGCGACCTCCTGGCCGTAGGCGCCGACGTTCTGGATCGGCGTCGCGCCGACCCGGCCGGGGATGCCCGAGAGCGCCTCGATGCCGCCACCGCAGCCCTGCTCGACGCACTCGCTGACGACCTCGTCCCAGACCTCGCCGGCCGCCACGCGGACGAGCACGTCGCCGTCCTCGACCTCCTCGATCGACATGCCCTGCGTGCGCAGCAGGACGACGGGGACGTCGACCCCGGCGTCGGCCACGACGAGGTTGCTGCCGCCGCCCACCACGAGCGCATCGTCGGTCAGCGCGGCCAGCAACGACTCGTCGTCATCGGCCTCGATGATCGCGGGTGCCGGGCCGCCGAGGCCCAGGGTCGTGAGGTCGGCCAACGTGGTCACCGAGCGACACTGTACGCAGGGCGTCGACCGCCGGGAGGAAGGGCCCGCCCACTGTCGAAGAGGCGGGTCAGTGGCCGCCCGCTCGTTCACCCTGCCCCGCCCGCGCGCGTTGACGCCCGCGCGCTCGCGTGCCCACGGTCTGAAGCGTCTTGCGGTCCTGGTCGCCGCCATCGCGCTGCTCGTCGGCGGGTGGTCGTGGCTGCGCGACTCGAGCCTGGTCGGCGTGACCCAGGTCGACATCAGCGGCGTGTCCGGTGAGCAGTCGGCCGACATCGCCACCGCGATCCGCAACGCCGCCCACGACATGACGACGCTGCACGTGGATGCGGGCGTCATCGAGCAGGCCGTCGCCAACTATCCGATCGTCAAGGGCGTCGACGTCAGCGCCGACTTCCCGCACACGCTGAAGGTGACGGTCCGCCAGCACGTCCCCGTGGCGATCATCGTCGTCGGCGGGCGCAAGGTGCCGGTGGCCGCCGACGGGACGCTGCTGCGCGACACGCTCGCGTCCCAGCTGCCGGTGATGCCGCTCAAGCAGCCGCCGGTCGGGGACCGCCTGACCGACCGCGACGAGCTGGCCTCCGTCGCGCTGCTGGCCGCCGCGCCGCCGGAGATGCGCGCCGCCATCGGCAAGGTCTTCCTCGGCCCGCGCGGGCTCACGGTCCGCCTGAAGATCGGCACCGCCCTGTACTTCGGCAGCGGCGAGCGGCTGCGCGCGAAGTGGGCGGCCGCGGTCGCCGTCCTGGCCGACGCAAGCAGTCACGGAGCCACGACCCTGGACCTCCGCGTGCCCGAGCGGCCGGCCGCCGGCGGCCTCGAGCCGATCGTCCAGCAGGACCCCCAGCAGCTTCAGAACACCACCACCACGACGCAGGACGCAGTGACGCCGTAAAGCAGACCCTCAACCCATGGTTGAGGGTATCCCAACTCGAAAACCTCCTGCTCAGGTCGAGGGTTCGGCCCGCTGCAAGCCTGCTTGCGCAGCTAGACTGCGCGTTGACAGGCCTGCTCGGGCACCCCTACCGTGCAGTTCAGCTTGAGGGCAACTCCTGCCCAAAACGCTCAACCCTAGGTTGAGCATCGGACGGAACTGATTTGATCACCATGGAATCCAGCGGCAGCTATCTCGCAGTCATCAAGGTCGTCGGCGTCGGCGGCGGCGGCACCAACGCCGTCAACCGAATGGTCGATGCCGGCCTTCGCGGCGTGGAGTTCGTTGCTGCGAACACCGATGCCCAGGCGTTGCAGATGTGCGACGCGGACATCAAGCTCAACATCGGCAAGGACCTCACCAAGGGCCTTGGCGCGGGCGCGAACCCGGAGGTCGGCTTCGGCGCGGCCGCGGAGTCGCGCGACGAGATCAAGGAGGCGCTCAAGGGCGCCGACATGGTGTTCGTCACCGCGGGCGAGGGCGGCGGCACCGGCACCGGTGCGGCACCCGTCATCGCCGAGATCGCCAAGAACGAGATCGGTGCGTTGACGGTCGGCGTCGTCACGAAGCCGTTCGACTTCGAGGGGACGCAGCGGATGCGTCAGGCCGAGGAGGGCATCTCGCGCCTGCGCGAGGTCGTCGACACGCTCATCGTCATCCCGAACGAGAAGCTGCTCGCGCTGGTCGAGCGCCGGACGACGATCCTCGAGGCGTTCCGCGAGGCCGACAACGTGCTGCGCCAGGGCGTCCAGGGCATCACCGACCTCATCACGATTCCCGGCATCATCAACCTCGACTTCGCCGACGTCCGGACGATCATGTCCGACGCCGGCTCGGCGCTGATGGGCATCGGCACCAGCGGCGGCGAGACCCGCGCGCTGGACGCCGCCAAGGCCGCCATCTCCAGCCCGCTGCTGGAGGAGTCCGTCGAGGGCGCCACGGGCATCCTGCTCAACATCACGGGTGGCCGCGAGCTGGGCCTGTTCGAGGTCAACGAGGCCGCCGAGGTCGTGCAGGGCGCAGCGGATGCCAACGCCAACATCATCTTCGGCTCGGTCATCGACGAGAGCATGGGCGACGAGGTCCGCGTGACGGTCATCGCCACGGGCTTCGACCACGGCCGGGCCCGTCCGCGGGCGGCCCGCGAGGAGACGCGCCGCTCGGCCGACCGCCAGACCCAGAGCCGCGCCCCGCGCGTGGAGCGGTCCTCGCTGGAGATCAGCGACGACGACATCGACATCCCGCCGTTCCTGCGGTAGGCGCGCTCGCCACATCAGTTGCCGGGAGGAGGGCGCCGAGAAGGCGCCCTCCGCCGTTCCGACCGGGTGTCCTCCGTGTGACATCGCGGCGACCGGTGTCACAAAAGGCTTGCGTGCGTCGCACATCGCGCGGTAGCTTGCGCGCCGCGCCACATGGGTGGCGCAACTGGACCGTGAGCCGGGGGGCTCAGAAAGCGCGGTCCGGCTCACATACACGTAGGGGGGTCTTATCTCATGCTCGACGCGTTCGCGCGCCGTCCTGGTCGTTCGCTCGGCGCTCTCGCCGCGCTCCTCGTCGCCGGCGGTGCCGCCATCGGCACCAGCGCCTCGTTCACCACGCAGACGGTGAACCCGACCAACACCTTCTCCGCAGGCATCCTGCACGTGACGTCCTCGGCGTCCGGCGCGATCCTCTCGGCGGACAACCTCGTCCCCGGTGAGTCCACCTCGGGCACCACGACGATCACCAACACCGGCAACGTCACGGGCTCGGCCTGGACGCTGACCCAGGCCGTCACGGGCGAGACGCCCGGCAGCGATCCCGAGGGACAGCAGCCGTCCGCGACGCTGAGCAGCCGCCTGCAGCTCACGGTCGACGACCTCACCGCCGGCACCAACGTCTACACCGGCGCGCTCACCGGCCTGTCGACCGCGTCGCTCGCCGCGATCGCCCCGGGCGCGCCGCACACGTTCAAGTTCACGGTCACGCTGCCGCCCGTCGGTGGCGCCCCGGGCTCCGACAACGGCGTGGAGGGCGCGTCACTGACGACGTCCTACACCTGGTCTGCCTCGGCGGGCTCCTAGCCGACCCACCCCTGAGTCGTGCTCCACGCCGGGCGCACCCGTGCGCGCCCGGCGGGTGAGCCGACCCGCGGACCGCTCATGACCCGTTCACGCACCACCACCGCACTCGGCTCGGTCGCCGGACTCGCCGCTCTCGCCTTCGGGCTGAGCACGGTCACCGGCACGGGAGCCTCGACGGCCACGAAGACCGTCGACGCCCTCGCCGGCAGCAGCGCGGTCATCCACCTCAGCAACGCCCCGTCCAGGGGGACGGCCGTCGTCGGCGCCGAGGGCCTGCGCCCCGGCTCGACCCGGTCGGGCACCGTCACGGTGGTCAACGACGGGTCGCGCTCGGTGGCCCTGCGCTTCCGGGTCGCCGGCGTGAACGAGGGCGGTGCGGCCCCGCAGCTGTCCGACACGGTGACGCTGGCGGTGGACCAGGGGACCGACCCGATCGTCCCGGCCACGCCGGTCGCCGACCCGTCGCTGAGCGCCGCGCAGACGGTGACCACCCTGGCAGCGGGTGCGAGCACGGCGGTGAAGGTCACGATCGACTGGCCGGCCACGGCCACCGACCCCGACCTGCAGGGCAAGAGCTTCACCGCGCAGTTGCGCTTCCTCGGGACGGCGGGCTCCTGATGCGCCTGCTTGGCCTCACCGCCGCGCTGGCGGCGTTCGCCCTGGCCGGCGTCCTGCTGGTCCCGGGCCTGTTCGGCTACCACCGCTTCGTCGTGGTGTCGGACTCGATGACCGGGACCTACGACCGCGGCAGCGTCGTGTTCTCCAAGCTCCAGCCGCGTGAGTCGCTGAAGAGCGGCGACGTGATCACGTTCACGCCGCCCACCGGTGGTGACCTGGTCACCCACCGGATCGTCGCCGCGGCCGTCCGTCCCGACGGCGTCCCGGCGTTCAAGACCAAGGGCGACGCCAACCAGGTCAAGGATCCCTGGGCCTTCTCGCCGACCGTGCCGCAGCTGCCGGTCGCCACGGGCTCGATCCCCTACCTCGGCTACGTCATCGCCTTCCTCGACCTTGCGCTCGTGCGGCTGCTGCTCATCGCGCTGCCCGCACTCCTCATCGCCGTCGCGCTGATCAACTCGATCGTGCGCGAAGGCCGCGAGCGCCCTATCCGCACCACGGGGTGGTCGGCATGAAGCACCTGCGTCACATCGCCCTGGTCCTGATCGCAGCCGTCTTCGCGCTGCTGACGGTCAGCAACGCCGGAGCGTCGTTCCTGTTCAACACGACCAACGACCAGCCGGTCAGCGCGGTTGCCGACTTCGTCGCGCCCGTCGTCGACGCCACGGCGTTCGCTCCGGACCCGGTCGCGCGGGGCTCGCAGGGGCGGGTCTTCGCGAAGGTCAGCGACGACGGTCGTCCCTCCAGCGGCATCGACGGCGTCAGCGCCGACCTGTCCGCGCTGTCGCTGGGCAGCGCCGTCAGCCTCAGCAGCTGCTCCGGTGGCTGCGGCCCGGGCGGCACCTACAACTTCCAGTCCGCGCAGCTGACGGTGCCCACCGGCGCCCCGCTGGGCGTGCGCCACTACACCGTCGAGGCGGCCGACAACGCCGGCAACGCCGGTGCCGCGACGTCGGGCAGCGTCGAGTTGATCCTGGCCGACGCGGACGGTGACGGCGTCCCCGACGCGACGGACAACTGCGCGAACGTCGCCAACCCCGGTCAGGCCGACCAGGACGGCGACGGCGTCGGCGACGCGTGCGACCCGGACGTCGACGGCGACGGCCAGGCCAACGAGACCGACAACTGCGCGACGGTGGCCAACCCGTCCCAGGTCGACACCGACGGCGACGCCATCGGCGACGCCTGCGACCCCGACCTCGACGGAGATGGTGCGGCCAACAGCGCCGACAACTGCCCCGACGTGGCCAACGCCGGCCAGGCCGACACCGACGGCGACGGCGTGGGTGATGCGTGTGATCCCGACGTGGACGGCGACGGCGCGGCGAACGGCGCCGACAACTGCCCGAGTCAGGCCAACCCGGGGCAGGCCGACACCGACGGCGACGGCGTCGGCGACGCGTGCGACCCGGACGTCGACGGTGACGGTCACGCCAATGGCGCCGACAACTGCCCCGACGTGGCCAACCCCGGCCAAGCGGACACCGACACCGACGGCGTCGGCGACGCGTGCGATCCCGACCTCGACGGCGACGGTCACGCCAACGGCGCTGACAACTGCCCGGACGTGGCCAACGCCGGCCAGGCCGACCAGGACGGCGACGGCCTCGGCGACGCGTGTGATCCCGATGTGGACGGCGACGGCGCGGCGAACGGCACCGACAACTGCCCCAACCAGGCCAACCCGGGCCAGGCCGACACCGACGGCGACGGCGTCGGCGATACCTGCGACCCCGACATCGACGGGGACGGCGAGCCCAACGCGACCGACTGCCAGCCCAACAACGGCTCGGTCCACCCGGGTGCCCCCGATCCGATCGACCTCAACGGCAGCGACACCAACTGCGACGACGCCGACGGCATCGTCACGCAGCAGATGTTCGTGTCCGCCGGCGGCAACGACGCCAACGCCGGCACCACGCCGGCCGCGCCGAAGCGCACGATCAACAGCGCGCTGAGCAGCCGTGGCAGCCGTCAGGTGATCCTCGTGACCGCCGGCAGCTTCGGCGAGGGCAACGGCATCCAACTGCAGAGCAACACGCAGACCTACGGGGGCTACAGCCCCAACTTCAAGCTGCGGGGGACCTCCGGCGCGACCTCGGTGACGGGCTCCCCGCAGGCCGCCCTGGCCAACGGCGCCACCGGGGTGATGCTCCAGTCGCTGAGCCTCACCGGCTCGGCCGACGGCAACCGCACCGCCTACGGCCTGCGCGCCATCGGCGGCTCGAACGTCACGGTGTCGCGCAGCACCATCAGCGCCGGCAACGGCACGACCGGCGCGGCGGGGGCCAACAGCACCGTGACCGGTGCCAACGGCAACGCCGGCAACAACGGCGGCGGCGGATCGGCCGACGGCGCGACCCCGGGCGCCGGCGGCGCGGCGCGGACCGGTCCGGGCGGCACCGGCGGGGCCGGCGGCCGCGGTGGCTCGGAGGGCAGCAACGCAGGCCTCAGCGGCAGCACCGGCAGCAGCGGCAATGGCGGTGCGTCCGGTGGCGGGCTCGGCACCGGTGGCGGTGGCGGCGACCCGGGCAAGCGCGGTAACGACGGTGGCGGCGGCGCCAACGGTGGCACCGGCACCGCGGGGGCAACCGGCTCGAACGCCATCAGCATCGACGGCAGCGGCCTGTTCCAGGGCACGACGGCCGGCAACGGCGGCACCGGCTTCACCGGCGGCGGCGGTGGCGGTGCCGGCGGCGGCGGCGGGCAGGGCTGCTTCTTCTGCAACGACGGCTCCGGCAACGGCGGCGGCTCCGGCGGCTCCGGCGCGGGTGGTGGCGGCGGTGGCGGCGGGGGTGGCGCCGGAGGCGGCTCCTTCGGCGTGTTCCTCGTCGGCTCGACGCTGAGCCTGGACCTGACCACGGTGTCGGCCGGCACCGGCGGCACGGGCGGCACGGGCGGCAACGGCGCGGCAGGTGGCACCGGTGGCAACGGCGGCCTCGGCGGCACGACGGCGACCGGTGAGGTCGGCGCGGGCGGCAACGGCGGCAAGGGCGGCAACGGTGGTACCGGCGGTCGTGGCGGCGGCGGCGCGGGCGGTCCGGGCATCGCGATCTATCGCGGCTCCGGCTCGACGGCCAACGTCCCGGCCGGCAACACCGTCAACGCGGGCACCGGCGGCTCCGGCGGCACCGGCGGCAACAACGGCCAGAACGGCGTCGGCGGAGGACTCGTCTGATGAGCAACGCGAAACGACTGACGACTGCGGTGGCCGCCGCGCTGGCGCTCCTCATCGCCGTCGGCGGAACGGCCACGGCCGCGGGGCTCAACGTCCTCGGGCTGGTCGGCATCAACACCGGCCAGACCGGGCTGATCAACCTCAACAACACGAACATCCCGGCGAACGACCCGATCATCGCGCTGGACGTGGTGATCCTGCCGGGCACCGGCAACATCCTGTTCGGCCAGTCCAACTCCAAGGCCGGCCAGGCGGTGATCGCCGCCGACCGGATGGTCCCCGGCGACGTCCGCAGCGGCGCCGTCACGATCAGGTCCACCGGGACGCTGGGCGGCAGCTTCACGTTGAAGGGCGAGAACCGCAGCGACGTGCCCGGCGAGGGCGGCGGGGTGCTCAGCGGACGCCTGAAGGTGAAGATCACCGAGCAGAAGTCCTCCGGTGCGCCCACCGTGGTCTACAACGGGCTGCTCAAGGACCTCAACAGCGTCGCGCTGGGCAACTACGCAGGCGGCGAGCAACGGGTCTACACCTTCCAGGTGACCTTCCCGCCGGGCACGGGTGACAACGCCTACCAGGGCGCGCGGTCGGCGGTCGACCTGCGCTGGGTCGCGACGTCGCTCTGAACCGATTTCAAGCGGGGTCGCTGCTAGTGTGGCGCCCTGTGGCTGCCGCCCCATCCGACAGTGCGCTGAAGCGCACGCCACTCCATGACGCCCACGTGGCGGCGGGTGCGAAGCTCGTCCCGTTCGCCGGGTGGGAGATGCCCGTCCAGTACGCGGGCATCCGCGAGGAGCACCTCGCGGTGCGCTCGACCTGCGGGGTGTTCGACGTCTCCCACATGGGCGAGATCGAGACCTTCGGCCCCGAGGCGGAGAAGTTCCTGCAGCGGATCCTCTCCAACGACGTGTCCAAGCTCCAGGTGGGCGGCGCGCAGTACAGCGTCCTCTGCCGGGAGGACGGCGGGGTCCTCGACGACCTCTTCACCTACCGGCTGGGCAACGACCGCTACCTGACGGTCACCAACGCGTCCAACCACGAGAAGGACCTGGCCTGGTTCCGTACGCAGGCCGAGGGCTTCGACGTGACGGTCTCCGACAGCGCTGCGGCCTTCGCGATGCTCGCCGTGCAGGGGCCGCTCGCGCGCGAGATCGTGCAGACGATCTCCGACGCGCCGCTGCCGGCCCGCTTCCACGCCGAGCGGCGCACGATCCTCGGCTACGACGTCCTGGTCTGCGGCACGGGCTACACCGGCGAGGACGGCGTGGAGCTGCTCATCGACCCGGTCGCCGCCACGGCGATCTGGGACGAGCTGCTCAAGCGTGGCGCGACGCCGGTCGGCCTGGCCGCGCGCGACACCCTCCGCCTGGAGGTCTGCTACCACCTCTACGGCAACGACCTGATGGAGGAGCGCGGCCCGATCGCCGCCGGCCTCGGGTGGGCGTGCAAGGAGGAGACGGGCTTCATCGGCTCCGACGTCGTCGCGCAGCAGCGCGCCGAGGGGCCCAGCGAGAAGCTCGTCGCGTTCAAGCTGACTGGGCCGGGCATCGCCCGCCAGGGCAACCCCGTCGTCGGCGGGGGCGAGGTGACGAGCGGCACGCTCTCGCCGAGCCTCGACGTCGGCATCGGCATGGCCTACGTGCCGGCCGCCAGCGCCGAGGTGGGAACGGCGCTGCAGATCGACGTCCGCGGCAAGGTCCGCGACGCCGTTGTGTCAAGCAAACCGCTGTACAAGCGGGAGGACTAGAGGAAATGGCCGACTACCCCGAGGACCTGAAGTACCACGCCGAGCACGACTGGGCGCGCATCGACGGCGACACCGCCACGCTGGGCATCACCTGGTACGCCCAGGACGCCCTCGGCGAAGTGGTCTTCTTCGACCCGCCGGCCGTAGGTACGACGATCAAGAAGGACGACTCCTACGCCGAGGTCGAGTCCGTCAAGGCCGTCTCCGACGTCATCGCGCCGCTCAGCGGCGAGATCGTCGAGGTCAACGAGGCACTCGGCGACAACCCGGAGGCCATCAACACCGACCCGTACGGCGGGGGCTGGATGGTGAAGATCAAGCTCTCCGACCCCAGCGAAGCCGACGCGCTGATGGACAGCGCCACCTACCAAGGGACCCTTTCCTAAGTGAGCCGCTACACCACGACGACCGAGGCCGATCTGCGCGACATGCTCGCGGCGATCGGGGTCGGGAGCATCGACGAGATCTTCGACCGCCAGATCCCGGAGGCGGTGCGCCTGCGCCGCGCGCTGGATCTGCCGGCCGGCCTGCCCGAGCAGGACGTCTACGCGCACCTGCGCGAGCTTGCGGCGGCCAACGTGTCCGCCGAGGACGAGCTCACGTTCCTCGGGGCCGGCATGTACGACCATTACGTGCCGTCGCTCATCGACATGCTCATGTCGCGGTCGGAGTTCCTGACGCCCTACACGCCCTACCAGCCGGAGATCAGCCAGGGCGGGCTGCAGGTGATGTTCGAGTACCAGACGGCCATCAGCGAGCTGACCGGGCTGCCGGTCTCCAACGCGTCCGTCTACGAGGGCCCGTCCGCGGTGGCTGCCGCGGGGTACCTCGCCAAGCTGCAGAACGGCAAGGGAAAGTTCGTGGTCTCCGCCGGCCTGCACCCGCACAGCATCGAGACGCTGCGGACCTACGCGCACGGCTACGGCATCGAGGTCGTCGAGGTGCCGCTGAAGGACGGCGTCACCGACGCGGACGCCTGGGCCGCCGCGATCGACGCCGACACATCGGCCGCGTTCTTCGCGCAGCCCAACGTGCTAGGCGCCGTGGAGGACGCGAGCGCGCTGTCGGACGCCGCGCACGCCGACTCACCCGCGATCGTCGTCGCGCAGGTCGACCCGATCACGCTCGGCATCCTCGCCCCGCCCGGTGAGACCGGCGTCGACATCGCCGTCGGCGAGGGCCAGTCGCTGGGCAACCGCCTCGACTACGGCGGCCCGTCGTTCGGCTTCTTCGCCGCCCGCGAGGCGTTCATCCGCAAGATGCCCGGGCGCATCGCGGGGGAGACCACCGACGTCGACGGCCGCCGCGGGTTCGTGCTGACGCTGCAGACGCGCGAGCAGCACATCCGCCGCGAGAAGGCCACGTCGAACATCTGCACCGCGCAGGCGCTCAACGCCCTGGGCGGCGTCGTCTACCTGTCGTGGCTGGGCAAGCAGGGCATCGTCGAGCTCGGCGAGCTGTTGCTGCAGCGCACCCACTACGCGCGTGAGGCCCTGGCCGCCCTGGAGGGCGTCGAGAAGCTCCACGAGCAGCCGGTCGTCCGCGAGTTCGCGGTCCGCATCGACGCCGATGTCGCCGCGGTCAAGCGCCGCTGCGCCGAGCACGGCGTCAACCCGGGCGTCGACCTGTTCCGGCTCACGGGCCGCGAGGAGGACAGGGGCGGCCTACTGGTGGCCATCACCGAGCAGCGCTCCAAGGCCGACATCGACCGCCTGGCCGAGGTGCTGGGCGCCGCCGTCGCGGCCGAGCGAGCCGGTGCCGAGGTGCCCGCCTGATGAGCGTCGCCGACAACCAGCTCCACGCCGACCCGGGCATCGAAGGCCACACGCCGCACAGCGAGCGCACCATGACCGTCACCCCACCGCTGCAGAACGACCACGCGACCACGATCTTCGAGAAGGGGGCGCCCGGCCGCCGGGCGTTCTACGCCCCGGAGCTGGACGTGCCCCAGGTCGACGGCCTGCTGCCCGACGCGTTCCGGCGCGCCGAACCGGCCCGGCTGCCCGAGGTGTCCGAGCCCGAGCTCGTGCGCCACTACGTGCGCGTCTCCAAGCGCAACTTCGACCTGGACTCCGGCTTCTACCCGCTGGGCTCCTGCACGATGAAGCACAACCCGCGCCTGCACGAGCGCGTCGCGGCGCTGCCGGGCCACGCCCGCCTGCACCCGCTGCAGGACGCCGAGGGCGCCCAGGGTGCCCTCGAGCTCATGTACAACCTCGAGCGCGCGCTCGGGGAGGTCTCCGGCCTGCCGCACGTCTCGCTGCAGCCGTCCGCCGGCAGCCACGGCGAGCTGGCCGGCCTGCTCGTCACGCGGGCCTACCACGAGGACCGTGGTGAGACCCGCCGCAAGGTCCTGACGCCCGACACGGCGCACGGCACCAACCCCGCGACGGTGACGATGGCCGGGTTCGAGGTCGTCAAGGTCGGGACCAACCCTCAAGGTGGGGTCGACCTTGAGGATCTGCGTGCGAAGGCCGACACCGACGTCGCCTGCCTGATGCTCACCAACCCCAACACGCTGGGGCTGTTCGACCCGAACATCGCCGAGATCGCCGAGATCGTCCACGGCGTCGGGGCCACGCTGTACTACGACGGGGCCAACCTCAACGCCGTCATGGGCGTCTCGCGCCCCGGCGATATGGGCTTCGACATCGTCCACTTCAACCTGCACAAGAGCTTCACGCAGCCGCACGGCGGCGGTGGCCCGGGCAGCGGCCCGATCGCGGTCTCCGACCGCATCGCGCCCTACGTCACGGTGCCGGTGATCAGCAGGCAGGACGACGGCTCGTTCACCCTGGACGACAACCCGACCGAGGGGCCGGGCTCCAAGAGCATCGGCCGCCTCCGCGGGTTCCAGGGCAACTACGGCTGCTTCGTGCGCTCCTACGCCTACATCTGCAGCCTCGGCGCCGAGGGCCTCAAGGACGCCTCGGAGGTCGCCGTCCTGAACGCCAACTACCTCCTGGCCAAGCTGAAGGAGGATGGGGTCGGGGAGCACCTGCCCCTGGCCTACGGCGATCTGTGCCTGCACGAGTTCGTGCTGTCCGGCGGGCCGATGAAGAAGAACGTCGACCTCAGGGTCCTCGACCTCGCCAAGCGGTTGCTGGACCACGGCTTCCACCCGCCGACCGTCTACTTCCCGCTGCTCGTCGACGAGGCGCTCATGATCGAGCCCACCGAGACCGAGACGAAGGAGACGCTCGACGCGTTCGCCGACGCCATCAAGGCCATCCTGGCCGAGGGCGCCGAGGACCCGAGCATCGCCCAGAACGCCCCGTACACGACGCCCGTCCGGCGTCTGGACGAGGCCGGCGCGGCGAAGACGCCGCGCATCCGTCAAGCGCTCTGAACCTGCGCGAGCACGTCGGGGAGGGCCCCGATGTGTTCGCTGACGACCGGATGGGCGTGAAGAACCTGTACGGACGTCCAAGAACTCCTTGACATCCGACTGTTCATCCGGATATTTGTACGCGGTCTGTTGTGTGAGTCCGGGGGGACTCTGATCGCAACAGGGGTTCATTCGGTTCAGGGAGGCACAGGTCGTGACGACCAAGGGGAAGCGCCACGCGTGGCTGACGGCCGCGCTGGTCGCAACGGGTTTGGTGGGGGCATCGCCGGCGCAGGCCGGTCTGCTCAGCAGCGTCGTGCACACGGCGACGACTGCAGTGGGCAACACCACGACGACCGTCACGTCCACCGTCGGCGCCGCGGGCAGTGGGAACGTCAGCAACGTCATCACCACCGCGACGACGGGCGCGCAGACCACGGTCGGCAACGCTGCGTCCAACGTCACCACCACCGCGCAGCCGGTGACGCAGCCGGTCCTCGCCACTGCGACCGCCGGCGCCAACACGGCCACGTCGATCATCGAGCCGATCACCGCCGCGGCGGGCAGCACGGTCGCGGGGGCGACCACGCTGGTCTCCGGCACGACGAGCAGCGTCGTCGGCACGGTCGTCAACGAGGGGACGACCCAGCAGCTCAACGTCATCCCGTCCGACTACGACCCGATCACGCCGATCGGGCAGCTGCTCGGCGGCACCGCCGGCCTGGGCAACGTGCTCCAGGGCGTGACGTGCAAGCCGCTCGGCGAGGTGCAGGAGCTCCTCAACGAGAGCCCGGTCGTCGCCGGCCTCACCTCCCTGGCCTGCAACGCGTCGATCCTGGACTACAAGTTCTTCACGCAGTTCAAGAAGGCCGACGGGTCGATGATCACCCGCTCCTTCACCGCGCAGCTCGGCGTGCCGACGCTGCTCGACGTCGATGAGGACGCGACCCCCGACTTCATCGGCACCCTCACCTTCACCGGGCTGAACTCGATCGGCCTCACCGTCGAGCGCGTCGCCGGCGAGGCCGCGCAGGAGCCGGTCTCCATCGAGGCCGTCATCTCCGACACGACCGGCTCGCTGCTGGGCCGCCGCGAGCTTGCGGTCGGCTACGACGCCCGCGACGACCGCGCGCCCGGCCGCTTCGTCCTGTCCACGCCGCTGGACACGATCCTCAACCCGAGCCCGACGGTCACCGCCTCGCTGGCCCAGACCGACCGCGGCGAGAAGATCGCCCTCCTCGCCAGCGCCTTCGACGGCACGCCCGAGGCGCGCGTCAACCCGGCCGAGCTGCGCCTGCACTACGACGCCTCGCCGAACGCCGCGACCATCACGGCCAACGTCGGCCAGGCCGTCAGCGTCTCGACCACCAACGACCGCACCGGCCCGGCCCAGCTGACCGGCCGCATCGTCGACGGCGCCGACCAGACGAAGTTCCACGCGGAGTTCGTCGACCTGCCCACGGCGTTGAACCTCACGGCCAACACCAGCGGCGCGCTCAGCGCGGTCTACAACGCCAGCGCCCCGGTGGCGCGCCTGACGGCCGGCTTCGAGCAGCTCCACGGCAGCACGCTGGAGCAGAAGGCGATCCTCGACCTGACCGGTGTCCCGACCGGCCTGGCGTTCTCGCAGGACGGCGAGGGCGGCGAGGTCCACACCACGGGCGGCCCGCTCGGCCTGGCGAAGATCGGCATCGCCAACGGCGAGCCGGAGTTCCTCACCGACGACGCCTACGCGTACCTGAAGTCCGACGCGTCGGGCTTCCGCTCCACGGCCATCCAGATCCCGGGCATCGAGGACGCGACGTTCAGCCTCGGCGACGTGCCGCGCATCAGCGCCACGATCCAGGCCACCAAGTTCCGCGTCCTGGCGGTCGACCCCGACCGTCGCATCGAGGCGCGGATCGACCGCCTGCCGCACCGGTTCGACGTGTCGCTGGACCTCAGCAACGGCATCTTCGACTACGACGGCCACGGCGACCGGATCGACTCCATCGCGCTGTCCGCCGACCAGGCGACGCCGCTGTTCGGCCGTGCGACGAAGGTCCGCGGCACGATCGAGGGCATCCCGGCCCGCACGACGGTCTCCTTCTCCGGCGATCCGGAGGACGGCGGCGTCGAGGTCACGCCCGACCCGATCGACAAGGTCGAGCTGCTGGCGTCCAACGGCGCCGAGGAGAGCGTCCCGGGCACCGGTCAGGGCGTGGTCTACAAGGACCAGTCCGCCGGTGACTACCTCATCGCGGCCCGCATCCTGAAGCTCAAGAAGATCGGCCTGGCCACGGTCCCGAACCTGCAGCTGCAGGCGATCACCCAGGGCGGCCCGTTCACCCTCTCGGCGCTGACCGACGACCTCCAGGCCGACGGCGAGGTCCTCGACCTGCCCCACGACACGACGATCGGCCTGACGACCGGCGATCACACCGCGGTCAGCTTCACCGGCAAGGACGACGGCGGCAACAACGTCGGCATCGAGCACCTCAACCTCCGCGCCCGGGCGCTCAACGGCCCGCTGTTCGGCGCGGCCGACCACGTGGAGGCGCGCATCGACGGCATCCCGTCCCCGGAGGTCGTGTCGCTGGACACGAGCGACGGCGGCGTGACCGTCGAGGCCTCGCAGGCGATCGACCGCATCCGCCTGGCGGCGGCCAACCGCGCGATCGACTTCGACGCCGACCAGCCGGCCGGCAGCAACCAGGCGATCCACTTCATCGACCAGGGCGCCGAGTACGTCGCCTCCGCGCGCATCCTCGGGTTCAAGAAGATCGCCGCCTCCATCGGCGACGCCATCGGTCTCTACGCCGAGACCGCCGGCGGCCTGTTCACCGCGGACCTCGCGACCGACACGCTGACGGCCAACGCCCGCATCGCCGACCTGCCCGCCAAGACGACGGTCAACGCCAACCTCGGCGGCGGCACGTTCTCCTTCAAGGGCCGCAACGCCGACGACAGCGACGCTCCGGTGGGCACGGTCGACGTCGACGTCGCCTCCACGCAGGACCTGTTCGGCCGCGCGCGGTTCGTCAACGGCCACATCGCCGGCATCCCGGCCGACCTCAACCTGAACTTCGCCGAGAACGGCGACGGGGTGGGCGTCAACGCCGACCAGCCGATCGGCCTCATCGAGATCGCCGCCGCGAGCCGCGCCATCGACCCGGCGACCGACCTGCCGGCCGCCGACCGCGCCGGCGTCACCTACGTCGACCACGCCGGCGGCGACTTCGTGATCGGTGCGCGCGTGCGCCAGTTCAAGACGGCACGTGTGTCCACCGGCACCCCGGTCAAGCTGAGGACCGAGGTCGAGGGCGGCCCGTTCTACGTCAACCTCGACACCGACCCGCTGCGGGCCAAGGTCGAGGTCCACGACCTGCCGTCGGTCCTCACGGCGACGCTCGACCTCGACGCCGGCAGCCTCGACGTTGCCAACTCGGCGCCGATCGGCCAGATCCTGGCCGACGCCGACAGCACCGACGCGCTGTTCGGCCGGGCCAAGCACGTCCACGCCGACATCCGCGACATCCCGCAGAACATCAGCCTGAACTTCGCCCAGAACGGCGAGGGCGTCGGCGTGACCGCCGACCAGGCCATCGGCTCCATCGAGGTCGTCGCCTCGAGCGATCCCATCACCGACCCGCAGGCCCTGCTGCCCGCGAGCAACGAGATGGGCGCGCGCTACGTCGACAAGGCCGCCGAGCCGTTCGTGCTCAGCGCGCGTGTGCGGCAGTTCAAGAAGGCCCGGGTCAACACGGGCATGCCGCTGCGCGTGGCGACGCAGACCGAGTCCGGCCCGTTCGACATCCAGTTCGCCACGGACGACCTCGACGCCCATGCACGCATCGAGGACCTGCCGTCCTCGCTGACCGCGTCGCTGGACCTCGACGGCGGTGCGCTGAACGTTGACAACTCGGCGCCGCTGAACCGCATCCTCATCGACGCCGACAGCGCCACCGCGCTGTTCGGCCGGGCCAAGCACTTCCACGGTGACGTGCGCGGCATCCCCGCCCAGTTCAACGTCGACTTCGCCGAGAACGGCGAGGGCGTCGGCGTGACGGCCGACAAGCCGATCCAGTCCATCGAGCTGGCGGCGTCCTCGGCCCCAATCACCGATCCGGCCGCGCTGCTGCCGGCCGGCAACGAGATGGGCGTGAAGTACGTCGACAAGGTCGCGCAGCCGTTCGTCATCGGCGCCCGCGTCCGCGAGTTCGAGAAGGCCCGCGTCAACACGGGCATGCCGATCACGATCGCGACGAAGACCGAGTCCGGCCCGTTCGACGTCGAGTTCGCCACCGACGACCTCAGCGCCCACGCACGCGTCGAGGACCTGCCGGCGCAGCTCAACGCATCGCTCAACCTCGATGCGGGCAGCCTCGTCGTCAACAACTCCTCGGCGCTGGACCGCGTCCTCGTCGACGCCCACAGCACCACGGCGCTGTTCGGGCGCGCCAAGTACGTCCACGCCGACGTCAAGCAGATCCCGGCCGCCTTCTCGATCGACTTCGCCGAGAACGGCGAGGGCATCGGCCTCGACGGCACCGAGCCGATCGGCTCGATCGAGGTCGCCGCGGCCAACCACCCGTTCGACGCGACCACCGACCTGCCGGCGTCCAACGAGCAGGGCGTGATCTTCACCGACAGGAGCGGTGCGGACTACGTCCTCGGCGCCCGCGTCCGCCAGCTCAAGAAGGCACGTGTCTCCACGGGCACGCCGATCAGGATCAGCACGGAGACCGAGAGCGGTCCGTTCAGCCTGGCCGTCGACACCGACGATCTCGTGGCGACCGGCCGCATCGAGGACCTCCCGGCGAAGCTCAGCGCCACGCTGAACCTCGACGAGGGCCAGTTGGCCGTCAACAACTCGGCGCCGCTGGACCGGATCTTCCTCAACGCCCACTCGACCAGCCCGCTGTTCGGCCGCGCGACGTTCGTGCACGCCGACATCCGCGACATCCCCGCGGCGTTCACCGTCGACTTCGCCGAGAACGGCGACGGCATGGGCGTGTCCACGGACGACCCGATCGGCTCGATCGAGGTCTCCGCGGCCAACCGTCCGCTCACGGGTGCCGACCTGCCCGCCAGCGGTGAGCAGGGCATCCGCTACACCGACCTGTCCGGCGGCGACTACGCCATCGGCGCCCGCGTCCTGGAGCTGCGCAAGGCCCGCTTCACCACGAGCTCGCCGATCCGGCTCGGCATCGAGACCGCCGGCGGCCCGTTCTCGGCGCACGTCAACACCGACGACCTGACGGCCGACGCGCGCATCGAGGACCTGCCCGCCAAGCTCAACGGCACGATCGACCTCGACAACGGCACGTTCGCCCTGTCGGGCAAGAAGGCCAACGGCGACGACACCGGCATCGACCGGGTCCTCGTCGACGCCCACAGCGCCACGCAGCTGTTCGGCCGCGCGACCGACGTCCACGCCGAGATCAAGGGCATCCCGGCCAACCTGACGCTGAACCTGGCGCAGGGCGACAACGGGGTGGACCTCACCGCCAGCGACCCGATCGATTCCATCGAGGTCGTCGCCAAGAACGCGGCGATCACCGATCCGGCCACGGACCTGCCGCCGGCCGGCGAGCAGGGCGCGAGCTTCACCGACCTCACCAACGGTGACTTCCTGTTGGCGGCCCGCCTGCTGAAGCTCAAGCATCTCGGCGCGGACATCTCCGACAACGTCCACATCAACGCGATCACCGCCGGCGGCAGGTTCACGCTGCACGCGCGGACCGACGACCTGACGGGCAACGCGGTCATCGACGAGCTGCCGGCCAAGCTGGACGCGCTCGTCGACCTCGACGCCGGCAAGCTCACGGTCAGCGGCCGTGACGCGGACGACAACCTGCAGGCGATCGACTCCATCCACGTCGACCTCGCGTCGGCCACCGAGGTGTTCGGCCGCGCGAAGAACATCGTCGCGGACATCACCGACATCCCCGGTGACATGGACCTCGACATCGCCCAGGACGCCGCGGGCGTGCGCCTCGACGCGCACGACAACCCGATCGGCTCGCTGCAGGTGGTCGCGTCCGACTCGCCCGTCAACCCGGCCGACGTCCTGCCCGCCGGCATGGGCGCCGTCTACCACGACACGGCGAGCCAGTTCCTGCTGGCGGCGCGGATCAACCAGCTCAAGCTGGTCAACGTCTCGCTCAGCGACAACATCGACCTGACGCTGAAGACCGCGGGCGGCCCGTTCGACATCGACGTCGACACGGACGACCTCGATGCGACCGGCTTCCTGCACGACCTGCCCGACTCGGTGCAGATGGGCCTCAACCCGGACTCCGGCGAGCTCAGCTACACCGGCTCCGACGCGATCGAGGACGTCTACCTGGCGGTCAGCAGCCCCGAGCCGTTCTTCGCGAACGCCCGTCGCTTCAGCCTGGCGATCAAGCACCTCGTCCAGAGCATCTCGCTGAACCTGGCCGCCAGCGGTGCGGGTGGCGGCATCGTCAACAACACCCCGGACCCGATCGAGAGCATCGAGCTCCTGGCCTCCTCGGACCCGGCGCCGCAGCCCTTCCCGTCGGTCATCCCGGACGGCGAGCAGGGTGCCGTCTACCACGACACGACCGGAGACTTCCTGCTGGCCGCGCGCCTGCTGGACCTCCGCTCGCTGACGTTCTCGCTGGCCGGTGACTCGGTCGGCCTCAACGCCAACCTGCGCAGCACGCCGTTCACCGTCGACCTCGACGCCGAGGGCATCACCGCCATGGCGAGGATCGACAAGCTGCCGGCCAAGACGGGGCTGAACTTCGACCTCGCCAACGGCCACGTCGGCTACACCGGCAAGGACCAGAACGACAACCCGGTCGGCCTGGACTCGATCACGTTCAACGCGACCGCCCCGGCGTCGGCCCCGCTGTTCGGCGCCGCTCGCGTCCTGAAGGCGAAGATCCTCAACGTCCCGCCGGTCATCGACGTCGGGTTCGACCAGGAGAACGGCGCGGCCGATGTGTCCACCACCGGTGGCGCCATCGGGGAGCTGTCCTTCCTGGCCTCCAGCGACCCGGCCGCGGACTACCGCGCGACCCAGGGCCTGACCTTCCGCGACATCACGCCCACCAGCGACCCGCGGGAGTTCAACCTGTCGGCCAAGATCCTGGGCCTGCAGCACCTGACGGCCGGCCTGCAGGGCTTGGGCGGCGACGACCCGGCGACCCCCGAGGTCGAGAGCGGCAGCATCCTGCTCGACGCCCAGACCGCCGGCGGCCTGTTTGACCTGGACATCGCCTCCGACGCGTTCAGCGCTGTCGGCACGATCGACCAGCTGCCGCCGAGCGCCCGTGTCGAGGCCAACCTCGGCGACGGCCAGGTGTCGTTCAACGGCTCCGCGGCGATCAACCGCCTGCACCTGGCCGCCACGTCCAACGAGGCGATCTTCGGGCGCGCCGACAACCTCGACGTCGACATCCACGGCCTGCCGCAGAGCGTCACGCTCGGCATCGCGCAGTCCGACGACCCGGCCGTCACCAACACCGGTGCCTCGCTGATCGCCACCGATGCCGACGGCAACCCGGTCACGATCACCTCGGTCGAGGTGGCCGCCTGGAAGTCCGCCACCGGCAAGCAGATGCCGGCCACGGGCGACCAGGGCGTGATCTTCATCGACAAGGATGACGACGCCGACGAGACCAACGGCAGCAACGGCGACTACGCCATCGGCGCCCGCATCAACCAGCTGCAGTCGCTGGTCGCGGACTTCGGCGACGCGCTGAACCTGACGACCAGGACGGCGGGCGGCCCGTTCCGCGCCCACATCGAGACGTCGGCCTTCGGCGGCGACGTCGCGATCCTCAACCTGCCCAGCCAGTTCAACCTGGTGGCCAACCTCGGCGACACGGCGGTGCCGCAGGACAGCGGCCCGGCCATCGATCCGGGCACGATCAGCTACTCGGGCAACGCGACGATCGGTCAGCTGACCGCCGACGTGACCTCCGACACGCCGCTGATCGGCGACGCCAACCAGTTCAAGGTCGACCTGCAGGGCCTGCCGGCCTCGGCGGCGATCGGTGTGGCTCCCGACTCGGGCAAGCTGTCGCTGAACGCCGGTGGGGGCCAGATCGACAAGGTCGAGCTGTTCGCCAAGGACGCGGCCTCGTCGTTCCCGAGCGTGCCCGGTCCGGCGACGGGTGACGGTGCCTTCCTGGACGACACCGATGGGCACTTCCGCCTGGCGGCGCGCATCTACAGCCTGCAGCTGGTCGAGGTGACCCTCGACCCGATCGCGCTGCACACGAAGGTGGGCGGCATCTCGCGCCCGTTCAACGCGGACATCAAGCTCGCCCCGGCAGCTGATGCCGCACCGGGCACCGACCCGATCCACGCGACCCTGGGCGTCATCAACCTGCCCACCGAGCTGACCGTCGGCATCAGCGACCTGCCCTCCACCGTGCCGGACCCGGCCAACCCGGGCCAGTTCCTGTCGGGCGGCTCCAAGCTGTCGATGCAGTCGACCAGCAACGTGTCGCAGCTGACGATCAACGCCGACGGCCTGGAGCTCCTGCCCGGCGCCGAGGGCGTCGGTGCGGACATCCGCGGCGTCCCGAAGACGTTCAGCCTGACGCTGCCCGACACCGAGGTCGTGCCCAACCAGCCGTTGGCGACGCTCGCGGTCGACCCGGGCCAGCAGATCGACGAGCTGCGCCTGGCGGCCGGTGGCGTCACGCTCACCAGCGCGGGCATGCTCTCCGGTGGCAGCACCGACCAGTTCATCTACTACGGCAACGAGGCCAACTTCGGCGTCGGCGTCAAGCTGACGGGCGTCAAGGGCCTGTCGATGAACCTGGACCCGGTCAACCTCTCGATCGACCAGAACCAGAGCACGACCAAGCCGATCAACATCGACGCCAAGCTGCCCCAGGACCCGGTCAACGGGGTGGCCCAGCCGGACTCGATCATCACCGGCCTGATGAACAAGCCGACGGCCCACACCGAGATCGGCGTGGACCTGACGCCCGGCCAGCCGACGCAGCTGAACCTGCGCAACGGCGCGGTCGGCACCCCGGTCTCGCCCGGCAACGCCAACCAGACGATGGCGTCGCTGACGCTGAGCCTGCAGAACCTGGGGACGATCCCCTCGGCGAGCTTCTCGCTGACGAAGGTGCCGCAGATCATGAAGGCGTGCCTGGCCACCGACGGCAACTGCATCCGCACCGACAGCGCGCACGCCACGACGGCGTTCAGCACCTGGCAGCCGAGCAGCAGCTGCACGGCCAAGCCGCAGGTGCCGGGCAACTTCCCGACGGGCAAGTCGCCGGCCGGATTCCGTCCCTACAACCCGCAGACCTCGCTGTACTTCGACGATCAGAACACCTCGGTGTTCAACGATGGTCCCAACAGCGCGGCCAACCGCAGCATCGCCAACATGGTCACGATGAACGCCAATATCGCCCTGTCGACGGGCCCGGTGGTCATCAACAACCTGCGTTTCCACAACCTGTCGCTGGACTTCGCCGACTCGGGGACGAACTTCCCCTACAAGCCGATCGTGTCGATCACGGCCGGCAACGTCCCGCGCATCTACCTGTACATCGACTCGCAGAAGTACCCGTTCGTCATGAACGACGTGCGGGTGCCGCCGAGCGTGCCGAAGATGGTGATGGGCACCGACAGCAACCCGGCCCGCGCGTTCAAGCGGATCGCCTGGATCCCCGGTGCCAGGACCAGCTTCCTCTGCGGGACCAACCAGTCCGTGGACACGCAGGCCCAGCAGTCGCTGGACTGCGGTGGCGCCAAGGAGCTGCAGATCCAGACCTCACTCGGTCAGCTCAACGCGTTCAACCTGCCGATCTTCGGCGACGCGCTGAACATCTGCGGGGGCACGGTCCCGACGAGCTAGTCGGTCAACACCTTCGCGTCTGGGGGGACGCGGGAGACCCATGAGCGGCGCGGTTCCTGAAAGGGGACCGCGCCGTCGGTCTTTGTGGGTCGACTTCGTCGACCCATTGGGAGTTGTTCGCTGACGCTCACAACTCCCGGACGATGGTGCTAGGAGCGCGAGGCGCCCCACGCGGCGGCCAGCAGCAGCGGGTCGGCGTCGTCGGTGACCTTCGGCGACTCCGCCTTGCGGGCCAGCCGCCACTCCGGGTCGCGCAGGCGCCGCACCACGTCGGGGGTGGCGCGCACGGCCATGAACAGCGCCAGGCCGGCGAGCATGCCGAAGAACAGCAGCGTCAGCGCCGGGCTCCAGCCCTTCTGCAGGACGCACATGCCGCGGCCCTCGCCGTTGGGCGGGCACTCGCTGGCCGGGACGGTCAGGTACGGCACCGCGAGACAGGCGCCGAGGATGCCCCCGGCGAGCACGGACGCGCCACGCGCCACGCGCTCACCGAGGGGCAGCGCCGCACGGGTGGCGCGCTCCTCGAGCTCCTCGGCATCCCGGTCGTCGGCGCGGTTGCGCGCCCACTCCAGCCACTCGCCGCACTCCTCGCCCGCCTTCGCCTCCGAGAAGAGCCAGCCCTGGACCAGGTCGACGCCCTCACCACGGACGAAGTCCAGCTGCTCGAGCGTCTCCACGCCCTCGGCGACGACCTCCAGGCCGAGCTGGTGGGCGATGCCGACGATGGCCCGCACGACCTCGGCGGCGTCACCGTCGCCGGCGGCGCGGCGCACGAAGGAGCCGTCGACCTTGATGACGTCCACGGCGAAGCGGGTCAGGTATCCGAGGGACGAGTAGCCGGTGCCGAAGTCGTCGATCGCGACGCGGACGCCCATCGCCCGCAGCCGGCGCAGCATGTGCGCGGTGGCCTCGGGGTCGGCGAACATCGACTCGGTGAGCTCGAGCTCGAGGCGGTCCGGCGTCAGGCGCGACTCGGCCAGGGCGTCGGCCACACGTGCCGGCAGCGCCGCCGAGCAGAGCTCGCGGGCCGACAGGTTCACGGCGACGCGAACACGGGGGAGACCCCGGTCGTCCCAGCGGCGCAGCTGCCGGCAGGCCTCGGCCAGCGCCCAGGCACCGATCTCCTCGATGACCCCGGTCTCCTCGGCCAGCGGGATGAACTCCGACGGCGGCAGCAGGCCGCGGTCCGGGTCGTGCCAGCGCACGAGCGCCTCGACGACGGGGATGCGGTCGTCGCCGACGCGCACCAGCGGCTGGTAGTGCAGGACGAGTTCGTCCGTCGCGATCGCGCGGCGCAGGCGGCGCGCGAAGCCCCGGCGCTCGGCCAGCGGGTCGGCGGGCACGGACTCGCGGACGGCGCTGACGACGTCACCGGCGTCCATCCGGCGCGGGCGCAGGTCCACGTCGCCGGCGTCCGGGGTGCTGCGCGCGAGCGCCTGGTCGGCGGTGCTGGCCTCGGCCGGGGCGAACGCCCAGCCGGTCAGGGCACGCAGGTGGACGGGCTTGCCGCCCAGGGAGACCGGGCGCTCCAGCCCCCGGGCCAACTCGTCGGCGACGGCCCGCGCCGCTGCGCGGTCGGCGACGCCCTCGGCCAGGACGCCCCACTTGCCGCCGCCCAGGGCGAACAGGCCGTCCTCCGGCCCCAGCCGGCCGGACAGGCGCTCGTGGACGGCGTGCTGCAGCGTCTCGGCGTCACCCTCCTTGCGGCCGTTGACCAGGGCCGACCAGCCGGGGACGGCGACCTGGCAGACGGCCACGTCGGTCGTGTGCTCGCGGGCGCGCCGCATCGCGTCGCGCACCGCCTCGACGAACGTGGCGCTGCCGACGACGGTGTGCAGCGCCGCGGCCAGGGCTTCAGGGTCGGTCTCGCCCTTGACCAGGACGTCGCAGGCGCCGTGACGGCGGGCGCTGCGGGCCATTTCGGGGTCCTGGGCGGAGCCGGAGTGGACGACCAGCGGGGTGTCGCCGGCCAGGATGCGCAGCGCGTCGAGGGCCTCCAGGCCGTCCGCGTCGGGCAGGCCGAGGTCGACGACGACGACGCTGAAGCGGTCCTCCTGCAGGGCACGCAGCGCGTCGGAGACGCGGCTGGCGTGGACGACGTCGAACGGGCTGTCTGCTTCAGACAGCCATTCCTGGACGAGTCGGGCATCGCCCGGATCGTCCTCGACGAGGAGGGCTCGGGCCGGTACGGCGAAGTCGGACATTGCTGATCCTCCGTGAAAAACGCTGCAGCGCCCATCCGTGGCGCCGGTCTGTCCGGTGATCGGCCGTGCCCCTCCGGGCTTGAGGCGCCGGTCAGCGTCTGACGCGCAGGGTCGCCTTGCGCGTGCGGGGCTTGGCCCCGTCCACCATCGCGGTGACCGAGAGGCGGTAGGAGCCCTTGCGCAGCCGGTGCTTGAGCCGCACGCGGTTGGTGCCGCCCTGCAGCGCCAGCCGCCTGTCGAGCTGGACCTTGCTGCCCGGGCCCTTGACGAGGACGCGGACCGTGGCCGCGGCCCCCAGGCGGAAGCTCGCCTGGGTGGTCGTGAGCCGGACGCGGTCGAGGCTGACGGCCTGCGGCGGGCAGCCGCTGATGCTCACCGGGGCCGTGGACTGCGCGCGCTCTCCGGACTGGCTGGTGAAGTTGGCCTGGAAGGGGAAGTCGCCGCAGCTGACGGGGTTGACGACCAGCGCCCGGTCACCGCCGTCGAAGAACAGGCTGAACGACGTGGTGGCGGTCGACGGGAGGTTGTCGAACGTCGTGTCGAACCCGCCGCCGGCGTTGATCGACAGGATGCCCTTCTGCGTGATGTGCTGGCCGGCGCCGTCGTTGTCGAGGAACACGAGGATCGCGAACTGGCCGTTGCCCGACGGGCCGCCCCAGTTGACGCTGCCGCTGAGCTTCACCGGCAGCCCGAGCACCGGCGCGACCGCCTCGGCGCTGCCGACGCGGGTGGAGTCCGGGCAGGCCCGGTCGGCCGCCTGCTCAGACGTGCAGGCCGGGAGGCTGTTGATGGTGCTGACCGGGACGCTGAAGCCCTTGGGGATGGAGACGACGACAGTCCTGTTGGCCGTCTCGCCGGCGGCCTGGGTGACGTTGGTGACGATGCGCGAGCGCGCGCCGGGCGAGGCCTGGTCGAGGTGGACCGAGAGTTGGGGGGCGTAGGCGGCGGACGCGGAGGCGGGGGCGAGCGCCGACAGCAGGGCGATCATCGCCGGCGCGCGTCCGTGGCGCAGGCGGCGGGTGGGCACACCAAAACGGTAGCGTGGGGCCGGAGTTCATGCGCATCTTCAGTGGGATCCAGCCGACGGGTCGCAAGCACCTCGGCAACTACATCGGGGCGATCATGCAGTACGTCTCCGGGCAGGAGCGGGCGGCGGCCAGCGGCAACGAGTCGATCTACTGCATCGTCGATCTGCACGCCCTCACGGTCATGTACGACCCCAAGGAGCTGCGCGAGCGCGTCTACGACACGCTCGCGATCCTCATCGCCGCCGGCCTGGACCCAGACCGGTCGCTGCTGTTCCGCCAGAGCGACGTGCGCGAGCACTCCGAGCTGACCTGGATGCTGTCCGGCGTCACGCCGCTCGGTCGCCTGGACCGCATGCACCAGTTCCGCGACAAGTCGACCAAGGCGCGCGAGATCGTCTCCGCCGGCCTGCTCTTCTACCCGGTGCTGATGGCTGCCGACGTGCTGGCCTACCGGGCGCGCGAGGTGCCCGTGGGCGAGGACCAGACCGAGCACCTCGAGCTGATGCGCGACGTCGCCGACGGCTTCAACCGCCGCTTCGGCGACGGCCAGGAGATCCTCGTCGTCCCGACGCAGCGGACCCCCGAGGTCGGCAAGCGGATCATGGACCTGCAGGACCCCGCGGCGAAGATGTCGACCACGTCGCAGTCGCCCGACGGCACCGTCTTCGTCCTCGACGACGCGAAGACGATCGAGAAGAAGTTCAAGCGCGCCGTCACCGATTCCGACGACCCGTGGAGCATCGTCCACGACCGCGCGGCCAAGCCCGGCGTCTCCAACCTGCTGGAGATCCTCGCGGCCGCCCGCGGCACCTCGATCGAGGACGCGGTGGCGTCGATGGCCGATGCGCGCGGCTACGGGGACCTGAAGCTCAGCGCCGCGGCCGCCGTGATCGACCTGCTGGCGCCCGTGCAGGAGCGCTACGCCGAGATCCGCGGTGACGAGGCGGCCCTGGAGGAGATCCTCGCGAAGGGCGCCGCAGCGGCGAGCGCGCTGGCCGCGCCGGTGGTGCGCGACGTGCGCGCCGCCATGGGCGTCGGGCCCGTCACTTAGGTCAGCAGCCCCGGGGGCCGGCCTTCAGCTGGGCCAGCGACGGCGGGTTGTGGTTGAGCAGCTCGGGAACGGTCACGGCCTTCAGGCCCTTGTCGCGGATCGCGTGGAGGATCGGGCGCAGCGCCCGGACCGCCTGGCCGCGGTTGTCATGCATCAGCACGATCACGCCCGGGCGCAACTGGCTGATGACGTTCTTCTGGATGCCGAGGTAGTTGGCGCCCTGGCTGTCGAGGCTGTCGATCGTCCAGAGGATCTGCAGCATCCGCCGTGACTTCACGTACGCCTGGATGCGGTCGTTCGTCGCGCCGTAGGGGCTGCGGAACAGGCTGACCGGAAAGCCGGCCTCCTTGGCGATGCGGTCCTGCGCGTCGGCGATCTCGGAGTGCATGTCCGCCTCGCCGAGGCTCGTGAGCAGCAGGTGGTTGACCGTGTGGTCGGCCACGGTCCCGTACACGAGCTCCTTCTTGACCCAGCCCTTGAATCCGAGGTCGAAGGTCTTCGTGCTCAGGAAGAACGTCGCGCGGGCCTTGTTCTGCCGCAACCGGTCGAGGACGTAGTGCGTGTACGGGCCCGGACCGTCGTCGAAGGTCAGGGCGACCATGTTGCCCTTGTGGCCGCCGCAGTAGACGGGTAGCCCGTGCGGGACGAGGCGCTCCACGGCCGCGAAGTCCTCGACGCCGACGCCCTTGCCGGCGATGTCCCGCTTCTTCGCTGTGTGCGGTCTTGCCGGTTTTGCGGCGGTCGTCGCGACGGCCGGCGAGTTTTCGCTGGACGTTGCGGGATTCTTCTCGGCCGCGCTGCCGCAACCGGCCACGCAAATAGCGAGAAACAGGGCTCCAAGGGCACGACGGGGCATCCGGGACACAGGCTACGGTCTGCGCCGTGGACGTTGCCGAGCTCGAGCTCGACCTGGAGGTCTTCTCCGGGCCCTTTGACCTTCTCCTCACCCTCATCCTGAAGGAGGAGGTCGACCTGCTCGAGGTCGAGCTGGCGGACGTCGTCCTCACGTACCTGGACATCCTCGAGGCGCGCGGTGATCTGGACCTCGACGTCGCCACCGAGTTCCTCGTGCTCATCGCCGCGCTGCTGGAGCTGAAGTCCCGGCTGCTGTTGCCGCGCGAGGAGGAGGACCTCTTCGAGGACCTCGCGCCCGGCGAGGCGGCCGAGGAGCTCCTGGCCCGCCTGCTGGAGGCCAAGCGCTACCGCCACGCCGCCGACCACCTGCGCGAGCGTCTGGCGGCCGAGCACGGCTATCGCTACCGCGCGGCCCCGCGCCCGGCGTTCCTGCGCGCGGTCGTCTACACCGACCTGGCCGAGGGCGTCTACGACCCCACGACGCTGGGCAAGGCCGTCGGCGGCCTGCTGCGCATGCCGGAGCGCATCAAGCTCGATCACCTCGCGCTGCCGCGGGTGTCCGTCGCCGAGCGCCTGTCGCACCTGCGGACGCTGCTGCGCTCGGGCATCGTCAAGTTCGACGACGCGGTGCGCAACGCCGACCGCATGACCGTGGCCGTGACGCTGTTCGCGTTGCTGGAGCTGTACAAGCAGGGCGAGGCGACGTGGGACCAGGACGAGGCCTTCGGTGAGATCACCGTCCGCTCCGTGTCCCAGGGCGCCGGCGAGTCGCAGCACGCCTTTGCCTCATGACCTCGCGGCATCCCTCGCCTGACGGCTCGGGTACCGGGCAACGGCTTGTCGTCGCGGCCGCCGAGGTGACGCATGCCCTCTGAGCTGGCTCGCACGATCGAGGCACTGCTCTTCCTGTCGCCGGAGCCGGTGGCGGGCCAGGACCTCATGGAGGCCTGCGCATGTGACGGCGAGGAGCTCGACGCCGCGCTGGAGGAGCTGCGCACCGCGTTCGCCCCGGGGCAGCGCGGGCTGGAGCTCAAGGAGGTCGCGGGCGGCCTGACGCTGGCGTCCGCCCCGGAGACCGAGGAGGCCGCCCGCCGCCTGCTGGCCAAGCCGCGCACCCCGCCGCTCACGCCGGCCCAGGCCGAGACGCTCTCGATCGTCGCCTACCTGCAGCCGGTGTCCCGCCCGGAGATCACCCGCATCCGCGGCGTGTCCGCCGACAGCGCCTCCGCGACGCTGCTGGAGCGGGGCCTCATCGAGGAAGCGGGCCGCTCGCCTTTCGGCGCTGCGCTGTACCGCACCACACCGCTGTTCCTGAAGCTGTTCGGGCTGGCCTCGCTGAAGGACCTGCCCGACGTCTCCACCTGGGACCCGACGCCCGAGGAGACCGCCGATCTGCGTGACCGCCTGCTGAAGGCGGGCGAGGCCCGCGCGGGTGGAGTGCTGCCCGGCCAGCCGGAGGGTGGCTCGGAGGAGCTCGGCGGCTCCGACGACATCGAGGCCGAGTCGGCCGCCGCCGTCGCGGGCGGGGCCGACGCGGCGCCTGCGGACGACGCCGCGTCGGGTGCCGCAGAGGACGCCGACGGCGGCAGTGAGGCTGACGGCGGCGCTGAGGCTGACGGCGGCGCCGAGGCGGACGGCGGCGCCGAGGCGGACGGCGGCGCCGAGGCTGACGGCGGCGCCGAGGCAAACGACGACGTTGGTGGCGGCGCTGAGGCGGACGGAGGCACCGAGGCTGACGGCGGCGCGGACGCCGACGGCGCGGCGGATGGCCCTGTCCTCACGGTTGCGCCGGACCCGCCGGGCGACGGCGAGTAGCCCGGTCCGTCCTCGTGCGCGCGTAGCTTTGGAGGCCCGTGGAGGCTCGCCTGGACATCGCACCCTTCGCGACCGATCGCGCGTTCGCGCTGCAGGCGCAGCTGGGCGTGAGCTTTCCGCTGGCGCAGATCCTCGTGCGCCGGGGGCTGGCCGAGCCGGCGCAGGCGAAGGCCTGGCTGGCGGCGGCCGAGCTCCACGACCCGCAGGCGTTCGCCGGCATCGATGCGGCCGTCGCGTCGATCCTGGACCACGTCGCCCGCGGCAGCCGCATCACCATCCACGGCGACTACGACGTGGACGGCGTCTGCTCGACGGCGATCCTCACGCGCACACTCCGGCGCCTCGACGCGCGCGTGGACTGGTTCCTGCCGTCGCGCAGCGAGGACGGCTACGGCCTGCAGCCGGCCACCGTCGACAAGCTCCACGCGCGCGGGACGCAGCTCATCATCACCGCCGATTGCGCGATCACAGCGGTCGAAGCGGTCGCGCAGGCGCGGCAGGCCGGCATCGACGTCGTGGTCACCGACCACCACACCCCGCGCCCGGATGGCGTCCTGCCCGACGCCCCGATCGTCCATCCGGCGATCTGCGGCTACCCCTGCGCGGACCTGTGCGCCGCGGGCGTCGTCCACAAGCTGGCGATCGCGCTGCTGCGGGCGGCCGGCCACGATCCCGCCGCGGCCGACGAGGACCTCGACCTCGTCGCCCTGGCGACGGTGGCCGACTGCGTCCCGTTGACCGGTGAGAACCGGCGGCTGGTGCGGCAGGGGCTGGCGGCGCTGGCCGCCACGCGCAAGCCCGGGCTGCGCGCGCTGATGCGGGTCTCCCGCGTGGACGCCACCACGCTCGACGCGACCGCGATCGGCTTCCGCCTCGCTCCGCGCATGAACGCCTCCGGGCGGATGCAGCGGGCCGACACCGCCCTCGAGCTGGTGCTCACCGAGGACGAGGACCGTGCGAAGGCGATCGCGCAGGAGCTCGACACGCTCAACGTCGACCGCAAGCACACCGAGGAGCGCATCCGCTTCGCGGCCGAGGCCCTCGTGGCAGAACACGGCGAGCAGCCGGCGTACGTCCTGGCCGGGGACGACTGGCATGCCGGGGTCATCGGCATCGTCGCCGCACGCATCGCCGAGCGCCACCACCGGCCGACGGTGCTGATCGCGTGGGACGGCAACACCGGCACCGGCTCGGGGCGCTCGATCCCCGCCTACAACCTGCTCTCGGGCCTGGACGCCGGTGCCGCGCACCTGCTGCGCCACGGCGGCCACGCCGCGGCGGCGGGCTGCACGATCGCGCGTGCCCAGCTCGACGCGTTCCGGGCCGCGTTCGTCGGGCACGCCGAGGCGACGCTCACGCCCGAGGACCTGGTGCCGCGCGAGCGCGTCGACGCGGTCGTCGCCGGTGACGAGCTGGGGCTGGGGCTGGCCGAGGAGCTCGCGCAGCTCGCGCCGTTCGGCATCGGCAACCCGCGACCGGTGCTGATGCTGCCCGCCGCGCGCCTGACCGACCCCGTGCCGATGGGGGAGGGCAAGCACGTCCGCTTCACCGTCGAGGCCGGTGGCGTGAAGGCCCGCGCCGTCGCGTTCGGCACCAGCAAGCTGCCCGACGAGGCCGCCGACGGGGTCGACGCGACGTTCGGGCTGGAGCTCAACCACTGGCAGGGCAGCGTCGAGCCGCGGCTCGTGCTGCGCCGTGCGCAGGTTCCGGCACCCGCCCCTGTCACGGTCGTCGCCGACGCTCCCGACTGGGCGGACGCCGTGCGCGCCGAGGTGCGGTCGGCGCCCACGGCGGGCTGGCCGGCCGCGCCCGGCGACGCGGAC
>CAYUDT010000017.1:0-63073 GCA_964443695.1 uncultured Conexibacter sp. | reverse complement strand
CCTCGAGCAGCTCCTTGGTCCGCTCGCGGCGCTCCTTCTTGGGCATCCCGAAGTACCCGCCGTGGTAGTCCAGCGACTCCTCCAGCGTCAGGAACCAGTCGAGGTTGAGGTCCTGCGGCGCGAGCCCCACCGCCAGCCGGGCCTCCTGGTAGCCGTTGACCGCGTCGTGCCCGAAGACGTGGATGCTGCCGCTCGTCGGCTGGGCCAGCCCGGTGGTGCAGTGGATGAGCGTCGACTTGCCGGCCCCGTTGGGCCCGAGCAACCCGAAGAACTCCCCGTCGGGGATCTCCAGCGAGACGCCCTTCAGCGCCTGCGTTCCCGTCGGGTAGGTCTTCTCGAGGTCCGTGATCTCTAGCGCGGGCGGTGGTGTCACCGCGGACACGCTAGTGGGAAGCAGCCGATTTCCCGGTCTCCCGCGGCTTGAGCACCCAGAACGTCGCGCGCCGAGGCGCACCTCCGCGGGGTCTGGCGGTCAGCCTGTAGGTGCCATGCCGCAGTGCAAGCCCGCGCAGGCGTCCCCCGAACGCGTGCCGTGTCAGCCCCTTCCGGGCGGCGATGTCGAAGCCGCCGACCCAGGACGCGCGTCGTCCCCGCACGCGGTGGATCGAGATCCGGACCTTCGCCGCGGCGGACATCCGGAACTCGACCGTCGTCGCACGGTGATGCGGCCGAGGAACCCGGAAGCGTCGCGGGGTGACGCGCAGCCGGCTGAGCACCGCGATGTCCTGGCCGATGATCGGCGGCGGAACCACCATGACCGGCGGCCTCGGCGGTGATGCGACCGGGCAGGTCCCTTCGGCCGGAAGCGTCCGCTCGTGCACCGCCCTGAAGCGTGCGTCGACGAGCCCGTCAGCCAGGTTGTCCGCCTTCAGCGAGAAGGCTGCGTGTTCGCCGTCGGCGCTCAGCGCGACGCCTGGGACTCCGTCTGCGTTGCCGCCCGCTGCCGGAGCACCGTTCGGACCGTCGGCGCGACTGGCCTGGAACGTCTGCGCGGTGCATCGGTCACGGACGTACACCTGCTGCCCGGCGGTGCCGAACGCGACGCGCCGGCCGCTGCTGCTGAGCGCGGGTTTGCCGAAAGGCCCGTCGATGGGTGCGCCGTCCGGGCCGTCCGACCGCGCGGCCGTCTGGACCACACCGGTCGCGAGGTCCCGGACCAGGACGTCGCTGGCAGTGAGGAACGCGACGACGTCGCCCGCTGCGTTGAGCGTCGGAGCTCGCGCCTCGCCCAGCGGCTCACCGGCTGCATCGCGACCGACCAACGTCGTGGTCGACGTGCGAAAGTCACGCACGTAGACCCCGTGCGTGCCCGCCGGAAGATCGCCGCTCGTCTCGTCGACCGACGACCACGCGACGACCGTGCCGTCCCGATTCAGCGCGGTGTCGCTCTGGCTCGTGAGGAACCCGTCGCGCGGCGAGTCGACCACCTCGGTCTGGCCGGTGGTGAGGTCGTGGACGTAGACGTGCCAGCTGCCCAGCGTCGATGGCCCGTTGTCGGCGATGTAGGCCACGTGCGTGCCGTCGGCGCTGATGCTCGGGTCGCGAACGCCCCCGGTCACCAGTCCGCCCGTGGCGATGAGGACAGTTGAGCCCGCGTCCAGATCCCGGACGTACAGCGACGATGGCACGGAAAGGCGCGACGGAGCAACGTATCTCCCGACCTGCAGGAACACCACGCGTCGGCCATCGGCGCTGATGCCCTCCGCAGTGGTGTCGCGCGGGAATGGATGCCCGTCCGGCGCGCGGCTCACCCACGTGGTCTCGTGGGTTTCTAGATCACGGACGTAGACGTTGCGGAGCGCATCGTCGTCATCGAGCGCCAACGCGTCGGACGACGACGTGAAGGCAACCAGGCGGCCGTCGGAGCTCACCCCGCTGCGTGCCACGGTGCTGTCGTTGGTGCCGAACGGGAACGGAACACCGTCGGACGGCTGCGAGACGAGGTCCAGCGTTCCGTCGCCGAGATGCCGAAGGAGTACACGGGCATGGTCCTGCGGTCCCCGCCCGTCGACATTGCGCGACGTCGTCGACAACAGGACCGTCGAGCCATCACGGGAGACGACCACGGCATCGGTCAGACCATCGCCGAAGACTCCGGCGGCACCTTCGGCGCGGTCCAGCCGCTCCGTGGTGTGCGCGGTGACGTCGCGGAGGTACGGCCGCATGATCGCCGGAAGGCCTCCCCCGAGCAGGAGGTCGTTGCTTCTGAAGCTCGCGCGCAACGACGCACCCGTGCCGCTCAGAACCACCTGATCGGTAATGCCGAGCTCCGGGCTGAGCGGTTCGGTCTCAGCCGACGCGATGCGTCGCACCCAGGCGCGGGCCCCCCCGTTCGCCGGACTGATGAAGGCGACCGCGGATCCGTCGTCGCTGATCGACGGTTCGTCGGCCTCGTCCATCAGCGCGGTCGTGCTGCCGTCGGGACGGCTGACCACGGTCAACGTGTCAGGCACGGTGATCGTGCTGCCGACGGTTGTGGCCCCGGCGAGGACCACCTGCGGTCGGCTGGGGTCGACGCCGGTCACCGCGGGGTCCGCGGTCCGGAATGCGACGACTAGGCAATCACCGGGCCCGTTGCACTGTGGCGCACCTTCGACCGCGCGGAGGTCGACCGGTCCAGCCAGGCTGTGTGGCACCGTCGTCGTGGCACCGGGCAGCACGGCGCGCAAACGGACGCCGCCCGAAGCGACGCCGAAGGCCACCACCGGCCCACCGGCGGTCACATCCAAGGCCGGCGGCGGGTCGCCTGCCGCGAGCGGCGCCCCGTCCGGGCCGTCCGCGCGGCTCACGAGCGTGGTCAGCGCCGCAGTGACATCCCGCAGCCAGACTGACCGCGCTTCACCGTCTCCTGCCAGGTAGGCCACGAGCACGTGCGGTCGGTCATCGGGTTGTCCGGGCATCACGCCGGCCGGTGCCACCGCCACGGCCGCAGCACCGGCGTCGACCGGCCCGACGCCTTGCGAGACCAGCTCGGTGGTCGCGGCGACCGTGTCGCGGAGGTAGAGCTGCTCGGTCAGCGGGTGCGGCGCGTCGGACGCGTAGCGACCGACACCGCCGAACAGCGCGTAGCGGCCGTCGCGGCTCAGCGCGATCGCGCGTGCGGGCCAGTCGAAGTCCGTGTCGACGGGACCTGAGCCGCCGGCGCGACTGACCAGCGTCGTGGTGTCGACGGCGGCGCCCGCGCAGACCCCGGGGAGGGCCACGGTGGCCACCGCTGCGTACGCTGCGTATCGAGCGCGTCGTCGCACTCGTCGAGCTTACGGCCCGATCTTCAGCGCTTCATCGCGGAAGGTCCGCAGTCCTGTGCGGAGGAATTACACCGACCGCCGCGCGGGCGTGGACGTAGCCGACCCAGGTCAGCGTGGCGAGGGCGACGTGGACCCAGACCATCTCCGAAGGCAACTCCAACTGGTACTGGAGGATGCCGACGACGCCCTGCGCGGCGAGGAGCAGCGCGTTGAGCATCAGGGTGTGGGTGAGCTCCGCGTTGCCGTGGGTGCGGGAGCGCCACCAGGCGTAGATCGTGCCCAAGCCGAGCGCGGTGACGATGTAGCCGTGGACGTGGATGATGCGGCGCAGCGTCTCGCCGCCCCAGAAGTCCAGGCGTCCGACGAACTCACCGGTGCCGGAGGAGCCGGCGTGTGGCCCGGCCGCGGTCGACATCGTGCCCAGGACGATCGCGACGAGGGCGAGGACGAAGAGCGCCCAGACCAGCCGGACCTGCGTCGCGTCGGCGCGGACGATCTTCGCCTCGGCGGCCGGCCGGGCCGAGCGCCACCACAGGTCGAAGGCCCAGGTCAGCAGGATCATCGAGACGATGTAGTGCGCCATGACCCAGCCGGGCGCGAGCTTGAACAGCACCGACAAGCCACCGATGACGGCCTGCAGCAGGACGCCGAACGGCAACGACAGCGCCAGGTAGCGCAGGTCCTTGCGAGCAGGGATGACCAGGAACGCGCCGAGCCAGGCGGCGACAGCGCCGGCGCTGACCAGCGAGGTCAGGACGCGGTTGCCGAACTCGATCAGCCCGTGGGTGTTCAGCGAGGAGTGGACCGACTGCTCGGTGCACTTCGGCCAGGTCGGGCAGCCCAGGCCGGAACCGGTCAGGCGCACGGCGGCGCCGGTGAAGACGATGACGACGAGCAGGACCAGCGCCCACCACGCGATGCGCGTGTAGGTCGCCGGCTGGATCGGGTAGCGCGTCTGCAGCGAGCGCAGCGCGGGGCGGAGCTGTCGTGTGGCGCGGACGGGTGCCATACGGTCGAAAGAATGACCGAATAGGGTGCGGACATGCTTCACGGCACCTACGTCGGCGGTGGGCGCATGCTGGTCGCGCCCCTGTGGGGCGGGCGCCTGCTGATGCCATCCGAGGACATCAGCCTCATGCCCGAGCTCGTGGTGACGGGGACCTACGACGTGCCGTTCACGGCGTTCGTCCAGAACCACATCCGGCCTGGCGACACCGCCGTCGACGTCGGCGCGAACGCCGGGCTGTTCACGCTGCTGCTCGGGTACCAGGTCTGGGAGATGGGCCGCGTGATCGCCTACGAGGCCAACCCGGCCCTGGCGAAGATCCTGGGCGACAACGTGGCGATGAATTGGCTCGGCGACCGCATCACGGTCGTGCCCAAGGCCGCAAGTGCCACGCACGGGACGGCGACCCTGACGCTCGCCGCCGAGTTCAACATGCTCGCGACGATCCACGCCCACGACCGGCCGCACGGCTCCAGCGACGAGACGGTCACCCGTGTCGAGGTGCCGACCGAGCCGCTGGACGCGCGCCTGCAGGGCATCGAGCGCGTCGAGCTCATCAAGATCGACGTCGAGGGCGCCGAGGAGCGGGTGCTCGCCGGCCTGGAGCAGACGCTGGCCGCGGGCGTCGTCCGCAGCATCTCGCTGGAGATGAGCCGGACGCTGCTGGGCTCCGACTGGGAGCCGTTCACCCGCCGCGTCAAGGCGCTCGAGTCGCGGGGCTGGACGTTCGCCACCCTTCCCGACTCGGGCTTCCCCGAACCGGCCCCGCTGGACGCGCTGCTGGACCGCGGCACGCTCTCGCAGCTGGCGATGTTCTCGCCCGACTGGGAGCCCAGCCGGCCGTGACGCCCGGGGCGAAGCCGCACGTCGCGTTCTGCACCACCGAGCTGCGTCCGTTCGTCCTCGGTGGCGGCATCGGCCGCTATGTCGCCGAGATGCTGCGACTGCTCGACGGCCACGCCGACGTGACCGTCGTCGCGCCCGCGCGCTGGCGCGCGCAGCACGCTGAGCTGGAGCGCGCCGGCGACCCGTTGGTCGGGCGCGCGCGCTTCGCCTGGGTGGAGGCGCCGACCGGCGACGTCCGCCCGTTCATCTCGTGGGAGCACGCCTACGCGGACCGCCTCTTCCACGTCTTGGCGGAGGTCGCCGCCGAGCGCCCGATCGACACCGCCGTCTTCGAGGACTACCGCGGTCTCGGCGCGGTGGCGATCGAGGCCAAGCGCGCAGGGCACGCCCAGCTGGCAAGTACGCGCATGGTCGTCGACACGCACTCGACGTGGGAGCTGACCGCCTACCTGGACGGCCTCCAGCTGGAGGACCCCCACGCGCAGGCCGCCTGCGCGCTCGAGCGGGTCGCGCTCCGATACGCCGACGCGGTCCGGTTCCCCAGCCGACGTTCCTCCGAGTTCTACGAGGAGTACTACGGGCCGGCGTTGGCGCCTGCGCTCATCCTGTCGATGCCGATGGACACCGAGGCCGAGCCGCAGCCGGCGCCGCCGTTGCCGCTGAAGTTCCTGTACGTCGGGCGCCTGCAGCGACTGAAAGGCACCGACGTGCTGGTCGAGGCGTTCCGCGGGCTGGACGCCGACGCCACGCTGACCATGGTCGGCGACGACACGCAGACAGGACCGGGCCGCAGCTCGATGCGCGACCACCTCCTGCGCCTCCGCGATGACGACCCGCGCATCCAGATCACCAGGTCGGTGGCGCCGGAGGAGGTCGGCGCGCTGATCAGCGCGCATCACGTCGTCGTGGTGCCGTCACGCTACGAGAACCACGGTTACCTCGCCCGCGAGGCACTGGCGCAGAACCGGCCCATCGTCGCCCGCGACGTCGGCGGGCTCGCGGAGCTGCACGACCACCCGGGCGCGACATGGAAGATCGCCGGGCCGACCGTGCACGCGCTCCGCGACACGCTGGCCGAGGTCGTCTCCGACCCCGAGGCGGTCCTCGACCGCATCGCCGCCGGATCGCCCGGCGCCGCGGTCGTCGTGCCCACCGACGACGACCTGCGCGCGCCCTATCTCTCCCGTGCGTCGGCGCCTGCCGACCCGTCGGTGGTGGCCACGACCGGCGACGACGTGACGATCCTCGTCACCACGCGCGGCGATGGTGACCTCGACGCGACGCTCGAGAGCCTCGCTGCGCAGGACGCCGGCCCGCCGGAGGTCATCGTGCTCGGCACCGGCGCGCACATCCCGTCGGCGCACACGGCGGATCTGATCACGGCCATCGTCGAGCTTCCGGACGCCGCCGACATCGAGTTGCGCCGTCGGGGCCTGGAGGTCCGGCAGGCCGGAGGGCCCGTCGTGTTCCTCAGCGCTGGTCAGACCATCCATCGGGATTTCCTCGGGATCGCGCTGCATGCGCTACGCGGCGGGGTTCCGTACGTCACCGCCTACGGGGACGGTCGCACGCTCGGCAACGCGCCGTTGTCCAACGCCGTCGACGTGGCGAACTTCCGCGCCCCGGCCCCGATCGCGATGTTCGCAGCCGATGCCGTGGCCGAGGGCCTGCCCGAGCCCGCGCAGGATGGGCTGGAGACCGACGCCCTGATGCGGCGCCTGGCCTATCGCGGGCGCTTCGGCGTCGTGGTCCCCAGCCGGCATACCGGCCCGGTCCGCTGACGGCCGGCTAGAGCGTGTAGCCGGCCTGCTGCGCGTCGCGGTGGAACATCTGCACGGTCTCGAGGGAGAACTGCAGGTGGTCCTTGCCCAGCGTCGGCAGCTTCTTCAGCACGTCGTGGGTCACCGTGATGATGTGGCAGCCGACCTCGTCGGCCTGCACGACGTTGAGCAGCTCACGCGGCGAGGCCCAGATCAGCTCGGAGGCCGGGGCGGCGTCGGCCATGATCTCCAGCGCCCGCCGCATGACGGGGATGGGATCGACGCCCGTGTCGGCGATGCGGCCGGCGAAGACCGAGATGTTCGAGGCGAGCGTGCCTGCGACCGCGTCGGCCACCACCTCGACCTGCTCGATCGTCATCAGGCCGGTGACGTTGACCTTGACGCCCTCGGCGACGAGCTCGCGCAGGAGGCCGTCGGTGCGGACGCCCTCGGTGTTCGTGACCGGGATCTTCACGAAGATGTTGTCGCCCCAGCCGGCGATCTTCAGCGCCTGGCGCCGCATCTCGGACAGGTCGTCGCTGAAGACCTCGAAGGAAATCGGGCGACCCGTCGTGATCGGCAGGACCTCGTTGGCGAACGCCTCGTAGTCCGCGACGCCGGCCTTGGCCATCAGCGTCGGGTTGGTGGTGAAACCCTTGATCAGCGGGTCCGCGGCCAGCTCGCGGATGCCGGCGACGTCGGCGCCGTCGGCGAAGACCTTCACCGTCAGGCTGTCGGCCGTGATCGGTTGCTGGGCGGTCAGAGAGGAGGTGTCAGTGGACATGGCGTTTCAGGCTCCTTGGGGGACGCGGGCGACGCCGACGGTCTGCCAGCCGAAGCGCGTTCGGGGAAGGTTGAGGAACATCAGGGGATGGAAGGCGCCCATGACGGCACGCGCCAGCAGGCTGGCGGGCTCGCCCTGGTCGTTGGCCTCGACATCGGAGACGAGCTTGTCGCCCCGGGCGATGACCACGCCGCGATAGACGTTGAAGAACGGGAAACCGGCACCGTTGCACCAGTCGACCTCATACCCGGCCTGGGTGAGGATCGACGCGAGCAGTCCGCCGGTGAAGTGGCGCCGGTGGCCGATGTGCTTGTCGAACGCGGACATCGGACCGCCGGGGACGGTCACGACGACGCGGGCGCCCGGGGCAAGCCAGCTGCGCGCGGTGCGCATCAGCGCGGTCGGGTCGTCGACGTGCTCGAGAACCTCCGAGCAGACGGCGTGCGTGCCCCAGCCGGCCATCTCGGCCGGCGGCGCGGCGCCCGTCGTCAGGTCGGCCGCGAAGAAGCGCGCCCGCGCGACCTTCTCCTGGGAGATGCGGATGCCTTGCGCGGAGATCTCCACGCCGGCCAGCTCGGCGCCACTCCAGCGGGCGGCGGCCTGCGCGATGAAGTCGCCCTGGCCGGAGCCGATGTCCAGCAGGCGAACGGGAGCGCCATCACGCTCCAGCAGACGCAGCGCCAGCCGGCGGCGGTAGGCCTGGGCCGGGTTGCGCTCCGCGGCGTCGGAGAACTCGTCCCAGTGGGCGTCCCAGTCGTCGGCGGCCGGCAGGTTGGCCTCAGTGGGTGCGGCGTTGCTCATGCGGTCATCTCGAGGATCCAGGGCACGCTCTCGGCCAGCGTCGTGAAGACGACGTCCGGCGCGTCGGGTTGCTGCTCGGCGTACCCCTGATCGAGGAACACCGTGCGGGTGCCGGCGTTGCGGCCGGCCTCGACATCGCGCCAGCGGTCGCCGACGGTGACCGAGCGCTGGAGGTCGATGTCGTGGGCCTGAGCCGCGCGGAGGATCAGGCCCGGCGAGGGCTTGCGGCAATCGCACCCATCGGCGTCGTCGTGCGGGCAGACCTCGATGGCGTCGACCGTGACCAGCTCGGCCAGCTTCGCGTTGATGGCGTCGACAACGGCGGCGTCCTGCGTGCCGCGCGCGATGTCGGGCTGGTTGGTGATCACGATGAGCTTGAAGCCCGCCGCCGACAGCTCGGCGCACGCCTCGGCGACGCCGTCCAGCAGCTCCATCTCCTCCGGGCTCGCCGGCGGGTAGGGCTTGCCGTCACGGACGACGGACGCGTTCAGCGTTCCGTCACGATCGAGGAAGACGGCCGCGATACCGGTCTCGGGGTCCGCCTCCGACCGCGCGGCCGGCGTCTGAGGGCCGACGCCTCGTGAGCGATCTGCGGCACCCGTCATGCGGTCGCGACCCCCTCGGCGCGCAGGTCCGCGAGCATCGCTTCCATGGAGGCGCGCAGCGCGCCCTCGGAGCCGAAGGACGGCGACCATCCGGTCGCGCGGATGCGGTCGGTGTTCAGGCGCACGATCGGGACGTCGCCCTTCCAGCCGCGGTTGGACTCGCCGTAGACGACCTCGACCGACGAGCGGTCCAGGCCGACGACGTCGATCGCCAGCTCGGCGATCTCGCGCACGGTGATGTAGTCGCCGGTCGCGACGTTGTGCGCGATGAACGGCGTGTCGAGGTCGGCGTCGACGACGCCCAGCACGGCAGCGACCACGTCGGTGACAAGCACGTAGGACTTCGACTGCGACCCGTCGCCCAGGACCTCCAGGCGCGTCGGGTCCTTCAGCAGCCGGCGGACGAAGTCGAAGCCGACGCCGTGCGTCTGGCGGCGGCCGACGACGTTGCCGAAGCGATAGGCGCGGCCGACCATGTCGAACATGTAGGCGTAAGAGCTGATCAACGTCTCGCCGGCCAGCTTGGACGCGCCGTAGGTCGAGACCGGGATCAGCGGGCCGTGGTCCTCGTCGGCGGCGTGCTCGCCGAGGTCGCCGTAGATGCCCGAGCCGGAGGCGTAGGCGATCTTGCCCACCTCGGCGCGGCGCATGGCCTCGACGACGTGGTGGGTGATCTTCGTGCCCTCGTGGAAGTCGATTGTCGGGTCGGTCATCGCGGCGGCGATGTCCGGGTTGGAAGCGAGGTGGATGACGAGGTCGTGGCCGCGCAGTGCCTCGGTCAGCGTGTCGAGATCGTTGGCGTCACCGCGCACGACGTTCAGCCGCTCGTCCCCGGCGTGGTGGGCGTAGTGCCACTCCAGCCCCGAGGTGAAGTTGTCGTACAGCGTGACCTTCTCGGTGCCGTCGTCGGCCAGCAGCGCGTCGGTGAAGTGGCTGCCGATGAAGCCGGCGCCGCCGACGATCAGCGTCCTCTCGCGGCCCTTCATGCCGAGACCGGCTCCGTCGACTCCCACTTCGTCGCGTTGACCTGCAACTCGGGGTGCGAGACGAGCAGGTGCCAGACGACGGCGCAGAGGCCCTCGGTGTGCGGGGTGATGCGATCGGCGGCCAGCGGCGGGATGACGACCGCCGCGTCGGCGACGCGCGCGGTGTGGCCGCCGTCGCGCCCGACGATGCCGTAGATCGACGCGCCGACCTCCTTGGCGAGGTCCAGTGCCGCGACGATGTTCGCGCTGACGTTGCGCTCCTTGTCGCCACCGCCGACGGAGTAGACGAGCAGGCCGTCGCCGGTGCGCAGGCGCGAGCCGCGCAGGAACTCGGCGAACGTCGTGTGCCAGCCCTCGTCGTTGGTGCGGGCGGTGAGCTCGGAAACGTTGTCGGTCGGAGCGTAGGCCTCGAAACCGCAGAGCTTGCGGAAGTCGTTGACCGCGTGGGACGCGTGGCCGGCGGAGCCGCCGACACCAAGGATGAACAGGCGCCCCTCGGCGTCGCGCACCTTGCGCAGGCCCGCGGCGACCGCCTCGATCGCCTCTGCGTCGAGCGCGGCGATGATCTGCTGGGTCTCTTCCAGGAACGTTTCGGTGAAGGTCATCTGAAGGCGGGTCTCAGGTTGCGGGGACGCGGCAGGCCGCGAACGTGTTGAGGCCGAACTTGTGGCGGCGGCAGTGGATCTGCTGCGGACGGAACCCGGCGCGGACGAGCATCGGCCAGAGGTCGCGCGGATCGTAGTAGGCCTTGTGGTCGTCCATCTCCTCCGCTGGGGCGACGCCCAGGCGGAACGCGGCGGTCTCCAGCGCGACCTTGCCGTGCCACGAGGGCACGTTGATCAGCGCGATGCCGCCGGGCGCCGTCAGGCGCCGGATCTCGCTGAGCGCTTGGTCGGGCTCGGTGAGGTGCTCGATGACCGAGAGGCACAGGACGATGTCCTGCGAGGCGTCCTCGACCTCGGCCAGCGCGGCGGGTAGCAGGCCCTCGACGGCGGTGACCTTGGGGTGCGCGGCCAGCTCGGGGTCCAGCGCCATGTCGACCAGCAGCGCGCTCGCCGCGCGGTCGAGCTGGGTTCGCGCGAACGTCGCGCCGAAGCCACAGCCGAGGTCGGCGAAGCGCTTGCCGGTGAAGTCGGTGCGGCTGGTGACGGCGCGGCTGGACAGCCAGACGCCGAAGCGGTCGACGGGCGAGGCCTCGCGGTGCTGGCCGTAGCTGCCCTTGCGGCCCGGGGTCGTCGTGGCGCTCATGCGCGCGGCCTTCCGCGGGTGGTGGCGACGATCGAGCCATGAAGCAGCAGCGTGAAGACGAACAGCTGAAAGCCGAGGATCACGAACGTCAGGCCCGCCACAGCGAGGTGACTGGACGTCGCGTCGGGACCGCTGAGGCTGAGGTCGTTGCCGAGGTAGTCGACGACCAGCGGCAGAGCCAGCGCGATACCCAGCGCCACGAGGCCCATCGCGCTGAACGTGCTGCGCGTGTACGGGAAGACCCGTTCGTAGCGCTTCTTGTACTTGCCGGTGTAGTCGAACAGGATCTGGGCGACGATGCCGGCGAACAGCGACTGCGCGCCGACGACGGACGCGGTCAGGCCCAGCAACTGCCAGTACAGCGACAGCGTCACGCTGCCGATCTCCACGTCACCCGCGGACGGGATCAGCGACAGCAGCAGCCCGATCACCAGCAGGACGACGCCCGGGCGGAAGACGAAGAAGTCCGCTCCGTAGACGAACATCGCCCGCATGTTGATCCAGGCCGCTTGGAACGGGGAGAACCACCCCGACCGGCGGTGGTGGCTGAGCCGGCCGTCGCGGTCCTTCAGGAAGCGGACCGGGACCTCGGTGGTCTTCAGCTCGTGGTGCACCGACTTCAGCACCATCTCCGACGCGTACTCCCAGGACTGCGAGTGCAGGTCGATCTTCACCAGCGCGTCGCGCGTGATGCCGCGCATGCCGCAATGGATGTCGGAGAAGTTCGAGCCGTAGAGGCGGTTCAGCAGCCACGTCGTGCCGGGGGTGCCGAAGTACTGGTGGTGGGGCGGCATCGCGCCCTTCTCGATGGACCCCTTCCAGCGCGAACCCATGACGTACTCGTAGCCGTCGCGGAACGCATCGACGAACGGCTTGAGCAGCCGGAAGTCGTAGGTGCAGTCGCAGTCGCCCATGATCACCCAGGGCGCGCGGATGTACGGGATCGAGTCCATGTAGGCGCGACCGAGGCCGCGCTTGGGGACTTTCAGGACGCGCGCGCCACCGGCCAGCGCCAGCTCCGGCGTGCGGTCGGTGGAGCTGTCGACGATGACGATCTCGCCGCGGACGCCGGCGGCCGCCAGACCCTCGTGGCACCACTGCACGAAGTCCTCGATCGTCAGCTCCTCGTTCAGCGCGGGGATGACGATCGACACCTCGGGGTCCGCGACGTCTCCCTCGGGGATCAGCAGCTCGATCTCGGGATCGTGCGGGTACCGGGTGGTGTCGGGGGTGTGGGTCGTGGCGGTCATGCGGATTCCTCGGCGTCACCGGCGGCAAGGTGGGCTTCAAGCTCGGCCAGGCCTGCCGGCGATCCGATCTCATAGAAACGGTCTGGGACTTCGTACCCCGCGAGGCGCCGTTCGTCACTCAGAGCGCGCTGCAGCACGGCCAGATCGGCGATCTCGCCGCTGGGGATGCGGGTGTTGACGGTCTCGCGGGACATGATGGAGAACCCGTAGTCGATCCAGTGCAGCCCTGCGGCCGCGGGATCGACCGCGGTCTTGTCATAACGAACGACCCAATCGCCCGAAAGTTGCACGTTTGAGGTGTCGAAGCGGCCCTCGTTGCGCCACACGGTCATCAGCGCGGCGGGCTGCAGGGCGGCGAAGCGGGCGAAGACGTCAGCGATCGGGACGGTCAGGTAGGAGTCGCCGTAGAGCACTCCGAAGGCCTCGTCGAGGACCCCCTCGTCGAGCGCCTTGCGCAGCGCGCCTCCCGTGCCCTTCAGCGTCGCGCCCTCGTCGACGTAGCGAACGCGCAGGCCGAACTGCGCGCCGTCGCCGACGTGGTCAGCGATCTGCTCGCCGCGGTAGCCGATCGAGTAGACGACGTCGGTCACGCCCTCCGCGGCCAGCCACTCCAGCTGGATGTCGGCGAACGGCCGGCCGGCGACCTCGATCATCGCCTTCGGGATCTCGGTGGTGATGGGGCGCATGCGCGTGGCAAGGCCGCCCGCGAGGATCAGGCACTGCATGGCAGGTGCAAGCGTCGCGCTAGTCGCGGACGATGACGGTGGAGCCATCGAGGTCGAACTGGAAGCGCGTCTCGGTCAGGCCCTGCTCGGCCATCGCGGCCCGCACCCCAGCGGGGTCCTCGGCGTAGAACATCAGGAAGCCGCCCGTGCCGGCGCCGACGAGCTTGCCGCCGATGGCGCCACCGGCGATGCCGGCGTCATACCAGCGGTCGATGTTCTCGTTGGTCATCCCCTGCGACCGCGCTCGCTTGTGCTCCCAGTGCTCGCGCATCAGCTCGCCGAACTCGGCGGGACGCCCGTCCTCCAGCGCGTCGCGGATCTTGCGACCCAGTGCCTTGGTCTGCTCGAGGTTGTCGAGCATCGCCTCGTCGCCGTCCTGGGACTTCTTGTCCTGGTCGCCGAGGATCGAGCCGGCGCTGCGCGAGTAGCCGGTGAAGAACAGCAGCAGGTGCTCCTCGAGCTCGTGCAGCGTGTCCTGCGAGACGGCCAGCGGCGTGACGGAGACGCGGTCGTCGGAGTGGAACTCGAAGCAGGTCAGCCCGCCGAACGCGGCGATGTACTGATCCTGTTTGCCGACGGGCTCGCCGAGGATCTCGATCTCGATGTGCGCGGCCTCCTCGGCCAGCGCGCCGGCGGTGATGTGCTCGCGCTTGTGGGCGTAGATCGCACGCAGCAGGCCGACGGTGAACGCACCGGAGGAACCGAGGCCGGTGCCGGACGGGATATCGGCCATCGACACCATCTCCACGCCGCCCGGGACATCGTGCTTGCGGAACGCCTCGCGCACGATCGCGTGCTCGATCTCGTCGATCTCGGTGCGCCGCTCGAGCTTTGAGTACTTGAGCAGGTAGTCCTCGGTGAACGTCTGGTTCAGCCCGATGAACATGTACTTGTTGATCGCGGCCGAGATGCAGAAGCCCGCGCGCTGGCGATAGAAGGACGGCAGGTCGGTTCCGCCGCCGCCGATGGAGATACGCAGGGGTGTGCGGGTGATGAGCATGTGATCAGACGGGTCGGGGTGGGCGGTCGCGACGCCGGACAGCGACGGCGACGATCGCCGTGATGATGGTGGCGACGACCATCGGGAACTCCAGGCGGTACTGCGTGCCCATCGGTCCGAGGAACAGACCGACCTGGTAGGCCAGCCCCGCCAGCGCGAGGCTACCGACGGCCTGCACCTCGCGGCGGCCCGAGCGCAGCAGCAGCACCGTCGTCACGATGGAGATGAGCAGGTAGACCCACAACGTGTAGAGGATCTCGCCGTCGTTGTTGGCGTCCGCGAAGCCGTCGACGTAGTCCTTGGCCTGGGTGTTCGCCTCCACGTGCTTGATCGCGTAGCCGTAGGGGTTGGGGTCGATGCCCGGGTGGTAGACGAAGACCGCGCGGCGGCCGATCGCAATCTGCCGCTTGAAGATGTCCCAGCGCTCGGCGAGGTAGCCGCCAGGCCGGCCGGTGACGAGGCTGACCCACTTCTCGCGCAGGTCATCGACGGTCTTCTGCGGGAGCGGCGCCTTGAACGGCGAGTCCGGCAGGAAGAACAGCGGGTTGACGCTGTCGACGTTCCAGAACTTGTTGACCTCGGCGATCGACCGCACGCCAGAGCTGCGCGGGAAGTAGTTGACCTGGTCGCGGTGGGACATCGCCGCGATGTCGTAGACGTAGATGTACTGGTCCGGGTTGACGTCCTGGATGCCGATGGCCTGGCCCAGCGCGAACTGCGAGCCCATCAGCGCGACGGTCGCCACACCGCCCGCGACGGCTGCGGCGATGACCCGCTTCCAGGAGCCGGTGACCCGCGCCCAGACCCAGGGGATGAGCGCGACGGCGAGGACGGCGAGGATCGCGGGCGCCGCGTTCTGCCGCGCCGCAATCGTCATCCACGCGGCGAAGCCGAGGGCGATGAGCCAGACGCGGCGGTGCCGCTCGTCCTGGAAGGCGCGCACGGTCAGCCCGACCATCAGCACGAGGCCGGCGGTGAACCAGACGTCGCGCGAGAGGTAGCCGAGCATGCCCATGACGACCGGGCTGAGCGCGACAAGCAGGCCTGCGAACGCCGAGCCGACCGGCGAGAAGACGACACGCAGCGCCAGGTAGGTGCCGCAACTGAAGGCCAGCAACTGGATCAGCAGCGCCCACCCGGGACCGAAGCCGGCGGAGAAGAACGGGTGCCAGACCCACATCAGGATCGGCGCGTGCTGGTTGGTGTAGTAGCCGCGCTTGGCCTGGTCGATCTGCGCGAGCGTGTCCGCGCTCATGTGGCCGGGGTAGAAGCACCAGCCGATCAGCAGGACTGGGAACAGCACCAGCGCAGCGGCGAGGACGTGGTGGCGATCTGCCCTGCTGGTGAACCACGCGCGTGCCGACTCCACGGCGTTTCAGGCTACCGTGACCGCGCGCACGCCGATGTTCCGACTCGACCGACTCCTCCATCTCAGCCGCGACGCCATCCGCTACGCGGTGGCCGGTGGCCTGGTCGCCCTCTGGTACATCGGGGCGACGCTGGCGCTGCGCGATCTGGCCGGCCTGCCGATCCAGGCGGCCATCCCGATCGCCTACGTGACCGCGATGGTGCTGCACTTCGTGCTGCAGCGGACGTTCGTCTTCGCCCACCAGGAGGAGTTCCACCTGTCGGCCGACCAACAGGCGGGCCGCTACGTCCTCATCGCCCTGGTGCAGTACTCGATCACGGCCACCGCCACGGCGCTGCTGCCGGACCTGCTGGGTCTCGACGAGCGCATCGTCTACGTCGGCTGCGTGCTGACGATCTCCGCCTCGACGTTCCTGTTCCTGCGCAGCCGCGTCTTCCACGCGCCGACGGCGCCCTGACGCAGACAGGCCCCGGCTAGCGACCGGCGCGCCGCACGACGCGCCAGACCACGCGGACGGTGCCGCGCAGCAGCGGCACGCGGCCGACCCGGCGGCGGGCGCTCTCCACCGCACGGTGGCGCGGCGTGTCCAGCAGCGCCTGGCGCTCGTAGAAGAGGCGCCGGGCCTCCTGGAACATCTCGTCGTTGCGGGCGGCGACCTCCATCTCCATCGCCAGCCGCTCGGCGTGCGCGGCGTCGCGCTCGACCAGCTCGGCCTCCAGAGCGGCGACCCGCTTCTGCAGCTCCGGCACCTGCGACAAGACGTGCGCAGCGGCGGCGCTCTCGCGGACCTGCTGCTTGCTGGACAGCCGCGCGTTGGCCCGCTGCAGCTCGTCGTTGCGGCGCTGCAGCTGCTCCAGCAGATGCGTGTGGACGGGGCCGCCCGCCGGAGCGGCGACCCCGGCGACGTCGACGGCGGCGTCGACGTTGGCGACGAAGATCGCCCAGCGCACGGCGAACGCCGGGGCCTGACCCACGTCCACTGTCAGCCGCGACGTGCCGGCGTCATGCAGCCAGGCGACCTCGACGCCGGTCTGGTGCACCACCGTCGCGTCGGGCAGCGCGGCGGCCATGACGTCGGCGTGCGCGCCCCGAACCGCGGCGACGACCGCGACGCCGCGCCGGGCCTGCGCGGCCAGGACGACGGCGAGGTCCTCGACGTCGCCGACCTCGTCGAGGCAGACGATCGCCTCGTGATCACCGTCCTCCGGAACCGCACCGAGCGCAGCGACATCGAGCGTGCGACGCCCGGCCAGCAACTGCTCGGCCAGCTCGGCGCGCTGGGCCCGCTCGGCCGCATGAAGCCCGCGCCAAGTGGTCACGCCCGCGCCTCCGGGATCGCCACGCGCGCCGCGTTCAGCGCCGACTCGAGGTCCTCGACGCGCTGCTGCAGCGCCACGATCTGCGCGGTCTCGGCCCGCAGCCGGTTGCCCGCGGCGGCGCCACGGTGGGCGTCGCCCTGCGCCGCGAGCTGCGCGTTGGCCACCTCCAGCGCCTCGTCGCCGGACGGCTCGTGCCCGCTGGCCACGGCCACCTCGGGGACGGGCGGCTCGCCGGCCACCGCCGGCTTGCGCTGTCGCGTCCAGGCCATGCCGTGCTCGACGTATCGCGCGCGCAGCTCGCCCTCCAGGCGGGCCAGCAGCGGACGACCCGTCTCACGCATCATCGAGCGCGGCCGCACCCGATAGTGGAAGAGCTTCTCGGGGACGATGTCGCCGGTCTGCCCCGCGGCCTGCAGGCGACGCATGAACAGCCAGTCCTCGTAACTGGTCAGCTCGTCGTCGTAGCGCGCGCCGGCATCGAAGACAGACCTGCGGATCAGCACCGTGCAGACGCCGCTGACGTTGCCGCGGTCCAGCAGCGTGCTCCAGTTGCCGTATGGCATATAGCCGATGAGGTCGCCCTCGGCCCAGACGCCGTCCTCGTCCATGTACTGCACCCACGTGCCTGCGTAGGCCAGCGTCGGCGTGCACTCCAGCACCTCGACCAGCCGCGCGACGAACGTCGTGTCGATCGTGTCGTCGGCGTCCAGCGGCAGCACATACTCGCCGACGGCCTGGGAGATCCCGAAGTTGCGCGCGGCGCCCAGGCCGGCGTTGGCCTGTGTGACGACGCGGACCCCCGGCCGCTGAGCCACCCGGCCCAGCACCTCGAGGTCGACCTCGCGCAGCGAGCCGTCGTCGACGACGATCGTCTCGATCGCCCCGTAGGTCTGGGCCCCGACGCTGTCGAGCGTCTCCTCGATGTGCTTCTCGAGCTTGAAGTAGGGGACGACGACCGACACCAGCGGCGTGCGCTCCCGGGTGGCGCCGGTCCGCGGTCGCGCCAGCGCCGCCAACGCCGTGTAGTTGGCACGAAGCGTGTCGGCGTCGCAGAGCTCGGCGAAGCGCTCGCGCGGGCCACTGGCCAGCACCAGGTCGGTCACCTGCTGCTTGTCGTCCAGCAGCCGGACGACCGCACGGCGCAGCGCGGCGCGCCCCGTGTCGTCGGCCAGCCAGCCGCTGCGGCCCGGTACGCACATCGCGGTGAGGCCGCCGACGGGCGTGGCCAGCAGCGGCCGGTTGCGCTGCAGCGCCTCGCGCCCGACGTTGGGCCAGCACTCCCAGCGCGACGGCACGACGACGACGTCGTGGCTGTCGATGAGCTGCCCGACCTCCGCGCGCGGCACCACGCCGGCGAACGCGATCCGCTCGTCCCCCGCCGCGGTCAGCTCCAGCTGCCCGCGCATCGAGGTCGACAGCGGGCCGGTGTCGGTGTCGCCGCCCAGCAGCGTCAGACGCCAGTCGTCGCGGCCGGTGTCCAGCAGCGCGCGGACCAGGTCGTGGATGCCCTTGCGGCGCTCCATCCGGCCCAGGTACAGGAACCGCACGGGCTGCCCGGGCGCGACCCCGCCGCCGACCGCCGCGCCGCCGTCACTCTCGTCCAGGTAGGCGTCCGGGATCTCGACATCGGGGGCGATCTGGTCGGCGCCGTAGTAGCGCCGGTAGGTCTCCAGGACGTCGCCGCCGGACCACAGCACGCGGTCGGCATGGCGCAGGCAGTAGCGCTCGGCGTCCAGCAGCGCGTCGACCTCGAAGTCCACGCCGAGGTGGCCGTCGAGGACCGCGCAGAGCTCCGACGTCGTGTGGGTGCGCACGCAGACCAGCGTGTTGCGCAGCCACGCCGCTTGGGTGCGTGCGGCCTGGATCGTGACGAAGCCCTCCGCGAGGTAATCGCAGAACTCCAGGACGTCGGGCCCGTTGGAGCCGTAGTGCTCCCGCAAGACGTCATGGACACGCGCGGAGTAGGCGTGCATGTAGTGGTAGAAGTCGCCGTGTCCCTCCGACGGCTCCTCGACGAAGAGGTGCGTGATCTCGTCGGGCAGGACCCGCGGGTCCTCCGCGGTGCGCAGCCGGCGCCACTCGTCGCGGTGGTCGGCGCTGGTCACGACGACCACCTCGGCAACCTCGCTGAGCTGTCGCGCTGCCGCCGCGACGATGGGTGCGATACCGCCCCCGGCGTAGGGATACAGTTCGCGGGACACCAGGCAGATCCGCATTCGAGCAGGCAGGCTACTCAGTTCCCGCTACCTTGTTCGACGGTGACCGGCGCGATGACCCCTGTTTCCGGTGATGAGCGCGCTGCCCGCCTGGCGGCTGCGCCCGCCGCCTTGGAGATCGATCATGTCTTCAAGACCTTCCGCCTGCCCAAACAGCGCTACAGCACGTTGAAGGAGCGGATGCTGCACCCGCTGCGGTCGATCGACTACGACGATCTGAAGGCGCTGAAGGACGTTCACGTCACGATTCCGCAGGGTGAGTTCTTCGGCATCGTCGGCCGCAATGGCTCGGGCAAGTCGACGCTGCTGAAGTGCCTGGCCGGCATCTACCGGCCGGAGCGCGGCACCGTGAAGATCCACGGGCGGCTGTCGCCGTTCATCGAGCTCGGCGTCGGCTTCAACCCCGACCTCACCGCCCGCGACAACGTCGTCATCAACGCGGTGATGATGGGTCTCTCGCGCCGTGAGGCGCAGAAGCGCTTCGACGCGGTCCTGGAGTTCGCCGAGCTCGAGGAGTTCGTCGACCTGAAGCTCAAGAACTACTCCTCCGGCATGGCCGTGCGCCTCGGCTTCGCAACCGCTATCCAGGTCGACGCCGACGTCCTGCTGGTCGACGAGGTGCTTGCCGTCGGCGATGCCGCCTTCCAGCAGAAGTGCTTCGAGGAGTTCACCCGGCTGAAGGCCAGCGGCAAGACGATCGTCTTCGTCACGCACGACATGCACGCGACCGAGCGCTACTGCGACCGCGCGATGCTGCTGGACCGCGGCGACGTCGTGCAGATCGGCGAGCCGCACGAGATCGCGCGGTCCTACAACGAGCTGAACTTCGGCCGGCTGGCGCACGACAAGGGCGACGAGGGCCGCTACGGCGACCACCAGACCTGCGAGATCACCGACGCGTGGTTCGAGCACGAGGGCGAGCGCACCGGTGACATCCCGCAGCACCAGCGCCTGGGCATGGCCTTCCACGTGAAGTTCCACCACGAGGTCGAGGAGCCGGTCTTCGGCTTCACGATCCGCAACGACATCGGCCACACCGTCTTCAGCACGACGACGGAGTGGGAGAACGTCACGACCGGCACCTACGTCCGCGGCGACGAGGTGACGGTGCGCATCGAGGTGGACGCCGTGCTGTCGCAGACGAAGTACTCGATGACCCCGTCCGTCGCGCGGGCCGGCTCCGGCGCCGACGCGCTGGACCTCCGCGAGGACCTCGCGTCGGTGTACGTCCACGCGACGCGCACCACCGGCTCGCTGGTCGACCTTCCCCACGAGTTCGTCCTGGAGCGCTCATGAGCACCGACTGGCAGCGCACCTGGAGCCTCACCTGGACGCTGGCGATCACCGACTGGAAGCTGCGCTTCTACGGCTCGGTGCTCGGGGTGCTGTGGACGCTGATCCGCCCGTTCGCGTTCTTCGGCGTCATCTACTTCGTCTTCACCGAGATCGCCGGCCTGGACGCCAGCGTCCCGAAGTACGGCATCTACATCCTCTTCGCGCTGGTGCTCTACAGCTTCTTCGGGGAGGTCACGAACAACTCCGTGCAGTGCCTCGTATCGCGGGAGAACCTGCTTCGCAAGATGCACTTCGAGCCGATCGTGATCCCGCTGGCCATCGGCATCACCGGCCTGCTGAACCTCGGCCTGACGTTCGTCGCGGTGCTGATCTTCGCGTTCGCCAACGGCGTCTTCCCGACGTGGACGTGGCTGGAGCTGCCGGTGATCATCCTCGGGCTGACGATGCTCGCGGTCGGCGTGAGCATGATCCTCAGCGCGCTGTACGTCCGCTACCGCGACATCCAGCCGATCTGGGAGGTCGTCAGCCAGATGTTGTTCTACGCCTCCTCGGTGCTGTACGTCGCCGCGCCGACTGTGCCGGAGAACTACCGCCCCTGGTTCCTCTGCAACCCGATCGCCGCGGCGTTCGCGCAGATGCGCCACGCGGTCATCGACCCGCAGGCCCCGACGGTCACCTATCTGATGGGCTGGCGCTTCGTCATCCCCGTCGTGGCGACGATCGGCATCTTCGTGCTCGGCGTCATGTTCTTCCGGCGCGAGAGCCCACGGGTCGCAGAGAACCTGTGAGCACCGAGCGCGAACGGCAGCTGGAGGCGCGCGTCGCCGAGCTGGAGCAGCAGCTCGACCACGAGCGCCTGTTCCCCGCCCACTGGGCCAACCGCCGCATCCGCGACGCGTTCGGCGACGTCGTGCGGTCCGGCCCGTTCACGGGGCTGTGCTACCCCGACTGGGCGATGACGACGATCGACGTCTACTCCAACAAGGTGCTCGGCAGCTATGAGCTCGAGCTGCACGACGCGCTCGAGCAGCTGATCGCCGCGCAGCCGTCCACCGTCATCAACCTCGGCCTGGCCGACGGCTACTACGCGATCGGCCTGGCGTTGCGGCTGCCGCAGGCGAGCGTCATCGGCTACGAGATCGAGGAGTGGCGCGTCGCCCAGCTGCGCCCGATCGCCGAGCACAACGGCGTCGACATCGAGGTCCACATCCAGGCGGCCACGCCCGCGGACCTCCAGGCGATGACCGGGCCGGACACGCTGATCATCTGCGACATCGAGGGCGGCGAGGCGGACCTGCTGGACCCGGTCGCCGCGCCGGCGCTGCGGTCGGCGTCGATCCTCGTGGAGACGCACGACCACCGTGTCCCGGGCGTCAGCGACCGCCTGCGCGCGGCCTTCGCCCCGACCCACGACATCGTCCAGATCGACGCGCGGCCCCGGTACGCCGAGGACTTCCCCGAGACGGACTTCCTGCCGCTGGTCACGCGGCACCTCGCGGTCGTCGAGCTGCGCGGCGGGCCGCAGTCCTGGCTGGTCCTGACGCCCCGCGGTTAGAAGGGGATCTGGTCGGCGTACTCGGCGAGGGTCGGGGCGCCGGAGTCGCGCTCGGAGTAGACCCAGTCCTCGCGCGGGATCGGCCAGTCGATCGCCACGTCGGGATCGATGAACGAGATGCCGCGCTCGATCTCCGGCGCGTAGTAGGCCGACTGCTTGTACATCACGTCCGCAACCTCGCTCTTCACGCAGAAGCCGTGGCCGAAGCCGATCGGCGCATAGAGGACGCGCATGTTGTCCTCGCTGAGCTCGAACGCCTCCCACTCCCCGTAGGTCGGGCTGGACCGGCGCAGGTCGACGAGCACGTCGACGATGGTGCCGCGACCGCAGCGGACGAGCTTGGAGCAGCCCGAGCCGATGTGGAAGTGCATGCCGCGGATGGTTCCGTAGCGCGAGCGCGAGTGGTTGTCCTGCACCATCGGCTCGGTGACGCCGAGAGCCGCCAACTCGTCGGCGCGGTAGGTCTCGCAGAAGAAGCCGCGGTCGTCACCGAACACGGCGGGGGCGATGAGCAGCGGACCGTCCAGACGGGTTTCGACGAGCTCGAAGCGGGGCACGCCGGACAGCCTTCCACAAACGTCCTCGGTAGCCTCGCAAGCTCATGCGCGTCACTCGCAACCTGCTGCTGGCCGGCTCGTCGTTCGGTGCCGGAGCCGCTGCCGCCGTCGGCGCCCTGCGCAGCCGCAAGCCCGCTCCCGAGGCGCCTGCGCCGGAGCCGGGTCCCTACGCGGCGCACGTCGATCCCCTGCTCGCGCGCGAGCTGGCCCCCTGGCCCGCCGGCACCGGCCCGGTCAGCGACGGCATCTACGCGCGGCTGCTGCCGGAGGACATCGAGGCGCTGGAGCATGTCGTCGAGGGCGTCGCCGCGGATTACTGGCACCACGCCAACGACGAGCTGAAGCGCCGCCTGGCCGTCGTCCTGACGACGCACTACGGCATCGAGGGCGCGACCGAGCGCACCGGCCTGCTGCCCGCGATGCCGCCGGAGGAGATCCACTCGATGGCCCGCGGCCCGCTGGCCGCCGGCGGCGACCCGTACACCGCCGACCTCATCGTCGAGTCGCTGCAGCGCTCCGGCTTCGTCCTCGACGAGGGCGCGACCGTCCTCGACTTCGGTTGCTCCTCGGCCCGTGTGCTGCGCCCGCTGCACGCCTGGCGCCCGGACCTGGACCTCCTGGGCTGCGACCCCAACCAGGGCGCGATCTCGTGGGCGCAGGAGCACCTGCCGATCGCGAAGTTCTTCGTGTCCGGCAACAACCCGCCGCTGGAGCTGCGGGACGCCAGCGTCGACATCGCCTACGCGATCTCCATCTGGTCGCACTTCGACGCGCCGTCGGCCATCGCCTGGCTGGAGGAGATGCACCGCATCATCCGCCCCGGTGGCGCGTTGTTCCTCACGACCCATGGCGTCGACACGCTGGCCCGCTACATGCGCGATGACCTCATGACGCACGAGTCGGCGTCCACGGTCGCCCGATCCTTCCTGAGCAGCGGCCACCATTGGTACGACGTCTTCGGCGAGGACGGCGACTGGGGCGTGAAGTCCAGCGGCTGGGGCAACGGCTACATGACGCTGGACTGGCTGGCCACGCGCGTCACGCCCCAGTGGGCGATCCGCCTGTTCATCGGCGGTGGGCTGGACCAGAACCAGGACGTCATCGTGCTGGAGCGCCGGTGAGCACGCCCGACACGCAGGCCGAGCTGGAGCAGCTGCGCGCGCGGGTCGCCGACCTCGAGGCGCAGCTGGCCGAGAAGGACCGCGCGACGTCAGCGCTGGTGGCGCAGTCGCAGGAGAAGCTCTACTGGCTGGAGCGCTGGAACGTCGACCTGGAGAAGGTCATGGGCCGGCGCAGCGCGCAGGTCGCGCTGGAGTCGCTGAAGAAGGTCCGCTCGGTCGTCTGGGCCGCCAAGCGCGCGCGGCGCAGCTGGGGCGAGCGCGGTCGGTGAAGGTCTCTGTCGTCATCCCCGTCAAGGACGGGGCGGCGTGGCTGCCGGCCCAGCTGGCGGCCCTGCAGGCCGAGGGTCCCGACGAGGTGCTCGTCATCGACTCCGGCTCGCGCGACGACAGCGTGGTGATCTGCGAGCGCGCCGGCGTGCGGGTGTTGGAGATCCCGCCGGCCGAGTTCGGCCACGGCCGCACGCGCAACCTCGGCGCGTCGTCCACCGAGGGCGACGTCATCGCGTTCCTGACGATGGACGCGACCCCGTGCCCGGGCTGGCTGGACGCGCTGCGCGCCGGTTTCGGGCTGGCCGACGACATCGGCGCCGTCTACGGACCGCACCTGGCCCGCGAGGACACCTCGCCGATGATCGCGCGGGAGCTCGCCGGCTTCTTCGCGTCCAAGGGCGCGCAGGACGGCGGACCGCGGATCGAGCGGGCGGGCGGCGACCCGTGGCTGTCCAACGTCAACGCCGCCTACCGCCGCGACTGCTGGGATGCCGTCCGCTTCGAGGACCTGCCCTACTCCGAGGACCAGGCTTTCGGGCAGGCGATGCTGACCGCCGGGTGGGCCAAGGCCTACCTGCCGGGCATGGCTGTGCTGCACGCCCACGACTACCCGCCGGCGCAGTTCGCGCGCCGCTACTTCGACGAGTACCGCGGGCTGCGCGCAACCGTCGGGCACGTCGAGCCGCTGAACGCGCGCAACGCGCTGGGCGACGTCCGCGGCCTGGTGGCCGCCGACCGCGAGTACATGCGCGGGCAGGGCATGTCGCCCGAGGAGCTGCGCCGGTGGACCGGCCGCTCGCTGGTGCACCACTCCTCCCGCAAGGTCTTCGGTGCGCTGGGCTCGCGGGCGCACAGCCTGCCACCGGCGGTGCAGAAGCGGCTGTCGCTGGAGGGCACGGTCGTCGCGTCCGCGCCCGAGCCCGTCGCCGCTCTTGGCGGTCCGCCGCGCGGCCCGCAGATCAGACGCCACCTCGACGTGGGCATGTGGGAGGCCGTCCGGCGCCTGGACCGCGACGGCATGGCGCCCATGCTCGACCCGCTGCCTGGCCAGGAGCGCGACCGCCCGCTGCACATCGCCGCGGTCATCCCGCCCTTCCAGCGTGGCAGCGGCGGGCACATGTCGCTGTTCCAGCTGCTCGTCCGCCTGGAGCGGATGGGGCATCAGATCACGATCTGGGTCGACGACGAGATCGGGCTGATGAAGGAGTTCCGAGCGGCCCGCATCCGCCGCCAGATCCGCGACTGGTTCGTGCCGCTGGAGGCCCCGGTCTTCAAGGGCTTCGCCGACTGGTTCGGCTGCGACGTCGCGCTGGCCACCGGCTGGCAGACCGCGCACTCCGTGGCGATGCTGCCGGGCGCCCGCGCCCGCTGCTACATGGTCCAGGACCACGAGCCGGAGTTCTACGCGACGTCCGCCGAGGCGCGCTGGGCGGAGAACACCTACCGCCTCGGCTTCCACCACCTCTGCGGCTCGCCGTGGCTGGAGCAGATGGCTGGACGCTACGGCGGGACGACGTCGCGCTTCTCCTTCGGCATCGAGCACGACATCTACTTCCCGCGTGACGTGGAGCGTCGCCGCGACACGGTCATGCTCTACGGCCGAGACGTCACCCCGCGCCGCGCGGTGCCGCTGGCGCTGCTGGCGCTGGAGGAGCTGCTGGAGCGGCGCCCCGACACGCGCGTGGTCTCCTTCGGCAACAAGGACGAGATCGCCGCGCCGTTCTCCTACGAGCACCTTGGGGTGCTGTCGCTGGAGCAACTGGCTTGGGCGTTCAGCGAGGCCACCGTCGGCCTCGTGCTGTCGATGACCAACTACTCGGTCATCCCGCAGGAGATGCTGGCCTGCGGCATGCCGTGCGTCGAGCTCGGGGGCATCTCCGGCGAGGGCATCTTCGGGGAGGACGGCGGTGTCGCGTTCGCCGACTTCTCGCCGCTGGCGCTGGCCGACGCGCTGGAGCGGCTGCTCGACGACCCCGTCGAGTGGAACCGCCGCAGCGCCGCCGGCCTGGCCTGGGCCGAGGGCCGCACCTGGGACCTCGGCGCCGAGCAGGTCGAGGCCGGCATCCGCGAGGCGCTGCGCCTGCGACTGGCGGACACGTCCTCGTGAGCCCGATCCTGCGGCGACCGGGCGGTGGCGGCGCGGAGAAGGGCCCGCGGCCGCTGAAGCTGCCGCCGTACATGGCCGAGGCGCTCAGCGAGGGCGCGGTGGCGCTGGACCCACCGCGCGACGGCGCCTCGCACGGGCCGCTGACGGTCGCCGTCGTCATCCCCCAGTTCCGGCGCGGCAGCGGCGGCCACAAGACGATCGCCGACCTCATCCGCGGGCTGGAGGCGCGCGGGCACGCCGTCAGCGTGCACCTCGTCGACGAGGAGGCGCGCCACGCCGGCGCATCCGACGCCGAGGTCGACGCGCACTTCCACCGCTTCTTCGGCCCGACCCGGGCGACGGTCGGCTGGGCGCCGGCCGACTGGGGCGGCGTCGACGTCGTCCTGGCCACTGGCTGGCAGACCGTGCCGGCCGTCCTGCGCATCCCCGGCGCGCGGGCCCGGGCCTACCTCGTGCAGGACCACGAGCCGGAGTTCTACGCCACGTCGATCGAGCGCGAGTGGGCCGCCTGGACCTACCGCCAGGGGCTGCACGCGATCTGCGCGTCGCCGTGGCTGGCCGATGTCGTGTCCTCACAGCACGGCGCCAGCGCCTCGTCCTTCGACCTCGGCGTCGACCACGACGCCTACACCGCGCTGCCGACCCATCGCCGCCACGACCTCGTCCTGTTCTACGCACGCCCGACCACGCCACGCCGCGCGGTGCCGCTGGGCGTCATGGCGCTCGACGAGCTGCACCGCCGCCGCCCGGGGGTCGAGATCGCGCTGTTCGGCGAGGCCCGCGAGCTGCAGACGCCCTTCCCCCACCGCCACCTCGGCGTGCTCGCCCCCGACGGCCTGGCGCACGCCTACGCGTCGGCGGCCGTCGGCGTCGTCCTCAGCCTCACCAACCCGTCGCTCGTGCCGACCGAGATGCTCGCCTGCGGCCTGCCGGTCGTCGACCTGGCGACCGACTCGATGGTGCGGACCTTCGGGCAGGACGGCCCGATCAAGCTCGCGCAGCTGACCCCGGCGTCGATCTGCGACGCCATCATCGAGCTGCTCGACGACCTCGAGGCCCGCGCCGACCGCACCCGCACGGGAATGGAGCTCAGCGCCACCCGCACCTGGGCCCGCGCGGCCGAGCAGGTCGAGGCCGGCCTCCGCTCCGCCCTGACCCGCTGACTTCACCGGGGCCCGCACGCACCACGGTGGTGGTGGGGCTCGGTGACGCTGAGTGTCGCTCAAACCCACCACCCGCCCGCGCCCGCGCCCCGCGCCCGCGGACCGGAGCGGACCGCGAGTCGCCCGGGCTCAGCCGTAGTAGCGAGCGGCAGTCAGCAGCAGGCCGCTGAGATCAAGAGCGGCGAACAGCCCAAGGACGACGACACCCGCGACGGGAGCCAAGCGTCGCCCGACGGCGCTGCAGGCCACCGTGATTGCCGAAGCGAAGATGGCGGCCAGCGGGAACAGGTAGCGGACCTGCTCGAACGGCAGGCCGGTGGTATTGCGGTAGGCGTAGCCCGCGGAGCCGAGCACATAAACCAGCCCGCCGACGAACAGCAGCGCAGCGGCGACCTCCATCGACCGGCTGATCACGGCATGGCGGAAGCGGACCAGGCCGGCGGCGAGGCCGGCCAGGAGCACCCAGGCGACGTCACGGCCCCAGTCGAGGATCCACTGCGGGGCGCTGTAGTCCAACCAGCCGTAGCGACCCAGGAACCCGTTGAGCCACGTGGTCTGCAGCGGGAACTGGTCCGGAAACTGCACGTCCTGCCACGGCATCCGCGGCAGGAAGGCCTGCCAGGTGTAGGACAACTGGTCGTGCAGGAAGCTGATGCGGACCTTGTCCTGCGGCAGGTTCGCCGTACTGACGCTGGCGCCGATCAGCCCGCGGTTTGAGGCATGGGCCCAGAGGGCAAACGCGCCAAGCGGCAGCACCACCGCTGCCCCACAGCGGAGGATCACGGGACGCGCGACCGCGAACCCATCAGCGCGCCACACCTGCACCAGTGCGTAGAGCACGACCAGCGCGGCACCGGGCACGAACGCGACGTAGGTCAGCTTGGTCAGCGCACCCAGCACCGCGACCACGGTCAGCGACAGGGCCGCGCGCGGCGTGGGTGCGCGCACCGCCCGCAGCGCCAGCAGCAACGTCAGGGCGCACAGAAGGTCCAGCAGGTTGTCGGGGGAGACACCGCCTGCGATGAAGCCCATCGCCGGAGCCAGCGCCACCGTCCCGCCCGCCACCAGCGGCACCCACGGACGGTCGCGCAGGAGCTCCGACGCGAACACCGCGACCACCGCCGCGGTCAGCGCGAAGAACAGCACCGAGAGCATCCGCATCGCCCACAGCCGCGTGGTCAGCGAGCCCCACGAGAACAGCACGTAGGGCACGGCCTCGGTCAGGTAGAAGACGGGTGGCTGTGACGTGGACCCGGTGGCACCGCCACCGTCACCGCGCGCGCCGTCCTTGATCGTGCCGTCGATCGGCACCTTTTGCGCGGGGAAGCCGATGACCGGCACGGTCAGCAGGTCGGCGACCGCCTGGGTCTGCTCGGTCGAGTAGGAGCCGCGACCGCTCGGCGGCAGCTTGCCGTTGTGAACCAGGTACTCGGTGTAGGCGTAGTGGCCGGGCTCGTCGGGCACCTGGAAGGCCGGCGTGAGCAGCGCCCATATTGACCCGGACAGAAACGCGATGACGAAAACCGCGCGGACGACGCCGGGCACGGCGCGTAGATGGGCCATCAGCGCGCCCATCGCGCCACCGAGAGGCCGAGGACCCCGAGCAGGCCGCTGAAGAGGACCAGCAGGAGGTAACCGGTCACCCCACCCAGCGGCGCGCCGGTGGCGCGGCCGATGTGATCGATGACGTCGGCCATCCGCGCGCCCCACGACGGCGGATCGTGGTCGGCCAGCGCGAAGGAGATCTTGCCGTTGATGTCCTTGCCGTCGACCTTGCCGGCCGGCGCCAAGCCGGGCACGCCGGCCACCGCGATGCGCCGCGTGCCGTCGTTCCTCAGGCATGCCTCGTCCCCACCGCGCGCGTGTCCTGCGGGCAGCGGCACGTCGACGACGCCCTGCTTGTAGGAGCGCAGCGACGACGTCGCCCCGTCAACGGTCAGCGTCAGCGGTTGCGCGGGCGCCTCGTAGGTGCCGACCGTGAGCCGCACCGCGTCCGCCGGGCGCGAGGCGTAGCCGAGCTGGTCGCACACCTTTTGCCCCGGCCGCAGCGACTCGAGCACGAACGACGCCGGCGTCACGTGGTTGGACCCGACGATGATCTCCGCGGGACGCGTCAGCGCCCAGACGAACGCAACGACCACGCCAACCACGGCCGCGCACGCCAGCGCGCGGGGGACGACGCGGTCTGACATCTAGCGCGTGTTGCGCCGCAGCCCGAGGATGCTCAGCAGGAACGACGAGAAGATGACCTGGACGCCGATCACGAAGATCGTCGCCGACAGGACGGCCAGGCGCTCCTCGCTCAGCGAGCCGAAGCCGTTGTCGATCCACTGCCAGAGGATCACGCCGCCCAACAGCACGCCGACCAGCGCGACCAGCGCACCGGCGACGAGGCCGTTCTCGAGCTTGAAGCGCTCGCGCATGCGGTCGAACCACGGGTCCTTCTCACCCATGTAGTACGTGCCGTACGCGTGGGCGCACAGGCCCAGCGACAGGACCTGCACGCCGACGATCATCAGCAGCGAGCCGCCGACCATCGTGTGGATCTGCCACTGGCGGCCGAACAGCTCGACACCGGAGGCGGAGATGACGGCGATGATCGTGCCGAGGAACGCCAGCAGCGTGCCGGGCCAGATGAACAGGTGCGTCGGGGAGTGCACGAGCAGGAAGCGCAGGTGGCGCCACCCGTCGCTCCACGTGTTCAGCTTCGACTCGCCACCGCGCGGGTGGTAGTCGATGGGGAACTCCGCGATCTTCAGGTTCTCCTTGCCCGCCCGGATGACCATCTCCGAGGCGAACTCCATGCCGGTGGTGCGCAGGTCCAGCCGGGGCAGGACGTCCCGGCGCAGCGCGCGCATGCCGCAGTGGGCATCGCTGATGCCGGTGCGGAAGAAGAGGTTGAGGATGCCCGAGAGGATTGGGTTGCCCACGTACCGGTGCAGCCACGGCATGGCACCCGGCTGGATGTTGTCCATGCGGTCGCCCATGACCAGCTCGGCGCCCTCGTCGAGGTGCTTGACGAACTTGGGGATCTCGCCGAAGTCGTAGGTCAGGTCGGCGTCGCCCATGACGATGTACTTGCCGCGGGCGGCGGCGAAGCCGGCCAGGTAGGCCGAGCCGTAGCCCCGGCGGGTCTCCAGGACGACGCGGGCGCCGGCGCGCGTGGCCAGCTCGCCGGAGCCGTCCTCCGACGCGTTGTCGGCGACGACGACCTCGCCGGGGATGCCGTGCTCCTGCATCACCGCGAGCGCCGAGGCGACGCACTGCTCGATGTTCTCCGCCTCGTTGAGACAGGGGATCACGACCGAGACGAGCAGCTCGTCCTGGTCAGTGCTGCCGCCGGCGGCCGGGGAGGTGTGCTCGATGGTGCTCATGACGAATAGCGGCGCAAGGGCCTCGGATACGTACCCCGCCGACCTCTGAACGTCACGTGCGCGCAGAAGTTTCGCGCCAGGGACGCCCAGACACAGCGTAACGACAGGGACCGACTACTCTGCGGGCCCATGCAACCGTCCCGCGCGGAGCGCCGCCTGACGCGGCTGGCGCTGGCCGCGACCGGCCTGTTCCTGCTGTACGCGTTGATCCGCAGCAAGGCGATCATCGGCGCGGTCTACTCCAACAGCGACAGCGCCTCTGCGCTCCTGCTGGCGGAGTCCATGCAGCACCGCGAGGGCGACATGGTGCTGGGCAACTACGCCTGGCTGGAGCCGCTGTTCGTCCTGCACTGGACGCGCTGGCTGCCGGAGCACCGCTACGCGTGGGAGCTGTTGCCCCTGCTGGCCTGGGGTCTGACGACGGCGCTCGTCGGCTGGACGGTGCGCCGCGCCGTCGACGGCCGCGCGGCGCTGCTGGTGGTCGCCGCGCTGCTGGTCCCGTCCCCGCTGGTCTTCAGCTCTGTCGCGTCCCCCAACGCGCACGTCCACTCGCTGAGCCACGTCGTGGTCCTCAGCGTGCTGCTGCTGCTGGCGCCGACCCTGAAGACGCGCAGGACGCTGATCCTCTGGGCACTGGCCACCGCGCTGACGCTCGCCCCGGGCGCCTCCAGCGACACGCTGCTGCTCATCACCGGCCCGCCCGCCTTCGCGCTCGCGTTGTTCGTCGGCTGGCGTCTGCGGCTGTTGATGTGGGACGTCGCGGCCGCCGGCGTCGCCGCGGTGGGGATCGGCACGCTCGCCGGCCTCGGGCTGAAGGCGCTCGCCGAGCACGACGGCATCCTCAAGGCACCGGACCTCTTCAACTTCGCGACGTCCGACCAGCTCGCACCACACGGGCGGCTGCTGCTGGAGTCCGTCGCGCTGTTCGCGCACGGGCGCCTGGGCGGCGAGGTCGACGTGTTCAACGGCGTCCACCAGATCGTCGCGCTGGCCGTCGCTCTCGCGGTCGTCCTCCTGCTGGCCCGGCTCCGGCGACCGAACCTGATCATCAACGCGCAACGTCCCGCTTCGTTGCAGCTGCTCGTCGTCTTCTGGCTGGCGGTGACCGCGCTGGCGTCGCTGGCGTTCGTCATCACCGACGCGACGAAGGATCTCACCAACGCCCGCTACGTCGTGATGCTGTGGCCGGCCCTGCTGGTCTGCGGCGTCGCGCTGCTGCCGGACCGCGTCGGCCGGACGGCGCTGGCCGGTCTGGTGACGCTGACCGCCGCGCTGGGCGTCGCGGAGATCGCCAACGGCGACTACACCGAACAGGGCGCCCCCGGGGACTCCACCGTCGACCAGGTCACGGCGTTCGCGAAGGCCCAGGGGCTGGACCACGGCTACGCCGGCTATTGGGAGGCCGCCGAGATGGCCGTGGCCTCGGACTTCAAGCTGCGCGTCTACCCGGTCATCCCCTGCGGTGGCCCGTCGGTCGACGGCCGTTGCCCGTCCGACCAGCACCACGTCAAGGACTGGTACGTGCCCAAGCCGGGCCGGGTCCGCACGTTCTACATCGTCAACGACGTGAAGATCGGGACGCAACCGCTCGGTCCGCCGCCGGCTCGTTGGGGAGCGGCGGCCCTGACGAAGCGGTTCGGCACGCTCACCGTCTTCGTCTACGACTTCGACCTCGCCGCCAAGCTGCCGGAAGGCACCTGATGCGCGTCTGCCTCGTCTATGACTGCCTGTTCCCCTGGACCGTCGGCGGGGCCGAGCGCTGGATGCGCAACGTCGCCGAGGCGCTGGCCGCCGACGGCCACGAGGTCACGTTCCTGACGCGCCTGCAGTGGGACCCCGCGGACCCGCCGCAGATCGACGGCGTGACGGTGGTCGCCGTCTCCAAGGAGGAGCCGCTCTACGGCCCCGACGGCAACCGCACCATCGGCGAGCCGCTGCGCTTCGGGTACGGCGTGCTGCGGCACCTCACCAAGCACGGCGGCGACTACGACGTCGTCCACACCGCGTCCTTCCCCTACTTCAGCCTGCTGGCTGCGGGCGTCGCGCGCCGGCGCCACGGCTACCGGCTCATCGCCGACTGGCACGAGGTCTGGAGCAGCGGCTATTGGCGCGAGTACCTCGGGGGGCCGAAGGGCCGCATCGCCCAGGTCGTCCAGCGGATGTGCGTCCGGACCCGGCAGGACGCCTTCTGCTTCAGCGACCTGCACGCGGTCCGCCTGCGCGAGGAGGGGCTGAAGGACGCGCCGACGGTCCTGCGCGGCGAGTGGGCGGGGACGCTGCAGCGCCCGACGCCGGTGCCCGCCGAGCCGTTGGTCGTCTTCGCCGGGCGGATGATCCCGGAGAAGCGCGCGCCCGTCGTGGTCGAGGCCGTCGCGATCGCGCGCCGCACCATCCCCGGCCTGCGCGCGGAGATCTTCGGGGACGGGCCGCAGCTGCCCGCGGTCCGCGCGGAGATCGAGCGCCTCGACGCAGCGCAGTACGTCCGCGCCCCCGGTTTCGTCGCGACCGAGGAGATCGACGAGACCCTGCGGCGCGCGCTGTGCCTGCTGCTGCCGTCCACCCGCGAGGGCTACGGCATGATCGTCGTCGAGGCCGCCGCCGCCGGCGTGCCGAGCGTCCTGGTCCGTGCGCCCGACAACGCGGCCGTCGAACTGCTGGAGGACGGCGTCAACGGCGTCGTCGCCGCCGAGGGGGACGCGCAGACCATCGCGGCCGCGATCGTCAAGGTCCACGAGGCGGGCGACGCCATGCGCACCGCCACCGCGGACTGGTTCGCCGCCCACGCGCACGAGCTGTCGATCCAGACCTCGCTGGACCGGGTGCTCGCGGCCTACAGCAGCGCCGCGTAGACCACCCGTGTCGGTTTCGGTTCGGACGCTGAACGCAAACCGACACGCGCTTGCCGGCACGCACCACCCGTGTCGGTTTCGGTTCGGACGCTGAACGCAAACCGACACGCGCCTGGGCGCTACAGCAGCGTCGCGTAGGCCGCGGCCGTCAGCTCGGCCGTGCGCTCCCACGTGAAGCGCGCCGCGCGCTCGCGGCCGGCAGCAGCCAGCCGCGCCCGCTCGGCGTCGTCACCCAGCAGCCGTGCGAGCGTCGCGTGGATCGACGCCACGTCGTGCGGGTCGAACGTCGCGGCGGCATCGCCGGCGACCTCGCCGAGCGACCCGGACGCGCTGCACGCCACCGGTACCCCACGGGCCATCGCCTCCAGCACCGGCAGCCCGAAGCCCTCGGCCAGCGACGGCGCGGCGACGACGTCGGCCAGCCCGTAGAGCCCGTCGCGGTCCTCGGCGGACACGAAGCCGGTGCGCACCACCTGCGCGCGCCCCTCCAGCACCGCGTCGTCGGGCGTCGCGTAACCGGTGACGACCAGCACCGCGTCCTGGAGCCCGGCCATCGCGTCGGCCAGGCGGGCGACGTTCTTGTGCGGCCGCGTGCCGCCGGTCGTCAGCACGACGCGACCACGCAGGCCGAACTGCTCGCGCAGCGTCGCCTCGGGCGTCGGCACGACATCGGCCGGCACCGACACCCCCAGCGGCACGACCGTCGCGTCCAGCCCGAGGTGCGAGCGCAGCTCGGCCCTCGTCGCGTCGGAGTCGGTCAGCACCAGGTCCGACCGCCGGCCCGACAGCGGCACCAGCAGCCCCATGACCTTCGCGCGGACGCCGTAGTGCGCCTCCGGCACGGTCTTGTAGTGCAGGTCATGGATCGTGGTGACCCGCCGGAAGCGCCCCCGCCACGGCGCGGTGGACGCCAGCGAGTGCACCAGCTCACAGCCCGCCGCGCGCGCCGCGCGCGGCAGCAGCAGCTGCTCGGCCAGCACCCACATCGGGCGGCTGCGGGCGTCGGCGGGCAGCACGACGGTCTGGACGCCGAAGTCGACGGCGGCCGCCGCACGCGTCGTGAACACCACCGGCTCGACGCCGTACGCACCCAACCGCGGGATCAGCTCGCGGGCGTAGGCCTCCATCCCGCCGGTCTCGCCGGGGAGCAGGAAGACGCAGTTCAGACCGACGCGCACGAGCGTGGCACCGTACCGTCCCCACCACATGACCTTCGTCGTGGGCATCGATGCACGTGCGGCAGCCGAAGTGCCGGCCGGTCGCGGACGCTACGTCCGTGAGCTGCTGCTGGGCCTGCAGCGGCGCACCGACGACGACGTCCGCTACGAGCTGTGGGCCCGCGAGCCCTGGGGCGATCTGGACCCGCGGCGCTTCACCTGGCGCCTCGTCGGCCTGCCGGACCCGTTCTGGCACCTGGCGGTCGCGCTGCGCGCCACGCCCGACGTCTTCCTGTCGACCAACAGCTACCTCACCGCGTGGGCCACGCGCGTGCCCACAGTCGTCGCGGTGATGGACATGGTCTCGTTCCTGCCCGGCGCCGCCGCCCAGCAGCGCGCCGCGCGGATCGAGCGGGCCACGCTGCGGCCCGCCGTCCGCCGGGCGAAGGCCCTGCCCTGCATCAGCCAGGCCACCAAGGACGACCTCGTCGCGCGCTACCCGAGCGCGGCGCCCAAGGCGTCGGTCATCTGGCTGGCCGCGGACGAGCGCTTCAGCGGCAGGCCCGGCCCGCCGCCGATCGAGGGCCGCTACGTCCTGGCCGTCGGGACGGTGGAGCCGCGCAAGAACCTCGAGCGGCTCATCGCGGCGTGGACGTCGCTGGACCTCGACGCCGACGTGCAGCTCGCGCTGGTCGGTCCGAAGGGCTGGGACGACGACTCGATCCTGGCCGCCGCGGCGCGCGTCCCCTCGGTCCGCATGCTCGGCAAGGTGTCCGACGAGGAGCTCCACGCGCTGTACGCGGGGTGTGAGTGCTTCGTGTTCCCCTCGCTCTACGAGGGCTTCGGCCTGCCGATCGTCGAGGCGATGGCCGCCGGCGCGCCGGTGCTGACGTCCGACGTCTCCTCGATGCCGGAGGTCGCGGGGGACGCCGCCCTGCTCGTCGACCCGCGCTCCACCGACGCCATCGCCGAAGGCCTGAAGCAGCTCCTGACCGACGCCGCGCTGCGCGAGCGGCTGCGGGCCGCCGGCCGCGAGCGGGCCAAGCAGTTCAGCTGGGACCGCTGCGCCGCCGAGCACCTGGACCTGCTGCGTTCGGTGCGCTGACTACGCTGCCTTGCGCCGTGCCACGCCTGCTGGTCATCACCCCGAACTTCGAGGACTACGCCCTGGACGGGCTGCTCCTCGGCCTGCGCGAGCTCCTCGGCGAGGACGTCGTCGACTTCCCGAAGGCCGACTACCTCTACGACACGATCACGCCCGGGGTGCGCAGCCGCATCCGCAGCGGCGGCTTCACGTTGTACGGGCATCTGCCGGACCTGCCCATCGACCGCGACCACCTGCTCGAGCGCGCGCTGGGCGGGGAGTTCGACGCCGTCGTCTTCGGCGACATCTGGCGGACCTACGGGATGTTCGCCGAGTGGGGACCGCAGCTGCACGACAAGGGCATCGCGCTCGCGGTGCTCGACGGGTCCGACCGCGTCGAGCCCTACCCGTACGCCGGCCAGTGGTGGCGCCGCCGCGCCTGGTGGTTCCTGCCGCGCGCCCACAACCGCGCGATCCACTTCAAGCGCGAGGTCACGCCCTGGACGCGCTGGTTCGGGACCTACCTGACGATGCCGCCGCCCCTGAACCGCTGGCGCATGCGCGACATCCGGCCGCTGGCGTTCTCGATCCCCGCCGCGTTGATCGTCACCGGCGACACGGAGAAGACCCAGCGCTTCCCCGCGCACATCGTCGACGACGAGCTGGCCGCGAGGCTCGGCGGCAGCACCGGCCTGGTCTTCAGCACCGAGGACGAGTACATCGCCGACCTGCGCCGCTCGCGCTTCGGCATCACGACCAAGCGCGAGGGCTGGGACGCGCTGCGCCATTACGAGATCGCCGCCGCCGGAGCGGTGCCCTGCTTCCGCGACCTGCACGCCAAGCCCGCCGGGTGCGCTCCGCACGGGCTGATCGACGGCGTCAACTGCCTGGCCTACACCTCGGCCGACGAGCTGCTGCAGCGCATCGATGTGCTCGACGACGCGACCTACGCGCGGCTGCGCGAGGGCGCCCTGGAGTGGGTCCGCGCGCAGTCGACCGTCGCCCGCGCCCGCTGGTTCCTCGACGAGCTGGGCCTGCCCGCGTGAGCGCGCTCACCAGGCGTGTCGGATCCGGTCCACCCCCCGGCCCCGACCCGACACGCGGGGGGCGGGCGTGAGCGAGACCCCGCTGCCGGACCCCGTCCCGACGGCCGAGGGCGACCTGCTGGACTCCCGCGAGGCGGGCGGCGCCGTCATCCGCGGCGGCGCGCTGCGCATGGCCGGCTATGTCGGCGGCATCCTCATCGGCCTCATCGCGACGCCGTTCATGGTCCGCCATCTCGGCGACGACGAGTTCGGCCGCTACGTCACCGTGACCTCGCTGCTGTTCGTCGTCACCGGCCTCACCGACGGCGGCCTCACCGCGGTCGGCGTGCGCGAGTGGACGGACCGCAGCAGCGACGGCCGCCTCGACCTCATGCGCACGCTGCTGGGCCTGCGCCTGGCGCTGTTCACGCTGGGGACGCTCGTGGCGGTGCTGTTCGCGGTCGCCGCGGGCTACGACACCACGCTCGTCGCGGGCACCGCCATCGCCTGCAGCGGCCTGCTCTTCGCGCACATCGCCGGCGCGGCGATGGTCCCGCTGACCGGGCAGCTGCGCCAGGGCGCCCTGGCCTGGCTGGACCTCGTGCGCCAGATCGTCATCGCCGTCGGCTCGCTGGCGCTGGTGGTGGCCGGCGCGGTGCTGCTGCCGTTCTTCACGCTCGCACCCCTGGCGGCGCTGATCGGCGCCGTGGCGTCCATCGCCGTCGCGCGCCGCGACATGCCGCTGCGGCCGCACGTCGACTGGCAGCGCTGGCGCGAGCTGCTCACCGCGTCGGTGCCCTTCGCCATCGCGACGGCGTTCGCGGTCATGTACTTCCGCGTGCCGATCCTGCTGCTGTCGATCACCGCCGACGACCGCGAGACCAGCTTCTTCGGCCTGGCCTTCCGCGTCGTGGAGATCGCCACCGGCGTGCCCTACCTGCTGGTCTTCGCCGCCTTCCCGATCCTGGTCCGCGCGGCGGGGACGGGGGACGACGCCCGCCTGCGCTACGCCCTGCAGCGCATGTTCGAGGTGGCGCTGATCCTCGGCGCGCTCGCGGCGCTGAGCATCGGGCTCATCGCGCCGTTCGCCATCGACGTCCTCGGCGACAGCGACTTCGCGCCCGCGGTGACGCCGCTGGTGGTCCTCGGCACCGCGCTGATCGGCACCTTCCTGGTGTCGACGTGGAGCTATGCGCTGCTGACGCTGGGCCACAACCGCGTGCTGATCTACGGCAACGCGGTGGCGGTCCTCGTCGGCGGCGGGGCGACGCTGGCGCTGGCCCCGTCGCTGGGCGCGCTCGGCGCGGCCATCGCGACCGCGGGCACGGAGATCGGGCTGGGCGTCGTCTACGGCGTCGTCCTCGCGCGGCGCCACCCGGAGCTGACCCCGGAGCTCGGCGTCGTCCCCAAGCTGCTCGTCGCGTCGGCCGCCGGCGTCGGCGTGCCGGTGCTCACGGGACTGTCCTCGGTCCCCGCGACGGCGGTGGGCGTCGTGCTCTTCGCGGGCCTGGCCGTCGCGCTGAAGGCGATTCCTCAAGAGGTCTTCGAGCAGGTGCGCCGGGGCCGCGCGTGACACCATCGGCGCCGATGATCTCGGTCTGCGCGGCCACCTACCGGGTGCACGAGGCACCCAACCTGCTGTCCCTCGCCGAGGCGCTGCCCGCGGCCACGGGCGGTCGTGAGCACGAGCTCGTCGTCGCGCTGAACGGCATCCCCGAGGGCGACGCCTCGATCCCCGCCCAGGCCCGCACCGTCGACCTCGGCGTCAACAAGGGCTGCGCGCCCGGCTGGAACGCCGCGGCCCGGGCGGCCCGCGGCGAGATCCTCGTCATCTGCAACGACGACGCCGAGCCGGGCCCGGACGCGTTGAAGCTCCTGGCCGACGCGCTGGAGCAGCACCCCGAGGCAGGCGTCGTCGGCCCGGTCGGCACCCGCTGGGACATTCCCGCCGGCGAGCACCGCGAGTGGCTGGACACCCACGACCTCGCCCCCGGGACCCTCGTCGAGTGCGAGGTCGTCTCCGGCTTCCTCTTCGCCGTGCGCGCCGAGGTCTACGCGCAGGTCGGTGGCTTCGACGACTTCTACGCGCCGGCCTCCTGGGAGGAGGTCGACTTCTGCACCGCCGTGCGCGCGGCCGGGCTGCGCAACTACGCGGTGGCCGGCGTCGACGTCGCGCACGAGTGGGGCGTCTCCCAGCGGCAGATGCCATGGGCGCGGGTGAAGTACGACGGCCGCAGCGAGACCTGGCGCTCCATCCACCGGCGCAACCGCAAGCACTTCCTCGGCAAGTGGGCCGACCGCGACCTGCCACCCGTCGCGTGAGCAAGGCCATCGTCACGCTCGGCAGCGGCCCGCACGAGGCGCTGCTGGACCTCGCGCTGAGGTCGTTCGCGCCCTACGCGCAGCGCCACGGCTACGCGTTGCACGTCCACCGCGAGGCGCCGTCCGGCCTGGGCCGCCCCGCGCCCTGGGGCAAGATCCCGATCCTCCGCGAGCTGGCGTCGAGCAACGACGTCGTCGTCTGGCTGGACAGCGACCTGATGATCCTCGACGGCCGCGTCGACATCGCCACCCAGCTGGGGGACGGCGCCGTCATGGCCCTGGCCGAGCACACCACGGCCGGCTCGCAGATGCCCAACACCGGTGTCTGGGTGCTGCGCGGCGGCGACGATGCGGTGCGGATGCTCGACGACGTCTGGGCCCAGGAGGACCTCACCGAGCACCAGTGGTGGGAGAACGCCGCGGTGTGCCGGTTGCTGGGGTATGAGCTGGACCCGGTGCGGCCCGGTGAGCCCACGCAGCTGCGCGCGCGCACGACGTTCCTCGACGGCCGCTGGAACTCCATCCCCGATGCGCCGGCGGCGCAGCCGTACATCCGCCACTACCCCGGCTACAAGGTCCGCACCCGGCGGGCCTTCATGACCCGTGACCTCGCGCTGGTCGCGGCGCGGCGCGCTACGCGCCGCTGGTAGCGACGGCCCGCAGCAGCTCGAAGCCGTCCGGGTGCGTGCCGCGCAGCGACCCCAGCGCCCGCGCCGCCTTCACGCGGTGGGCGACGTGGCCGAGGCCGAGCTTGGCCCTCGTGTCGAGGTAGACGCTGATCGGCACCGTGTGGACGTCACGCACCGTGAAGCCGGCGCGCGTCAGCAGCTGCCGCAACGAGGACGCGCAGAACTGCGAGACGTGGACCTCCGGCTCCAGCGACGGCCAGTCCACCCCGCGGGCGTGCGCGTCGTAGCCACCGCCGTTGGGAACCTCGACGACCAGCGCGCCACCGGGCTTCAGGGCGGCCAGCACCCGCCGCATCTCCGGCAGCGGCCGGGGGATGTGCTCCAGCACGTGCCACATCGTCGCGACGTCCAGCGACCCGTCCGTCAGGGCCGCGTCCTCCAGCGTCCCCTGGTGGATGACGACGTCCAACTCCGCCCCGCCGGCGAACTGCGGCGTCGGCTCGACGCCCTCGGCCTGCCATCCGGCCGCGCCCGCCTCGGCGACGAACGCGCCCGCTGCAGCGCCGATGTCCAGCAGGCGGCCCGGCGGCCGCAGACCTGCCCGCTCCAGGAACTCCAGCCGGCGTCGCGCGTCGCTGCGGCGCGCCTGCAGGTCGGCCAGGTAGTGATCCCCGCGCACCTCCGTGTAGTCGCCGCTGGTGTAGACGTCGGCCACCGCCAGCGCCGCGTCGTCCTCGCGGAAGACGTGCCCGCACGACGGGCACTCCGCGTAGGCCAGGCCGGGCAGCCAGGCGCAGGGCCGGGTCGCAGACGCGCAGATCCAGCAGTCGGTCACCCGCCGCAGCCTACGCAGCCTGCTCCTGATAGACACCGCTGGCATGGGTGTCATCGACGCGTTGCGCGAGTACCGCTACCGGGCCGCCGGGCACTACACCCGTCCCCTCGACGACCGCTTCCTGGAGGCGACGCGCGGCGCGCGCGTCCTGGAGATCGGTGGCCCCAGCCGCCTGTTCGACGAGGGCGGCCTGGCGCCGGTCTACCCGCACGCGGCGTCCGTCGACAACGTGCAGTTCGCCGCGGCGACCGCCTGGCACGACCTCTCCGGCAGCGACGTCTTCGCCCCCGGCGGCCGCACCGTCGGGCGCCAGCTGATCATCGCCGACAGCGACCTCTCGTCCATCGCCGACGCCACCTACGACGTCGTCATCACGTCCCACACGATCGAGCACCTGGCCAACCCGTTGCGCGCGCTGGCCGACTGGCGCCGCATCAGCGAGGCGCTGCTCATCGTCGCCCCGCACCACGCGGGCACGTTCGACCGCCGCCGCCCGGTCACGTCGCTGGAGCACATGGTCGAGGACTTCGAGCGCGGCACCGGCGAGGACGACCTCACCCACCTCGACGAGACCCTGGAGCTCCACGACTTCGCCCGCGACGTCGCGCAGGACCGCGCCACCTGGGAGGCCGAGCGGCGCGACAACGTCAACACGCGGCTGCTGCACCACCACGTCTTCAGCCTGCCCTCGCTGCTGGCCCTGCTGGACCACGCCGGCCTGCAGCTCGACGCCGCCGAGGCCCGCATGCCCCACGACATCTACGTCGCCGGCCATTGGAGCGACGCGCCCGACAACGCGGCGTTCCTGGCCGCCCGGCACCCCTCGCCGTTCCGCTCGGACCGCTGACGCTCAGAGCTGGCGCAGGTGCCGCGGGCGCCAGGGCAGCAGCTTCAGCGCGCGGATGACGCCGTGGTTGCGCGCGGCGCGCAGGCGGAACAGGAGGGAGTCGTCGCGCCAGGACGTCCCCATCTCGGCGCCGTGCAGGTACTGCGCACCGGCGTAGGTCGCGCGGTAACGATCGTTCTTGCGCAGGTACGCGTCGATACGGGACTCGTAGATCGGCCCGACGTGGGACAGCGGGTAGCGCCAGCGCGAGATGCAGCGCTCGCCGTAGATCGGCGCGCCCAGGTCGGACCGGCGCCCGAGGTAGACCTGGTCGGAGAAGCCGTGGCCGATGTGGAAGCCGTCGACGACCTCGAAGGTGAACTCGTCGAGGTTGGGGTACTCCCAGTTGGGGTTGGCGGTGAGGATGCGCCGGTCGCGGTCCATCAGCGCGACCGCCGGCGTGATCCAGTCGACGGGTTCGCGCAGGCGCACGTCGGCGTCCCACACGCAGACCCAGTCCGGCCCGTCCAGCGTCACGGCCACCAGCGCGAAGTCGGTGAACCACGGCATCGGGCCGAGGTCGGCGCGCGTCAGACCGCACTGCACCAGCGCGGCGTCGAGGTGGTCGGCCACGAACACCCAGCGCGTGATCTCGCCGGACGCCACCAGCTCGTCCGCCCGCGCGGCCGCATCGTCGCGGTCCTCGACGTTGTTGATCAGCACCGTCCGTGACGCGAAGGCGAACGCGTTGTCCTGCACGATCGCCGCGATGTGCCCGGCACCGAGGACCTCGCGGTAGGTCCGCTCGAAGCAGTTGACGACGAGGTCAACCTCGGTCAAGACCGCGGCACCATGTACGCCCAGCGCATGCCCGGCGGCCGGAACTCGTCCAGCGCGATCGCCCGCTGCTGGGGCGTCAGGCCGGCCAGCTCCGGCACGTCGAAGCCCTCGCGGCCGGCGGCCTCGATGACCTGCACGTCGTGTGTCGGCGCGAAGCGCTCGCGGATCAGGTCGGTGACGCCGGGGACGTTGAAGTCGTGCAGCTCGACAAGGATCGGCCAGGTCCTCAGGCTCGGCGCCCGCTCGGGGTCCAGCAGCACCGCCTCGGCGCCCTCGCAGTCGATGACCAGCGCCGTGGGTGGCATCGCCGCCAGCATCTCGACGGTGCACTCGCCCGCCACCTCGACCCGGTCGCCCAGCTCGTTCAGCGCGACCTGGTCACGGCACAGCACCTGCGTCGGCGGGTCGATGTCGTAACCGACCACCGTGGCCTCGGGCAGGCGCAACGCCAGGCCGCAGGTGAAGTAGCCGTCCCCGCAGCCGATGTTCACGACGCGGTCGGGGTGCCGCGCGACGAGGTCCTCGACCGCCGCGTGGATCTCCAGCTCATAGGACCCGACGAGCTTGGCGATCGCCGCGCTGCGCTCCAGGCAGCGCAGGCCGGCGAACGGGCCGTGCTTGACCACCGGCCCGTGCTCGGCGAGGTACCGCTCCCGGATCGGCGCGGCGGCCGCGTCGAAGCGCCGTTCGGTCCGTGCCTGGTGCCACCGCTTCACGAACCCAGGGGTCACCTTCGCGAGGAAAGAGCGCACGGCGCCACCCTAGCGGCGGACCGCGGCGACGACGGCGGCGGGCACGGCGCCGGCGAGGATCGCGCCCGCGGCATAGAGCGCGACGCCGGCGACGGCGGCGACGACGTCCGGCAGTCCCAGCAAGGCCGGCACCAGCGCGACCGCGGTCAGCGCGACGACGCGCACGACCGGCAGCGCAGCCGGCGTCAACCCGTCCCGCGACAGGAGCACCAGGTAGCCACCGACCAGCGTCGCCTCGCCGAGCAGCATCCCCACCGCCGCGCCCTGCGGCCCGTGCCCGCGCACGAGCAGCGGCACCGCCACGCACACGACCGCCAGCCCCAGCCCGTTGACCACGGCCTGCGCCGACTGCCGGTGCCGCGCCAGCAGGGTGAAGCCCAGGACCGGCAGCGCGAACGTCAACAGCAGCACCGCGCCCATCACCCGCAGCACCGGCGCCGCGTCGGTGAACTCCTCGCCGCCGAGCACGCGCACGATCGGCTCCGCGCCCAGGACGCAGACCACCACCGCCGCGCCGCCCAAAAGCAGCGTCCCGGCGAGCAACTGGTCCATCGCGTCGCGCAACCGCGGGCGGTCGGCCGCCAGCCGCGACAGCACCGGGAACGCGCCGGTCACCATCACGCCCGGGACGCTCGCCGCGAGGACGAACGCGCGGAACGCGACGGAGAACACGCCGGTCGTGTGGTCGCCGGTCGACACGGACACCAGCAGCTGCGAGGCGTAGAGGTAGACGACACCCAGCGACACCGCGACCGACACGCCGACCGCCGGCGCCAGCACCGCGCGGGCTCCCGCGAACGACGGGCGCAGCGGCACCGTCCCGCGGACCAGCACCACCATCCAGGCCAGCAGCGCCAGGTGCACCGGGATCGTCACCGCGAAGAACCAGCCCAGCGACGCGTCGGCGAGCACGAGCGCGCAGACCAGCGCCGTCGTCCCGGCCTGGCGGACGACGTCCACCCACGCGACCAGCCCGAGTCGCAGGTCGTTCAGCAGCGGCAGCTGCACCGTGACGTACAGCAGTGACAGCACCAGGCCGGCACCCGTCAACAGCACGCCGCCGACCATCACGGCCGGCGCGCCGAGCAGCGCGGTGACACCGGCCGCGACGATGACGCCACTCACCGTCACGGTCACCCGCAGCGCCAGCAGCACCCGCACCAGCGCGACCCGCTCGTCCGGCCCCAACTGCGCGTACTCCCGCGTTGCGAAGGCCGTGAGACCGGCGTCGGTCACGACCTGCACGACCATCATCAGCGAGATGACCGTCTGGTAGCGGCCGTACCCGCCCACGCCCACGTGCCGGGTGAGCAGCACCACCGAGAGCAGCCCCAGCAGCGTCGTCGCCACGAACCCGAGACCGCGCGCCGCACTGCCCCGGACGACGCGCCGCCCCGTCCCGGGGCTATCCAGCACGTCGCTCACAGGCGGCACGCTACCGCGCAACCGACGGTGCAGTCTGCCGTTTAGGCTCTGTCGCACATGTCGCAGAAGTCAGCACTCATCACGGGCATCACCGGGCAGGACGGCTCCTACCTCGCCGAGCTCCTGCTCGAGAAGGGGTATGACGTCCACGGCATGGTCCGGCGCGCGTCGACGGAGAAGTTCGACCGCATCGAGCACCTGCGTGACCAGATCACCCTGCACCAGGCCGACCTGCTCGACCACCGCTCGCTCGTCGACGCGATCCGCTCCTCCAAGCCGGACGAGATCTACAACCTCGCCGCGATGAGCTTCGTCCACACCTCCTGGATCCAGCCGGTCCTCACCGCCGAGTTCACCGGCACCGGCGTCACCCGCGTCCTGGAGGCCATGCGCGAGGCGGCGCCGGAGGCGCGCTTCTACCAGGCCTCGTCGTCGGAGATGTTCGGCAAGGTCCTCGAGGTGCCGCAGACCGAGGACACGCCGTTCTACCCGCGCAGCCCGTACGGCGTCGCGAAGGTCTACGGCCACTTCATCACGGTCAACTACCGCGAGTCCTACGACCTCCACGCCAGCTCGGGGATCCTCTTCAACCACGAGAGCGAGCGCCGGGGGTTGGAGTTCGTCACCCGCAAGGTCACCTGGCACGCGGCGGCGATCAAGCACGGCAAGCGCGACAAGCTCTACCTCGGCAACCTCGACGCCCAGCGCGACTGGGGCTACGCCAAGGACTACGTCGAGGCGATGTGGCTGATGCTGCAGCAGGACAAGGCCGAGGATTACGTCATCGCGACCAACAAGACCAACACCGTCGAGCGTTGCGTCGAGATCGCCTTCGACGAGGCCGGCCTGGGTGATTGGCGTCCTTACGTGGAGATCGACCAGAAGTTCGTCCGCCCCGCCGAGGTCGACCTGCTGATCGGGGACTACTCCAAGGCCGAGCGCGACCTCGGCTGGAAGCCGCAGACGAGCTTCGAGGAGCTGATCCGCCTGATGACGCGCGCAGACCTCGGGCTGCTGAAGCCCTAGTGGCGTCGCCGCACATCAGCATCCTCGTCCCCGTCTACGAGGAGGAGCAGTTCGTCGAGGAGGTGGTCACGCGCGTGCTCGCGCTGCCGCTGGACCTCGAGGTGATCTGCGTCGACGACGGGTCTGCCGACGGCACGCCGGACATCCTGCAGCGCCTGGCCGAGCAGGACGCGCGCGTCGTCGTCCACATCCGCCCGGCCAACGGCGGCAAGGGCGCGGCGCTGCGCGACGCGATCGCCCGGTCGCGGGGCGACATCTGCGTCATCCAGGACGCCGACCTGGAGTACGACCCGGCCGACATCCCGCGCCTGCTCGAGCCGCTGGATGCCGGCGTCGCCGACGTCGTCTACGGCACCCGCCTGCGCGGCGGGCAGCCGCAGCGCGCTCATCTGTTCTGGCACTACGCCGGCAACCGCTTCCTCTCGCTGGTCACCAACGTCCTGTTCAACACGACGATCAGCGACATGGAGTGCGGCTACAAGCTGTTCCGCGGGGACCTGCTGCGCTCCATCAAGCTCGTCTCCGACGACTTCCGCTTCGAGCCGGAGGTGACGGCGAAGATCCTCAAGCGGCCGGGCATCCGCCTCTACGAGCTGCCGATCTCCTACTACGGCCGCACGTTCGCCGAGGGCAAGAAGATCACGTGGCGCGACGGCTATCGCGCCCTCGGCGCGCTGATCCGCTTCCGGATCGCCGACTGACACGCGAGCACAAACAGGCCAGATTTCGTTGCCGAACGGTTCACCCGCACGGCAAGATCTGACGGGCCATGGGTGTGGTGTACCTGCTGATGCTGGCGGTGCCCCTTGCCCTCATGATCGTCTCGGTCATCAGGGCATGGTTGAACCGCGAAGCGGCGATCGACGAGAAGCGCGGTGTTGCCGCGGCGGCCATCGCGGCCCTGGCCACCACACCGGTGGGCGAGCGACATCCGGCGCCTCGCCGGCCGGCCGTCCGGCGGCCGATCGCGCCGGGTTAGGAGCGGTCGAGGTCCGCGTCGACCATCTCGCCGATGGTCTGCGCGAACGGGATCTCGCACTGCCAGCCCAACTGCTCGCGGGCCTTCGCCGGGTCGCCCACCAGCGGCCACGGCTCCGGTCCGCGGACGAACGTGGGGTCGACGCGCACGTGGCCGTCGACCGCGACGCCGGCGTGGCCGAACGCCGTCTGGACGAGGTCACCCACGGTGCGTGCGACGCCGCTGCTCAGCACGTAGTCGTCGGCGCGGTCGGCGCGGGCCATGAGCACCAGCCCGCGGACGATGTCCCGCGCGTCGCTCCAGTCGCGCACCGCATCGAGGTCGCCGAGGGACAGGACGTCCAGGCGACCCTGCGCGATCGCCGCCGCGCCCGCGGTGACCTTGCGGGGCAGGAAGCGCTCCGGTCGCCGCACGGACTCATGGTTGAAGGTGATGGCCGACGACGCGTGCAGGCCGCGCGAGCGCATCGCGCCGACCAGGCCGTGGGCGCAGAGCTTGGCGACGCCGTAGGGCGAGCGCGGGCGCATCGGCGTGGTCTCGCGCATGGGCGACTCGCCGGCGTCGCCGAAGACCTCCGAGGAGGCCGCGACGACGACCCGGCATGCAGGATTCGTTGCACGGGCGGCCGCCAGGACGGTCGCCGTGCCGGACGCGATGGCGTTGACCGTGCCGGTGGGGTCGTCCCAGGAGTCGGGGACGAACGTCGGTGCCGCCAGGTGGTACAGCTCGTCCGGCGCGACCTCCTGGACAGCCCTTGACAGCGTGTCACCGGCGTCCAGATCCCCGGAAACGAGCGTCAACGCGCCAAAACCAGAAAGTTCGTCAATCAGGTCGCCCGCGGTGCCAGATCGCGTCATCCCGACCACTTCGCACCCCTCCGAGAGGAGTTGCTGCGCCAGGTAGAAGCCGTCCTGACCGGTGATTCCGGTGATCAACGCACGGGTCGTCCCCACCCCGGCAGCGTAACCAGCAGGCTTGTCCAGCGTTCGTGTGGGTAAGCAAGGGACGGAATTCCGCATGCAAGACCAGAACTTTCCGGTCGTGGCTGCGTTCGTATCCGTACCCTCTCCCGAAAGGGAGGCGCCCAATGCGCACCCTTCCCCAGATGTCCCCGCACCAGCTTCCGCTTCACGACCAAGGTCCCGTCCTCACCGATGTGGACACCGCTCAGGCCGTCCCGCCCCCCGGGGTGGATGTGCTCGGCGTCCCCTTGGCCCTGACGGACTACGAGCGGACGATGGACTGGATGGACGCGACCATCGCGTCCGGGGGCAAGGGCTACGTCTGCGTCGCGGCGACCCACACCGTGATGGTCTGCCAGGAGGACCCCGAGCTGCGTGAGGCCGTCCTCAACGCGGACCTCGTCGTCCCCGACGGCCAGCCGCTGGTGTGGGCCATGAACGCCCTCGGGCACCGGCTGAGCTCCCGGGTCTACGGCCCGGACCTCATGCAGCGCTACTTCCACCGCGCGTCGACGACCGGCACGCGGATGTTCCTCTACGGCGGCCGCAACCAGGGCGCCCTCGTGCAGCTGGCGCTGAACCTGCGCCGCCGCGACCCCGGCGTGCGGATCGTCGGTGGCTACTCGCCGCCGTTCCGCGAGCTGAGCGACGAGGAGGAGCAGGCGATCGTCGACGAGATCAACGCCTCGGGCGCTGATGTCGTCTGGGTCGGCATCGGCGTCCCCAAGCAGGAGAAGTGGATGGCGCGCATGCGCGACCGTCTGGACGCTCCGGTCCTGGTCGGTGTCGGCGCGGCGTTCGACTTCCACGCCGGCCTGGTCCCCCAGGCCCCCGCCTGGATGCAGACGTCGGGCCTGGAGTGGGCCTACCGCCTGGGCCACGAGCCGCGCCGCCTGTGGCGCCGCTACCTGCGTTACAACCCGCGCTTCGTGACCGGGTTCGCCAAGCAGTACGCGCTCGGCCGCCGGGCTTAGCGCGACCGCCCGACGCAGCAGCCGGGACCCGCGGCGGACGAGCCGTCGGGCCGGCGTCCGCGGTCGGCGTCTACTGCCCCTGCGCCGCGTACTTCTGCTCGGTGGCCGCCTTGGCGGGACGCCACCAGGCCTCGTTGGCCCGGTACCACTCGACCGTGTCGGCCAGGCCCGTGTCGAAGTCGGCGAAGCGCGGGGTCCAGCCCAGCTCGTCGCGCAGCTTGGTCGAGTCGATTGCGTAGCGGCGGTCGTGGCCGGCGCGGTCGGTGACCCACTCGATGTCGTCCTCGGAACGGCCGAAGACGCGCAGCAGTGACCTGACGACGTCGACGTTGGCCTTCTCCCCGTCGGCGCCGATGAGGTACGTCTCGCCGATGCGGCCGGTGTTCAGGATCGTGAGGACCGCGCTGGAGTGGTCCTCGGTGTGGATCCAGTCGCGGACGTTCAGGCCGTCGCCGTACACGCGCGGGCGCCGGTCGTCGATCAGCTCGGTGATCTGCCGCGGGATGAACTTCTCGATGTGCTGCCAGGGCCCGTAGTTGTTGGAGCAGTTGGAGATCGTCGCCTGCACCCCGAACGAGCGCACCCACGCGCGGACCAGGTGGTCGGAGCCGGCCTTCGACGCCGAGTAGGGCGAGGACGGCTGGTAGGCGGTCTCCTCGGTGAAACGCTCCGGGTCGTCGAGCTCCAGGTCGCCGTAGACCTCATCGGTGGAGACGTGGTGGAAGCGCGTGCCGTGCTTGCGCGCGGCCTCCAGCAGCACGAACGTGCCGACGAGGTTGGTCTGGATGAACGGGCCCGGGTCCGACAGCGAGTTGTCGTTGTGGGACTCCGCGGCGTAGTGGACGACCGCGTCGGTCTCGGCGACCAGCGGATCCACCGTCGCCGTGTCGGCGATGTCCCCCACCACGAGCTTCACCCGGTCCTCGGGCAGGTCCTCGATCGACTCGCGGCTGGCCGCGTAGGTCATCTTGTCGAGCACGGTCACGTGCGCGTCCGTGTTCTGCACGACGTGCCGGACGAAGTTGGAGCCGATGAACCCGGCCCCACCGGTGACGAGGATGCTGCGCATGTGCCGGGAACGGTACCGAGGCCCCGGTGTTGCGGGTGTCGTGCGCTGACAGTCGCGACGTGTCGCGCCCTGACCCCCGGGTAGCCGTGGTTCATCGATCCACTTGGAGGTTCAACGATGCGCCGTCTTGCTCTGTTCATCGCGTTGACCGGACTCGCCGCCGGGGTGCCTGCTGCGCAGGCCCACCACGGCCCGGGCGACAGACCGGAGCGCGTGAAGATCGTCGGGACGAGCGCCGGTGAGACCTTGACTGGTACCAGCGGGGCGGATTGGATCCGTGCCCGTGGCGGAGACGACACCGTCCTCGCTGGTGCCGGAGATGACGTCGTCGACCTGACCGACCGCAGCGGTGGCGACCGCGTCGACTGTGGTGACGGCAACGACACCGTCTGGGTCGACAGCGGCGACCTGACCAGCAACTGCGAGACCGTCAAGAACGTCGCCACGAAGCGCTGCGCCCGAAAGCACACCCGCAAGGCGCGGGCTGCGCACCACCGCCACCACGGCCGTGACTGCCGGGGCGGCGACCGCCGGCGTCGCTGACCCCTTCGGCGCGCTCGGGGCACCGGCCCCGGGCGCTCTTTAGTCTTCCCCGGCGTGAAGGGCATCATCCTCGCGGGCGGGACCGGGTCCCGCCTGCATCCGATCACGCTGGCCGTCAGCAAGCAGCTGATGCCGGTGTACGACAAGCCGATGATCTACTACCCGCTGAGCACGCTGATGCTCGCGGGCATCCAGGACGTCCTGATCATCACCACGCCCCACGACGCTCCCGGCTTCCACCGGCTCCTGGGCGACGGCAGCCAGTTCGGCATCTCGCTGACCTACGCGGTGCAGCCGTCACCCGACGGGCTGGCGCAGGCGTTCACGATCGGTGCCGACCACATCGGTGACGACCGCGTCGGCCTCATCCTCGGCGACAACCTCTTCTACGGCGCGGGCCTGGGCACCAAGCTGCGCCGCTTCGAGGCGCTGGATGGCGCCGCAGTCTTCGGATACAAGGTGGCCGACCCGACGGCGTACGGCGTGGTCGAGTTCGACGAGGAGTTCCGCGCGGTCTCGCTGGAGGAGAAGCCGGCCGCTCCGCGCTCGGACTACGCCGTCCCGGGCCTGTACTTCTACGACAGCAGCGTCGTGGAGCACGCCGCGTCGCTGAAGCCCTCCGCACGTGGCGAGCTGGAGATCACCGACCTCAACCGGATCTACCTCGAGGCCGGCACGCTGCACGTCGAGATCCTGCCCCGCGGCAGCGCCTGGCTGGACACGGGCACCTTCGACGACCTCAACGAGGCCTCCAACTACGTCCGCGCCATCGAGCACCGCCAGGGCCTGAAGATCGGCGCCCCCGAGGAGATCGCCTGGCGCCAGGGCTGGCTGTCCGACGACGAACTGCGGGCGCGCGCCGAACCGCTGCGCAAGAGCGGCTACGGCGACTACCTGCTGCGGGTCATCGACAACCCCTAGTTCCCCGCAACTCTGCGGCGTTGCGACGCGTCTACGATGGTCGGAATGTCGTATGACGTCGCGATCATCGGGTGCGGTCGAGTCGGCCTGCCGCTCGCCCTCTCCTTCGCCGACGCCGGCCTGCGCGTGCTCGGCGTCGACGCCGACCAGGACCGGCTGTCCGCCGTCCGCGACGGCCGCATGCCGTTCGACGAGCCGGGCGCTTCGGAGGTGCTGTCACGGGTCGACGTCACGTGGACCGACCGCGTCGCCGACGCTGCTGCCGCCGACCACATCGTCATCACGCTGGGCACGCCGTCCTTCAGCCACATCGAGATCGACCTGCGCGACATCCGCAGCGTGCTCGACGACCTCCTGCCCCACCTGCGCGACGGCCACGCGCTGACGCTGCGGTCCACGATCGCGCCCCGCACGACGGAGTTCGTGGCGGGCTACCTGGCCAAGCACCGCGGGTTCGAGGTCGGCGTCGACGTCTTCGTCGCCCACGTCCCCGAGCGCATCGCCGCCGGCCGCTTCTTCGAGGAGATCCACACGCTGCCGTGCATCGTCGGCGGCGTCGGTGAGCGGTCCGGCCTGGTGGCCGCCGAGCTCTTCGAGCGCCTCGGCGCCCCGATCGTCCACACCTCGCCCGTCCAGGCCGAGCTCGCGAAGATCTGGACCAACATCCTGCGCTACGCCACCTTCGCGCTGCCCAACCTCCTGATGATGGACTGCGAGCAGTACGACGCGAACGTCTTCGAGGTCATCGACCTCATCAACCGCGACTACCCCCGCGGCGGGATGAAGATGCCGGGCTTCACCGCCGGCACGTGCCTGCGCAAGGACTTCGCCTTCTCCGAGGAGCGCTCGACGGCCCCGGGCATGTTGCTCGCCGCGTCGCGCGTGAACGAGTCCGTGCCGCTGTTCCTCGTCGAGGGCCTCAAACGGCGCCTGGGCGGCTCGCTGGCCGGGCGCAAGATCACCGTGCTGGGCCTGGCCTTCAAGGCCGGCACCGACGACGAGCGTGACTCCCTGGCCCACAAGCTCATCCGGCTCCTGGAGCGCGAGCTCGCCGACATCGCCGTCCACGACCCGTGGGTGGAGACGCCCACCGCGCCGTTCGAGGACGCGATCCTGGATGCCGACGCCGTCGTGGTTGCGGCCAACCACCCGGAGTTCTGCGACCTCGGTGCGCTGCGGGCGATCGCCGACAGCGCAAAGGGTGAGGCGCTGGTCGTCGATCCCTGGAACTGCTGGGGTGCCGGTCAGGTGTTTGCGCACCCGGACGAGTTGCTGGCGCTCAGCGCGGCCTGACCGCTCCGAGCCCCGCGCGCCGGCGACGTCTGGGCGTGCAGCTCGCCCGGACGTCAGCGCAGCAGGTCGCTGACCACGCTCCACCAGCCGTTGTCGTAGTGCGCGTAGTCGGCGCGGTGGCGCCAGATCTCGCGGCGGAAGCGCGCGCCGAGGCGCGCGTCGGTGAAGGCGGCCAGCGCATCGAGCTGGGGGACGTCGCCGAGACGGGCGCGAAGCAGCGCCATCCCGCGGGCGCGGCGTTGCAGGTCCGAGGTGGTGCGCTGCGACAGGCGCGACAGCCGGCGGCGGACGTCGGACCGGCGTAGGCCCACCTGCTGCGCGTCGTGCAGCCGGTAGGCGATGAGCCGCTCGTCGACGCGGACGACATCACCCAGCGCTGCGGCGACGGCGATGAGCCAGCCGTCGTGGCGGAGGTCGGCGTCCTCGAGGGCGTCGGGAAAGGGCAGCGCATGCTGCAGCACCGAGCCGCGGAGGGCGACGGTGCAGCCCGGGATGCAAGGCCGGGTGAACACCGAGATCAGCGGATCGTCGGTGCGGCCGAAGCGCTCGAAGATCGAGCCCGGCAGCGGCTCGCCCGCGCCGTTGATGAGCGTGCCGTCGGAGTAGGCCAGCAGCGCGTCGCCCCGCAGCGCGGCCTCCAGGCGGTCGAGCTTCGTCGGCATCCAGACGTCGTCCTGGTCGCACAGCACCACCACGTCGGCGTCGACGGCGCGGGCCAGCAGGCGCTCATAGGAACGGGTCGAGCCGACGTGCGGGTCGGCGTCCTCGCGCCGCAGCAGGTAGTCGGCCGGGCGGGTCTGCGCCCGGATGCTCTCGAGCTGTTCCTCGAGGTGGACGCCTCCCCGGTAGGTCGACAACACGACGGCGATCCGCACCCGGCGAATCTACGAGACGCCGCAACTTCGGGGCGGTGGGTACCGTTCCGGGCGCGATGAACAGGGTCCTCGTCACCGGCGGCGCCGGCACCATCGGAGCGGCCGTCGTGCGCCGCCTGCTCCGCGATCCCAACTACGAGGTGCGCGTCTCCGACCAGCGCCAGGCTCCCGCCTGGATGCGCGAGGGCTGCGAGGTGCACGAGGGTGACCTGCGTGTCCTCGACGAGGCGCGCAAGGCCACGCAGGGCTGCACCCACGTCATCCACCTGGCCGCGATCGTCGGTGGCATCGCCAACTTCCACAAGCTGCCCTACACGCTCACCGAGGTGAACAACGCGCTCTACAACGGGGTCGTGCGCGCGGCGCTGGACCACGCGGTGGAGCGCTTCGTCTACGTGTCGAGCTCGATGGTCTTCGAGCGCGCGACGCAGTACCCCACGCGCGAGGACCACATCTGGGACACGCCGATCCCGCGCAGCGCCTACGGGTTCTCCAAGCTCACCGGCGAGGTCTACGTCCGCGCCGCCCACGACGAGCACGGCCTGCCGTACACGATCTGCCGCCCGTTCAACGCCTACGGCCCGGGCGAGATGCCCGAGGACGAGCCGGGCATCGCGCACATGGTCCCCGACGTCATCAAGAAGTGCCTGCAGCTGCCCGAGGGCGCGCCGCTGCCGATCTTCGGCGACGGCACCCAGACGCGCACGATCACGCACATCGACGACATCGCCGACGGCATCGTCGCGTCGATGCACTCGCCGGCCGGGCTCAACGAGGACTTCAACATCTCCGCCGGTGAGGAGCACACCGTCGCCGAGCTGGCCGAGATCATCTGGCGCCTCTGCGGGCGTGACCCGGCGCAGTTCGCGCTGGAGCACCTGCCCACGTTCGAGGTCGACGTCGTGCGCCGCTGGCCCGACGTCTCCAAGGCCCGCGACGTCCTCGGCTGGCAGGCGCAGATCGGCGTCGAGGAGGGCGTCGGCGCCACGGTGGAGTGGCTGCGGGGCGTCCTCGAAAACTGAGTAGTCCGCCCGGGCTTTTCGTCCGGTCCGCTCACGACCCAAGCGGCAACGGTCCGATATCCGGGCCATGTCCTCCCGCGTCCTCACGACCCTTCTGGCCTCGCTGCTGGCGACCGGAACCCTCTCCGTCCCGTCGGCCCTTGCCGACGATGCGCCGACCACCGACGACCCGACGGCGACGATCATCGACGTCGTCTACGACGACGGCGGGGAGGCCGCGGACGACTCCAGCGACGACAGCGCCGACGCGTGCGACAGCTCTGACGACTCCGAGGACAGCAGCGACGACGACACGTCCGCCGAGGAGCGCCGGGCGGCCTTCCGCCAGGACGACGCGTCGGCCGACGACAGCGACGTCGCCGACGACGCAGGCGACGACAGCGCCGACGAGGACACCGCAGACGACGAGTCCTGCGACGACGCCACCGACGACGACGTCCTGCAGCCGGGCGACAGCCCGCTGGCGTCCCTGAAGTCGCTGCTGGCCGGCGGCTCCTTCGACGCGGGCGCGGTCGGCATGTCCGGCCCCGGCACGCTCACCGAGCAGCTCGTCCTCGGCAACGGCAAGGCCGTCGCGGCCGCCGCGCGGGTGTCGCGCAGCTCCAAGGTCCGGGGCGTCACGCTCGGCACGGCCCGGAAGGCCGTCAAGAAGGCCGGCGTCACGCACCTGACGATCAAGCTGACCAAGCAGGGCCGCAAGGCGCTCAAGAAGGCCGGCAAGAAGGGCAAGGTGACCCTGAAGGTCACAAAGACCCGCCGCGGCCGGTCGATCGTCACGACCCACCGTGTCAAGCTGAAGTAGTCGTCACCGCGGCAGCAGCGCCAACGCGCCCACTGGGCGACACTGTTGTCGACTGGCAGCTACTGCCATAACATACGCAGCAGCTCTCACCACGGATGGGTCAGCGGCTCGCGCCCGGCGCGTCCGTTCCACCGGCCGCTTCGCCGCCACCTGGCGGCGGAGCCGACCGCCGGGTTTGTTGCTTCCCCTGTGCAACAAGCGACAAGCCTGAGAGGTGGCGACGGTTTCGCCCCCCTGAAGCCGTCGCCACCCGCGGTTCTCAGGGCTGGAGGGCCGCCCAGGTCCGGGCCACGCCGTCGGCGAGGCTGACCTGGGCGCGGTAGCCCAGCACCTCGCGGGCGAGCGACACGTCCAGCGCGCTGCGCTGCAGCTCGCCCAGGCGGGCCGGGGCGAACTCCGGCTGGAAGTCCTTACGGCCCGCGGCCGCCTTCAGGGCCTCGACGATGTCGAGGATGTTCGACTCCGTCTCGGTGCCCACGTTGAACGTCCGGCCCGTGGCGTCGGGGTGTTCGGCGGCCAGGAAGTTGGCCTGGATGATGTCGTCGACGTAGACGTAGTCGCGGGTCTGCAGGCCGTCGCCGAAGATCGTGGCGCCCTCCCCGGAGAGCAGCCGGCCGCAGAAGATCGCGATGACGCCGGCGTCCGCCTTGGGGTTCTGGCGAGGGCCGTAGACGTTGCCGTAGCGCAGCGTCACCGTCTCGAAGCCGTAGAGGCGCTGGATCCAGCGGCAGTACTCCTCGGCGCAGAACTTGCTCTGGCCGTAGGCGGCCATCGGCCTCGGGGCGACCGTCTCGGGCGTCGGGTAGACGTCGACGTCGCCGTAGATGCCGCCGCCGGTGGAGGTGTTGACGACGCGGCGCGTGCCGCTGTTGCGGGCGGCCTCGAGGATGTTGATTGTGCCGACGACGTTGACGGATGCGTCGAAGGCCGGGTCCTCGATGGACTTGCGGACGTCAGCCTGGGCGGCCATGTGGAAGACGACCTCAGGCTGGGCCTGGTCGAACGCCGCGTTGACCGCCGCGGCGTCGCGGATGTCGATCTCGTGGAGCGTCGCGCCGTTGGCGAGGGCCTGGTCGAGGTTCTCGCGCCGGCCGGTCGAGAGGTTGTCGATGACGTGGACGGTGTCGCCGCGCGCGACGAGCGCATCGGTGATGTTGGAGCCGATGAACCCGGCGCCGCCGGTCACGAGGACGTTCATGAGGCGCAGGCTAGCCGTAGATCCTGCCGAGTTGCTGGGCGACGGCCGCGGGGGACGACAGTCTTCGGGCCCGGGCCAGGCAGGCGTCGCCGCGCTGCCGGTCGCCCGCCGTGCGGGCAATGGCCTGCGCGAGGGCGGTGCGGTCGCCGGGGGTGACGAGCTCCGCCTCGGGGGCGAGGTCCTGCAGGGCGCCCACCTTCGTCGCGACGACCGGCAGCCCCTGAGCCATGGCCTCGACCGCGGCCAGGCCGAAGGTCTCGGCGGCGCGCGAGGCGATGACCTCGACGGCGGCGTGGCTGCGCAGCTCGTCGAGCGTCGAGCGGTCGACGCGACCGGTGAAGGTGACGGTGTCGCCCGCGAGGGCCTTCAGCCGCTGCTCCTCCGGGCCGTCGCCGGCGATGACGAGCGGGATGTCCGCGGTGGCCGCCGCGGCGATGACGTCGTCCAGGCGTTTCTCCGGCGCCAGCCGCCCGGCGACCAGGGCGTAGGTGCCGTCCTGCGCCTGCGAGGCCGCCGCGAAGTCGCGGATGACGTGCGGCACGACGTGCACCTCGTCGGTCTCCGCCAGCGGTGCGCCGAGCTGCCGCAGCCGGTCCAGCGCCGCGTCGCTGGGGACCACGACGGCGTCCGCTTGCGCGACGAGCCTGCGCTGGTGGCGGGCCAGGGCGATCGCGTAGGGGATCGCCTCCTGGTAGGAGCCCCGGCAGTTCAGCCGGACGCCGGGCAGCGTGTCGCGACCGTGGCAGCGGGTGCAGTCCTCGCCCCGGCTGTTGAAGCAGGTCCCGACCGCGCAGACCAGCCGGTAGTTGTGGAGGTGCAGGACCGTCCGCGCCCCGGCGTCCCGCGCGGCCTTCAGCGCCCGCCAGCCGAACGTCGGGTTGAGGTTGTGCGCGTGGACGACGCGCGCACCGGTGCGGCGCACCGCGTCACCCACCTCCTCGGGGTCGGCGCCTCCGCGCAGCAGCGCTCGCGCGGCGTCCATCCCGCCGAGCTGACCGCTGTCGCGCGTCAGGACCTCGACGTCCTCGCCGAGCTCGGTCCGCACCAGCCAGGCCAGGTCCTCGACGGCTCGCTCCTCCCCGCCGAGGGTGCGGTAGCGCTGATGCAGAAAGACCACCAAGACCACACAGATTGCTGCACACATGCGGTTGAGTCGCAACAGCGCCTGCGCCGACGATGACGCGCATGCCGTCCGGCCACCCTGAATCGCTCTGCGATGCCGACCGCTTGGCGGATGCTCGATGCATACGAGGAGCAACCCGACACGGCTGCTCGGGAGCAGGCACCGGCCGCCCTCGCCGACATGTTGCACGGCGCCGTCGCCCGGCGATCCCTGCTCCGGCTCGGCTCCTCGGACAACGCGCTCGCCGAATAGGCTGCAAACCACGTGAAGACGGCCGTCGTCATCCCCACGCAACGGCGCGCCGCGTACCTGGACGTCGCGCTGGGATCCGTGGCGGCACAGGCGCGCGAGCAGGGTGCCGACCTCATCGTCGTCGACGACGGGCCCGACGAGGAGACCCGGGCCACCGCCGCACGGCACGGCGCGACCTACATCAGGCACGACGCGCCGCGGGGCCTCAACGCCGCGCGCAACACCGGGCTCGACAGCACCGACGCCGGGCTCATCTGCTTCCTCGACGACGACGTGCGCGTCGACCCGGGCTGGCTGCGGGCGCTGACCGCCGCGGCCGAGCAGCAGCCTGAGGAGGTCGGCTGCTTCACGGGCCCGATCCGGGGACGCATCGAGGGCCACCGCTACCCGCAGTGCGGCCGCGAGAACCCGCCGATCACCCACCTCGACCTCGGCCCGGAGGACACCGACGCGCCCCACGCGTGGGGCGCCAACCTCACTGTCAGGCGGAGCGCCGTCGAGCGGGCCGGCCGCTTCGCCGAGCACCACCAGCTCTACGGCGACGAGCAGGAGTGGCAGGACCGGTTGAAGGCCACTGGTGGGCGCATCCGCTACGTCGCCGCCGCCGGCCTGGACCACCGGCGCGCCGGGGACGACGCGAGGCTGCGACACCTCATGGGGGCCGCTCTGCGCCGCGGGCGGGCCGCCCGTCGCGAGGACGTCGCCAAGGGCCACATCCCCAGCGCGGCCGCCGAGGTCAAGACGCTCCTGAGGACCCTGCTCCATGGGCCGCGGTTTCGCTGCTTCAACGGCCCGGTCATGGCCGCCCACCAATACGGGCGCCTGCAGGAGGCGCTCCGGCCGACGCTGCCGCCCGCCACCCCGCAGGAGGACGACTTCCTCTCCGGTCGCAGCGGCACCTTCGGCGGCCGGCGCGCGGCCCTGCTCAGCCTCCAGGACGCCGTCCTGGACGTCAGGGACCGCCCCCGCGCCGCCCGCCTGGCCCACCGCGCCAGGCAGCGCACCCCGATGCGGATCCTCGTGCTCAGCGTCGCCCGCCCCGGCAGCCGCTTCCCCGCGGCCCGCGCGGAGCTGGAGCGCAGCCGCCACCACCTCACGATCGCAACGAGCGACGTCAACGGGCGCGGCAAGTTCGCCAACCTCAACGCGCTGCTGGCCGAGCACGACCTCTCGACCTTCGACTGGGTCCTCGTCCTCGATGACGACGTCACCCTGCCGCGGCACTTCCTCGACGCGTTCATCCACGAGGCCGGCCCCTATGCGCTGGCCCAGCCGGCCCACCGGCGGCGCAGCCACGCCGCGTGGCCGCACACCCGGCGGCCGCTCAGCCTCACCGGCCCACCCGCCCGGGACACGACGTTCGTGGAGATCGGCCCCGTCACCGCCTTCGGCCGCCAGAGCTTCGCCACGCTCCTTCCGTTTCCCGAGAGCCTGCAGATGGGCTGGGGCCTGGACGCCCACTGGGCCGCGCTGCTGCGCGACGAGGGCCGGCGGCTCGGCATCGTCGACGCCGTCCCCATCGGCCACACCGACGCCCCAGCGGCCGACGCCTACAGCCGGGACACCGCCATCGCCGAGGCCAGGCAGTTCCTGAAGGACCGCCCCTACGTCACCCGGGACGAGGTCCGATGAAGGTCTGCATCGTCAGCGAGTTCTACCCGCGCGCCCACGACCCGGTGCTGGGCATCTGGGCCCACGAGCAGGCCAAGGCCGCCCGCGACGCCGGCGCCGAGGTCCGGGTCCTGGTGCTGCACCGCCCCATCCCGCCGCTGGACACGCCCAAGACGGAGCTGCCCAGGGCGTTCCGGACGCTGCTGGCCCAGCCCACGCGTGCCGAGCTCGACGGCATCACTGTCGACTACGTGCGCTTCGCCGCGCCGCCGCGCCCCCGGAGCTACGGCAGCTGGGGGCGCTGGGCCGCCAAGCCGCTGGCGCGCGCGCTGCTGCGGCTGCGGCAGGAGTTCCCCTACGAGCTCATCCACGCGCACAACGCGGTGCCCGCCGGCGAGGCGGTGCGCCGGGCCGGCATCGGCGTCCCGCTGATCGTCTCCGTCCACGGCGGCGACGTCTTCCACACCGCGCCGCGCTACCTCGACGGCGCGCAGGCCATCCGCCAGACCTTCCGCCACGCGGCGCTCGTCGTCGCCAACTCCGCGGGGACGGAGCGGATGACCCGCGCGCTCGGGGCGACGCGCACCCGGGTCGTGCACCTCGGCACCGACGTCCCGCGCGACCCGCCGCCGCCCCCGCGTGAGCCGACCATCAGCACCGTCGGGCACCTCGTCGGGCGCAAGCGCCACGGCGACGTGCTGCGGACCATGTGGCTGCTGCGCGACAAGCACCCCGACCTGAACTACGTGATCGTCGGGGACGGCCCCGAACGGATGACGCTGCAGGTGCTGGCGGAGGACCTCGACCTGACGCCGCGGGTGCACTTCACCGGGCAGCTGGAGCACGCGGAGGCGATGGCCCGCGGCCGCGCTGCGCACGTCTTCGTCCTGCCCTCGGTCGGCGAGGCGTTCGGCGTCGCCTACATCGAGGCGATGGCGGCCGGCGTCCCGGTGATCGGCTGCGTCGGCGAGGCCGGGCCGGAGGAGATCGCCGCCCAGGGCGAGGGCATCGCGCTCGTCGCGCCTGCGGACATCGAGGCGCTGGCCAAGTCGCTGGACGAGTGGCTGCGCGACGGCGCGGTGCGCCGCAAGGCCGGCAGCGCCGCGCGCGAGACCGTCAAGCGGGCGTTCACCTGGGAGCGCTGCGGTGAGCTCACCGTCCAGGCCTACCGGGACGTGCTCCAGCGGTCGTGACGACGCTCATCGTCACCAACCACGTCCCGCCTGACCGCGTCGGGGCCTTCCGGGCCCTGCACGCCCGCACCCCCATCCACCTGGCCCTCTTCGGCGGCCGCTCGACGCACGCGACCGCGGGCGTCGAGGACCCCGGGGTGCCGCACACGCGCATCACGGGCACCCGGCAGATCGCGGGCCTGGTCAAGCAGCACGACGTCATCGTCGCCGGCACCGCCGGACGGACCCAGCTGCCCGCGACCTACGCCGCCGCGCGCAGGCACCGCAGGCCGTTCGTCCTGTGGACCGCGCTGTGGGCGCCGCTGACCGCGCCACAGCTGCTGCCGAGCATCCCGCTGCTGAACCACCTGTACCGCCACGCCGACGCCGTCGTCACCTACGGCGAGCACGTCAGCGCGTTCGTGCGGGCGCGCGGGGCCGTCAACGTCCACATCGCACCGCAGGCGGTCGACAACGCGTTCTGGTCGCAGGAAGCCGGCCAGGCCTCGGATCCCGGGGAGCTGCGGTACGTGTTTGTCGGCCGTCCCGCTCGGGAAAAGGGACTGCGGGTGCTGCTCGAGGCCTGGCGTGCCTCCGGCCTCGAGCGCCTCAACGCCGCGCTTGTCCTCGTCGGCGTCGATCCGGAGCACCTTCCGGGCGATGCCGGCGGCGCGGTCCGTGCGCTGGGACGACAGCCCGCAGAAGACGTGCGCAACTTCTACGCAGCCGCAGGCGTTGTCCTCATACCGTCGATCCCCACCCCGGACTTCCGCGAACCGTGGGGCCTCGTCGCCAACGAAGCCATGAACCAGGCCGTCCCCATCATCGCCACCGACGCCGTCGGCGCCGCCGCCGGCGGACTCGTGCGCCACGAGCGCAACGGGCTCGTCGTCCCCGCGGGCGACGCCGCCGCGCTGGCGTCGGCGATGCGGCGTCTGCACGACGACACGCAACTGCGCGGGACACTCGGCGCGCATGCCCGGACCGACGTCCAGGCCTTCACGTTCGACAGCTTCGCCAGCGGCTTCGAGACCGCCCTCACCACCGCAGCGAACCGGAGAAAGGACTACCGTTGAGTCCTCTGCCTGCCGCGTCCCACCGCCTGCGCCGTCTGGCCACGGCGACCGTCCTGCTCGTCGCGCTGGCCCCTTCCGCCGCGCAGGCCGCCGCCAACCCCGTCATCAAGGACTGCACCGATGACGGCAAGCTCTCCAAGACGTACACGCAGAAGCAGTACGCCGACGCCCTGAAGAACATCCCGACGGACGTCGACGAGTACACCGACTGCCGCGACGTCATCAGCCGCGCGCGCCTGTCGCACGCCGGTGGCGGGTCCGGTTCCGGCGGCGGCTCCGGCTCCGGTGGTGGCGGCGGTGGTGGCACCACCGGCGGGGGTGGCACCAGCGGCGGCTCGGCGACGGCCGGCACCGCCGACGAGGCGCTGTCCAGCGCCACGCCCGAAGAGCGCGCGGCGGTGGACGCCGCCCGCCTCGACGGAGCCTCCGCGCCGGTCCAGGTCGGCAACACCGCGCTGACGCCGGAGGACCTGTCGCGCACCGACCTCGGGTCGGTCAGCACGGTCCCGACCCCGCTGCTCATCGTCCTCATCCTGCTCGTCCTGGCCTGCGTCAGCGGGGCCGGCAGCACCATCGTCTCTCGTGTCCGCGCCACCCGCCGCACCTCCGGAGCCTGAGCTCACGCCGGCGCTGCCGGCGCCCTCGCCTGACCCGCGCGGCCCCCTGGGCCGCGCGCCTGCGTCGTTGCGCAAGATGCCGGACACCACGTTCGGCATCGTCCTCGGCGTCCTGCTGGCGGTGCTGTCGCTGGAGGCCGGCGGCGGTCTGCAGCTGGCCCGCACCACCGGCGTGGAGATGTTCGTGCAGGTCGCCGGCGGTGTCCTCGGCGCCATCGCGATCCTGCTGGCGGCACCCGGCCTGAAGCAGCGGGCCGGCCTCCCCGCGCTGCTGTGCTTCGCGCTGCTGGCGGGCCTCACGCTCATCTCGATCATCTGGGCGGTCGAGCCGCGCGAGGCGTGGCTGGAGACGTCGCGGACGCTGTCCTACCTCGGGGCCTTCGCCGCCGGACTCGCGCTGGTCCGCCTGACCCCGGGACGCTGGAGCGGCCTGCTCGGCGCGATCGTCCTGAGCTGCACGATCGTCTCCGTCTACGCGCTGGCGACGAAGGTCTTCCCCGGCTCCCTCGCCCCCGACGAGACCTATGCGCGCCTGCGCGAGCCGTTCGGGTACTGGAACGCCGTCGGCCTGATGGCCGCGCTGCCGATCCCGGCGCTGCTGTGGCTGGGCGCGCGCCGCTCCGGCCACGCCGCGCTGAACGCGCTGGCCTACCCGCTGACGGGGCTGATGCTCGTCGCGATGCTGCTGGCCTACTCGCGCGGCTCGCTGCTGGCGGCGCTGGTCGGCTGCGCGTTCTGGTTCGCGCTGGTGCCGCTGCGGCTGCGCGGCGTGGCGGTGCTGGCCACCGCCACCGCGGGCGCGCTGCCCGTCGCGCTGTGGGCCTTCGCGCAGGACGGCCTGACGACCGACAAGGCTGCGCTGGACCTCCGCTCCGCCGCCGGGCACCAGCTGGGCGTCGCCCTGCTGTTCATGACGCTGCTGCTGCTGGCCGCCGGCCTGGCCGTCGGCTTCGCGGCCGCGCGCCGCAGCCCGGGCGCGTCGACGCGCCGTGCGGCGGGCGTCGCGATCGTGTGCGTGCTCGCGCTGGTGCCCGTCGCGGGTGCCGTGGCGCTGTCCTTCTCCGAGCGCGGCCTGGGCGGCTCCATCAGCAACGGCTGGAAGGAGCTGACCGACCCGCACGCGTCCACCCCGGCCAACGACCCCGGCCGCCTGACCGCGGTCGGCAGCGTGCGCGCCCGCTACTACAACGAGGCGCTGAAGATCTACA
>CAYUDT010000016.1:0-64476 GCA_964443695.1 uncultured Conexibacter sp. | reverse complement strand
CCGGCCGGGTTGACGCCGTTGTCGGCGAGCTCCACGGGGGCCTCGCGGGAGGCGATCTGGCCGTCGCGGTTGATGATCGGGACGATCGTGACGCGCGTCGTGTTGAGCAGCGTCGTGACGTCCTTGTCGGTGCCGTAGCCCTTGACGAGGTACTGCGCGAACTCCATCGGCATCTCGCCGGCGGGCCACTCACGCGCGTGGTGCTGGCCCATGATGAAGCTGATCGGCTTCTGGTCGTCGGTCGCGGCCGCGTTGGAGGTGATCTCGATGCCGGTGACGTCGCGGCCCTGGAAGGTCTTGTGGGGCAGCGTGATCGGCTTGACCAGCGCGGGGTAGTCCTGCGCGAGCTTCTTCAGCTCGGCGTCGGTGTCGGCCTGCTTGCGGTACTCGGTGCGGCCCGACGGCACCGACGTGCCGGCGGCGCGGAAGCCGCGCGCCTTGGCGCGGGTCGCGGCACGGTCCTTGGCGCGCGCGGCGAGGTCGGCGGCGACGAGGTCGGCGATCTCGATCTTGGGCGTGAAGCCGGCCTTGCGCAGGATGGCCAGCTCCGGCGCGGTGACGAAGATCTGGGCCTTGTCGGCGGTGGTGCTCTCGCTGAAGTCCAGGCCCAGGGCGTGGACGGCGTCGCGGATCGCCTTGGTGGGCGTGGCGACGGAGACCAGCGACTGCGTGGCGGGCTTGACGCCCTTGGGCAGGAGCTTCTCGGCCAGCGCGGCGACGGTGAAGGTGACGTCCTTGGACCCGCTGATGCGGCAGGCCTGGACGTTCACGGACTGGCCCTTGTACATGAGCAGCTGGACCATCTCGTCGCTGCCCCAGGCACCCGAACCGGTCTTGTGGGACTCGCCGGCGCCCATGACGCGCAGGTCCCAGTCGGAGCCCTGGTCGCCGCTGAGACGGAAGGTGAACGCGCCGTCGAAGGGCGCGGTGTAGGCGGTGCGGGCGACGCCGGCGGCGTTGCCGAGGTCCGTCGTCGCGCAGTTGGCGCGCTCGACGGCGGTCGCGGCAGACAGCGTCTGCGTGAGGGTTGCGGCGCTTGCAGCAGCCGTCGGCATGGCCCCGAGGGCCAGCGTCATGAGTCCGGCGGTGCGCATCCTGCGCGCCGCGCTACGAGGGAGAGCCATGGCCCAATGAACGCACAAAACCGCGTGAACTGGCGGTGTCCCCGCCAGATCGCCTACTTCACTTGGTAAAGTGTTGCCTGTAATGCCCATGGATGAGTCATGCCCCGTCTGCCGCACCGCCGAGATCGTGTGCGGCAAGTGGACGCTCCTGCTCGTCCGTGATCTGGCTGAGGGCCGTTCGCGCTTCTGCGAGCTGGAGCGGTCGCTCTCGGGCATCTCCCCGCGCACGCTGTCGCTGCGGCTGCGCGCGCTGGAGGAGGAGGGCATCGTCGAGCGGCACACGTTCCCCGAGGTGCCGCCGCGGGTCGAATACGCGCTGACCGACAAAGGGCGCGCGCTGCTGCCGCTCATCGACGACATGCGCGCCTACGGCGAGCGCTGGCTGGGCGGGACGTGCGCCGATGACGCCGCGCCCGTGGTCGTGACGGTCCCCGCCGTCGCCTGACGGGCGGTTCCTTGCAGGACGAGGGGGCGCAACCTCCTCCGTCGAAGCGGGTTGTCGAACTGATGGCGCGCTCCGAGGTCACACGGCGAGACGCACTCACGCTGGGCGCAGCGGCCGGGGCCGTCGTGCTGCTCGGCGACGCGCCCATGGCGCTCGCCCGCCCACGGTCGTTCTCGCTGAGCGCCCCCGTCGGCACGGTGGTGCGGCCCGGGCGGCGCTTCGATCTCGTCGGTGTCAGCGGCGCCGACGCGTCGGCGCTGGGCCTGCAATTGCGCACCCGTCGGACCGGCGGCGCCTGGTCGCGCTGGGCGGTCGTCGGATCCGGCGCGTCGCATGCGCCCGACGGCGCGCGACCGCGCCGCGTCTCGGACCCGGTCTTCACCGGCGGGGCCGACGAGGTGCAGTTGCGCACCGTGCGCCGGCGGCCCTCCGGGCCGCTGCGCCTGGCCTTCGTCTCTGCGCCGGTCGCCGCCCGCGACCGCGTCGTCCGCGCCCGCGCGGCACAGACGGGGGCGCCGCCGATCATCACCCGCGCGGAGTGGGGTGCGAGGGCCGGCAAGGCCGATCCGTCCTACGGCGAGGTGCAGATGGCGTTCGTCCACCACACCGAGTCCACCAACGACTACACGGCCGAGCAGTCCGCGTCGCTGGTCCGGGGCTTCCAGGCCTACCACCAGGATCACAACGGCTGGAACGACATCGGCTACAACTTCCTCGTCGACCGCTTCGGCCAGGTCTTCGAGGGACGCGCCGGCGGCATCGACCAGCCCGTGATCGGCGCGCAGGCCGAGGGATGGAACTCCCACTCGACGGGCGTCGCGACGATCGGGTCGTTCATGAAGGTCGGCTTCCCGGACGCGGCCGCCGACGTGCTCGCACACCTGCTGGCGTGGAAGCTGAAACTGCACGGGGTGCCGGCCACCGGCACCGTCCGCCTGACATCCGGTGGCGGCTCGTCCAACCGCTACAAGTACGGCACGCTCGTGGACATGGAGCGCATCAGCGGGCACCGCGACGGGTGCTCGACCGACTGCCCGGGGGACGTCCTCTACGCGTCGCTGGACACGCTGCGCGCGCGGGTGGCGTCGCTGCAGGGGACGATCGTCACGCGGCCGCGCCTCTCGTTGCTGGCCGAGGCGGCCCGGGTCACCTACGGCAGCGACGCCCGCTTCAGCGGCAAGCTGCTGGGCGCCGATGGCGTGCCGGTGTCGGCCACGCGGGTGAGCCTGCAGAAACAGGGCTCGTCGGGCTGGGTGACGATGGGCGCGACGACCACCGGAGACGACGGCGCCTGGTCGCTGGGCCTGCCCTGGAAGCGCGACGGCTCCGTCCGAGCCCGGGCGTCGGTCCGCGGCGTCTCCGGTGACATCACCTCGTCGGCCCTGTCGGTCGACGTCGTCACGGTCCTCGGCGTCTCCTCGCCGGCACCCCGGTCGCGCGTGCACGCGGGGGAGAGCGTCAAGGTCCGCGGCGTGGTGCGGCCGGGTGGGCCCGTGACCCTCGTCGTCGAGCGGCAGGCCCGCGACGGCCGCTGGAAGCGCACCCAGGCACCGGCGGCCAAGGTCAACGGTCAGTCCTTCAGCCTGGCAGTCCGGCTGCGCACGCCGGGCCTCTACCGGATCTCGGCGCGCGCCGACGGCGTGAAGGCCGACGCGATCTACGTCCGCGCCGTGCGGTCCGCCGCGGACGTCGGCGCCTTCGCCGCCGACGCCTGAGCTCAGCGGGTGCGCCGGGCCGCGCAGGTGCGGTAGACGCGCTCGCTGGAGACCGTCCGGCCCCGCTTGCGCGCGGTGATCCGGACGCGCGCGGTGCCCTTGGGCAGGCCCCGCAGGTCGATGCGCGCGCTGCGGCGCGTGGCGCGCACGCGCCTGCCGTTGACGGTCACCCGGATCGCGCTGAGCCCACGCGGAAGGTGGAGCGTGAAGACACGGCGGCTCGCGCAGCGCCTGGTGCTGGGCAGACCCAGCGCCGCGTCCTGCCCGGTCGGCCGGGGGTAGACGCCGTTGGTGAACTGCAAGGCCAGGAACCCGCTGTCCTGGCAGGTCACCCACAGCCCGCCGTCGACGAAGCGCGGCGGGCTGGTGCACCAGTCGGTCGTCAGGTCGTTGGCGTCGCCGACGGGGTGCTCGGAGCTTCCGAGGTCCTGGCCGGTGTGCCCGCCGGGGTTGTAGTAGGCGATCTCCGACGGGTGGCGCGGGTCGCGGATGTCGAAGACGCGGACGCCGGACTCGAACTCGCCGCAGGCCAGCGCGGTGGGGTCCTGCGCGCGGTCGGCGGTGCAGTAGTGGGCGTCGTAGCCGAAGACGCTGAGCGGACCGGTGTCGGCCTTGCGCACCGCGGCCATGTCGGGCATCTGGATCTGCAGCCGCAGCTTGCTGATCACCTGCGGGTGCGCCTCGTCGGCGATGTCGATGACCCGCACCGCGCCGGAGCCGAACTCGTCGACGTGGATCACGTACGGGTGCTCGCCGTAGAAGACCGGGATGTCGTGCTGGCCGGCGCCGCCGTCGGTCCACTCGACCTCGCCGAGCTGGCGGATCTGCGGGTCGGGCCGGCGGTCCTGGATGTCGGAGACGTCGAAGACCTGCATGCCGTTGGGCTCCAGCGTGCTGTCGCTCAGCCCCAGGACCGTGCCGAGGTTGCCGCCCTCGGCGAGGTACATCCGGCGGCCGTCGGCGCTGATGCCCAGCCCGTGGTTGCCGACGCCGGTCCGGCCGAAGAAGAGGATGCGCGGCCTGGTCGGGTCGGCGGTGTCGATCGCCGTGATCAGACCCGTGTAGGCCGAGGTCGTCCAGTAGGTCCGGCCGTCCGGTGACCACTGCCCTTCGTGGCCGAAGGTGTTGGCGAGGGAGCTGGTGAGGCTCGTCAGCTGCTTGGGGTGGGCGCAGTCGGGCTTCAGGTCGTAGATGTCCATGAAGCCCGCGCCCTGCCCGACCGGGCCGGAGGCCAGCGCGCCCGCCAGCAGCCCGCGGGACGGGTCGACCTTCAGCGTCTCCCAGGTCCCCAGCATCCCAGGGCTGGTGAGCGTGGTCGTGAGCCTCGGGTGGGCCGGGTCGGAGACGTCGAGCACCTGCACCCCCGGCGAGCCGCTCGTGTTGGCCGAGCGCGTGGACATGTAGGCGCAGTGGCCGTAGCTCTGGCTGACCCACGACGCGCCCTGCCCCTGGTAGGCGCCGACGAGCCGGAGGTTGCAGCTGTAGGGCTTCAGGCTGCGGCCGCTGTCGCGGTCGGCCTTGGGCACCTGGCCCTGCACGCCCGTCTCCGGGGCGTCGCCGCTGCCGCACGCCGCGGGCGCGACAGGACCCGCGAACACACCGCTGTCGGCCACGCGCGGGAAGCCCGTCCAGGTGACATCGGCTCGCGCCGACGCTGGCGCGAGCAGCCCGCACACCATCGCCACGATGATCCCGACCCGCATCGGGCGATCATCGCGCACCCGTCGCGATCAGGGGCAGCGGTGGCCGGTGAGGCCGGCGCTGATCGCGTCGGCGTTGCTGGTGAGCATCGTCAGGTAGGTCGCGCCGGAGGAGCCCTTGGGGCCGAGCGTGTCGCCGTAGAGTTCGTGGTCGGCGGTCGCGCCGGTCTGCCGGGCGATGGTGTCGGCCAGCCGGCGGTTGACGGAGGTCTCGGGGAAGATGGCGCGGACGTGCTCGCGGCGGATCGTCGCGACGAGGCCGGCGACGTCTCCGGCGCTGGGCTGCGCCTGGGTGGTCTGCGCGGGGATGACAGCGCCGACGACGTCGATGCCGTAGCGGGCGGCGAAGCGGCCGAAGGCGTCATGGTCGGTGACCATCTTGCGCTCGGCCTGCGGGATCTTCGCGATGCAGGACGCGATCCGGCGGTCGGTCGCGCGGATGCGGCCGGCGTAGGCGGCGCCGCGGTCGCGGTAGGTCGCGGCGCGCGCGGGGTCGGCGCTGGCCAGAGCGCCCGCGATGACGATCGCGGCGCGGGCGGCGTTGCGGGGGTCCTGCCACCAGTGCGGGTCGTCGCCGGTGACCGCGGCGTTGTCGGCGAGGTTGACCGGCAGCGCGTCGCTGCCGCTCTGCTTCGCGACGTCGTCCATCCACGCGTCGAGGTGCTTGCCACTGGTGAGGACCACGTCGGCGCCCGCGGTGTCGACGACGTCCTTGGGCCGCGGCTCGTAGTCGTGCGGGTCGGTGTTGGGGCGCAACAGCTGGGTGACCGCGACGTCCGGGCCGCCGACGTTGCGGGCGAGGTCGGCGACGACCGGCGTGGACGCGACGACCTTCAGGCGGCCGCCATCGCCGGAGGAGGAGGCGCCGCAGCCGGCGAGGAGCGGGGCGCTGAGGGCAGCGACGAGAGCGGCCAGGGCGGCGCGTGAGCGGGGGTGGGGCATCGCGAGATCACCGTATCAGCATTTTTGAGAACGGTTCTTATATAGTTCCGGGCGCCGTGTGGTCCGACACCTTCAACCTGCCGTTCGTCCAGGACGGCGCCCTCGAGGTCCTGCTGCTCGCCGTCGGGGCGGGCGTCGTGGGCACCTGGATCGTCCTGCGCGGCCTGGCGTTCTTCGCCCATGCCGTCGGCACCGCCGCCTTCCCGGGGCTCGTCCTGGCCGACGGGCTGGGCTTCGCCCCGGCGCTGGGCGCCGCCGGCACCGGGCTGATCGTCGCGGTCGCCGTCGGCGTGATGTCCCGCCGCCCGGAGGACCGCGAGCGCTACGACTCGCTGACCGCGCTGGTCCTCGTGGCCGCGGTGGCGGTGGGCATCATCCTGGCGTCGGACGTCTTCAGCTCCGGCGCCAACATCGAGACGCTGCTGTTCGGCTCCCTGCTGCTGGTCGACACCCAGGACCAGCTGCTGGCGGCGGCCGCGTCGATCGCCGTGATCGCCGGCACGATCACGCTGGGCGAGCGCTGGCTCATCACCGGCTTCGATCCGGCCAACGCCGCCGGTCTGGGGGTCCGCAGCGCGGTCCCCGACGTCGCGCTGCTCGGCCTCGTCACCCTGGTCGCCGTCGCCAGCCTCACGACGCTCGGCGCGCTGCTGGCCACCGCGCTGATCGTCGTGCCGGCGGCCACGACCCGCCTGTTCATGACGCGGCTGCGCAGCTGGCAGGCAGCGACCGTCGGGCTCGTGCTGGCCGAGGGACTCGCCGGGCTCTGGATCAGCGTGCAGCTCAACGCGCCGCCCGGGCCGGCCATCGCGGTCCTCGCGGGCGCCGTGTTCGCGGTCGCGGCGGGGGTGCGGGCCGCATGACGCCGCTCGTCGAGGTCCGCGGCGTCACCGCCGGCTATGGGGGCGACCCCGTCCTGCGTGACATCGACTTCTGCGTCGAGGCAGGTGCCCGCGTCGCGGTGCTCGGTCCCAACGGTGGCGGCAAGACGACGCTGTTCCGCGTGCTGCTGCACCAGCTCGAGCCCGTCGCCGGCAGCGCCCGCAGCGCGCGCATCGCCGTGGTCCCCCAGACCGAGCGCTCCCGGCTGGACTTCCCGGTCAGCGCACTCGACGTGGCGCTGATGGGGGCGGTCGCGCGACTGCCCTGGTGGCGGCGTCCCGGTCGCAGCGACCGTGATGCGGCCCGCGCTGCGTTGCAGGCCGTCGGCCTCGAGGCCCGTGTGGACGACACGTTCGGGGATCTCTCCGGCGGTCAGCGCCAGCGCGTCCTGGTCGCCCGCGCCCTGGTGCAGCAGGCACCGGTGATCCTGCTCGACGAGCCGTTCACGGGCCTGGACTCCGTCAGCGCCGCACGCCTGGAGGATCTGCTGGAGTCGCTGGCGGGCGAAGGGCGCACGCTGCTCATCGCCACGCACGACGTCGAGCAGGCGCGGCGCTACGACCGCACGCTCTGCCTCAACCGCACGCAGGTCTACTACGGTCCGCCGTCCGGCCTGACGCGCGACGTGCTCGAGGCGACCTACGGCGGCGAGGTGATCGACGTCGAGTGCGCCGAGCACGGGCACGAGCGGATCATCACGCCCGCGCACCACCACGACCACGACCACTCCTGAGTGGCCGCGGTCGTCGACTTCCTGCTGGACCCGTGGACGCAGGCGATCGATCGCCGCGCGCTGCTGGAGGTCGTGCTGCTGGGGCTCGCGGGAGGCACGCTCGGGTGCTGGTTGGTCAGCTTCCGGCTGGCCTACGGCGCCGAGTCGCTGGCCCACGCGATGCTGCCGGGCCTGGTGCTCGCGGCGCTGGCCGGCCTGCCACTGCTCCTGGGCGGTGCGGCGGGCCTGGCGGTGGCGGCGGGGGCGACGGCGCTGGCCGCGCGCACGCCGGGCATCGACCGCGACACCGCGATCGGGGTCTCGGTCACCACGCTGTTCGGCCTCGGCGCGCTGCTGGCCCTGGCCCCGGACACGCCTCCCGGGCTGCAGGCGCTGCTGTTCGGTGACGTCCTGGCGACGACCGACGGGGACCTCGCGCTCGCGGTGGGCCTGGTCGGCTTCACGCTCGCGGCGCTCTACGTTGCGCACCCGCGCCTGCTGGCCGTCGGCTTCGACCGCTCCTCGGCGCCGGTCCTGGGCATCAACGCGACGCTCGTCGACGCGGTGCTGCTGGCGGTGCTGGCGGTCACGCTGCTCGTCGCGGTCCGCGGCCTGGGCAACCTGCTCGTCGTCGCGGTCCTCATCGCGCCCGCCGCGGCGGCCCGGCTGGTCACGCGCCGCATGGCGCCGATGATGCTGACGAGCGCCGCGATCGCCGCGGTGGCCGGCACCGTCGGGCTGTACGCCAGCTACCACGCGCGCACGGCGGCAGGCGCGTCGATCGCGCTGGCCCTGGTGGCCGCCTACGCGGTGATCAGCGTCGCTTGCAGTTTCCGCACGCGCCGTGCAGCGTGATCTCGTGATCGGACACCGTGAAGGTGACGCGCTCGGCGACGCGGTCCAGCGTCCGCTCGAGCTCGTCGTCCTCGAAGGGGATGACGTCGCCGCACGTGTCGCAGACCATGTGGTGATGGTGGTTGTGCCCGCTGGGGTCGACCGGCTCGTACCGGGCGATGCCCTGGCCGACCTCGATGCGTGACACCAGGCCCAGGCCGACGAGCTCGTCGAGCACCCGGTAGACGCTGGCGCGGGCGACCGCCCGGCCGCCGCCGTCGGACAGCAGCCGCTCGATCTCGAACGCGCTCAGCGCGCAGCGCTGCGACGCGAGCAGCGCGACCACCGCCGCGCGCGCCCCGCCGCGGCGGAACCCCGCGTCGGCGAGGGCGGTCGTCGCGTGCGTGGCCCAGTCGGCCGGAGGTGCGTGATCGTGACCCTGAGCGCCCATCAGTCCTGCCTTCAAGGCTACTCGCCGTCGGCCGGGATCCGCGTGACCTCGACGCCGTCGTCGTCGTCCTCGTCGTCCTCGTCGAGGCGGCGCGAGCGGACCGCGGCGACACCGGCCACCAGGGCCACCAGCAGCACCGGCAGGCCGAAGGTCAGCAGGGGGGAGGTGCCCTCGTCCTGATCGCGCTTGGGCGCGGCCTCGATCTGCGGCGCGGGTACCGGCGTGCCGTTGGCCTTCGTCAGCGCGGCGACCGCGCTGATCGCGGTGCGGGTCAGGCTGTCGCCGTCGGTGCCGTCCGGCGCGATGTTGCGCAGGGCGTTCGCGGCGTTGTCGCCGAGGTTGTTGCCGCCGATGCCGGACGGCAGCACGACCAGCACGCGCGGCTTGTTGTTGAAGGTGATCTCGCGCGTGAGCAGATCGGCGTACTGCTGCGGCTCGGTGAACAGCTGCGGCACCGAGCCGAGGTCGGTCTTCGACGCGATGATCGCGACCCGCAGGTCGAACTTCTGCTTCTTGGCCGCGACCAGCATCTTGTCCAGCGCGTTCTTCAGCGGCCGGCTGACGAGGTTGGGCTTGTAGGGGTAGTGCGCGTTGGTGATCAGCAGCGTGTCGCTGGCCGGGTCGCCGTCGGCGTGCACGGGGACCGCAGGGACCAGGACCGCGACCGCGGTGAGGAGCGCGAGAAGACGACGCACGGCGGGCAGCGTACGGGCTACAGCCCCGGGACGAAGCGGAAGGCGGAGTGCACGGGCACGGCCGGTCCGACCGCGAGCACGACCTGGGCGTGGCGGGTCAGGCGGATGCGTCGCGGGTCACCGTCGACCCGTCGACCGCCGACATATGCGCGCACCGGGCCCGTGAAGGTGAGCAGCCGCTGCGGGCCCAGCGACGCCCCGATGAGGTCGAACAGGTGTCCCACGGTGTCCGGCCCTCCTGCGCGGACCTCGATGACCCCGGTGCGGTCGCGGGTGCGCAGCGCATGGCTGCACCCTGGCGCGAAGCCGACGCGTGGGGGGATGACGACGACGCGCCCGGCGGCGAAGAGCTCGAGGTGCGCGCCGTGGCGGACGCCGTCGTCGGGCAGGCAGACGTCGCCGCCGACCGGCGCACCGGTCAACCGGCGGGCCCGTGGCTGGAAGCGGAGGCCGCGGCCGATCTGCACCGCCACAGCGGGCCCGGTCGCGTCGGGCAGGTGCGGCCGCAACGGCTCCGGCGCGGCGGCGCCGTCACCCGACGGGGACGCCGTGCCGCACCCGGTGATGGCCAGCAGCAGGAGGAGCAGCGCACGGCGCACGACCCCATAGTGCCGAGGACTCGGTAGCCGAAGCTCCGGTCATCGGCCGGCCCCGGCCGCCCGGTGGCTCAGAGGCCCGCGGGGTGCCGGACCACGAAGCCCTCGTTGGAGCGCGTCGCCGCCTGCCAGCGGGTGCCGGCGTTGCGCTGGCCGGAGGTGTCGAAGCGGATGCCCGCGACGTACATGTAGACGTGCTCGTCGTTGGCGTAGATCGTGATCCACTGCCCGGCACCGGACCGGCCGTAGCTCGCCAGCTCGCCGGAGACCATGGTGCGGTCCAGGAGGCCGGCGCCGTGCAGCGCGTAGGAGACCGAGCCGCTGCAGTCGTAGGCGGTGTCGTCGAAGGACTGGTGCCCGCCGCCGTAGCGGTAGGGCGTCGTGGCGATCCTGTTCGCCGCGTCGAAGAGGTCGACGATGACCTTCGGCGCGCCCTTCGGTGGCGTGGCGGTGCCGTCAGGGTTGATGGTCGCGGTGCCGGTCGGGCCGGCCACCGGCTGGGGCTCGGAGACCTCCGAGCCCTTCGTCGCGCCCGCCGTCCCGCTCGCGGGCGGCGGGGTCGCCGCGGGCCGTGTGGTCGCGGGCGCCGTCTCCTCGTCCCCGCTGAACCCGCCGCTGGCGGGCGGGTTGACCGAGGCGACGGCGGACCGCAGCGCCTTCACGGTCACCCTGCCGACCACACCGCTGACCGTCAGCTGGGCGGCGCCCTGGAAGCCCTTGACGCTGCGCGTCGTCGCGGGACCGAAGTCGCCGTCGGCCGACGTCCGGAAGCCGGCCTTGGTGAGCAGCTGCTGCAGGGTCTTGACGTCGCTGCCCTTCGCGCCCGGCCGTAGGCCGCGCTCGCCCAGCCTGCGGGCGGCGTCGGCGTCGGCGGGGGCGGCGGCGGTCAGGAGGGCTGCCGAGAGGCAGATGGCGGTCAGCACGGGTACGCGCATGGCACACGGAGGGTTCGTCCGAACTCCTCGAACCTCCCCAACCCTCTGCAGGCTTGCGCAGCTTTGCCCACGTGAAGCTGCAGCCTTCGGGGGCAAAGCTGCAGCTGCAAGGCGTCTTGCGGCGTACAGGAAGGCGCCGGGCAGACGGCGAACCGGCCCGGTATGCGGAACCGCCAGCTCCGGTCAGCGCTGCACGCCTTCGCGGAAGAGTCCGCCTGGCAGCTCGCCAGCGACCTGACCGACGGCCACGAGATGACCTACGAGGTCGTGCAGGCCGGCCCGCCCGCGCGCCACCGCCGCGAGACCCCGCTGTACTGCTACCGCCCGCTGACGGCCGACTTCATCGACCAGCGGCTGAGCATCCTCGCCCGCCTGCCCAGCTACCTGCCCGCGGTCCACGCCCTCGGGGCGTGCGGCGGGTTGGAGGAGTACCTGCAGATCCGGGTCGCCCGGGGTGCGGTCCCGCGCGACGCGCGCGAGCGGGCGGAGCTCGCGCTGCGCGCGTTCCTCGGCGCGGTCTTCGAGGACGCCAGCGAGTTCGTCCTGGACGAGCGCCGCTTCGAGCGCGCCTACGACGACCTCGAGGAGGTCGTGCACGAAGGGCGCACCGAGACCGTCGTCGTCGCGCCCGTGCTGGGGCTGGAGATCGTCTCCGACGAGGTGCTGCTGGCCGAGGGCCTCTCCCTGATCCGGGGCGATGTCCTGGAGGACGCACCCGCACAGGCCGCCTGGACCGACCGGGGCGAGCCGGTCGTCCTCGCCGTGCTGCGCTGGGAGGCCCAGCCGGGCGACGAGGCGCCGCTGGAGCACGCGAAGGTGCGCCTGGGGCGGCTGCTCACCGCGCTGCGACTCTTCGACGAGGCCGGCGTGACGCTGGCCCCCGCCGCTTGGACGCGCACCGCGGGCGGTCCGTGGAGTGCGCTCTCGGTGTCCGGCACGTCTGGCGGCATCCCGATCGGCACCTGCATCGTGTCCCCCGAGCAGGAGGACGAGCTGCGCGCGTTCTGCTCGCTGGTCGGGCGCCGCACCCCGCGCAAGGGCGAGGTGGCCTGGGCGCTGCGTCGCTTCGAGCTGGGCTGTGCGCGCGAGCGCGTCGCCGACACGCTGACCGACCACCTGCTCGCGTTGCGCGCGCTGCTGGAGCCGGAGGGGCCGACGTCCGCGCGCCTGCCCGGCCGCGTTGCGATCCTCTGCGCCGAGCCGGATGAGCGCGTCATCGTCACCGAGCGCATCGCGCAGGCCTGCCTGCTCGAGCGCGCGCTCATCACCGGTGTGGGCATGCCCGACGCGCAGGTCGCCGCCAACCTCATCGAGGAGGTCACCGACGACCTGCGGGCGATCCTGCGCGACATCCTCTGCGGTCACCTCGACCCCGACGTCTGCGGCGTCGCCGACCGCCTCATCGAGGCCACCAGAGACCTCGCCGGAACCTGAAGGGGTCAGATCCTTTAGCTGGGCTTGAGGTGGCGGCGACGGAGCCCTGGAGGGGTCGGGCTACGTGGCGGACCCGGTGCCCGGGAGCCGCACCGTCACGCGCAGGCCGCCGGACGGCGACGTCGACAGGCCGACCTCTCCGCCGTGGCGCTGGGCCTGGGCGACGACGATCGCCAGCCCGAGGCCCGTGCCCGGCGCCGTCGTCGTGGTGCCGCGGCCGAAGCGCTGCAGGACGGTCCCGTACTCGGCCGTTGGGATGCCCGGGCCGTCGTCGTCCACGGTGATCAGGCCAGGCGCGAGGGTGACGACGACCTGGGCGGTCGCGCCCGCATGCAGGGCGGCGTTCTCGAGGAGGTTGTCGAAGATGCCCCGCAGACCCTCGCTGTCGCCGCGGAGGTAGGGCCCCTCCGGCGGGCCCTCCAGCCGCGCGCGCAGCTCAGGGTGGCGCTGCGTGGCCGACGCGACGGCGGCGTCGGCCAGCTCGCCGAGGTCGATCTCGGGGGCGGTCGCCGAGAGGCCGGCGTCCCCACGCGCCAGCGACTGCAGCTGCGCGACCAGGCCGGTGAGGCGGGTGAGGTCGCCCTGGGCGCCCTGCAGCGCCTTGGCCGACTCGGCGGCGTCCCCGCGGGTCAGCGTGTTGAGGCTCGCGGTGAGGCTCGTCAGCGGCGTGCGCAGCTCGTGACCGGCGTCGGCGGCGAACTGGCGCGCGGCGGCCAGGGCCTGCTCGCGCTCGTCGTTGGCGTCCTGCAGCCGGGTGAGCATCGCGTTGAGCTCACCCGCGAGGGCGTCGGTCTCGGCGACGTTGCCGCCCGGGTCGATACGGGCGCTGAGATCGTGCGTGCCCCGGACCCGCTCGGCACCCGTGCGCAGCCGGTTCAGGGGCTGCAGCGCGACGCGGCTGAGCGTGAGCGCCAGCGCGATCGAGCCCGCGAGCGCGAGCAGCGTGGCCAGGGCGACGATGGCGCGCAGCCGGCTCTGACGCTTCTCCAGCGGCTCGAGCAACGCGGCCACCTGGAGCGTCTGGCCGGACGCGTCGAGGTTCACCGTCGCGATGCGCCAGCGCTTGCGGCCCACCTTGATCGTGCGCAGCCTGCCGTCGGCCGCGGTCCGCGGGAAGCGCGGCGGGACGGTGGCCCCCTCGGCCCTCAGCACGACCCCGTCCGGGGAGATGATCCGTGCGAAGCGGTCGATGCCCGGGTCCAGCGGCGGGCCGTTGTTCGGCGGGCCGTTGGCGGGACCCCGGGCCGGCGCGCCCGTGCCGTCGGCATCGGGCGGGCGCATCGGCGCGCCCACGGGTGGCAGCGCGGCGCCAGGGCTGCCGGCGGGACGCAGCCCGGGACGCCGGCCGCTGACGTCGCGCGCGGCGGGCGTCAGGCGGTTGACGCTGCCCCGCAGGTCGCGATCCAGCGCATGGCGCTCGGCCCGCTGGGCGGCGAACAGCACGACGCCGCCGGCGATGGCGAAGGCCAGCGTCGCGGCCGCCGCCGCGGCCAGCGCGGTGCGCCCGGTGAGGCTGCGCCAGGGGTTGGTCATGCGCGCAACGTGAAGCCGACGCCGCGGACGGTCCGCAAGATCCGCTCCTCGCCGTCGGCCTCGAGCTTGCGACGCAGGTAGGACACGAAGACGTCGACGACGTTGCCGTCGGCCTCCCAGTCATAGCCCCACACGAGCTCCAGAAGACGCCGGCGCGTGAGGACGACGCCGGCGTTGCGGGCCAGGACGTCGAGCAACTCGAACTCGCGGCGGGTCAGCTCCAGCTCGCGGTCGCCGCGGCGGGCGATGCGCGCCGCGGGATCGACGACGAGGTCCCCCACGGTGATGGGGTCGGCCGCTGCCGTCGTGACCGGGTCCCCACCCCTGCGCAGCAGGGCGTGCAGCCGGGCGACGAGCTCGCCGATCGCGAAGGGCTTGACGAGGTAGTCGTCGGCGCCCGCCTGCAGGCCCGCGATGCGGTCATCGACCTCGTCGGCGGCGCTCAGCATCAGCACCGGCGTCTTGACGCCGTCGGCCCGCAGCCGCGCGCACACGGCGCGGCCGTTGAGGTCAGGCATCACCACGTCGAGGACGACCGCGGCGGGCTGCCGGCGCGCGACCTCCTCCAGCGCGCTGCGTCCGCCGGGGGCGGTCAACACCGAGAACCCCTCCAGCCGCAGCTCGCGCTCCAGCGACTCGCGGATCGAGGCGTCGTCGTCGGCGACGAGGATCAGGGGCGCGTCGGGCAACGGTCAGATCATCTCCGAGGAAGACCGCGTGTGCACTGGTTGGGCACAGCGCCCAACCAGTGCACACACGGGACGGGACGGGGCGCGGCGCACCACCGTCCCGTTCACGGGTGGGACGGGGCGGTGGTGCGGCGCCTGGCGGCTAGGGCGTGCCGGAGCCGCCGGGGTACTGGCCGCCCTGCCCGGCGGGCGGGCCGGACGGCGGTCCCCCGCCGGGCGGCGGACCGCCCGGGCCGTTGCCGCCGTTCGGCGGGCCGCCCGGGCCGCCCGGACCACCTGGCCCGCCCGGACCACCATGTCCGCGACCACCCGGTGGGCGCGCAGGCCTGTTGTCCTCGAAGGCCTTCTTGACCTCCGCGGTGCTCCTGCCGAGCTTCTTCGCCACGGCCGCGTAGAAGGCGTCGCGGTCGCCGCGGCGGCCGCCCCGGGGCGGGCCCGCGGGGAGGTTGGAGCGGTCGCAGGTCAGGGGAGCCGCATCACACGCCTCGATCGCATCGGCCTGCGCCTGGGTCAGGCGGTCGGCGGCGACGTCGGCGGCGAGCTCGTCGTGGCGGACGTCCTTCAGCGCGCCCTTCAGGTCGGCGAGTGAGACGGACAGCGCGTCGGCGACCTTCTTGAGGTTCGCGTCGCGGGCGGCGTCGCGCTTGGCCGTCTCCTCCTTGAGGGTCGGCGGCGGACCGCTCGGCTGGGTCTGGGTCGTCTGGGTCTGGCGCGGCTTCTTCTTGGAGGTCTTCGTCGCCGCGCTGCCCACGGCCCCGGCCGTGAGCGCGCCGGCCAGGCACGCCACGAGGGCCAGGAGAACTGAACGCTTCATGCGCGGGAGCTTCCCGCGCCTTTCCTAAGGAACTCTGAGGGGTTGCCCGAGACCGAACAGGTGCTCGCGGATCTGGCGCAGCCCGTCGGCGTCATGCACGTCGCCGTCGAGGTGGGGCACGAGCAGGTAGGGCGGGTCGCGCAGCTCCTGCTCCAGGAGCGCGACCGCCCCCCGGTCGCGCGCGGCCAGCACCCGCGCGTCCGCGGCCGCCGCCTCGACCTTCGCAGCCAGCTTCGCGCCGAGCGCGCTGAGGTCCTCGGGCTCGCTCGCGGCCGTGCCGATGCCGGGGTCGACGCGGTTGACGATCACGCCGCCGAACGGCATCCGCGCCTCCTGGAGCTTGCCGTGGAAGAAGATCGCCTCGGCCACCGGCTCGGCTGCCGGGGACGTGACGATGAGGAACGTCGTGGCCGGGTCCGCCAGCAGCCGCTTGACGCCGTCGGCCCGCTCGCGGAAGCCGTCCATCACGCCGGACAGGACGTTGAGGAAGCCGCCGATGTCCTCCAGCAGGTCGACGCCCGTGACCCGCTTCATGACGCTGAAGACGACGCTGGTGCCGCGGGCCGCGAGCTTGCCGATGAAGGTGCCGGGCGCGAGGAACATCCGCAGCGCGCGGCCCTCGAAGAACGCGGTCAGCCGGTCCGGCGCGTCCAGGAAGTCCAGCGCGTTGCGCGACGGGGGCGTGTCGAGGACCAGCGCGTCGAAGTCGCCGTCATGGTCGAGGTCGTAGAGCTTGGCGATCGCCGTGAACTCCTGCGAGCCGCCGAACGCGCCGCTGATCTGCTGGTAGATGCGGTTCTCGAGGATCTCGCGGCGCTGCTTCTCGTCCGGCGCCAGCCGCGCGATGAGGTCGTCGAACGTGCGCTTGGGGTCGAGCATCATCGCCCACAGCTCCCCGTCTCCGAGGTCGACGCCGAGCCGCTCCGGGTCGACGCGCGCGGGCTCGTTGCCCAGGGCGTCGAGCCCGAGCGCGTCGGCCAGCCGGCGCGCCGGGTCGATCGTGACGACCGCGACCTTGCGCCCCTGGGCGGCGAGCCCGAGCGCCAGCGCGGCTGAGGTCGTCGTCTTGCCGACCCCGCCGGAGCCGGCGACGATGATGACGCGCTTGCGGGCCAGCCCCGCGATGAGGTCCTTCTCGCTCACGCCGCCGCGATCCTCCGGCCGAGCTCCTTCAGCGCAGCGGCGCTGATGCGCTCGTCGACGATCAGCGGCAGCGTCGTGACCGGGACGTCGACGCCGCGCCGCAGCCGCGCCACCTGTGCCCTCTGCGCGCGGGCGCGGGCATGGTGGGACAGCGCGGTCCGCACCGAGGGCGAGTCGAGGCCCTGCAGCTGGTCGGCCTCGGCGTTGGTCAGCCGGTCCGGCAGCAGGCCGTTGACGATGCAGAGGTCCAGCGTGATGCCGACCTGCTCCTTCAGCGCGTCGCGCAGCGTCAGCGTCTCGTTGACCGGCATCTCCTCGGGCGCGGCCACCGCGACGACCGCGGTGCGGGTGCGGTCGGTGAGCATGTCGTCGATGATCCGGCCCTGACGCGCGACGGGCCCGACGCGGGCGACGTCGGCGAACGTCCTCGGGGCGGACAGCACCGCGACGCCGTGGCCGGTGGCGGGTGCATCGAGAACGACGAGGTCGTAGGACTGCCCGCCGCCGATGACGCGGCGCTCGTCCTGCGCGAGCTCCCAGACCTTGCCGATGGTCAGCAGCTCGCGCATGCCCGGCGTCGCGTAGGCCAGGTAGGTGAAGGTGCGCGACCGTCCCAGCAGCTCGGCGAGCTGCCGCGACGGCAACTGGTCGGCGAGGTACTCCTCCATCGCCAGCTGCGGGTCGATCGTCACGTGGTGCAGCCCGTCGGCGACGCTGCGCTCGTCGAACGGGCTCGCACCGGTACCGGACAGGATCCGGCTGATGTCGTCCCGCGCCGCGACCTCGGCCACGACGGTCCGCAGCCCCCGGCGCGCGGCCTCCAGGCCGATCGCCGCGGCCACCGTCGTCTTGCCCACGCCGCCCTTGCCGGTGACGACGATGAGGTCCTTGGAGAACAGCTCCTGCACGCAGCGCGCAGGCTACCGGCGTGCGCGCGGAGGCCTGGGTCGGCGCACCGCGCACAGGACGATCGATTTCGGCGAACCCGCCGCCGGGTGTACGTTGCGGCACATGCGCATGCACCCGCGGGGGGCCGTCGCCGTCGCGCTGGCCACGGTCGCTGCCACCGCCGCAGCCATCACGCTGGCCTCGGCGAAGCCGGCTGCGCGCCGCGCGCCGATCACACCGATCGAGCACGTCGTCGTGATCTTCGACGAGAACGAGACGTTCGACCACTACTTCGCGACCTACCCCGACGCAGAGAACCAACCCGGCGAGGTGCCGTTCGCCGCTGGGCCCGGCACCCCGGCGGTCAACAGCCTCAAGACGCCCGTCCCGGTCCCGGCGACCCCGTCCGGCACACTGCTCGCCCCGGACAACCCCAACAGCCAGCAGCCCAACCGGCTCAGCCCCGCCCAGGGCGTGACCTGCGACCAGGGACACGGCTACTCGCAGTTGCAGGCCGCCGCCAACGGCGGGCTGATGGACAGGTTCCCCGAGCACACCGCCGGGTGCGAGCCGAAGTCCATCGTGATGGCCTACTACGACGGCAACACCGTCGGCGCGCTGTGGCGCTACGCGCAGGGCTTCGCGATGAGCGACAACCACTTCGCGGCGACCTACGGGCCGTCGACGCCGGGTGCGCTGAACCTCGTCTCCGGGCAGACGCACGGCGTGTCTCCGGCGAGCGCCGGCACGAACGGCACGATGATCGGCGACCCCGACCCGGTCGACGACTGCGGGTCCGGCAACGCGGTGATGTCCGGCCAGAACATCGGTGACCTGATGAACGCCCAGGGCGTCACCTGGGGCTGGTTCCAGGGCGGCTTCCGGCCCACGAGGTTCGACAAGGGCGCCAGCCGGGCGACGTGCGCCGCGGCGCACAAGAACGTCGCCGGCGGCGGACCCAGCGACTACTCCGCCCACCACCAGCCGTTCCAGTACTACGCGTCGACCCGCAACGTCCACCACCTGCCGCCCACGTCGGTCGACAAGATCGGGCAGACCGACCAGGCCAACCACCAGTACGACCTCGACGACTTCGACAAGGCCCTGGCCGCCGGCAACCTGCCGCAGGTCTCGTTCCTGAAGGCCGCCGCGTTCGAGGACGGCCATCCGGGCTACTCGGGCCCGGTCGACGAGATGCGCTGGGTGGCGCGCGCGGTCAACGCGATCCAGAACTCGCCCTATTGGGCGAACACCGCGATCTTCATCACCTACGACGACGCGGACGGCTGGTACGACCACGTCTTCAAGGCGCCCACCAACCCATCGCGGTCCTCCTCGGACGTCCTGAACGGTGCGGGCCAGTGCGGCGTCGGCGCGCCCACCGACGGCTACCAGAACCGCTGCGGGCCCGGCCAGCGGCTGCCGCTGGTCGTGGTGTCGCCCTGGGCGAAGAGGAACTACGTCAGCCACGACTTCATCACCCAGGTGTCGGTGACGCGGTTCATCGAGGACAACTGGTCGCTCGGCAAGATCGGTGACGGCTCCTTCGACGCCACGGCACCCGCGCTGGACGACCTGTTCGCCTTCGGCGGCGCAGGCGACACGCCGAAGGTCTTCATCGACCCGGCGACCGGTGCCGCGACGGGGGCGCGCAGCGACCCGACCGCGCCGGCACCCGTGATCACGACCGAGGTCATCGAGGCGCCGGCGACCACGACCACGACCGGCGCGACGCCGGCGCCCGCGCCGACCCCGACGCCCACGCCGACCGTCAAACCGGTGATCAAGCGCGCGACCCTGACGGTCAGCGCCCGGCGCTCGGGCAAGAAGGTCGTGCTGAGCCTGAGGTTCAAGAACCTCCCGTCGAGCGCGAAGGGCACCGCCACCGTGAAGCTCACGCGCGCGGCCCGGACCGTCGCCTCCGGCAGGGGCACGGTTAAGGCCGGCCGCCTGAGGATCACCCTGCGGTCCAGGCGGACGGTCAGGAAGGGGAGCTACCGGCTCAGCGTCTCCCTCAAGCAGGGGGCGAAGCTCACGCGGCTCAGCACGGCGCTGAAGCTGAAGTAGCGCAACTCCGAGCGGGCGTCGCCGTTTGCAACGGCGATGTCCCGCCTGATCGTCTGGTTGCTCCTGTCGCTGTTGCTCGCGTACGCGAGCGCCAACGCGAGCGCTGCGACCCCGCGGCCGGGCACGCTGGACCGGGCGTTCTCCCAGGACGGGCTGGACAACGTCTCGCGCGACCACACGACGATCCCACGGGCGGCGGTGCTGTCCCCGGGCGGCGCGCTCGTCGTCGCCGGCGACCATGCGCAGCTGCTGCGCGTCTCCCGCAAGGGCGGCCTGGTCGGCACCTTCGGCACGAGGGGCCGCGCGCGGATGCCCCACGGCCGTGACTTCGACGGCAACGACACACTGAGCGCGCTGGTGCGCCGGCCCGACGGCAGCTACGTCATCGCCGGGCTGGCCCGGACCGACACCGCCTTCCTGGCGGCGTTCAGCGCGGCTGGTCAGCGGCTGCGCAGCTTCGGCACGGCGGGACGGGTGCTGCTGCCGCAGCACGCCTACGTCCGGCCCGCGCGCACGCTGCTGGCCGCCCCGGACGGGGGCCTGACGTGGGCGCTCACGCGCGACCACCTGCTGCAGGCGCCAACGCAGGCCGACCTCGTCACGGTGACGCCCGCCGGGGTGGCGGCCGAGCACCTGGCGCCCTGGCCGCAGGAGCCCCGGTACATGAGCGGCGCACCCGCGCTCTGGTTCGGCGCCGGTGCGCCCCGGTTGCTGTCCCCGGCGGACGTCAACACGCCCGCCCCCAGCGGCCTGCTCACGGTCGGTGCCGCCACCACCGGCCCGGTGCCCGACGCGCTCGCGCACGCCGCCGACGTCGTCGGGGCGGCCGCGGACGTGCTCGTCGTCGAGACCGGTCGGCGCGGCACCCTCTCCCGCGTCGCCGACGGTGGGTTCGGTGCGCGTCGCTGGACGTTCACGCCCGGCGGCCGTCTCGGGACGTCGATCGGCGCGGCCATCGACGACCGCAACGGCGGCGCGTTCATCGCCACGCCGGTGGTCCGCGGGCCGTACACCAGGAACTACCACCGCTCCGTCGCGGTCGCGCACATCGACGCCTCGGGCAACGTCGACCGCCGCTTCGGCAGCAAGGGCGTGCTCGACGTGTGGCGCAAGCCGTCCGGCGTCGGCGGCACGCCGATCCTGACCTTCGACCGCGCCCGCAGGCGCCTGTGGCTGGTCAACGACAACGCCTACGGCTACTACGACATCCGTGAGGACGTCCCCAGCGGCCACGATGTCCTCGTGGCCGCGATCCGCACCCGTTAGGGCTTGGCGGGCTGCTCGCCGTCGAAGTAGTCGACGGGTTCGACGCGGTACATCAGCCCGCTGATGTTGACCTTGTTGGAGCGCGGGTAGAAGACGACGTCCTGTGCGACGTTGTGGCCGTAGGCGAGGTAGGTGATGCCCTCCGGGCCCGCCTCGATCGCGTGCGCCACGCGGTCGGCCAGCGGACGGACCATGAACGACCCCGGCCGCGCCTCGATGCGCTCGTCGCCGACCCAGAACAGCCCCGAGCCCTCCAGCACGTAGAAGGCCTCCTCCTCGCCGAGGTGGTAGTGCGGAGGGCAGCTCAGCGACCCCGGCTCCAGCACGGTCTTGCGCAGGCCCGTGCGGGTCGCGCCCGCCTGCCGGGCGACCGACGTCTCGCGTCCCTCGTAGCCCGCCTGCGCGTAGGTCTCCCACTGCGCCTCGTCGACGTGGAGGATCGTCGCGGGCCGCTCGGGGGACGGCGCGGGGCGCTCCAGCGGACCGGCGGCCAGCTCCGCCTTGAACGGGTGCGGTCCGTCGGCAGGCACCCAGCGCGGTCCCAGCCAGAAGACGCCGCACCGCGGCAGGTAGGTGATGCCGGTGTCCGATCCCTCCGCGAAGGCGAGGACGTCGAGGCCGTCGTCGCCGGCCAGCAGCGTGTGCGCCTCGGCGTTGACGCGATGGACGATCACGTCGCCCGGGCCGACGTGGAAGGCCTTGCCGTCCTGGTAGGACAGCCCGGAACCTCCCAGCACGAAGAAGATCTCCTCCTCGTCGGCGTGGACGTGCACGGGGGTGGAGCGCATGCCCGGGGCGATCTCCCAGCGCGAGACGCCGATCCTCGTCGCGCCGGCCGCGGCGCCCAGCCGCCGGCGGCGCGACTGCAGCTCGCCGGAGGACCCCTCGTACACCTCGACGTCGTCGACGTGGATCACATGGACGTTCGTTGACACGTGCTCGATGCTACGTAACGAGGCTTCCGGGGAGGAAACGGGCCCGCGAACGCGAAAACAGGCGGCGATCGGTCCATCCCGGACGAGCTGGAGCACCCCTGTGTCACAAGAGCACTCACCCAAGGTCATCGTGTTCGCCAACCAGAAGGGCGGCGTCGCCAAGACGACCACCACCCTGAACCTGGCTGTGGCGTTCGCCGAGAAGGGCTACCGCGTGCTGTGCGTGGACATGGATCCCCAGGGCAACCTGACGATGTCCCAGGGCATCGATCCGGACGGCCTGGAGAAGTCCATGTTCGACGTCCTCGTCCACCAGGTCCCGATCCGCGAGATCATCCGCAAGCGCGAGATCGACGTCGCGTGCGCGTCGATCGACCTCGCCGGGGCCGAGATCGCGATGTCGACGATGATCGGCCGTGAGCGCTCCCTGGAGAAGGCGCTGCGTGCCGTCAAGGACGACTACGACTTCGTCTGCATCGACACGCCGCCCTCGCTCGGGCTGCTGACGATCAACGCGCTGACGGCCGCATCGAAGGTGATCGTCCCCGTGCAGTGCGAGTATCTGTCGATGCGTGGCCTCATCCAGTTGCAGAACACGCTGCACATGATCCGCGAGAACCTGAACCCGGACGTCGAGATCGAGGGGATCCTGCCGACCCTGATGGACACGCGGACCGTGCACGCGAAGGAGGCGATCGAGATCCTGGAGGAGAACTTCGGCGATCGCGTCTTCGCGTCGAGGATCAAGAAGACGGTGCGCTTCGCCGAGGCGCCCGTGAAGGGAATGTCGGTTCTGAAGTACGAGCCGGACGGCCTGGCCGCCCGGTCCTACCGTGACCTGGCGACGGAGGTGCTCGCCCACCATGGCAAGTAACAACAAGCGCGCGTCGATGCGCGAGGGACCGCTGGCCGCGCTGTTCCGCAAGACGGACGAGGTGCAGGAGGAGGCCGCCAAGCGCGAGGGCCTCGGGGGAGAGGCCGCCACGCCTGAGGCTGCCCCTCCGGCGGCCCCGCCCGCCCCAGCTCCGGCCGACCCGGTCGCTGACGCGATGGCCGCGCCGCACCCGGCGCCGCCCGCGGCGCCCGCGCCCCAGGCGCCGACGCCGGCACCCGCGACCGCCGCCGGTGGCCGCGAGTACCCGCACCCGTCGCTCGGTGCCCGTGAGCAGCTGCCCGCGGACGAGCCGTCGGTGCCGTCCCCGACCGACCGCCTGCGCTCGGCGTTCTCCAGCGACCTGCCGGAGAACCTCATGGAGCGCGAGCCGGCCCCGCCGGCCCGCATCGCCCAGCCGGAGCGCCCCGCCTTCAGCACCCCGCCGGCCCCGCCCGCGCCCTCGCACGACCCGTTCGCCCGTCACGACGCGCGCTACGAGTCGGCCTGGGGCTCGGCCCAGCCGGTCGGTCAGCCGGTCATCCGCGTCGTCGGCGTCGGTGGTGCCGGCGTCAACGCGGTCAACCGGATGGTCGAGGCGGAGATCAGCGGCGTCGAGTTCATCGCGATCAACACCGACGTGCAGTCGCTGCAGTCCTCCACGGCGGACATCACGCTGCACATCGGCCCGCAGGTGACGCGCGGGCTCGGCGCGGGGTCCAACCCCGAGCTCGGACGGGCGTCGGCGATGGAGGAGTACGACAAGATCAAGGCGCTGCTGAAGGGCAGCGACATGATCTTCATCGCGGCGGGTGCCGGTGGCGGCACCGGCACGGGCGCGGCGCCCATCGTGGCGCGGATCGCCCGCGAGCTCGGCGCGCTGACCGTCGGCATCATCACCAAGCCGTTCGGCTTCGAGGGCACGCGCCGCGCGCAGGCCGCCGATGTCGGCATCCAGGCGTTCGGTGAGGAGGTCGACACGCTCATCGTCGTCCCGAACAACCGCCTGCTGTCGGTCCTGGACAAGCACACGTCGATGATGGAGGCCTTCCGGGTCGCCGACGACGTGCTGCGCCAGGGCGTCCAGGGCATCAGCGACCTGGTGACGTTGCCGGGCCTGATCAACCTGGACTTCGCCGACGTCCGCACGATCATGAGCGACGCGGGCAACGCGCTGCTGGGCATCGGCATGGGCGTGGGCGAGAACCGGGCGCTCGAGGCGGCCGAGACGGCCGTGTCGTCCCCGTTGCTGGAGACGTCGATGGACGGCGCCCGCAAGATCCTGCTGTCGATCACCAGCGGCGAGGACCTGTCGCTGTGGGAGGTCAACGAGGCGGCCAAGGCCGTCGCGGCGGCGGCCCACCCCGAGGCCAACATCATCTTCGGGGCGATGGTCGACGAGAAGCTGGACGACCAGGTGTGGGTCACCGTCGTGGCCACGGGCTTCGGCCCGGGCTCGGCGACGCGCACCGCGGGCCGGCTGCAGGAGCCCGCCGGCGAGCCGCGTGTGGCCCGCCGCGAGCAGCAGTCACCCGAGCGTGGCCGTTCCACGCAGCGCACGGGCCTGGGCGTCACGCAGCTCGACGTCCCCGAGTTCATCCCGCGCGGATAGCTGCATGAGCGCCGGCGGCATCGTCGCCGCCGGCCACCCGCTCTCCGCGGAGGCCGGCGCCCGAGTCCTCCGCGAGGGCGGCAACGCCGTCGACGCGGCGATCGGCGCGCTGCTGACCTCGTTCGTCTGCGAGCCGCTGCTCACCGGCCTGGGCGCCGGCGGCTACCTCATGGCCGGCGGCTTCGACGGGCCGCCGACGCTGCTGGACTTCTTCGTCGCCGCGCCCGGGGAGGGCTCCGACGGGGCGGTGCGCGCCGACCCGGTGTCGGTCGACGTCGACTTCGGCGACGCGGTGCAGGCCTTCAACTGCGGGCCGGCGACCGTCGGCACCTGGGGCATGCCGGCCGGGGTCTGCGCGGCGATGGCCCGCTGGGGGTCGGCGCCGCTCGGCGACCTGGCCGCTCCCGCTGCCGCGCTGGCCCGCGACGGCGTCGAGCTGAACGGACCGCAGGGCTACATCTCCGAGATCCTCGAAGGCATCCTCACGCTGACCCCGGAGTGCGCAGAGGTCTTCGCGCCCGACGGCCGGGCGCTGCGCCCGGGCGACACGTTCCGCTGGCCGGACCTGGGCGACGCGCTGGAGCGGTTGGGCGCCGAGGGCGACGCGCCCTTCTACCACGGCGACATCGCCGACCGGATCGTCCGTGCGCTGGAGTCCGAGGGCGGCGTGCTCACGCGCGAGGACCTCGCCCACTACGGCGCGATCGCGCGCAAACCGCTCCACGTCAGCTATCGCGGGCGCCACGTCGCCACCAACCCGCCGCCCAACGCGGGCGGCATCCTCATCGCCGGGGCGCTGCGGCTGCTCGACGAGCGGCTGCCCGACACGACGGCCCTGGCCGACGTGATGGAGGCCGCGCAGCGGGCGCGGACGCGGGAGTTCACGGCGTCGCTCGACGCGCCGGGCTTCGCGGAGCGCTTCTTCGCCTCGCGGCTGGGGTCGACGACGCACGTGTCGGTCATCGATGCCGACGGCCGCGCCTGCGCGGTGACGACCACCAACGGCGAAGGCTGCGGCATCGTCGTCCCCGGCACCGGCCTGCACCCCAACAACATCATGGGTGAGGAGGACCTCAACCCGCTGGGGTTCCACGCCTTCCCGCCGCGGCGGCGGATGCCGTCGATGATGGCGCCCACGATGGTGCTCTCCGGGGACGAGATCGAGCTGGTGCTCGGCAGCGCCGGGTCCAACCGCATCCGCAGCGCGATCTTGCAGGTCATCGCGGGGGTCGTCGACTACGGCCTCGACGTGCGCGCAGCGGTCGAGGCGCCGCGGCTGCACTTCGAGGACGGCGTGGTCTTCTGCGAGCCGGGCGTCGACGTCGAGGCGCTGACCGATGCCGGGCGCACCGTCACCGAGTTCCGTGCGCCCAACCTCTTCTTCGGCGGCGTCCAGGCCGTCGAGCGGGACCGGCGGACGGGCGCGCTCTCCGGGGCGGGCGACCCGCGGCGCGGCGGCGCGGCGGTCGGCGCCTAGAGGCTCAGCGCGAGCCGGAGCACGCCGGGGTGGCCCTCCAGCGGCCCCTGGTCGACGAAGCCGAGCGCCGTGTACGTCGCGATCGCCGCGACGTTGCCGGCGAAGACGTTGAGGTCTGCGGTCACGAAGACCCGCTCGCGCAGCGTGGTGAGCGCCGCCTCCATGAGCGCGCGGCCCAGGCCCTCACCGCGGCGGGCGGGGTCGACGATGACGTGCGCGATGCGCGCGTGCCCCGGCTCGACGTCGCACAGCGTGACGTGGCCGACGGGCCTGCCTTCGGCGTCGACGGCGATGAGCGGCGTGCGGGCCGGATCGGCCCGCAGCGCGTCGAGTTGCGCGCCGTCCAGCGGCCAGGTCAGCGTCGGCCCCGCGATGAGCCGCAGCGCGTCCGCGTCGGGGATCCACGAGCGCAGCACGTCGTCATCCGCGGGAGTCGAAGGACGCAGCGTGACCACGGCCTGAGCGTAAGGCGTGTCGGTCTCATCGCGCGGGGCGCGATGAAACCGACACGCCATAGGGTGGTGGCGTGGGACGGGACCCGGACTACCTCGCCTTCTACCGCCAGGTCGCGGCGCAGGCGCAGGGGCCGACGCCGTTTGTCGCGGAGTCGCGCAAGCGGTTCAGCGCGGCGATGGCCCGGCTGCCGCGCCCGGAGGTCGAGCGCGTCGAGGACGTCACCGCCGGGCCGATCGGCGGACGGCTGTTCACGCCCGGCGACGCGGGCGACACGCTGCTGGCCTACGTCCACGGCGGCGGCTGGCACCTCGGCGACCTGGACAGCTGGGAGCCGGTGGCCCGGGTGATCGCCACCGCCACCGGCTGCCGCACGCTGCTGCTCGACCACCGCCAGGCCCCGGAACACCCGTTCCCGGAGCCGTTGGAGGACGTCGTCGCGGCCCTCACCGCCCTCACCTCCGCGCACGACAGGGTCGCGGCGATCGGCGACTCCAGCGGCGGCAACCTCGTCGCCGCGGCAACCCGCGAGGTCACCGGACTGCAGGCCCAGGTCCTCGTGTACCCCGTCCTGGACCTCAGCCGGATCCCCGAACCGCTGGACGACCCCGACGGCATCGTCATGCCGCGCCCGTTGCAGCAGTTCTACGACCGCTACACCGCCGGCGCTGACGCCCGCGACCCGCGCGTCAGCCCCCTGCTCGACCCCGGGGCACCCCCGAAGACGCTCGTCGTGGTCGCCGAGTACGACCTGCTGGCCGCGGAGGGCCGCGCGTACGCGCGGCGGACCGGCGCGCAGCTCCTCGAGGCCCACGGCCTCGACCACGCGTTCCTCGCCTGGGGCAGCGTGGCCCGCCGGCCCCAGGAGGCGATCGACGAGTTCGGCGCCGCAGTGCGAGAGTTGCTGGCGTGAAGCGCGCCCTCGCCGCCGTCGTCCTCGTCCTCGGCCTGAGCAGCTGCGGCACCCCGAGCGCCGACCTCTTCGTCGTCACCCGCACCGGCTCGATCGCGGGCGCGCGGCTGACGCTCCACGTCTCCGACGGCGGCTATGTCACCTGCAACGGCGGGCCGCAGAAGGAGATCAGCTCCCAGCAGCTCATCGACGCCCGCGGCTACGTCCACGAGCTGCAGGGCGACGACGAGAAGGGCCGGGACGAGGGCCTGGACGGGCCGATCGACAAGGACCTGAAGCTGCCGCCCCGGCCGGGCTCGACGCTGACCTACGAGGTCCGCGGCGAGGAGGGCACCGTTCGCTTCTCCGACAACTCCGCCAACCAGCCCAAGGTCTTCTTCGAGCTGGCGAACTTCACCCGCCGCATCGCCAAGGACGTCTGCGGCCTGCCGCGCTGAGCGGTCCATCAGCCCTGCTGATGGATCACCCCACCAACAATCGTTCGCGCTAACGCCTCGCTGCTGCCAGAGTCAGCCGACGATGACGCGACGCGCATGGGTCCTCATGGGCGTGCTCGCAGCAACGTGGGGCGCCTCGTACATGTTCATCAAGGTCGGCCTGCGCGACTTCGGCGTGGGCACGATCGTCGCCGGCCGCACGGCGCTCGCGGCGCTGATCCTGATCCCGGTGGCGCGCCACCGCGGCGCGCTGCACCAGCTCAGGGGCCGCCACTGGCCGATCCTGGGCTGCGCCCTGATGCAGGTCGCCCTGCCGTTCGTGCTCATCACCGTCGGCGAGCACTGGATCCCCAGCGCCCTCGCGGGCATCCTCGTCGCCGGCGCCCCGATCTTCTCGGCGCTGCTGACCATCAAGTTCCAGCCGGAGGACCGGCTCTCCCGGACCGGCCTGTTGGGCGTGGGCCTGGGCATGGTCGGCGTCGCGCTGCTGTTCGGCGTCGACCTCAGCACCGACGGGCAGGCGCTGCTCGGCGGCTTCATGGTCCTCGGCGCCGCGTTCCTCTATGCCGCGGGCGCCATGTTCCTGCGCCGCACCATGGGCGACGTCGACCCGGCCGCAACGGCCAGCGCGACGATGGGGACCAGCGCCCTGCTGACCGCGCCGATCATCCTGTTCGACATCCCGGACTCCGCCGGCCTGGACGCCGTCAGCGCCCTCCTGGCGCTGGGCGTGCTGGGCACCGGCCTGGCCTTCCTGCTCTTCTACACGCTGATCAACGAGCTCGGCGCGGTGCGGTCCTCGATCGTCGCCTACCTCGCACCCGGCTTCTCGATCGTGTACGGCGCGGTGCTGCTGGACGAGTCCATCAGCGTCAGCACCGTGATCGGCCTGGTCCTCATCCTGGCCGGCTCCTGGCTGGGGGCCAACGGCAAGCTGCCGGGCGGGCGGGCCCGTGTCAGCCGAAGCGAACCTTCCCGTTCGACTTCGCCCGAACCTGCGCGCGTTCGATGAACTCCAGCCGCTTGGTGGCCGCGCGGAACAGGCGGGTCACCAGCCGCAGCCGGGCGTTCTCGGAGCGCAGGTCCAGCAGGCCCTGCTTGGCCTCCAGACCGAACTCCACGGTGGCCGCCATCGCGTACGCGTCCATGACGTCGACGTCGGTCTCCGGCTCGTGATCGGTGGCCTGCTCGACCAGGCCGCGGTAAGCGGCGTGCGCCTCGGCGTAGGTGGCCTCGTCGGCCTCCTCGGGGCGGTCCTCGAGGAACTCGACCGTCCCCGCGGGATAGGGCAGGTCGTGGCGTTCGGAGACGATCCGGAACGGCCGCGTGCCGCGCGTGAGGATGTTCAGGCGGCCGTCCTCCATCTGCTCGATCACGCGGGCGACCTTCATCGCGCAGCCGATCGGCCGCAGCCCCTCCTCCGACGTCCAGACGATGCCGAACTCGCCCTCGGTCTCCAGGCACCGGGCGATCATCGTCTTGTAGCGCTCCTCGAAGATGTGCAGCGGCACGAGCTCGTGGGGCAGCGCGACGAGGCCGAGCGGGAAGAGCGGGAAGTCCTCGACCACCATGGGCGACCCACCATACCCGTGCGTGAGCGCGACCCGGTCCGGACACGTAACGCTGACGTGCCCACTACCGCGATCGTCTGGTTCCGCCGCGACCTCCGCCTCCACGACCATCCCGCGCTGCACAGCGCGCTGGCCTCGTTCGACCGGGTCGTACCGCTGTTCATCCGCGACGAGCGGCTCATCAACGGGCGGTTCGCCAGCGAGCCACGGACGGCGTTCATGCTCGCCTGCCTGCGCGAGCTGGACGCCGACCTGCGTGAGCGCGGCAGCGGGCTGGTCTGGCGCGAGGGCGACCCGGTCGGCGAGCTGCTCAACGTGGCCCACGAGGTCGGCGCCGACGCCGTCCACTGGACCTCCGAGCCCGGGCCGTACGCCCGCAACCGCGACACCGCGGCCACCGAGGCGCTGCGCGACGCGGGCATCGAGCCGGTGCCCCACCCCGGGTCCTACTGCGCCGACATCGGCAAGCCGCGCACGAGCGGCGGCAAGCCCTACGCCGTCTTCACGCCGTTCTGGAAGGCCCAGTCCCAGCTGCCGCGGCGGACGGTCCACCGCGCGCCCGGCGCGATGCCGGCGCTGCCGTCGCAGCTGGCCAAGGGGCGCGTTCCCGCCCTGGACCAGCCGCTGAAGGAGCCGATCCGCGAGCCCGGCGAGGCCGCGGCCCGCAAGGCCGTCGACGCGTGGCTGCGCGGCCCCATCGACGCGTACGCCGACCGCCACGACGACGTCTCCGGCGGCACCAGCGAGCTGTCGCCCTACCTGCGCTGGGGCTGCATCTCCGCCCGCGAGCTGGAGGAGCGGGCCATGAACCGCGACGGCGCGGGTGCCGCGGCCTACGTCCGCCAGCTGGCCTGGCGCGACTTCTACGCCCACGTCCTGCTGCACTTTCCCGGCAACGCCCGCCACGAGTACCAGGAGCGCTTCCGCTCGCTGTCCTGGGACGACGACCCCGAGCTGCTGGAGGCCTGGAAGACGGGGATGACCGGCTTCCCGCTGGTCGACGCGGGCATGCGCCAGCTCGCGGCGACGGGGTGGATGCACAACCGCGCGCGCATGGTCGTCGGGTCCTTCCTGACCAAGGACCTGCACCTCGACTGGCGCGAGGGCGAGCGGCACTTCGAGGCGTTGCTGCTGGACGGCGAGCCGACGCAGAACAACGGCAACTGGCAGTGGATCGCCTCGACCGGCGTCGACCCCGCGCCGTACTTCCGCCGCATCTTCAACCCCGAGCTGCAGCGTGAGAAGTTCGATCCGGACTTCACCTACGTCAAGCGCTGGGTGCCGGAGTTCGGCACGGACGACTACCCGGAGCCGATCGTCGACCACAAGCAGGAGCGGCAGCGCGCGATGGACCGCTACCGCGCCGCCTCAGACCAAGGAGATTGAGTGTCAGCACGCGCCTGGGCCGCCTTCGCCGGGGTCTCCACGCTGTGGGGCATCCCGTACCTCTTCATCAAGGTGGCGGTCGACGACGGCGTGCCGCCCGTCGTGGTGGCGTGGACGCGGGTCACGCTCGGCGCGGTGATCCTGCTGGTGCTGGCGGCGCGGGCCGGGACGCTCGGCGCGCTGAAGGGGCGCGGCCGTTGGCTGCTGGCCTACGCGCTGCTGGAGATCGCCATCCCGTTCCCGCTGATCGGCTACGGCGAGCAGCGGGTCGCGTCGTCGCTGACGGCGATCATCATCGCCGCGACGCCGCTGATCGTCGCGCTGCTCGCGCTGCGCTTCGACGCCGAGGAGCGGGTGTCCGGCAGCCGCCTGGTCGGGCTGCTCGTCGGCTTCGCGGGCGTCGTCGCGCTGGTCGGCATCGACGTCGCGGGCAGCGCGCGGGAGCTGGTCGGGGCGGGCGCCGTCCTGCTGGCGTCCGTCGGCTACGCGGCCGGGCCGATGCTGATGAACCGGACGCTGGCCGACGGCGATCCCAAGGCCGTGATGGGCGTGTCGCTGGCGATCGCGTCGGCGGTCCTCGCGGTGCCTGCGGTCCTCACCGCGCCTGACGAGCTGCCCTCGGGCGACGGACTCGCCTCGATCGTCGTCCTCGGCGTGTTCTGCACCGCAGCGGCGTTCGCGCTGTTCGGTGGGCTCATCGCCGAGGTCGGTCCCGGCCGGGCGCTGGTCATCACCTACATCGCCCCGATCGTCGCGGTGGCGCTGGGCGTCACGGTGCTCGGGGAGCAGGTCGGCGCCGGCGCCGTGGCGGGCCTGCTGCTGATCCTGGCGGGGTCGTGGCTGTCGACGGGTGGCGGTTGGCCGGACCGCCGGACCCGGCCGGGCCGGCGAGCCTCCAGGCGGGCCCGCACCGCGGAACCCGAGCCGCCGGGCGGGGGCTTCGCGTCCGCCAGAGGCGGTTTCATCCGCACGTGGCCGAGCCGACGATCGCCGACTACGAGGCGCGCTTCCGCCGCGCCGGCCTCCCACTCCTGATCGAGGACCGGACGGCGCGCCAGGACGTCTGGACGCGCACGCTGCCGCTGCTGGTGCTCGTCTTCGCGGTGGAGGCGCTGGGCGCGATCGACCTGGAGTGGCCCTGGTGGCAGAACCTGCTCGCGCTGTGCGGCGCTGCGGCGGTCCTGGTCGGCGCGTGGGCGCTGTCCAACCGTCTCCGCGGCCGGCCGCCGCTGGCCCGCCCGGAGGACATCGGCCGGGCCGAGCTTGCGGGCTTCGTGATCGTCCCGGGCCTGCTGCCCGTGGTGTTCAACGGGCAGACGACCAGCGCCGGCGTCACGTCGTGCGGCAACCTCGCGCTGCTGGCCGTCGTCTACGGCATCGTCGCCTACGGCGTCCTGTCGATCGTGCGCTGGGCGATGGGTCGGCTGCTCGGCCAGTTGCTGGGCGCCGTCCTGCTGCTGGCCCGCGCGCTGCCGCTGCTGATGCTGTTCAGCGTCGTCCTGCTGTTCACCACCGAGATGTGGCAGGTGTTCGCGGAGGCCGACCTGGCGACCCTCGCCGGCGTCACCGCCCTGCTCACCGCCATCGGCACGCTGTTCCTCGTCGTCCGGCTGCCGGGGGAGGTCGCCAAGCTGGAGGCGGAGGTCGATGCGGGCGTCCCCCTGGACGACCGCCAGCGCCTCAACGTCGGCCTGGTGATGTTCGTCAGCCAGGCCCTGCAGGTGCTGATCGTCGCGCTGGCCGTCGGTGGCTTCTTCGTCGCGTTCGGCCTGCTGGCGATGACCCCGCACGTGATCGAGATCTGGGTGGGGGAGAAGCCGCACCTGCTCACCACCGTCCTGGGGGTGGAGATCTACGAGGAGCTGCTGCGCGTCTCGGGGGCGATCGGCGCGCTCAGCGGGCTGTACTACGCGATCGCCACGCTGACCGACGAGACCTATCGCAAGGAGTTCCTCACCGAGCTCACCGAGGAGATGCGCGAGACGTTCCTGGCACGCGTGGCCTACCTGCAGGCGCGCAGCACCTGAACGACCACTGGGCCCGCCGCGTACCCCAGATGTGACGACCGCCCTCGTCCTCGGCGACCAGCTCATGCAGGACAACCCCGCGCTCGACGGCGCCGACCGCATCCTGTTCGTCGAGTCGCAGGCGCTGCTGCAGCGACCGGGCCTGCACCGGCGCCGGGCGCACATCGTGCTGAGCGCGATGCGCCACCGGGCGGCCGAGCTGCGGGCCGAGGGCCGGGACGTCGACTACGTCAGGGCGCCGACGTTCGCCGCGGGCCTGGCCGGTCACGACGACATCGTCTGCGCGAGTCCCAACCGGGCCGCGGCCGTCGACGCGCTCCAGGCGGCGGGGGTGCGGCTGGTGGCGTCCAACCAGTTCCTCACCGCGCCGGAGGACTTCGCGGGCTGGGCGGAGGGGCGCAAGACCCTGCGGATGGAGGACTTCTACCGCGAGCAGCGCCGCCGGCACCGCGTGCTGATGGTGGGCGACGAGCCCGCCGGCGGGCGGTGGAACTTCGACGCCGAGAACCGCCGCCCGCCCACGAAGGGCCTGCGGGCGCCCGACCCGTGGCAGCCCGAGGAGGACGACATCGATGCCGAGGTCCGCCGCGACCTCGACGACCTGGGCCTCTGGGGCGAGGACGGGCCCCGCGCGTTCGCGGTGACCCGCGACGAGGCCCACCGCGCGCTGCGCTCCTTCATCTCCGCGCGGCTGCCGGAGTTCGGGCCCTGGCAGGACGCGATGGTCCCCGGCGAGCGCGTCCTGTTCCACTCGCTGCTCAGCGTCCCGCTCAACCTCGGCCTGCTGGAGCCGCGCCGCGTGATCGACGCCGCCGAGCGCGCCTACGACCGCGGCGACGCGCCGCTGCAGAGCGCCGAGGGCTTCATCCGCCAGATCCTCGGCTGGCGCGAGTACGTCTGGGGCATGTACTGGCTGCGCGCCCGCCAGTGGCCGCGCCGCAATGCCCTGCGCGCCGACCGCGAGCTGCCCCGGGCCTACCGCGACGGGCAGAGCGGCTGGGCCTGCCTGGACGAGACGGTCGGCGCCGTGCGCAGCACGGGCTACGCGCACCACATCGAGCGGCTGATGGTGCTGGGGACCATCGCGCTGACGACGGGCGTGCGGCCCTGGCCGATGGTCCGGTGGTTCGCCGAGGGCTTCGTCGACGGCGCGGAGTGGGTGATGGCGCCCAACGCGGCGGGCATGGCCCTCTTCGCCGACGGCGGGGAGATGATGACCAAGCCCTATGCGGCTGGCGGCAGCTACATCAACCGCATGAGCGGGCACTGCGCCGGCTGCCGCTACCGGCCTGACCGCCGCACGGGCGACGACGCCTGCCCGGTGACCGCGCTGTACTGGGACTTCATCGCCCGGCACGCCGACGCGCTGCAGGACAACCACCGCATGCGCATGCCGCTGCGCAGCTGGGAGCGGACCGATCCCGACGTCCAGGACGCGATCCGCGCGCGGGCCCGGGCCGCCCGGCAGGAGCTCGAGGACGGCCCGGCGCAGCTGTCGCTCTGAGCGGTCGGGCAGACTGCGGCTGATGGAGATCCGCCTGGCCGACCCCGAGGACCTGACCCGCGTCGGGGAGATCACGTTCCTGGCCTACGACGGCGACGGCCTGCTCGCCGCGGACGGCACCTACGGCGATCGGCTGCGCGACGCCGCGACCCGGGCGCGCGACGCAGAGGTGTGGCTGGCCGCCGCTGACGACGGCGAGATCCTCGGCACCGTCACGTTCGTCGGCGAGGGCAGCCCACTGCGCGAGATCGGCCGCGACGGCGAGGCGGAGTTCCGGATGCTCGCGGTGGCGCCGGCGGGCCGCGGCCAGGGCGTCGGCGCGGCGCTGACGGCACACGTCATCGCGCTGGCCCGTGTCCGCGGCTTCGGCCGCATCGTCTGCTCCAGCCAGCGCGACATGCACGCCGCGCACCGCGTCTACGAGCGGGCCGGGTTCACACGGACGCCCGAGCGCGACTGGTCGCCGGTGCCGAACGTCCATCTCGTGACGTTCGGCCTGGACCTCTAGGCCCGGACGACGTCAGCGGCCGGCGGGACTCAGCGGTCCTTGCGGCCGCTGATCATCAGGTTGTAGAAGATCGCCGGCGGCAGCCGGGGCTCCAGGAGCCGGCGGTCCAGCGACTGGAAGGCGATGTAGCCGCGGTAGGCGTACTGCCGCCAGGCGTTGGGGATGTCGGCCTGGTCGGCCGTGGACTCCAGCGCGCGATTGGCCCAGCCGAACCAGTTGGCCAGCAGCTCCTCGCCGCGGACCTTCACGTGGCCGAACCCGGCGCCCTCGGCGAACGCCTCGAGGTCCTCGGGGACGAACGCGTGCACGTCGACGACGCTCTCGAGCTGGTGGTTCTCGGCGCCGCCGTCGCTGTGACCCTCGGCCGCGGGACGGGCGCGCAGCGCGGCGCGCCACAGCGGGGCCACGCGGAGGGCCGCGCCCTTCGGCACGGCGGCGATGCGGTCGCCGATGCGCGACGGCTCGCCCGCGAAGAAGAAGACGCCGCCGGGCTTGAGCACGCGATGGAACTCGCGGAACGCCTGCTCGAGGTCGGGCAGGTGGTGCAGGACCGCGTGGCCGATGACGAGGTCGAAGGAGTCGTCGGCGAACGGCAGCTGCTCGGCGTCGGCGACCTGCGTGGTGACCGGCAGGCCGAGCATCGTGGCGTTGGCGGCCAGTGCGTCGAGCATCCCCTGGGAGATGTCGCTGCAGGTGGCCTCCTTGATGACGCCGGCCTGCATGAGGTTCAGCGTGAAGTAGCCGGTGCCGGACCCGATCTCCAGCGAGGAGGAGAAGCAGGGCAGGTCGTTGCCCAGCAGCTTGCGGAGCTTCTGCAGCACCTGGTGGCGCCCGATCTCGCCGTAGTCGATGCCCCACTTGGCGTCGTAGTCGGCGGCGGCGCCGTCGTGGTAGCGGGTGTTGACGTCGCGGATCTCGTCCGCGGTCGCGGTGGCAGGCGACGGCATGGCGCGCAACGGTAGCGGAACGGTCACGTTCGGACGGCCGTCGCAGGACGACCAATAAGCTCCTGGCCGCATGGCCAATCCGCAGCATCTGTACGTCCAGCAGGACCAGCCCGAAGGCGTCCCGCCGCTGGCGCTCACGGGGGAGCGCACGCTTCCCGACGTGCCCGAGGAGAACTACTGGTACCGGCGGCACCTGGTCGTCTATGAGTGGATCCGCGCGCGGGTCGGTGGTCTGCGGGTCGTGGACATGGCCTGTGGCGAGGGCTACGGCTCGGCGGTCCTGGCGCGGACCGCGGCCGCGGTGGTCGGCGTCGACGCCAACCCGGAGGCCCACGAGCACGCGCGGCTGCGCTACGTGCGGCCCAACCTGCGCTTCACGCGGGACCTCGTCGAGCGCTTCGACGAGCCGCAGGACGCCGTCGTCTTCCTGCAGACCATCGAGCACGTCCAGGACCCGGGGGCGATCCTCGAGCACTTCAAGACGATGGGCCCGCAGGCGGTCTACGTCTCCACGCCCAACCTGCTGACGCTCGCGCCCGAGGGCGCCGAGAAGTCCGAGAACCCGTGGCACATCAAGGAGTACCGCCACGAGGAGTTCCGCGCGCTCTGCAGCGAGCACTTCTCCGAGGTCGAGATGTACGGCCTGTTCCACACGGGCAAGCTCGGCGTCCACCAGTTCGCCATCGAGAACCTCGGGTGGGACCGCATCCACAAGACGTTGCGGTTCTCCAAGCCCTTCTACGACCGCTTCACCCCGGCCATCTCCGAGCGGGACTTCGTCCTCACGCAGGACCGCGACCTCGCGGGCGCGCTGGACTTCGTCGCGGTGCTCAAGCCTTGAGCCCAGGCCGCCTCGCGATCGTCCTGCACTCCCACATGCCCTACGTGGAGGGCTTCGGGACGTGGCCGTTCGGCGAGGAGTGGCTGTTCGAGGCGATGGCGACGTCCTACCTGCCGCTGCTGGACCTCCTCCAGGACGGGGCGCCGGTGACGCTGTCGCTGACCCCGGTGCTGTGCGACCAGTTCGCCGCACCCGGCCTCACGGAGCGGTTCAACACGTTCCTGCGCGACGTCCGCGCCGAGACCCACCGCCTCGACGTCGAGGGCTGCAGCGGCAGCGGGCGTCAGGACCTCGCGGCCGAGCTCGCACGCGCGGCGGGCGACTACGTCTGGGCCGACGAGCGCTACGCCGCCCTCGGTGAGGGCGGGCTGCTGGAGGCGCTGCGGCCCTACGCGGCGTGGACGTCGTCGGCCACGCACGCGGTGCTGCCGCTGGTCGCGACGGACGCCGGCGTGCGCCTGCAGCTCGACGCCGGCATCGCCGGCCACCGGGCGCGCTTCGGCGAGTGGCACGGCGGCTTCTGGCTGCCGGAGTGCGCGCACGCGCCCTGGCTGGACCGGCTGCTGGAGCAGGCCGGCGTCCACGCGGTCTGCGTCGACCTCACCGACGTCCTGGGCTACGGCTCCGCGCAGCAGCTCACGCCGTATGCCACCGAGGCCGGGCCGCTGCTGGTGCCGATCGACCGCGCCGTGATGGAGCTCGTCTGGAGCGACGGCGGCTACCCGTCCGGCGGCGGTTACCGCGACTACCACCACCGCACCGTCCACGACCACCATCCCTGGTCGGTGGACAAGCAGGTCTACGACCCCGAGCGGGCGCGGCAGCAGGTCGCCGTCGACGCGGCGGACTTCGTCGCGAAGGTGTCCGAGCGCGTCGCCGGTGGCGGGCTGTCGGTCTGCGCGCTGGACACCGAGCTGCTGGGCCACTGGTGGTATGAGGGCGTCTGGTGGCTGAAGGCGGTGCTGGCCGAGGCCGAGCAGCAGGGCCTCGAGGTCGTCCACCTCGACGAGGCCCTGCGCGACATCACCCCCGGCGCGCCGCTGGACCTGCCCACGACGACGTGGGGCACGCCGCGCGACCTCTTCACGTGGGACGGCCCGCAGGTCGCCGACATCGCCTTCCAGGCCCGTGAGGCGGAGCTGCGCGTCCTGGCCGCCGGCACCGACGTGCCGCTGCGGGCGGTCCGCGAGCTGCTGGCGCTGCAGTCGTCGGACTGGGCCTTCATGGTCACGCGTGACCTCGCCGGGCAGTACCCCGTCGACCGCGCCCGGGGCCACCGTGAGGCACTGGACGCCGCCCTGCGCACGGTAGGGTCTGCCGAGGAACCCGATGCGGCGGTGCGCTCCCTCGCCCCGTACGCCACCGCGTCACCGCTGCTGATCCCATGACCCGCGTCCTGATCCTGTCCTGGGAGTACCCGCCGATCGTCGAGGGTGGCCTGGCCCGCCACGTGCGCAAGCTGTCGGAGGCGCTGGTCGGCTCCGAGGACGTCGACGTCCACGTCCTGACCCGCGGCGACGAGACCGAGGCCTCCGAGGAGATCGTCGGTGGCGTGTACGTGCATCGCGTCCGCGAGCCGGAGCGCCCGAAGGACCTCGGCGAGTTCGTCACCTGGATCGAGCACATGAACGCGGACATGCTCGCCGCGGGCGTGGAGCTCGGCGACCGCTTCAGCTTCGACCTCGTCCATGGCCACGACTGGCTGGTCGCCGTCGCCGGTGACCACCTGGCCAACCGCTTCCGCTGCCCGCTGGTGATGACGGTCCACGCCACCGAGTACGGCCGCCACCAGGGGTGGGTCGACAAGCACCCGCAGAGCTACATCCACGGCGTGGAGAAGTGGATGACCAACCGCGCCGAGGGCGTCATCACCTGCTCGCACTACATGCGCGGGCATGTCGCCGACATCTACGCGCTGGACGAGTCGCGCGTGTCGGTCATCCCCAACGGCATCGACCCCGCCGACCTGGTGCCCGTCGAGGACCTCGACACGCTGCGCGCCCGCTTCGCGGCGCCCGACGAGCAGTTGGTCCTGCTGGTGGGCCGCCTGGTCTACGAGAAGGGCTTCCAACTGGCGCTCGAGGCGCTCTCCGGGCCCGAGGGCGTCATCGCCCAGGTCGGCAAGGTCCGGTTCCTGGTCGCCGGCTCGGGCACGCACGAGCACGAGCTGAAGCTGCAGGCGCAGGAGCTCGGCCTGATGGAGCACGGCACGTTCCTGGGCTGGATCGGCGACGACGTGCTGCACTCGCTGTACCGCATCGCCGACCTCACGGTCGTGCCGTCGCTGTATGAGCCGTTCGGCCTGGTGGCGCTGGAGGCGATGGCGTCCGGCTGCCCGTGCATCGTCGCCGACACCGGCGGCCTGCGCGAGGTCATCCCCGAGGGCGACCGCGTCGGCCTGCGCTTCCGCGGCGGCGACGCCGAGCACCTGGGCGTGATGGTGGAGCGGATGCTCACCGACCAGCCGCTGCGCGACCGCCTGGTCGCCGAGGCCACCGAGCACGTCCTGTCGTTCGACTGGGCCGACGTGGCCCGCCAGACGGCCGCGCTCTACGCCGACGTCCTGAACGCCGGCGTCAAGGCCTCCTGACGCTCAGCCGATCGGGACCGGCGTGAACCGCACGCCGGCGATCGTCACCGGCTCCTGCAGCGCCGGCAGGCTGACGACGAGCTCGACGAAGCCGCGGTCGCCGTCCTCGTGGCGCACCGGTCGGCCGGCGCCGAGGACGGTGCCCCAGCGGGCGACGTCGGCGCCTTCGACGGTCGCGCTGACGATCGAGCCCTTGACGCTGCGCTGCGCCCAGCCCTCGCCGCCCCAGCGCCACGACCCCACGGGGTCGGGCTTGGTGATCGCGACGATCGCTCCGCCCATGTCGGCGGGGTGCAGGTGCGACTCGGCGATGTCGTCTGCGTCGATGTCGAAGACGCGCCGCACGCCGGCGTCATGGGCCCGCAACCGGAACTCGTCGATGTCACGGACCTGGAACATCAGCATGTAGCCGCTGTCGCCGCCGCGGCGGGCCAGGTGCCGCGCGCCGGCGCTGTCGTCCTTGACGGGGGAGACGACCTCCAGGAACTGGTCGCCGATGCAGTAGACGGCGTTGCGCAGCCCGAACCAGCCGACCTCGGGGTCGTGGAACGGGTCACGGACGCCGAGGTGCTGCTCGAGCTCGGCGCAGGTGGCGTCGAGGTCGCTCGCGCACAGCACGGCCTGGCGCAGCCGGACGGACATCAGAGGTACCGCATGTGCTCGGGGGCGTCGCGCATGCGCAGCACGCGGGCCGGCACGCCGCCGGCGACCGCGTTGTCGGGGACGTCGCGGGTGGCCACCGAGTTGGTGCCGAGCACCGCGTTGTCGCCGACGGTGACGCCGCGCAGGACGCAGGCGCCGTAGCCGATCCAGACGTTGTGGCCGACGCGGACGTCGCGCTTGTAGATGCCCTGCGCGCGGATCGGGCGCTCCACGTCGACGACGCCGTGGTCGAAGTCGATGAACATCGTGCGGTCGGCGATGATGCAGTCGCGTCCGAACGAGACGTGCTGGTAGCAGCTGATCGTGCACTCCTGGCCCAGCACGGACTTGGCGCCGATCTCGATGACGCCCTCGTGCGCGCGGACCTTGCAGCCGTGGCCCAGCCAGCTCCAGCGGCCCAGCCGGACCACCGCGTTGGGGCCGATCTCGAACTTCACGCCGGGGCATACGAACGCGATGCCGTCGGTCTGCAGGCGCCCCCGGAACCTCAGCTTCAGGTAGAGCAGCCGCAGCAGCAGCACCGCGTAGTAGCGGTTGATCATCCCGTGGGCGCGCATGAAGCGCAGCACGGTCAGCGGCCCGCCGGACAGCGGTGCCGGCGGGTGGTGCAGGAACTCTTCGGCGCCGGTCGGCGCGGGTGGGGACAGGACGGACTCCACGGAGCCCGCAACTCTAGTCGGGAAGGCCGTCCGCGAACCGCAAGAGCGCGTCGGTGTCCCGCCACGGCTGTCCGTGGCCGAAGCAGACGACCGCCGGGCGCAGCGCGGCGAGGCGGCGGATCTGGTCGCGGTTGCGCGACGGCTCGGGGGTGAACAGCGCTGGTGGCTCGTGCAGCCCGGGGCGACCGCTGACCGGGTGGCGCCCGAACATCGTGTCGGCGGCGATCAGCGTGCGGTCGGCCTCCCGCCACAGCGCGATGAGCCCGGGGGAGTGACCGGGGACGTCGAGGACCGTGAACGACCCGACGGCGTCACCCTCGCGCAGACGCCGCGCGACGGGGTGGCCGGGGCCGGCCCAGACACGCTGTTGCAGGCGCGTGATGGGGTTGACGTTGCCGCGGTCGCGCAGGTCGCCGGACTCGGCGGCGGCCGCATCGGCCTCCGAGGCCCAGAGCTCGACGCCGAGCTCCTTGCAGATGGCGGCGCTGGCGCCCTGGTGGTCGGCATGGGCGTGGGTGATGACGTGGCCGGTGACGTCGTGGCCGCGCAGCGACCGCAGGATGCGCGGCGCCGCCCAGCGGGTGGCCGCGTCGATGACGTAGCCGTCCGCGAGATAGACGTTGAACGCGTGGGCAGGACGCGACGGCAACAGCTGGAGACCTTCCGCAATATTTTCCATACAGGGGTGTACGGTAGCACGCCACCAAACACCCCTGTACGGTGGGGCGATGAGCCCCGATCGCCTCGCCAGGGAGGACTGGACGACGGCCGGCCTGCACGCGCTGGAGCAGGGCGGCACCGACGCCGTGGCGGCCGCGTCGCTGGCCGCCGCGCTCGGCGTCACCCGCGGCAGCTTCTACTGGCACTTCGCCAGCCGGGACGAGCTGCTGCAGGCGGTGCTGGACCGCTGGGAGGCGGGGTCGTCGGATGCCGTGCTGGAGCGGCTGGCCGCGGTCGAGGACCCCCGCGAGCGGCTGAAGCAGCTCAGCGACGCGTCCTCGCGCAAGCCGCCGTCGATCTTCGTCCGACTCCTGGAGGCCTCCGGCCGGGAGCCGATGGTCGCCGCGACGCTCAACCGCGTCCGCGACAACCGCGTCGCGTTCCTGGCCCGGGCCTACGTGGAGTGCGGCATCAAGCCGGCCGCCGCGCGGCGCCGGGCGCTGGCGGCCTACGCCGTGTACGTCGGCCTCGCCCACCTCATCGACGCCGACCCCGACCTCTTCAGCGGCCACGAGCGCCAGGCCTTCGCCAAGGAGCTGCAGGCGTTGCTCACCCCATGATTGACAGAATGCGACGGGATGTCCGCCGCCGCAGAGAAGACCCTCGCCGAGCGCCTGCTCGCCGGTGACAAGCGCGCGCTCGCCCGCGCGATCACGCTGGTCGAGTCCGACGATCCCGCCGGCTGGGACCTGGTGCGCGAGGTCTATCCGCACACGGGCCGGGCATCGATCGTCGGCCTGACGGGCGCCCCGGGCGCCGGCAAGTCGTCGCTGATCAGCTCGATCACGCGCATCCGCCGCCAGCAGGAGCGCGAGATCGCGGTGTTGTCGATCGACCCCTCCTCGCCGTTCACGCAGGGCGCGCTGCTGGGCGACCGCATCCGCCTCACCGACCACTTCCTCGACCCCGGCGTCTTCATCCGCTCGATGGCCAACCGGGGCGCGCTGGGCGGTCTCAGCGAGGCCGCGCTGCAGGCGGCGCTGCTCATGGACGCCGCCGGCAAGGACGACGTCCTGCTGGAGACCGTCGGCGTCGGCCAGGCCGAGATCGACGTCATCGACCATGCGGACACCGTCGTCCTCGTGCTCGTCCCGGGCGGCGGTGACTCCATCCAGGCGCTGAAGGCCGGCGTCATGGAGATCCCGGACATCATCGTCATCAACAAGGCCGACCACCCGATGACCGAGACGATGGTCCGCGACGTCCGCAGCGTCCTGTCGCTGGCGCCGCGCAAGGGCTGGAACGTCCCGATCCTGAAGACCGAGGCCGTGCGCGACATCGGCGTCGCCGAGCTCGTCGACACGCTCGACGAGCACCGCTCCTACATCGAGCAGGAGGGCACGCTCAGCGAGCGCCGCCAGCGCAACCTCCGCAACGAGGTCCTGTCGATCTGCACCTACCGGATGCGCCGCCACCTCGAGGAGCGCCTCACCGCGGACGACACCTTCCAGCAGCTCATCGAGGAGGTCGTGGCCCGCAAGCTCGACCCGGCGACCGCGGCCACGCGGATCCTCGACCGGTTCGAGAGCTAGAGCAGGTACTCCGCGGCGGACGCCGCGGTGAGCAGGACCAGCAGCGGTCCCGCCGGGCGGGGTGCGAAGCGCCAGCCCCAGGCGACCAGCCCAGCGGCCAGCGGCAGGACGGGCACGAGGTCCGGCGCGAGGAACGGCGGGCGCTGCGGGTGCGCGAACGTGGCGGTCAACAGGGCCGCGGCGAACGCCACGACCGCCAGCTGCGCGGTCACCTCGACGTCGGTCTGCGTGGAGGCGATGACCGCCAGCCGGTCGCGCCGGCTGCGCCAGAGCAGGAAGACCCCGGCAGCGGCGAGGACGACGACCGGCGCGCGCAGCAGCAGGTCGCCCAGCACGCCCGGCAGCGACCCCAGCCGGGCGGCAAGGTCCCCGAGCAGCGGCTTGCCGGGGTCGTGGACGACGGTGGGGATGGCACCGTCGTAGAGGCGGTCGTTGAGCGACAGGTACACCACGGCGCTGAGCACTAGCACCTCGATGCCCAGGAACGTCGCCAGCCCGCGCTGCCGGCGGCGCAGCCAGCGGACCAGCGCACCGGCCAGCGCGAGGGTCAGCGGTATCGCGCGCACGCTCAGCCAGAACACCGGGGCGAGCAGGGTCGCGCTCAGCACGGCCAGACGGGTACGCGGCTCCTCGCGTGTTCGTAGCGCCAGGAGGGCCGCGCCGGTGGCCAGCGCCGCCACCGGCGCCTCGGGCGCGATCGTCGTCGCCGCGGCGAGGGCCGCGGGGGAGAGGCCCAGCCCCAGCGCCGCCCACGTCGCCCACGGGTCGGGGACGACGCGCCGCGCGGCCACCGCGGCCAGCGCGAACGCCAGCGCCAGCCAGGCCGCGCACCACAGCGCCGCCGCGGTGGCGCCGCCGAGGGCGTAGGGCGCGGCCACGAACAGCGGCGTGCCGATGCCGGCCGGCTCCAGTTGGCGCCCGTTGATGACGCGTCCGGACGGCCGGAGCCCCTTCCAGTGGGGCTCGCGCAGCTGGTTGGCGACGTTGAGGTCGTGGTCGTCGGCGATCGAGTCGGCGACGAGCAGCCGGTGCTGCTCGGCCCGCGAGGGCTCGCTGCCCCCGCGGATGGCGAAGGCCGCCGCGTACGCGGCGAGGAGGACCAGCCAGATCGCCAGGCCGCGGCGCACGCGCCGAGGATATTGCGCGGTCGGTGCTTCACACCCCGTTCACCGCGCGGCGGGCGCGGACGGCCACGATGCGCGGCGATGCGCCGACGATCCATCGTTCTCCCCCTGCTGGCCACAGCTGCCCTCGCCGGCTGCGGCAACGACGAGCGGCCCGCTCAGACCACCGCCGCGCGCGCGGCCGTGCCCGCCGCCGGCACCGACGCCCCGCGGCCGTCGGCCGTGGCGGCGGCGCTCGCGCGCATCGCGGACGTCCCCGCCGCCGAGCGCCGCCTGTCCTACGTCAACTTCGACCTTGCGGGCGACGTCGCCGCGGTCGGCGACCGGCGCCTGGTGCGCCGCGTGCTGGGCGACGTGACAGCGCGCAGCGGCACCGCGGTGCGCGTCGGTGACGCGGTCGTGCGGCACCGGGCGGGGGACACCGTGATCCGCAACGCCGGCGCCCGGCTGCGCCAGGCGCTCGAGGACCCCGCGCCGACGCACAACGCGCTCACCGCGGAGACGCCCAGCGCCGTGCAGTCGTGCCTCGGCGACGCCGCGATCGAGGCGATCGTCGGGCCGGCGCGGCTCGGCTACATGTCGGCCATCGGCGCGAGCCTCCGGGACGACGGCAGCGGCACCGACGTGCTGTCGGTCTGCGCGGCACCGCACTACGCCCGTGACCTGGCGCGGATCGAGAGGCGCCTGCGCCGCCTGCTCCCCGCTGCCGCGGTCGAGGAGCACGACATCGGCGAGCGCGACATCGTCAGCGCCGTGGTCGCGGTGACCGAGGTGCGCGAGCGGCTGGTGCACGAGTTGCTCGCCGGCGACGCGGCCCTGCTGACGCTGGCCGGCGCCTGACCCATCGGTCGGCCGGGCACCGGTCGTTCAGCGTCTCCTCATCTTCACACGATGCTCACGCGTCGGTCACAAGCGCGGGCGGCCCGCGCAGGAGGCTTGCCCGGTCCTGAACCCTCAAGGGAGCACTACGTGAGAATTCGCAAGTCCGTGGCGATCGCGCTGACCGGTGTGGCGGCTGTGGCCGGCACCGGGGCGATCGCCCTGGCCGGTGGCAGCGACGACGAGCAGTCGGCCGTCCTCGCCGGCAAGATCAACCCCGCCAAGCCCAAGAACGTCATCCTGCTCGTCGGCGACGGCATGGGTGACTCCGAGGTCACCCTCGCCCGCTACTACGGCAAGGGCGCCGCGGGCCGCCTGAACATGGACCGCCTGCCGTTCCGCGGCAGCTCCATCCACTACGTCCTGTCACCGGGCACGCCGCCCTACGCGCCGAACTACGTCGGTGACTCGGCCCCGACCGCCACCGCGTGGTCCAGCGGCAGGCGCACCATCGACGGCCGCGTCGGCCAGGGCCCGTCCACGGCGCCCAACGTCCCCGGCAGCAACGCCGGCTACACGACCTACATGGAGCTGGCCAAGGCCAAGGGCAAGGCGACCGGCAACGTGTCCACGGCGGAGATCACCGACGCCACGCCCGCCGGTCCCAGCTCGCACATCTCCCAGCGGGCCTGCCAGGGCCCGGCCGACACCCGCACGACCTGCCCCACGGAGGCGAAGACCGCCGCCACGCCCGGCCTCGGATCGATCGCCGAGCAGCAGGTCGACAACGGCTTCGATGTCGTCCTCGGCGGTGGCCGCGCCCGCTACCAGCAGACGCTGACGGCGGCCGGCCCCGAGACGGTCGAGGACTACGCGGCGACCAACGGCTACGCCGAGGTCACCACGGCTGCCGAGCTCAACAACGTCACGTCGCTGAGCGCGCTGCCGGCGGGCAAGGACAAGGTCCTCGGGCTCTTCAACCAGTCGAACATGACGACCGAGTTCGCGCCCCTGTACGCCCGCAACAAGGCCTACCGCGACGCCAACCCGGCCTACGACCCGCAGGTCCAGGTCGGCAACGCGGCGACGCGCTGCATCGAGACGAACCGGCCGTCCACCGAGCCCTCGCTGCCGGCGATGACGCGCAAGGCGATCCAGCTGCTCGACGACGACCCGGACGGCTTCACGCTGCAGGTCGAGGGCGCCTCGATCGACAAGCGCGACCATGCCGCGGACGTCTGCGGGCAGATCGGTGAGACGCTCGCGTTCGACGACGCGATCGGCGTCGCCCTGGACTTCCAGCGCGACAACCCCGACACGCTGGTGATCGTGACCGCCGACCACGCGCACACCTCGCAGATGACCTACGCGACGCTCGCCAACGCCCCGGCATCGACGAGCATGGCGATCCTCAAGACGGTCGACGGGGCGCCCATCACGGTCGCCTACGGCACGGCCGACACGGGCACCGGCGCGACGACCAGCGGCTCGCAGACGCACACCGGTGCACAGGTGCCGGTCTGGGCGTCGGGCCCGCAGGCGGCCAACATCCAGGGCACCATCGACCAGACGGACATCTTCCGCGTCCTTAACGGGCTGACGCCGAGCGTCCTGCCCAACGGCGGCCCGGCGGGCCCCGCCGGTCCGGCCGGGCCGGCCGGGCCGGCCGGCTCCGCCGGCGCACCCGGCGCCAACGGCACCAACGGCGCGGCGGGAGCCAACGGCACGAACGGCACCAACGGTGCCGCGGGAGCCGCCGGTCCGACCGGCGCCTCCGGCAAGGACGGGGCCGCGGGAGCCCCCGGCAAGGACGGAGCTGCAGGCGCTGCCGGTGCCGCGGGCAAGGACGGCCGCGACGGGTCGGTCACCTGCAAGGCGACGAAGTCCGGCAAGTCGGTCACCTGCACCGTGAAGTACAGCTCGGCGCGCGCCGCGGGCGCCCGCCTGGTCCTGCGCGGCCGCACCGTGGCGCGGGGCACGGTCAGGCGCGGTGTCCTGAAGGTCTCCTCGGCCAGGCGGCTGGCCAAGGGCTCCTACACGCTGGTGGTCGGCAAGCGCCGCTCGACGATCACGCTGCGCTAGTCACCGCAAGGCCTCCAGCGCGCCGCTCCCGTGCGAGCGGCGCGCCGGAACCGGGTCACGCGCCCAGCGCGCGCGCGATGACCATCTGCTGCACCTCGTCGGTGCCCTCGCCGATGGTCAGGATCTTCGCGTCGCGGTAGAAGCGGCAGACGGGGTACTCCTCCATGAAGCCGTACCCGCCGTGGATCTGCACGGCCTCCTCGGCGCAGCGCACCGCCAGCCGCCCGGTCTTCAGCTTGGCCTGCGCGGCGGTGAGGCTGAAGTTGCGCCCCTGGTCCTTCAGCCACGCGGCCTTGTAGACCAGCAGGCGTGCCGCCTCGATCTCGGTGTTCATGTCGGCGAGCTTGGTCTGGATCGCCTGGAACCTGGAGATCGACTGGCCGAAGGCCTTGCGCTCCTTGGCGTACTTCAGGGCCTCGTCCAGCGCGCCCTGCGCCAGGCCGACGCCCATGGCGGCGACGCCGATGCGCCCGATGTCGAGCACCTGCAGGAACTGCTTGAAGCCCTGGCCGCGCGGGCCGAGCAGGTTCTCCTCCGGGACACGGCAGTCGGTGAAGGACAGCGGGCGCGTGTCGGACGCGTCCCAGCCCATCTTGCGGTAGGCCGGACCGATCTCGTAGCCGGGCGTGCCGTTCTCGACGATGAGGTTGGAGATCTCGCCGTCACCCGTGCGCGCGGTGATCGCCACGTGGCCGGAGATGTCGGTGCCCGCGTTGGTGATGAACTGCTTGGCGCCGTCGATGACCCAGCCGTCGCCGTCCAGCGTCGCGCGGGTCTTGACGTTGCCGGCGTCGCTGCCGGCCTCCGGCTCGGTCAGACCGAACGCGCCGAGCTTGGTGCCGGCGCAGAGGTCGGGCATGAGCCGTGCCTTCTGCTCGTCGCTGCCGAACAGGTAGATCGGCTGCGTGCCCAGCGACGTGTGCGCGCACAGGGTGATGGCGACGCTGGAGTCGATGCGGGTGAGCTCCTCGACGGCCAGCGCGTACTGCAGCGAGGTGCCGCCGGCACCGCCGACCTCCTCCGGGAACGGGATGCCCATCCAGCCGAGCTCGCCCATCTTGCTGACCAGCTCGTACGGGAAGGACTTGGTGTGGCTCAAGTGCTCGGCCACGGGGGCGACCTCGCTCACGGCGAAGTCGCGCACGGTCTGGCGCAGCAGCTCGGCGTCGTCGGGCAGATCAAAGTGCATGGGACGCGGAGTTATACCGAACGATCAGTACAAGGTGTCGGTAGAGGGGTACCCCTCATCTTTCTGGAATACGGAGCTGCAATTGGCCACCATATGTGAGCCATTGACAGGTGTCGGACGGGCCAGGGGGCTTCACGTGGGTACAGCAGGTGACCGCCTGCGGCGACGGATTGCCGCAGCCGGAGTGATGACGTGTGTGATCGCAGGAGCCCCGGGGGCGGCGCAGGCCGACCCTGGCGACCGCGACCTGAACTTCCACGACGGCGCGATGGTGTACCCGGGGACGTTCACGCCGACGGGCCTCGGGCCGGTGACCGCCACCGCCACCGAGGGCCCGGTCTTCCCCGGCAACAGCTACCAGCCGAGCCTCGCGACCTGGGCCACGGTCGCCGGCACGGACCGACTGTTCCTCCGCGACCGCAACAGCGTCGACGAGCCGGCGTTCGGGACGATCACCGACACCGGCGTGCGTGCCGGCGCCGGCAACGTCCGCAACGCGCGCATCGCCGTCACGGACCTCGGCATCCACGTCTACATCGCTGCGCCGCGCGTGGTCGGCACCACCACGTTCGTCGACGTGCGCAGGTTCGACGGCTCGAACCTGAAGCCGTCGACCCTCCCCACGTTCGGCAGCTCCGGTGTGGCGTCCGCCCAGGTCGCGACCGGGACCACGCCGGTCACGGTCAACGACATCGTCCTCGACGACGACCCGGCGTTCAGCGGCAGCAGCGCGCGACGCGTGTGGGTCGCCTACACGGTCAATCCGGGGACCGCCTCCGCGCGCGGCCGCGTCCTCGCGCTGAACACGAACGGCACGGTCGACACGACGTTCGGCACCAACGGCATCCTCGAGCTGGCGACCGCGCAGAACGACGCCGTCGCCATCGAGGAGCTCAACGCGCACGCCGCCGCGCGCCGACTGCTCGTCGTGAGCAACACGCCGGCGGGGTACGTCTCGCGCACGATGGACCTCGACGGCGCCGGCGCGGCGACGACGACGACCAACGGCGACCAGGCGGTCGACGCCGCAACGGTCCGCTACAACGCGCCGTCCTCACCGATCAGCGGGGGGTACTCCGTCCTGAGCCGCCGCACCGCCGACGGCACCTACGGCCTCGACGTCCGCACCTCCGCCCGCGTCGCCCCGGCCAACGCGCCCAACCGCCTGATCCTCCCTCGGTTCTCCGGAGTGGCGAGGTCCAGCACCGTCTTCGCGCTCACGGACAACTCGTTCGTCATCGGCGCCACCGACGGCACCAACGCCTACCTGCGGCATGTCATCTACAACGCCGCGGCGACGTCCAACGCGACGGTCGAGGACACCGACTTCGCGGCGAACGACCCGCGCGACACGGGGTGCACCAGCACGATCGGCTACGGCCAGCTCATCGGCAACGTGGATCTTGGTGCCCTCAAGGCCGCCGTGATGTGCCCGGACGGCTCGGTGCGGATCAGCCAGTACTTCATGCGGGCGACGTGGACCAACATCCAGGTCGACGTCACCAACCCGGTCGCGCCGGCCGGCCGCGAGTACATCTCGGAGTCGTCGCTGAACGCGGTGAGCATGCTCGCGCCCGTCCAGCCGGGCGGCACGACGGTCGACGCCATTCCGCTGAAGGGCATCCCGCTGAAGGGCATTCCGCTGAAGGGGATCCCGCTGAAGGGGATCCCGCTGAAGGGGATCCCGCTGAAGGGCATTCCGCTGAAGGGCATTCCGCTGAAGGGCATTCCGCTGAAGGGGATCCCGTTGAAGGGGATCCCGTTGAAGGGGATCCCGCTCCGCGGCATCCCGTTGAAGGGCATCGACGGCGTGACCTGGGAGTCGCTGCTGCAGGGCACCCAGTTCGAGGGTGCCTCGCTGGACGACCTCACGCTCGGGGACGTGCTGGAGGCGCATATCGCCGCGGTCGACAACCTGCCGTTCACGGCGCTGGACCTCAGCGAGACGCCGCTGGGCAACGTGACGCTCCCGACGGTGCTGTTCGCGCCGATCCCGCTGGACCAGATGCCCACGCCGACGGGCGGCTGGTGCGCCTTCGTCACCGCCCAGACCGGCGAGTGCACCGGCCTGGACACGAGCGTCCACACGCTGCTGGACCTCGAGATCGCCGGCCTGGATCTCAGCTCCTACTGGTCGGTCCCGCGTGAGGTCACCGCGCAGAACGTCCGCGCCGGAGGCCTCGACGCGCCGCTCGGCCTCATCAAGCTCCGCGACATGGGCCTCGACGAGACCTCGCTGGCCTACATCCCCGCCAGCCAGGTCGCGTCCGCGATCCCGGCCTGCACCGACACGTGCCTGGACAAGGTGCTGGGCGACATCCGCCGCGACGAGCCGCTCAGCCTCGGCGACGCGACGCTCGGCGACCTGATCCGCGCGCTGCCGGCCACCGGCGGCCCGCTCCCGGACTTCCCGCCGGACGTGACGTTCCCGCTGACGCTCGCCGAGGTCATCGGCGGGATCCTGGACCCCGGCTACTTCCCGCTGGAATCCGCGCCGCTCAGCTCGATCCTCGAGGCGGCGGACCTGCGCGACACGGACCTCGTCCACTACACAATCACCGCGAACCTCGACTGCGACCAGGGCTACGGCGCGTCGTTCTCCTACGACGTGCCGTCGGGCACCCGCATCGCTGGCCGGATCACGCTCAACCAGACCGGCAGCGAGCAGACGAATTACTTCACACCGGACGACCCCTCCGCCGGACACTTCGACCTGCCCGTCGCGGGCCTCGGCTTCTGCCTCGGCGACGAGACGGGCGCAGAGCGTGGCGGTCTCGCGACGACCGTGTTCCAGTTCGACGCCGAGCCGGGCGTGACGCTCGGCCCCGAGCCGACGGCGCTGGCCAAGGGCACCACGACGCAGGCGACGTCCCCGCAGGGCGAGAGCACCGCCAACGCGGCGGTCACCGACAGCAACGATCCCGGCAACACGCCGACCGACGCGCTGGCCCTCTCCGACGGCGACCTGCGCACCGGGCACCTGGCCACGGACAACGACGTCGACACCTACACGTTCGACGCTCCCGCCGCCGGCACCGAGGTCGTCGTGTCGCTGACCCATCTCCCCGCCGACGCCGACCTCGCGGTCTACGGCACGGATCCGTCCAGTGCCGTCACGCCGGCCGGCCGCACGACCTCGCCGCTGCGCTCGGCCGCGGAGGAGCGCGACCCGCTGATCGTGGCCGACTCGGGGTACGAGCGCCTCGACCCGCACATCGAGCCCGACGCGCAGCAGGACAGCGTCTTCCCCCTGAAGACGGTGGCCGGCACGCTGCGTGCCTCCTCGGTCAACCGCGGCCTCGCCGACGAGCGCATCACGCTGCGCTCGACCGAGGCCGACCAGGGCGGGCAGTTCCGCATCGTCGTGCGTGGCTACAACGGCAGCCGCGACAACCGCCCGTACGTCGTCCGCGCGAAGAACGGCCCGGAGCCGCAGCCGTACACCTGCATCACCCGTCCGGCCGCTCCGGGCATCGCAGCCGACGCCGGCGCCTTCCCGTCCCTGCCGCTGGCCGCGGACACGAAGACGCTGATCCTCGTCAACCGCCGCCGCACGGCCGCGCGCTATGGCGCCACCGCGACGGCGACGATGATGAGCGCGCTGAGCACCTACGCGGCGCGCAGCGAGGTCAAGGGCGTGATCGTCCCGGTCGAGAGCGACCCGTCCTCGTCGCTGGCGAGCGCGCTGTCGGCGTGGGACGCCGACCCGTGCAGCGTGAGCGCGCCCCAGGCTGCCGCCAAGGCGATCACGTCGACGATCGACCGGGTCTCGGCCGGCCTTTCGCAGCTGCGCCACATCGTCATCGTCGGCAACGACGACGTCATGCCCCAGGTGCGGGTGCCGGACACGGCCACCTACGCCAACGAGGCCAAGTACGCCGACGACGCGGCCATCAACGCCAAGGACACGCCGCTGTCCGGCGCGCTGCGCAAGGGCTACATCCTCAGCGACGACCCGTACGGGGACTTCGACCCGGAGGCCGCGAAGGGCGGGCTGCGCTACGTGCCCGACGTCGGCCTGGGCCGCCTGGTCGAGACGCCGTCCGACGTCGTCGGGCAGCTCGACCAGTACGCCTCGACCAACGGCCGTCTGAGCCTGGGCAACGCCTACGTCTCGGGCTACGACTTCCTCAAGGACGCGGCCACCGGCATCGCCGACAAGCTCGACGCCGCCAACCCGGGCACGCAGCGCGTCATCAACGACGACTTCGACAGCACCGAGCTGAAGGCGTCGTTCAACCGCGCAGGCGCGGGCGTCACGTCGATCAACGCGCACTTCTCGCACACCGGAGCCATCTCCGCGGCGGCCGATCGCGGTGACGACTACAACGACATCGTCAAGGTCTCCGACGTCACCCTGTCGCCCGGGCGGCTGCTGCTGACGATCGGCTGTCACGCCGGCCTCAACGACCCCGACAGCGCGCTCGCCTCCGGTGCCGTCCAGGACTGGACCCAGTCCGCGGCCCAGGACCGCGCGGTGATGATCGCCAACACCGGCTTCGGCTACGGCGACACCGATGTCGTCGCGTACTCCGAGTCGCTGGCGGTCGAGCTGGCGCGCCTGCTGGCCTCGGGCACCGTCACGGCCGGCCAGGCGCTGATGTTCGGCAAGCAGCAGTTCCTCGGCGCGCTTCTGGAGCGCACCGACTACGACGCCAAGGCCGCCGCCGAGCACACGCTCTACGGGCTGCCGACCTACAAGATCGGTCCGGGCGGCACCGAAGCGCCGGCGGCGATCCCCAGCAACGCGGCCATCCTCGGCAGCGGTCCGGCCACTGCGGTGGGCACCGACATCACGGTGACGTCGGCCAGCCAGCGAACCGACAGCGGCGGGGTCTCCTTCTGGACCGAGCCGAGCCACAACCCTGTGGTCGTCGCCGACCGCCCGGTGCAGCCGGCGCGGGCCAGCGACGTCACGGCCGGTGACGGCGCGCGCGCCCACGGCGTGCTGGTGACCGCCCTGACCTCGCACGACGTCGCGAACGTCACGCCGAAGATCTCGCGGCCGACCATCGACGACAGCCAGGTCGAGAAGCCGCGCCAGCCGGGTGACGTCGTCTTCCCGACGACGTTGGCCAACCTGACGACGGTGTCGACCCCGCAGGGGCTGCGCGACCGGATGACGGTCGCCACCGGGCAGTTCATCGCCAACGCCAACGGCGATGGCAAGGGCACGCAGCGCCTGTTCGACAGCGTCGGCACCCGGGTCCTGCGCTCCTCCAGCAGCGACTTCACCCCGCCGACCGTGAGCAAGGTCACGGGCGTCGTGGCGTCGGGTGTCTTCACCGTCGCGGTGACGACCACGTCGACGGACGTCGCCAGCGGCCTGGTGCTCTACCAGGACAACGTGTCCAGCACCTGGCGCTCGCTGCCGCTGGCGGCGATCTCGACGAGCAAGTACGGCGGCAGCGTGCCGTTGGCCGGTGGGGCCACGCAGGTGCGCTCGTTCCTGGTGCAGCTGGCCGACAAGGCCGGCAACGTCGGCACCGGCGCGGACAAGCGCAGCGGCTACTCGGCTTCGACGGCGCCCTCCAACAGCGCCCAAGCGCCGAAGGTGACGCTGTTCGGTACGAAGTCCGGCGACATCTACCGCACCGCGGTGGAGGCACAGCTCAACGCGGGTGAGCCGACCGCCAACGTGTACTACTCGGTCGACGGCGGGCCGCAGCAGAGCTACACGGGCCGCTTCACAGCGGCAGGCGGCGACGGCGTGCACGTGCTCGAGGTCACCTCGGCCGCCACGCGCGTCAAGCGGACGACGACGCTGTACTTCGTCATCGACCGCACCGCGCCGACCGTGACGGGCACCCCGAGTCGTGGACCGGACGTCTCGCACACCGAGACGGTCGGCGGCGTCACCACGACGCGGACGTTCTACACATCGCCGCTCTCGGTGAACTGGACGTGCGCGGACGGCGGGTCGGGCGTCGCCAGCTGCCCGTCGCCGACGGCGATCGGCAACGAGGGTGCCGCGCAGACCGTCACGAGCGGCACGGCCTCCGACCGCGTCGGCAACACGGCGACGGGGACGGCCGGTCCGTTCTCCGTGGACCTGGCGCCGCCGACCACGGCCGTCAGCCAGCCCAGCGCGCCGATCCTCATCCCGGGAGTGCCGCTCGGCACCTTGGTGGCCGACCGGATCTCGCTGACCGCGGGTGACACCGTGGCCGGCCTCGACGGCAACCCGGTGCTGCAGTTCACGCCGGTGCTCGGCGGTTCGATGAAGACCGTGCCCACCGTCCAGACCGGGTGCGAGTCGGCGGAGCGCCGCTCCTGCATGTTCGCCGCCTCGGCCGGGTTCCCCGGCGTCGGCGTCTACGACGTGCGCTCGGTGGCCACCGACCGCGCCGGCCGGGTGACGACGTCCGCGCCGGTCCGCGTCACGCTGATCAGCCTCGGGCTGGGTCTGCCGATCCTCTAGGAGGCCTGCGCCGTCCGGTCGCTCTGCGCTCAGAGCGGCCGGACGATGTGCAGCCTGGTGCGCAGCGCCTCGACGCGCTCGCGCCAGGCCGGGGCATCCGCGTCGCCGGGTGCCGCGTCGAGGGCGGCGACGAGGGCCAGCAGTTCCTCGTAGGGCGCGTGGGCCTCCACGGCGGCGGCGAGCGCCTCACGTGCGGCCGCGAGCGCCGCGTCCGTCGCGCCACAGACCTGCTGGACCTGCGCGGTCGCCCGCGCGATGCGGGTGCGCTCCAACGGGCCGCTGTCGCCGGTGTCGCTGACCACCTGCGCGAGGACGCGGCGCGCTGCGTCACGGTCGCCCATGGCGACCCGGCGGGCGATCTCCACCAGCCGGGCCTCCAGGAGCACGGTCGTCGCGCCCAGCTCGTCGAGCATCTGGAGCGCGTCGCCCAGCGGCGCGGCCGCCCCGTCAGGGTCGCCGCCGAGGACGAGCATCAGCCCGTCGAGGAGGTCGCAGGCGGCGTTGCCGAGCGCGTAGCCCTCGCCGAACACCGCTCGCGCCCGCGCGATCTCTCGGGCCGCGGCCTCGAAGTGGCCCTGCTGGATCAGCACCTCGGCGACGTTGTAGTGCGTGTAGCCGAGGTGCACGACGTCACCCGCGCGCTCGCGGGCCTCCGCGCTCTTGGAGTAGTAGGACAGCGCCTCGTCCCAGTCGCCGTCGTGGTAGGCGTCCGCACCGAGGTTGTTCAGCGCGGTGGCCAGCCCGTAGTCGTCGCCGAGCTCCTCGTAGATCGGGCGCGCGGCGTCGCGGTACTCCTCGAACCGGGGGTCACCGACCTCGAACGTCCCCCAGGCCAGCAGGTAGTAGATGTTGGCCAGCGTCGCGCGATCGCCGCTGTCCAGCGCCGCCTGCTTGGCGGGCTCCAGGCGCCTCAGCGCCGCGGCGGGCTTGCCCTGGCGCAGCAGGAAGGCACCCTGCACCCGCCCGAGCCTGGCCTGCATCGACAGGGCGTCCTTGCCGGTCACGTCGGACGCCGCCAGGACCTTCTCGCCCTTCGTGAACCACGACCGGCCGGCCGGGTAGTTGCCCGTGCGGTCGAAGAGGATGCCGGACTTCAGGCACAACCGGGCGCTCGTCAGCGCCGCCCCGCTGGCGAACCTGCGCGCCCGCGCGTAGGCGCGGCCGGCGTCCTCGTAGCGGCCCGCCCGCTCGTAGGCATCCCCGAGGGTCTCGAACAGCTCCGACACCTCGCGCCGCGGCAGGTCGCGCAGCACGCGTCCGGCGCTGACGGCGCGCTCGAGGAAGACGATCGCGTCCAGCGGCGAGGCTGCGGCCAGCGCGCCCTGGCCCGCGGTACGCGACCAGCGCCACGAGGCGGCGTGGTCGCGTGCCTCGTGGAAGTGGGTCGACAGCAGCTGGGCCAGCGCGTCGGCCTCCAGCCCCGAGTCCTCCTCGAGCAGGCGCCCGGCGCGGGCGTGGAGCTCACGGCGGCGCGCGAACGGCAGCGCCTGGTAGGCGACGTCGCGCAGCAGGCCGTGGCGGAAGACGACCCGGTCGGGACCCTCGAACTGAAAGAGGTCCTCCAGGTCGCGCAGCTGGTCCACGGCGTCGTCGACCCCGAGGTCCAGGAGGTCGGCCGCGAGGGATGGCGCGAAGCGCATGCCCAGCACGGCCACCTGGCGGACGAACCTGCGGCGGGCTGCAGGCAGCCGATCGATGCGGCCGGCGATCAACTCCTCCAGCGAGGCCGGCATCTCCTCGAGCACGCCCTCGCGCCCGATCGTCCGCGCGAGCTCCTGCAGGAACAGCGGGTTGCCGCTGCCCAGCTCGACGAGCTGGCGCCGCACCAGCGGCAGGACGCCGATGCCCCGGGCCACGAGGAGGTCCTCGATGATGCTCTGCGCCGCCTGCTGGCCGATCGGCGCCAGCAGGTGCACCGCGGCATCCCGCGCCAGCAGCCGCGAGACGTCCTCGGTGACCTCGCGGATCGCCTCGATGAGCATCCAGCCGCGCCCGGCGGCGCGGTCGGCCAGCACGCCGAGCAGCTCGCGGGACGGCTCGTCCAGCCACTGCGACTCGTCGACGATCAGCAGCGCGCCCGGCCCGTCGGCGCTGAGCCGGTGCTCGAGGATGTCGCCGACGACGGCGTGCAGGCGCGCGCGGCGGAACTCCGGTCGCAGGGCCTCGGTCGTGGGCGTGTCAGGGACGGCGATGCCCAGCACCGATCCCAGCAGCGGTGTCCACGGCGCCAGGGCGGGATGGGTGGCCGCCATGAAGCGCTCGAGCTCGGCGGGCCCCGGGTCGACCCGTGACAGGCCCAGCAGGGCCCGCAGCGGCTCGTGCAGCGCGAGGTAGGGGGTGTGGCGGCCGTACAGGCCACCCTCGATGACCAGCCGGGTGCCGTCGTGACCGCCCGCGAGCGCCTGCAGCAGCCGCGACTTGCCGATGCCCGCCGGGCCGACGAGCGCCAGCGCGCTGCCGGTGCCGGCCGCGGCATCGGTGAGCCGCTGGGTGAGCATGGCCAGCTCGGTCTCGCGCCCGACCAGGCCCTCACGGCCGGCGACCGCGGCGGCGCTCAGCCCGGCCGGCGGATCCAGCAGCTCGGCCTGCACGGGCTCGGACTTGCCCTTGGCCGCGAACGGCGCGATCGGGCGGCGCCCGAACGGCGACGGCAGGCGCCCGGCCAGCTCGGAGGTCACCAGCACCTCGCCGTCGGGCGCGCGGCCCATCACGCGCGCGGCCAGGTTGACCGTGTCGCCCATCAACGTCCATGCCCGGCGGTGGGGCGCGCCCACGTCCGCGGCGAACAGCGGGCCACGGTGCGCGCCGGCGCGCACGCGCAGCTCCTCCCGGCTGGCGTCGACGACGGCGGTCAGCGCCAGCGCCAGGCGCTCGTCGGCGTGCTCGACGGAGATCGGCGCGCCCGCGGTGATGATGATCTTGAACGCGTCGAGGTCCAGGTCGCAGGCCAGGAACGTCGTCTCGTAGCGCGCGCACGCGGCCTGCGCGGCGCGGATGACCCGCTCGATCGCCTCCTGGCGCGCGTCCTCGCGGCCGGGCTCGCGCAGCGCCTCGCCGAGCGTCGCGCGGACGAACCCGACGGGCACACGGCGGTGCTCGAAGTCCGGCGCCCCGGCCGTCTGGTCGAGGTGCGCGCGGACGTCGATCGGCAGGGCGCGGCGGACACCGTCGGGCGGCATCGGCTGCGGGGCCGGCGAGCTCAGCGCGACCGCGACGGGCTGCTCGCCCAGCGCGCCGTCCACGACCGCGCCCGCGGGCAGCGCGGCGGCCGTCGCCTCCGAGACGAGGATCTGCCCCGGCTGGGCGGCGGCCTCCAGGCGGACGACCTCGCGCGCCGCGGCGCCGAAGACGATGAGCTCGCGATGGCTCTCGCCGGCGACATGGAGGACGACGTCGCCGCTGGCGACGCCGATCGAACCGGAGATCTTCGCGTCGCCCGCCTCGGTCGACACACGTGCGAAGCCCAGCAGCGCCCCGCGCATGTCGCCCGCCAGGCGTGCCGCGCGCGCGGGGTGCCCGGGCCCGTCGAACAGCACGAGCGCGGCGTCGCCACCGAAGCGCAGCACGTCGCCGCCCAGTTCCGGTGCGGTGGCCAGCACGGCGGTGAAGACCTCGTTGATGAGGCCGGTGAGCACCTCGGCGCCGGCCCGGCCGAGTCCTTGCAGCCGCTCCGACAGGGCGGTGAAGCCGGAGATGTCCAGCAACACCAGCGAGCCGTCCAGGAGGTGCCAGCCCCGCTCGGGTGGGGCCTGTGCCCACCGGGCGTGGGCACGGGCGACGTAGGGCTGCAGCCCGGCCGCAGGCCGGGGCAGGGCCTCCCGTGCGTGCCCCTGGTGCGCCACCCGCCCATTGTTGCGTCTGCCCCTGTCCGATCCCAGGAATATGAGGGTTTACCCCCACGGTCTCGGGGGTCTGGCGAGGATCATTAGGGTGCGCTGCGTGGCCACCCCGCCCAACAGGCCCTCCATGCGCGCGCGCTACGACGCCAAGCGCGCCGCGGTCGTCGACGCGGCCGCGGCGGCCTTCGCCGAGCGCGGGTACCACGCCACGTCGATCGACGACCTCGTGTCGGCCACCGGACTGGCCCGCGGCGGGCTCTACCACTACATCGGCTCCAAGCAGGCGCTGCTGTTCGAGGTCTTCGACGTGCTCATGGCCCCGCTGCTGGAGGAGGCCCGCGAGATCGCGGCGTCCCAGGGCAGCGCCGAGGCGCGGCTGCGGCAGCTCGTCCGGGTCTGGATGGGCCACGTCGACAGCCACCGCGCGCACATGACGGTGTTCACCCAGGAGCGCCGCACGTTGGAGGGCGCCGAGGGCTGGGACCAGGTCCGCGCGGACCGCCGCGAGTTCGAGGGCATCCTCGGAGACATCCTCCGCGAGGGCGCGCAGGCCGGGGAGTTCGTCGTCGCCGACCCGCAGCTGGCCAAGCTGGCCTTCACCGGCATGGTCAACTCCACGCCGCAGTGGTTCACGCCCGGCCGCCGCCTGAGCGCCGAGCAGATCGCCGACGGCTTCTGCGACCTGCTCCTCGCGGGCATCCGCCCGCGCGCGTCAGGCGAACAGGCCTGAGCCGACCCAGTCGCCGGGGTCGCGCGCGCCCGGCGGTAGGAAGAAGTACCCGCCGCCGACGGGGACGACGTAGTCGACCAGCGGCTCGCCGGCCAGGCGCTCCTGGACCTTGGCGAACTGGCGCGACGGGTCCTGGTTGAAGGCGACGAAGACCAGGCCCTGGTCCAGCTGGCCGGACAGGTCGATGCCCTGCGAGTAGTTGTAGGAGCGGCGCACGAGGCGCTGGTCCTCGGTGTCCGCAGTGCGGGGCCGCGCCAGCCGGATGTGCGCGTCGAGCGGGATGAGCTTGCCGTCGGGGTCGCGGTCGTAGCGCGGGTCGTCGGTCTCCTTGCGCCCGTCCAGCGGCCGCCCGGTGACCTTCTCGCGCCCGATCATCAGCTCCTGCTCGGAGCGCCCGACCCGGTCCCAGAACTCCACGCGGTTGCGGATGATGCGGACGACGGCGTAGGTGCCGCCCTGCGCCCAGGCGGGCTCGTCGCGCGCCGCCCAGACCAGCCTCGCCATCAGCCGGGCGTCGGCGACGTCCGGGTTGGCGGTGCCGTCCTTGAAGCCGAGCAGGTTGCGCCCGGCACCCGCCTCACGCGCCTCGTCGGGGATGAAGCCCTCGACCTTCCAGCGCGGGGCGAGCGCGCCGCGGGTCACGCGCATGAGGTCGCGCAGCGCGTGGATCACCGTCTCCTGCGTGCCGGCGCAGAGTTGCACGAGGACGTCGCCGTGGGTCAGCCCAGGGTCGATCTGGTCGTCGGCGAAGACCGGCATCCGCTCCAGCCGCTTGGGGCGGCGGTCCGGCAGCCCGACCTTGTCGAACAGCCCGGCGCCGAAGCCGATCGTCACCGTCAAGGCGTCGGGGGCGACCGTCCGGCCGAGGATGCCGCTGTCGGGCGTCGGCCCCGCATCCGGGGAGCCGATCGGCGCCCCGATCGGCGCGCCCAGCCGAGCGACGTGAGGGACGGTCAGCTGCGCGCCCCGCACCGACAGCTGCCGCAGCGCCTCCGTGAGCTCCGTCGGCGTCGTGCCGTCGACCGCGTCGAAGGCGACGAAGATGGCCTGCCGCGGTCGCGGCGTGAGGATGCCCGCCTGGTGGGCGCCGTGGAAGGGGATGACGGCGCGCAACGGGCTGTCCGTGTGCGCCGCCGGGTCGGCGGCCGATGCCGGTCCGCCGTCCAGCGCGGCACCGAGGCCGGCGCCCGCGCCCAGCGCCGCGCCGCCCTTCAGGAACTGTCGCCGCGACGTGCCCATCTCACCCGGCCTGTAGCGGCAGCGGCGGCCGCGGGTCGACGATCTCCGGGACGAACGCCAGCGTCTCGGCCGCCGCGGCGGTCAGCGCGTCGATGCGCTGCCGCTCGGCCAGCCGCACGCGGTCCCACCGCGGCAGGTCTCCGCCGTGCGCGCGGGCGACGGCGCGCAGCCCGTCGTCGAGCCGGTCCAGGGCCAGTTCCGACGCACGCAGGGTGCCCGCCGTGTCGCGGGGCGCGATCAGCGGGGAGAGCGTTTCCAGGACGACGCGGGTCGACGCGAGGTTGGCCTTCAGGGCGGTCAGCGCCGCACCGCTCCACGGCGTCGCCACCCCGGACAGCTGCAGGTGCAGGCTGTCCTCGAGGATCTCGTGCGCGCGCAGGGCGTAGTCCAGCGGCGCGATGTCCAGCGCGCCGCCGACGGCCTGCTGCAGCCGCCGCACGTCGGCGGCCAGCCGGGAGGCGAACGGCGCGGCGTCCGCGGTCGAACCGCGCCGGAACAGCGCCAGTTCGATCCGGTGCAGCCCCGTGAAGTCCGGTGAGCCGGTGCCCCCGGGCAGGCCTCCGGGCCGGCCGTTGATGGCGGCGTCCAGCGGGCCGAACGCGCCGTAGGCCGCACCGATCGACTCATAGCGCGCCAGCGCGCGCAGCCATGCCGCCCGCGCGCCGGACAGGTCCCCGGACCGCGTCGCCCGCGACAGCGCCCCGACCTCGTCCAGCATGCCGTCGAGCTCGCGGACCACGTGCCGGCGGTACGCCGCGATCGGGCGGCCGAAGTCCGCGTCCCGCGGCCGCGCGATCTGCTTGCCCCCCAGCGAACGCTCGCCGTAGAACTGCCGGTCGTTGCCGACCGGTGCCGCGCCGGTGTCCTGACGTCCGTCAGCATGCCCACACCCGGAAGCCAGCGCACTGAGCAGCAGAAGGGCAAGGACGGGACGGCGCACCACCGGGCATGTAAGCGCACTGGGCAGTTGCAGGCGTTACCAGGCGGACCCTGGGTACCGCGCCCTCTCATGAGAACCTCACACGTCCGGCTGGGGGCCGCGCTCGCGGCCGCCGGCCTGCTCACGGCGGCGCCCGCTGCGCCGGCCGCAAAAGACGCCCAGCCCGCCGCGAAGCTGCGCAAGGCCATCACCGTCGACGGCATGTTGCGTCACGAGCGGGCCCTCCAGCAGATCGCAAACCTCAACGGCGGCAACCGCGCCGCAGGAACGGCCGGCTACAACGCCTCGGTCGACTACGTCGTCAGCACGCTCCGCAACGCCGGATACGACCCCCAGGTCCAGCCGTTCGACTTCCCGTTCTTCGAGGAGCGGTCGCCCGCGACGCTGGCCCGCACCGCGCCGGAACCGAAGACCTACACGGCAGGCACCGACTTCGCGACGATGCAGTACTCCGGGTCCGGTGACGTCACCGCCCACGTGACGACCGTCGACGCGAACTTCAACCAGCCCGGCGGCGACTCCACCTCCGGCTGCGAGCCCGAGGACTTCGCCGGCTTCCCCGCCGGTGACGTGGCGCTGATCCAGCGCGGCACCTGCACCTTCGGCGACAAGGCCAAGAACGCCACGGCGGCCGGCGCCTCCGCGGTGATCATCTTCAACCAGGGCAACAGCGACGACCGCGTCGGCGTCGTCGACGGCACGCTGGGCAGCGTCCAGACGATCCCGGTGCTGGGCACCAGCTACCCCATCGGCCAGGAGCTCAGCGCCGCGGGCACAAGCGTCCACATCACGACGAACACGCTCAACGAGACGCGCACCGCGGCCAACGTGATCGCGCAGACGACGCGGGGCGACGCGTCCAACGTCGAGGTCATCGGCTCGCACCTGGACTCGGTCCCGGTCGGCCCCGGCATCAACGACAACGGCTCCGGCAGCGCGTTCAACCTCGAGCTCGCCGTGCAGATGGCCAAGCTGAAGCTCAAGCCCGCCAACGCGATCCGCTTCGCCTGGTGGGGCGCCGAGGAGGAGGGGCTGCTGGGCTCCACCGAGTACGTCTCCGGCCTGGCCCCCGAGGAGATCGCCAAGATCGGCCTGAACCTCAACTTCGACATGATCGCCAGCCCCAACTTCGCGCGGTTCGTCTACGACGGCGACGGTGGCGGCGACCCCGAGGCCGCGGGCCCGCCCGGCTCGGCGGAGATCGAGCAGGCGTTCAACTCCTACTTCACGAACGCCGGCCTGGCCTACGAGGCGACGCCCTTCGACGGCCGCTCCGACTACGGCCCGTTCATCGAGGCCGGCATCCCCGCCGGTGGCCTCTTCACGGGCGCCGAGGAGATCAAGACGGCCGAGCAGGCGGCGAAGTACGGCGGCACGGCCGGCCAGCCGTTCGACGCCTGCTACCACCAGGCCTGCGACGACATCAACAACCTGAACGTGCAGGCGTTCGGTGAGATGAGCGACGCTGCGGCGACCGTCGCCGCGAAGTACGCGTTCGGCGACAAGAAGTTCGGCAAGGCCAAGAAGAACGCCAAGCTCAAGCAGTCCCACCGCGGCCCGCAGTCGCGCAAGTAGTCCCGTGTCGGATCCATCGCCCGTGCGGCGGTGGATCCGACGGGCCTATCCGGCGAGGAGTTCGGTGAGCAGCCGGACTCCCCAGCCGGAGCCGCCCTTGGCGGCGTAGGGCTTGCCCAGGTCGTTGCCGACGCCGGCGATGTCCAGGTGGGCCCAGGGCAGCCCACCCGTGAAGTGGTGCAGGAACTCCGCGCCGGAGGTCGCATGCGCCTTGGGCTTGTTGTCGGGCGAGTTGGTCAGCTGCGCGTAGCGACCCTTGACGTGCTCGGCGTAGTCGGGGTGCAGCGGCATCCGCCAGATCAGCTCGCCGGACCGCGCGCTGGCGGCCATGACCTCGGCGTGCCACTCCTCGCCCTCCGAGAAGACACCGGCGTAGACGTCGCCCAGCGCGGTCACGATGCCGCCGGTCAGCGTGGCGACGTCGATCAGCCGCTCGGCGCCCAGTTCGCGCGCGTGGAGGATGCAGTCGCAGAGGACCAGGCGGCCCTCGGCGTCGGTGTTGTTCACCTCGATCGTCGTGCCGTCCATCGCGGTGACGATGTCGCCGGGGCGGATCGCATCGCCGCCGACGACGTTCTCCGTCGCGCCGATCACGGCGACGAAGCGCACGGGCAGCTGCAGCTCGGCCGCGGCGACGACCGCGCCGAGCACGGCCGCGCCGCCGCCCATGTCGAACTTCATCTTGTGCATCGTCCCGGCGGGCTTGATCGAGACGCCCCCGGTGTCGTGCGTGACCGCCTTGCCCACCAGGCCGATCAGGGGACCCTCGCCGCCGCCGTCGTAGCTGATGGTGATCAGCCGCGGCTCGGTGCGCGTGCCCTGCGCCACCGCCGCGAACGCGCCCATGCCACGCTCGAGGAGCTCCGCGCGACCCTGCACGTCCACGGTCACGCCGGTGATGTTGCGCGCGAAGTCCGCCAGGTACTCCGGCGTGCAGACGTTGGACGGCAGGTTCATGAGCTCCCGCGCCACGTTGGTCGCGCGAGCGACGACCTCGCCCCGGCGGGCCGCGCCGTTGCGGTCGGCGTGGTCGGAGACGATCAGCGTCTGCACACCGGCCGGGTCCTCGTCCTTGCCGGGCTTGAAGCGGTCGAAGGAGTAGCCGGCGAGCACCGTGCCCTCCACGAACGCCGCCGCCGTCGCGTCGTCGAGCTTGTGCGGCAGCTCCCAGCAGAGCACCGTCGTCCCCAGCTCCTGCGCGCGCGCGAGGACCTTGGCGGCGACCTTGCGGGCGACCTCGCCGTCGAAGTCCTCGCGCGGCCCCATCCCGACCAGGATCCAGCGCTTGCCCGCGGCGTGGGTCACCGCGAGGTGGTGGCGCCTGGTCCTCGCCTCACCGCGGTCGAACAGCGTCTGCAGCGCCCCGTCCTCGACGTCGTGGGGGACGGACTTGCCGTCGAACACGGCGACGACGCACGTGTCGGCCTCGGTGTCGACGGGCGCGGAGGTGGTGGCGGAGACGTTCACATCCAGAAACGTATTGGGGGCCCGCCGACGGCTGCACGGCCGGCACGCAGCGGGATGCCACCAAGCGAGCAGCCTCCGGCACCCCTATCCTCCCGCCTCTCATGCCCAAGACCGTGATTCTCGGCTCCGCCCGCACGCCCATCGGCAAGCTCGGCGGCGGACTGTCCACCCTGAAGGCCACCGAGCTCGGCGGCATCGCGATGGAGGCCGCGCTGTCGCGGGCCGACGTCGAGCCCGAGCAGGTGGACCACGTCGTCTTCGGCCAGGTCCTCCAGGCCGGCCAGGGTCAGATCCCCTCCCGCCAGGCGCAGATCAACGCCGGCATCCCGAAGGAGGTCTCCTCGGAGACGATCAACAAGGTCTGCGCCTCGGGTCTGCGCGCAGCCGTGATCCTCGACCAGGCCATTCGCGCCGGTGACGTCGAGGTCGGCGTCGGCGGTGGCATGGAGTCCATGTCGCAGGCGCCCTACCTCCTGCCGCAGGCGCGCTTCGGCTACCGCATGGGCGACGCCAAGATGCTCGACGCGATGGTCCACGACG
>CAYUDT010000015.1:0-66582 GCA_964443695.1 uncultured Conexibacter sp. | reverse complement strand
GGCCGCCCGGGCCCCCCCCCCCGGGCGGGCCCCCCCCCCCCCCGCCCCCCCGGCGGGGGGGGGGGGGGGGCCGCCGCCCCCCCCCCCCCCCCCCCCCCCCCCACCACCCTGGTTGAACGCCGCGCGGACGGCAGCGACCGACGGCTTGGGCCTGCCACGGGCGTCGAACAGGCCCTTCTGGTTGGACCCGCCGGGCAGCGCCTTCAGCGCGGGGAAGAGCTTGGCGGCGGTGCCGCCGCTGAAGCTGGGGTTGACGCTGAAGTCGCGGAGGATCCAGACGTAGGCGCCCGCGCCGGCCGGCACGCGCCGCAGCTGACCGGCCAGCAGCGCCGCCTGATACCCGCGGCCACCGGGGCGTGACGCCGGCACGCCCGCGAGGCCCTCGGCGCCCAGCTCGGCGACGAAGACGTACTTCGCCGGGAACGTGCGGCGCAGCTCCTGCACCCGCGACGCCAGCAGCCGCCCGGCCTCCGCCGGGCCCGAGCGCGGCGACTCATACCAGCCGAGGTACGACGTGATGCCGACCGCGTCCAGCGAGCGGTAGAGCAACGAGGACGACCGCGGCCGGTGGGGGCCCCAGATGTCGACCGACACCCCGCGCCCGGGATCGGCGGCGTGCAGCTCGCGCGCCGCGGCGTCGACGAACGCGGCCTGGCCCGGCGCGCCGGCGTCGGCGACCTCGCAGGCGAGCGACCAGGCGATGATCGACGGATGCAGCCGCAGCGCGCGGAGATCGTCGCGGACGTCCTCACGCGCGGCGGCGAGCAGCGCGCCGGACGACGTGCGGAACTGCCCCGGGGAGTCGACCGGCCCGATCTGCTGCCAGACGACAATGCCCGCGCGGTCCAGCCGTTCGAGCAGGGGCGCCGACAACGGGTGCTGGGCACGGGTGGCGTTGGCCCCGAGCTGCTTCAGCTCGCGGACCAGCGCGTCCATGTCGGCCGGCCGCAGCGCGTCGCCGCGACCGACCGCCTCCTCGTGCAGCGACGCGCCGCGCAGCAGCAGCCGCTTGCCGTTGAGCCGCAGGACGCCGCGGGTGAACGACACGGTGCGCAGCCCGACGCGGGCGCGGTAGCCGCTCTCGAACGGGACGATGACGCTGAGGTCGTAGAGCTTGGGGTGGCCCGGTCGCCACAGGTCCGGGCGGGCGACCGTGAAGGTGCGCGACAGCGTCGCCGCGCGACCCGGCTGGAGCCGTGCGGCGCCCAGCGACACCACGTACCGCGAGCCGGCACCGCGCAGCGAGAGCAGCGCGGGCACGGTGCGCCGGCCGGCGACCAGGTTGGTCACCCGCGCCTTCACGGTCACGCGGGCCGACCCGTCGGCGCGCAGCCTCGTCGTCAGCGCCACGCCGGACACCGCGCTGTCGCCCAGGCGCCGGATGGTCACCTCGCGATTCATCCCGCCCCAGTTGAACCACGTGCGGTGCAGCCCCTCGCGGGTCTGCGCGAACGGGTTGCTCCAGTCCGCGCGCACGGCCAGCTCGTGCTGGCCCGCGTCCGCGCGGAAGGCCACCTCGAACGGCTCGTAGGCGCGGGCGTGCGTGGCCAGCGGCCTGCCGTCGAGGAACACCTGCGCGCGCGAGGCGACGGACTCCAGGCGCACGGCGTAGCGGCCGGCGGGGAGGTCCAGCGTCGTCCGGTAGGTGCCCGCCGCGCCCTTGAAGGCCCGCACCGCCGCGGTCGTCCCCGGCGCGGCGGGGTTGGCGCTGTGCGGCACCGACACGCGCCGGCCGTCGAACGTCCAGGAGGCCAGCGCGCGGCGACCCGCCGGGCCGGCGTACGCCTGCGGCGCCGGGCCGGCCGGTGCGGGGGAGGCGCTGAAGGCGGCGGTGAGGATGAGGGGCAGCAGCGGCACGGGCAAGCAGTCCAACGAGCCTTGCAGCTCCAAGGTTGCCCGGTGCGCCCGATCGCCGGTCTCAGTCCGGTCGCACCACCCCGTCGAACACGCTTTTGCACCCCCGGGAGGAGGTGGAAAAGCGTGTTCGGCGGCTCTGGGGTCAGGCGCGCGGGGGGCGCATCACGAGGCAGCCGGTGGTGCCGTGGGCGACGACCTTGCCGTCCGCCGTCTCGATCCTGCCCTCGGCGGCGGCCACGCGACCGCCGACGTGGACGACCTCGCCGATGGCCCGGACGCGGCCCATGCCCTCGCGCATCGCGCCGAGATAGCGGACCTGCAGGTCGGTCGTGGTGTACGCGTGGCCGGCCTCCAGCGTCGTGTGGACCGCGCAGCCCATGCACGAGTCCAGCAGCGTCGCGGCGATGCCGCCGTGCACGGTGCCGATCGGGTTGTACATCCACTCGGCCGGCTCGAGGCTGAAGACCGCGCGGCCGTGCTCGAGCTCGTCGATCTTCATGTCCAGCAACTCGGCGATCGGCGGGCGCCGCAGCTCGCCGGTCATCCCCAGCCGTAGGTACTCGAGGCCGTTCATCGTCAGCCCCATCGCCGCCGATGCCACCGGGTCGTCCCAGCTGAAGGTGCGAGTGCGTTCGGTCACGAGACTCATGCTGCCACCTCGACGGCCGCAGGGGCGGTGACGCGCTCGCGCGCCGGCGCCCCGAGCAGCGACAGCGTCGCTGCGGTGCCCGCTGCGGCACCGATCATCAGCCACCAGGCCTGGTGGAAGTCCGACACGCCCAGACGCCCGGACCCGAGCAGCGCGACGAGGATCGCCACCCCCAGCGCGGAGCCGATCTGCCGGCCCATGGTGACGACGGCCACGCCGGTGGAGAAGCGCTCCGGCGGCAGCGAGGCCGCGCCGGCGCCCGTCAGCGTCGGCAGCAGCAGGCCGACGCCGATGCCGGAGATCAACATGCCGGGCAGGTAGTCGCCCGCGTAGTCCGGCGTGGACGTCACGTGCGTCAGCCACCACACCGCGGCGAACGAGAAGAGCAGCGAGCCGAGGACGCCGGTCACGCGGTAGCCGACCTTCGTGGCCAGCCGGGCGGAGGGGATCGAGAACGCCGCCGCCATGGCCGGGCCGGGCGCGAGCATGAGGCCGGCGGTGAGGACGTCCTCACGCCAGACGCCCGTGGTGAACAGCACGCCGGAGAGCAGCATGGCCGCAAAGCCGACGTAGAAGACGATCGACGCGACCACCGCGATGGAGAACGAGCGGATGCGCACCATCGCGGGGTCGACGACCGGGGAGTGGTGCGACAGCGAGCGCTGCGTCACGCCGGCGAAGAGCAGCAGCGAGGCGACGAACGCGCCGACGACGCGTGGAGAGCCCCAGCCCCACTCCTGGCCCTCGACGATGCCGACGGTCAGCGCGGCCACCGCGCCCACGAGCATCAGCGCGCCGAGGATGTCCGGCCGCAGCGCGTCCGGCTCGCGGATCTCCTTCAGCGTGCGCGAGCCGGCGAGGACCGCGAACAGCGCGACGGGCAGGTTGACGAGGAACACGAGGCGCCAGTCGGCCTCCACCAGCAGGCCCCCGAGGGGCGGGCCGGCCGCCGCCGCGACGCCGCCGGAGGCCGCCCAGATGCCGATCGCGACGGGCCGCTCGGCCGGGGCGAACTCCGGGAGCATCAGGCCCAGCGAGGTGGGCAGCAACAGCGCCCCGCCGGCGGCCTGCAGCACGCGGGCCGCGACGAGCACCTCGACCGACGGCGCGAGCGCGCAGGCCAGCGAGGCCAGGGCGAAGACGACAAGGCCCGTGAGGAAGATCCGCTTGCGGCCGAACGCGTCGGCCCAGCGGCCCGCGGGCACCAGCAGCGCGGCGAACACGATCGCGTACGCGTTCAGGACCCAGGACAACGCGGACAGCGAAGTCCCGTCGAAGGAACGCGAGATGTCCGGGAACGCGATGTTGACGATGAAGAGGTCGAGGCTGGCCATGAAGACCCCGGCCACGACGATGGAGGTGACGCGCCACTTGCGTTGCATGATGCAACTCACCTTACACGTTGCGTTGCGTGATGCAACTCAATCGGGCTACACTGGCGCCAGCCCATGCTCCGCAACGACTACGACACCCAGGTGTGCTCCATCGCCCGCGCCCTCGAGGTCGTCGGCGAGCGCTGGACGCTGCTGATCATCCGCGACGTCTTCCTCGGCGTCCGGCGCTTCGACGAGTTGCAGGCCGACCTCGGGGTCGCCCGCAACGTCCTGCAGTCGCGGCTGGAGAAGCTCGTCGAGCACGACGTGCTGGAGAAGGTGCCCTACCAGGAGCGCCCGCTGCGCCACGAGTACCGGCTGACGCAGAAGGGCCTGGACCTCTGGCCGACGATCGTCGCGCTCATGCAGTGGGGCGACACCCACGACGTCGCGCCGCAGGGGCGCCCGACGATCATCACCCACAAGGGCTGTGGCGGCGAGATCGACACGCACCGCGTCTGCCTGAAGTGCGGTCAGGCGCTCGAGGTCACCGACGCCAAGGCCATCGCCGGTCCGGGCGCGACGCCCAACCATCCGCTGCTCCAGCGGGCCTAACGACGCGAAGGCCCGCCGGCGGAGGGATCGCCGACGGGCCTTACGCGCGAGACCGCGACGCCTTACGCGGGGAGGATGCCGCAGGCGCGCAACTGAGCTGGAGGAGGGACGGTTGCTCAGACGGCGCGCGCCAACGGCGAGCGCAGGCGGCGACGCGGGGTGACGCCGGTGTCCGGCGACCGCACGCGCGAGGCGCGCAGGCGCAGGAGGGCCACGACGTCAGCCGTGTGGTGGAACGGGTCGGCGATCACGTCGCCGGTGTCGATGGACACGGCGGCGCGGATCTCGCCGTCGACGACGCCGAGCAGCAACTCGCCCGTGGGGACGCGGGCGGAGTCGAGGCCGGCGAGGTGCTCGAGCATCTGACGGTCGTCTGTCGAGGCAGGGCGGATCGCGACGATCGGGGTGGTGGCGGGGATGGTGATGGTGCGCATCTTGGGGCTCCGGGGTGTCGGTGGGACGCCCGGAATGTTCCGCTCCACGAGCCATCAGTTCAAATGACATTCTGCTGTCACGGTGATAAGTTGCCCTTATGCTCGATGTGAAGCGCATGCGCGTCCTGCGTGAGGTCGCGGCCCGGGGGTCGTTCAGCGCCGCCGCCGAATCGCTGAGCTACACGCAGTCGGCGATCTCCCAGCAGATCGCCGCCCTCGAACGGGAGGCCGGCACGACCCTCGTAGAGCGCTCGGCCCGCGGCGTGCGCCTCACCGACGCCGGCCGCGCGCTGGTCGTCCACGCCGACGCGATCCTCGCCCGTCTCGCTGACGCCGAGGCCGAACTGGAGGCCATCGCGGGACTCCGCGCCGGCCGCGTGCGCATGGCGTCGTTCCCCTCCGCGGGCGCGACGGTGATGCCCAAGGCCATCGCCGCTTTCCGCAAGGCCCACCCGGGCGTCGAGGTGCAGCTGCACCCGGCCGAGCCGGACGACGCGCTGGCGATGCTCCGTGCGGGTGAGGTCGACATCGCGCTCTCCATCACGACGACCTTCGACGACGCCGCCCGCGGGCACGAAGGCATGGAGCTGACCCACATCCTCGACGACCCGATGTACGTCACCACCCCGGACTGGCACCCGCTCGCGCGCAAGCGCAGCCTGCGCCTGGCCGACCTGGCCGAGGAGCAGTGGATCCTCGGCTCCACCGGCTCCTGCCCGGACACCAGCATCTTCCTGCGCGAGTGCGAGCGGGCCGGCTTCGAGCCGCGCATCGTCTTCCACTCCGACGACTACTTCGCCATCCAGGGATTCGTCGCCGCGGGCATGGGTGTCTCGTTCATCCCGGACCTGGCGCTCGTGGCCCTGCGTGACGACATCACCATCCGCAGCCTCGGCGCGCGCCCGCCGGCTCGCCGGATCATGGCCGCGACGCTGCAGGACTCCTGGGCCTCACCGGCCAAGGCCGCGATGCTCGAGCACCTCGTCGCCGTGGGCAAGGAGTTCGCCGGACGCCACCGCGAGCTCGCGCTCGTGGCGTCCTAGACGGACCGTCCGTGCACTGGTTGGGCAGGCAGCCCAACCACTGCACGCGGGTTACTGGGGGCCGACGTTCACCAGCCAGGTCGTGCCGAACCTGTCGACGAGCATCCCGAAGATCGCGCCCCAGGGCGCCTGCTCGAGGGGCTGCAGGACGTCGGCTCCGTCTGACAGCCCGTCGAACCAGCCGCGCAGCCTGGCCTCGTCGTCGCCGCTGAGCGACACCGACACGCCGGACTGCCCGGTGAACTCCATGTAGGACGGCGTGTCGGCGGCCATCAGCGTGAACCCGTCGGGCGTCTGCAGCTGCGCGTGCATGATGCCGTCGGGCGTGGCGCTGGAGGGGTCCATCTCGCCGAAGGTCATCATCGTGAGCTCGCCGCCGAGGACCGAGTGGTAGAAGCTCATCGCCTCCCGCGCCTGGTCCTTGTAGTTGAGGTAGGGGTTCAGACGGACGGTCATGGCGGCGATCCTACGTCGCGGGTGCCGGGCCCAGCGAGCCCGGCGTCCTTCAGACGACGACGCCGCTCAGCGACCCGAGGCCGTCGGCGGCGATGGTGAGCGTGTCCCCGGGCTGCAGCCAGCGTGGCGTCTCGGTCTCCGCGTTGAGCTCCAGCAGGCATCCGCGGGTGAGCGTGCCCGAGCCCAGGATGTCGCCCGGCTTCAGGACGGTCTCGCGGGCGGCCTGGGCGACCAGTTGCGGCCACGTCCAGTGCATCGCGACGGCAGGGGAGGCGGACAGCTCCTCGCCGTTGAGCTCGACCCGGCCGGTGACCTCCAGGCGGCCGTCGACGTAGGGCAGCTCGTCGGGCGTGACCAGCCAGGGGCCGAGCGACGTGGCGAAGTCCTTGCCCTTGGCCGGCCCCAGGCCGACGGTCATCTCCGCCCGCTGGATGTCCCGCGCGCTCCAGTCGTTCAGCAGCGTGAACCCGGCGATGGTGCCCTCGGCGCCGATGACCGCCGCGATCTCCAGCTCGAAGTCCATCCACGCGCAGCCGTCGGGGCGCTTGATCGCCGCACCGGGGTCCTTGATCGACGCCGGGTTGGAGAAGTAGAAGACGGGGAAGTCGTACCAGGCCTCCGGCACGTCGCGCCCGCGGAGCCGGTTGCCCGTGGCGACGTGGCCCTCGTAGGCGTAGAAGTCCCGCACGCTCGGCGGCTCGGGGACGGGCGCGCGCAGGGTCACGTCGTCCAGCGCGTGGTCGCGCCCGGCCGGCTCGTGGCCCTCGCCGCGCAGCCACTGCAGCATCGACCGCGCCGCGAGCTCGACGACCCGATCACCGTCGATCCGACCGACGTGGTCATGGCCCAGCGCGTCGCGAAAGCTCACCAGCCGCATGCGCGGACGGTACACCCGGGCTGGGGGAGACCTGGGGTCGTCCCCGGTACCCCGGGACCCGGTGCGCCGGAAAGCTGCTGCCATGGCCCATGCCGGACAGATCATCGAGAACCCCGTGACGGGAGAGCGCTGCAAGTGGCACCTCACCGCCGCCGACACCGACGGCAGGATGGTGCGGCTGGAGCTCTGGGTCAGACCCGGCGGCGGGTCCTTCGAACGACACATCCATCCCCGGGGCGACGAGCGCTTCGAGATCCTCAGCGGCTGCTGTGAGCTGACGACGGGCAACGACGTCCTGACGCTCGGTCCCGGCGACCGCGGCGTCGTCCGGGCGGGCGTGCCGCACCGTTGGCACAACCCCCACCGTGAGCGCACGCTGCACTGCTTCGTCGAGCTCGACGCGCCCGGCGCCTACGAGGCGATGGTGGCGACGCTGTTCGGCCTGGCCCGCGACGGCCGGGTCGACCGGCGGGGACGGATGCGCACGTTGCAGCACGCGGTCTCGGCCCCGTTCTTCGCTCCCGTCATGACCGTCGACTCGCCCCGCGCGCGGCTGCTCGACCGGGCCCGCGCCCCTCTCGCGACGCTCGGCCGCGTGAGGGGTTTGCAGCCCGTGTACACGCACTACGAAGAGGTGTAAACGACCGAACACGGGTGTTCGCAGTTCAGATTTGCATCCGTACTTGACCGTAGGGTACGTTCGGTCGGAGGGCTCAAAAGTCGCATTCGTCACGATCGGGAGAGAGGGTTGGCGGAGACCGGACGAGTTGGAGGGACGGGCGTACGTAAGCCCCTGGTCACAGGGCGATCCGTCGATCCCGACAACCAACCCCCGGTTCCGCCCAAGGAGCCCGGCCCCCTGATCCCGGGCCTGTCTTGGGCTGCCGTCACGGAGAAGCTCGAGACGGCCGGCGCGATCATCGTCCTCACCGGCAAGACGATCACGAGCGCGACGAGCCCGCCGTTCAGCTACGGCTCGGAGTTCGTCAGCCAGTTCCTGTTCGCGGTGCGCCTGGGCTGGTTCCCGATGATCGTCTCGAGCTTCGCGCTCGCCTACGGCCCGGCCGGCACGCAGGCCGCATCGTTCCTCTCGCTGTTCGGCGCGCTGGACCGCCTGGGCGGCCTCTTCAGCCTCGCGGTCATCCGCGAGTTCGCGCCGCTGGTCTGCGCGATCATCATGGCCGGCGTCGCCGGCACCGCGATCTGCGCGGACCTCGGCGCCCGCAAGATCCGCGAGGAGCTCGACGCCCTGATGGTCCTCGGCGTCGACCCGATCAAGTCGCTGGTGGTCCCGCGCTTCCTCGCGCTGATCCTCGTGACGACGCTGTTCGACATCTATGCGCTGCTGTTCGGCACCATCGGCGGCGTCGTCGTGTCGCTGGTCAACGGCGCGCCGCTCGGGCCGTTCTTCGCGACCTACTTCCAGAACGCCACCACCGTCGAGCTGTTCGCGTCGTTCCTGAAGACCGCGCTCTTCGGCGCGATCATCGCCATCACCTGTTGCTACAAGGGGATGACGGCGTCCGGCGGCGCCGAAGGCGTCGGGCGCGCGGTCAACCAGGCGGTCGTCATCAGCTTCCTGGCGATCGGCGCGTTCAACTTCATCTTCACGCAGACGCTGCTGGCCCTGTTCCCCGAGCTCTCGCTCGTGCGCTGATGGCCTCGATCCGCGAAGGCCTCGACGAGACGGGTCGCGTCGGCCACTTCGGCCTGCGGATCATGAAGGACGTGTGGACCGGCCGGGTCTTCACGTTCTTCGGCGAGTCGCTGCGGCAGGCCGGCATCCTCATCACCGGCAGCGTCATCACCGTCCTGGGCCTGGTCTTCGCGCTGGGCCTGGAGTGCGGCGTGGAGGCGGCCTACGGCGGCCAGGCGGTCGGCGCGCCGTCGATCGCCGGCGCGATCACCGCGCTGTGCGACCTGCGCGAGGTGACGCCCTACGCCTTCGGCTACATGATGGCCGCGAAGGTCGGCACCGGCCTGGTGGCGGAGATCGGCTCGATGCGGATCACCGAGGAGATCGACGCGCTGGAGGTCATGGGCGTCGACAGCGCGCTGTACCTCTGCGCGACGCGCCTGCTGGGCACCTGGATGGTCCTGCCGTTCGTCTACATCGCGGCGGTGGCGACCGGCTTCCTCGCGTCCTACCTGAGCGTCGTCGTGCAGATCGGCAAGGTCTCTCCCGGCGGCTACCTCCAGCTGTTCTGGCAGTTCCAGTCCGCGCCGGACCTCTTCTTCAGCGCCGCCAAGGGCATGGTGATGGCGACCATGGTGGTGCTGGTCGGCTGCTACTTCGGCTACCACACCTCCGGGGGGCCGGTCGGCGTCGGGCGGTCCACCGCGAAGTCGATGGTGGTGAACATCATCGGCGTCCACGTCATCGGCGTCGTCGGCACGCAGATGTTCTGGGGCAACAACCCGCGGAGCCCGATCGGCGGATGACGACGCAGGACCAGCTCAAGCGGGCCCTGCCGCTGGCGGCCCTCATCGTGGCGGTGGCGCTCGTCGCGGCGATCTTCATCAACGGTGGCGACAAGCAGACGATGCACCTGCGCTTCGCCGACGCCGGTCAGCTCGTCAAGGGCGACCTCGTCGAGGTCGGCGGCCACCGGGTCGGGCTGGTCAAGGACATCTCGCTGTCCGACGACGGCCAGGCCGATGTGCGCCTGGAGCTCAACAAGGACTCCGGCCCGTGGCGCGAGGGCACGACCGCGAGCATCCGCGCCGTCGGCCTCTCCGGTGTCACCAACCGCTACGTGCAGCTGAGCCCCGGGCCGTCGACGGGCGCGGTGCTGCCCGACGGCTCGACGCTGGACACCACGAAGACCATCGGGATCGTCGACCTCGACCAGCTGCTCGACAGCCTCGACAAGCCCACGCGCGACAAGCTGCGCCAGGTCCTCATCGACTCGGCCAAGTCGCTGGACGGCACCGAGCAGGCGCTTAACGACGCCTTCAAGGACCTCGACCCGGCCGCGTCGCGCAGCGCCGCGCTGCTGCAGGAGGTCATCCGCGACAAGGCCGCGCTGCGGACCTTGGTCCGCTCCGGCGGCCGCGTCTCGAAGGTGCTGGCCGACCGCGCCGACGAGATCGGCCGCGTCGCCGACCGCGTCGGGACGACGCTCGACGCCGTGGCCGCCGCGAAGGGTGAGCTGGGCGACACGCTGGCCCGCGCACCCGCGGTCCTCAACCACGGCACGCGCACGCTCAACCGGCTCGACCGCACGCTCGACGTCGTCGGCCCGGTCGTCCGCCAGATCCGCCCGTCGGCCCAGCCGCTGGCCGACACGCTGCGCGCCGTCGGTGACATCCCGCCGACCGCCGAGCCGGCGCTGCGCGACCTCCAGGCGCTGCTGAAGCCGCTGCGCACGGGGCTCAACAAGGTGCCCGGGCTGGCGAAGGTCACGTTGCCGGCACTGAACCGCGTCACCTCGACGATCACCGAGGCCCTGCCGATCTTCGAGCAGCTGCGCCCCTACATCCCCGACGTCGTCATCGGCCTCTTCAACGGCATCGGCGGCTCGGCCGGAGCGTCCTACGACGCCAACGGGCACTACGCGAGGCTGGGCCTCGTGGCCTCCGGGCAGATCACCGAGGGCCTGGCGTCGGTGCTCGGCGTGCCGCCGACCCCGGGCCTGCTCGACTTCCGCAACGACGTCACCCAGCGCTGCCCCGGCTCGGCCGAGCAGACCAACGCCGACGGCAGCAACCCGTGGGTGCCGGACCCGTCGGTCTGCAACCGCACGGCTGACCTTCGCAAGGGGAAGAAGTGATGTCGCGGACGCTGCAGCGCCTGCTGCTTGCGGCCGCGGCGGTCCTCGTCGTGGGGGCCGGGTTCTACGTCAACGTCGTCAAGCCGGGCGGAGGTGAGGACAGCGACCGCTACGAGGTCGACGTCGTCTTCGACACGGCCAAGAGCATCATCCCCGGCCAGGTCGTCAAGATCGCCGGGGCGCGCGTCGGCCGCGTCAAGGACGTCAACCTGACGCCGGAGCGCAAGGCGCGGATGACGCTGTCGGTCGAGAAGCGGTTCGCGCCGTTCCACGCCAACGCCGCGTGCACGATCAAGCCCGAGGGCCTGCTGTCGGAGAACTTCGTGCAGTGTGACCCGGGCACCAGCACCTCGCCCGCGCTGGAGGGCAAGGACGGGACCAACCCGACCGTCCCCGTCGACCGCACCACGCTGCCGGTGTCGCTCAACGACCTGTTCGGCATCTGGAACGTGCCCACCCGCGAGCGGCTTCGGCTGCTGGTCAACGAGCTCGGCATCGCCGGCGCCGGGCGCGGTGAGGAGCTCAACGCGCTGCTGCGCCGTTCCAACCCGGCGCTCGCCAGCGCGCGCAAGGTCCTGACGATCCTGCACGACCAGGAGAAGGACCTCACCGACTCCATCGACGCGACGGACGCGATCACCCGCGAGCTCGGCAGGAAACCGGAGAACGTCAGCGCCTTCATCGACAACACGGCGAAGGTCGCCGCCCGGACCGCCGACCGCTCACGGGACCTCGCGACCGCCGTCGACCGGTTGCCGGAGCTGCTGGACGCGACCAAGCCCGCGCTGACGCGCTTCACCGCCGTGGCCGAGGACGCGCGTCCGGTGTTGAAGAGCCTGCGGCAGTCGGCCCCGGCGCTGGCCTCCGTGACGCGCGGCATCCCGCCGCTGGCCAGGGCTGCGACGCCGACGGTGAAGACGCTGCCCAGCGCCATCTCGCGCGCCCGCGTCAACCTCACCAAGCTCGGCACCAGCATCAAGCTGCTGGCGTCCTTCGCGCCGCAGGCCGCCGCGACCGGCGTGCCGCTGGAGCAGCTGCTGACGAACCTCCGTGAGCGCGGGGCGCTGGAGTACCTCCTGAAGTTCTCCTACTACAACGGCGTCCTGCTGGCCCGGTACGACAAGTACTCCCACCTGCTGCCCGGCTACCTGCTGATCGGCGCCTGCTCGCCGGAGGCCACCGCCCCCGTGGAGGGCTGCGACTCGCACATCGGCCCCGTCGTCGGCGGGCCGACGGCGCTGAAGCAGACGCCCGCCCGGCAGAAGAAGACGCCCTCGCCGCAGCGGCCGGCCCAGCAGACCAAGACCCCGGCGCTGCAGGTGCCGCAGGTGAAGGTGCCCGAGAAGACGCAGGAGCGTCCGCAGCTGAAGCTGCCCGGGCCGCTGTCGGGTGCGTCCGACGCCGTCAACGACCTCCTCGACTTCCTCCTCAAGCCATGAGCGCGGAACCGAGGCCCAGGACCACACGCCGCGGCACCCGCCGCCCCGAGGGCCCCAACCTCGTGCTCATCGGCGCCGTCGCCGTCACGGTGCTGATGATCCAGATCCTCGTGGCCTACAACGCCACGCGCGGCCTTCCGTTCGTCCCCACCTACAACATCACCGTCGACGTCCCCGACGCCGCCGAGCTGGCGGAGCTGGACGAGGTGCGCATCGGCGGCGCGCGCGTGGGCCAGGTCGACGACGTCCGTGCCGTCACCGGGCCCGACGGCCGGCCGCTCGCGCGGCTGAAGCTCAAGCTCGACGAGGCGCAGAAGGAGCTGCCGGTCGACACGCGCGTGGAGGTCCGCACGCGCTCGCTGCTCGGCGCGAAGTACCTGTCGCTGACGCCGGGCAAGTCCGACAAGGGCATCCCGCAGGACGGCAGGCTCACGCTGACCAACGCCGACGCCGGTTTCGAGCTCGACGACGCGTTCCGGATCTTCGACAAGAAGACGACGAAGGGCGTGCGGGGCGCGGTCGGCGGGTTCGGCGGCGCGCTCGCGGGGCGCGGCGCGCAGCTCAACCAGACGCTGCAGTCCTTCAGCCACCTGCTGCCGCCGGCGCAGCGCACGCTGGACGCGCTGGCCCTTCCCAGCACCGACCTGGCCGGCTTCATCAAGGGCGCTGCGACGTTCAGCCGCGCCCTGGAGCCGGTGGCGCCGGAGCTGGCGTCCTTCGTCGACGTCGGCAACCAGACGTTCGCCGCGGTCGACCGCGCCGGGCCCGCCGTGTCCTCCGGCCTGGCGATCGCGCCCCGGGCCGAGGCCTCGACCACCGTGGCGCTGCGCAAGGCCACGCGCGTGCTGGCCGACACGCAGGGCCTGCTCCACGACATCCGCCCCGGCGCCGCGGTGCTGCCGAGCGCCTCCCGGCGCCTGGAGGCCGCGATCAAGGCCGCGCCCGCCGCCCTGGCGCCCACCACGGGCGCGACGGCGAGCATCCAGCGGCTCGGCGACGCGCTGGGCCGACTGGCCGCCGGCCGCTTCCACCTCACCGGCGCGCTGCGCGAGCTGACCGGCGCCGTTATCTCCGTCCGCGGCACGCTCGGCTCGTTCCTGCCGGCGCAGGTGACCTGCAACACCCTTGCGCTCTGGGGCCGCAACCTCTCCAGCGCGGTGAGCCAGGGCAACGCCTCGGGCAACTGGTTCCGCGGGATGGCCGTCGCGGGGTTGTCGGAGGGCGGCCAGAACGCCAAGCCGTCCTCGTCGCTGAACGCCAACCCGGCGCCGAACATCAACAGCGACGAGTGCGAGGCGGGCACGGAGCCGATCTACGGCAACGGCTTCGTCGGCAACCCGCCCGGCAAGCAGACCACGAACGTCGACATGACCCGGCCGCCCCAGGACGCGACCGCGCGCGCCGCGCGCGCCGGGCTGCTGCGCCGTCCCCCGGGGGTCGGCCGATGATGCCGCCGAGGACCTCGCCCAGGGGCTCGGCCTCGGTCGAGCGGGCTCGCCTGGCGGCTCGCCTGCTCGGGGAGGCACACCTGTGAGGCCGAACGTCAAGACGCCCAACTACATCGCCTACGCGCTGGCGATGATCGTCGTCGTCGTCGCGATCGTCTTCTACTCCTACGCCAAACACGTGCCCGGCCTGCCGCGTTACGAGGTCAGCGCCGTGCTGCCGTCGAGCAACCAGCTGACCCACAACTCGCCGGTGCGCATCGCCGGGGTGAAGGTCGGCTCGATCGTCTCCATCGAGGAGGGCGCCAACCACACCGAGATCCTCACGATGGCCATCGACGAGGACCAGGCCAAGCTGCACACCGACGCGTCACTGAAGATCCGGCCCCGGATGTTCCTCGAGGGCGGCTTCTACGTGGAGCTGCACCCCGGCTCGCCGTCGGCGCCGCGGCTGAAGGACAACGGCCGCATCCCCGCGGGCCGCGCCAAGATCCCCGTGCAGTTCGACCAGCTGCTGTCGACGCTCGACCTGCCGACCCGCGAGGGCCTGAAGTCGACGTTCAGCGAGTTCTCCGAGGCGCTGAAGAAGGGCGGCGCCGAAGGCTTCCAGCGCTTCGCGCTGACGTTGCCCAAGACGGTCCGCAACATCGCCATCTCCTCCGACGCCGGCGCGGGGACCAAACCGCACGACGTCTCGGACATCGTCACCTACGCCGGCCGCACCGTGGCCGCCCTGGACCGCTCCGACCGTGCGCTGGTCGGCGTCCTCGATGGCCTGGACCGGACCGCGGGCGCGACCGCCGCGGAGAGCCAGAACCTCACCGACACGTTCAAGCAGGTCGACGCCACGCTGAAGGAGGCGCCGAGCACGCTGGACGCCGTCGACCGCGCGCTGCCGCGGCTGGAGGCCGCGTCGCGCGCCGTCCGGCCCGCGCTGCCGATCGCCCCGCGCGCGCTGCGCGCGAGCGCCGCGCTCGTGCGCCAGGCCAACGGCCTGCTGTCCCAGCACGAGCTGCCGGACCTCACCCGCGCGATCGGTCCGCTGGTCCGCGGGCTGCCGACCCTGGCCGACCGCCTCAAGGTCCTGATGCCGCTGGTCGACCAGGTCACGACCTGCACGCAGCGCAGCGTCCTGCCGGTGCTGCGCGGCAAGCTCGACGACGGGCACCTCACCACCAACCGCCCGGTCTACCTCGACCTCGTGCAGTCGTTCGTCGGCCTGGCCAGCGCCACGCAGAACTTCGACGGCAACGGCAACTACATCCGCCTGCTGGGCAACTTCGGCACCAACTCGGTCGTGACCGGCCAGATCCCGGAGGAGGGCCAGGTCTTCAGCAACGGCCTCGGCGGCCTGATCGGCTCGCGGCCCAAGCCGCTGCCGCCGGGCACGCTGCCGGTGTTCCGGCCCGACGCGGACTGCCGCGACCAGAAGGTCCCCGACCTGAAGGCCCAGACGGCGCCGCCGGACTTCACGGCAATCCCGCCGAACTCCGGCAAGGTCCGCCAGGTCGCCAAGACCCCGGGGCTGCTCAAGCAGGTCGGCAAGTGGCTGGCCAAGACGCGCAAGGAGGCCGCCAGATGAGCCTCAAGCGGCAGGCCCAGCGCTACGGCAAGTGGCTGGCGGTCATCTTCGTGTTCGCCGGCATCGCGACGTTCGCGGGCGCGTACATCCTGATCCAGCAGCGCCTGAAGCTGCCCTTCCAGGACCGCTACACGATGTACGTCGACTTCGCGAACGCCTCCGGCCTGACGCCCGGGCTCGGGCAGCCGGTGAACGTCGCGGGCGTGAAGGTGGGGACCGTCGAGGGCGTGTCCCTCAAGCAGGGGCGCGCGCACGTCGAGATCGCGATCAACCCGAAGAAGCTCGACGCGGTTCACGAGGGTGCGGGCGCGACGCTGGAACCGCGGACCCCGCTGAAGGACCTGCAGCTCGACCTCAACCCCGGGCCGATCACCGCGCCCAAGCTCCGCGAGGGCGCGACGATCCCGTCGGCCAGGACGTCCTACCCGATCGACGCCGACGAGCTGCTCAGCGTCCTGGACTCCGACACCCGCGAGTACTTCCGCGCGCTGCTGGCCACCGCCGAGCAGGGCCTCGACGGTCGCGGCAAGGACGTGCGCCGGCTGCTGAAGGCGCTGGGCCCGACGAGCGACCAGATCAACGACATCACCGGCCTCATCGTCAAGCGCCGGACGAAGGTCGAGCGGCTGGTCCACAACCTCGCGGTGCTCGCCAAGGCGACCGGCACCCACGACCGGCAGCTGTCGGCCGCGCTGGCCGACGGCGCGACGACGCTCACCGCCCTGGGCGGCCAGGACGCCGAGCTGCGCCGCAGCCTGCAGAAGCTGCCCAGCACGCTCTCGGCCGCCCGGGACGCACTCCCGGAGATCAAGGGGCTGGCCGACGACCTCGGGCCGACGCTGAAGGCGCTGCAGCCGTCGCTGCGCGCCCTGCCCGCCGCGCTGCGCAGCGCCGCGGCGCTGGCCGAGCGGTCGGTGCCGCTCCTGCGTGACCAGTTGCGTCCGCTGGCACGGGAGACGATCGGGCCGGGCAAGCGGCTCTCGCGCGCCACCACGACGCTCTCGAAGATCACGCCCGCGCTGATCAGCGCCTTCCGGACGTTGGTCTACGTCACCAACGAGTCGGCCTACAACCCGCCGGGCAACGACGACGAGGGCTACCTGTTCTGGCTGGCCTGGACCGCGCACAACGCGGCGTCGCTGTTCACCTTCCAGGACGCCAACGGCGCGACCTGGCGGGCGCCGACGCTCGTCGGGTGCAACAGCATCACCGAGGGCAGCGGTGCCGCCCTGGCCCCGTTGCTCGCGGTGACGGGACTGCTGCCCGTCTGCGGAGGGACGACCCCGATCAAATGAACACGCGTGCCCCCACCACCGGCGCCCTCCTGACGATCGTCATCTTCGCCCTGTCCTGCTTCGGCGGCGGCGTGTACGTGTGGAAGCGCTTCGGCGGCGATCTGCCGCTGGAGGCCAAGGGCTACCGCTTCCAGGTCGCCTTCCCCCAGGGCGGCAACATCCAGCGCAACACCGACGTGCGCATCTCCGGCGTCTCGGTCGGCAAGGTCGTGTCGGTCAAGCCCGTCGGGCAGCGCACCGACGCGCTGATCGAGCTGGACCGCAGGTTCGCGCCGCTGCGCGCCAACGCCCACGTGCTGCTGCGCGTCAAGACGCTGCTCGGCGAGCCGTTCGTCGCGCTGACCCCGGGCACACGGACGGCGGGCTGGGTCAAGGACGGCGGGCGCCTGGCTGACGGGCAGGTGCAGGACAACCAGCAGCTCGACCAGGTGCTGGCGTCCTTCGACAAGAAGGCGCGCGAGTCGCTGAAGAAGCTGACGCTGTCGCTGTCGGCCGCGTTCGAGGGACGCGACGACGAGCTCAACGCGGCGATCGGGTCCGGTGCCGGCGCCGCTGACGCGCTGGACCAGCTGGCCACCGAGCTGGACGGCCAGCGCCCCGAGCTGACGTCGCTGATCCGCAACGCCGGCGCGGCGCTGGACGCGCTGGGCCGGCGCAGCACGTCGGTGCAGCACGTGATCCGCTCCGGCAACGAGGTGTTCTCCGAGACCGCCGCGCGCGACCGCCAGCTGACGGCGACGCTGAACGCGCTGCCCGGCTTCCTCGCGGCGTTGAACCGCTCCTCGCTGAAGCTGTCGCCGGTGCTGGATGACGCGGCGCCGACGATGCGCGCGCTGCGCCCGGCGGCGCGTGACCTCGGCCCCGGACTGAAGCGGCTGAACGGCCTGCTGCCCTCGGCCACCCGGATCCTCAAGCAGCTGCCGCCGGTCCTGAAGGATGCCAAGCGCGTGCTGCCGCAGGCGGTCAAGCTCACCGATGCGGCCGGCAGGTCCGCCAAGCCGCTGGACCTCGCGGGCCGCCAGCTCGTGCCGGCGCTGAAGTTCGTGGAGTCCTACAAGGACGACATCGTCCAGGCGACCGGCAAGCTCGCGGCGTCGACCGCCGGCTACACCGTCCAGCCCAACGGCGAGAAGCTGCACTACCTGCGCACGCTGTTCGTCCTCACCAACGAGCTCGTGCTGGGCGCCAAGCAGCGCCCGCCGTCCAACCGCCACGCGGCCTACCCGGCGCCGGGCGAAGCCGCGCGGCTGGGGTGGGGGCAGCGGTCCTCGGACTGCCGCGTCACGAGCAACCCGTCGACGATCCCGGTCCTGGGCATGGGCGTGCCGCCCTGCATCCAGTCCCCGGGCTGGAACTTCGGCGGCGTGAACCGCCAGTTCCCGCACGTCGAGGCTGACCCGCCGCTGGGCACCAAGAAGTAGCTAGCCGTTCTTCTTGACCAGCGCGTAGATGTGGCCGGCGGCGGTCTCGGCCTCGTCGGCGTCGAGCGGGTAGACGCGCACCTTGATCGTGCGGTGGTAGTAGGAGGAGCCCTTGGCGACGGCGAAGCCGATGGTGCGGGCCTTGTTGAGCCCGAGGCCGACGTGGATGTAGCCCTTCGGCGCACGCAACGCGACGGGGGTGTCGGTCATGCCGTGCATCGTGACCTTGAAGCGCAGGAGCAGCGTGCCCTTGCGGATCGTGTCGCCCGCGCGGAGGTCGTTGCCCGCGATGTCGACGGGGGTGGTGTCGCCCGGCTTGAAGACCGTGGGGGTGGAGACGGTCGGGGCGGTGGACGTGGCGACGGCACGGGCCTGGGCGCCCGGTGCGAGCGCTCCGGCACCGAGGACGCTTCCGATCGCGGCCATGGCGGCGAGGCGCTTGAGGGGAGCGGAGGTGGTCATGGGAGCAGTGTCGGGCCGGGCGGGCGCCCGGCCCACCCCACCCAGGTGGCGACCTTCCACACCGTCGCGCCCATACGGCAGCGGATGGAGACACTAGAATCGCGATGTGGCGCGCGCCGAAACCTCAACCCAACGCACCGGAAGCGGGCGTCTCTCGGTCGACGACTGGCTCTCCGCCGGCCTGGACCTCCTGGCCGAGGAGGGGCTGGCGGCCGTGAAGGTCGAGCCGCTGTGCGCGCGACTGGGGGTGACGAAGGGCTCGTTCTACTGGCACTTCGAGGATCTGCGCAGCTTCCACGTCGCCCTCGGGGAGCGCTGGTCGCGCGACCGCAACGAGGCGAAGGCGATCTTCGAGGAGAAGGCTGCCGGCCTCGAGCCGATCGACCGCATCCGCATCATGATGATGGGCCTCGTCGAACCGCGACAGCAGTCGCTGGAGCGCGCGATCCGTGAATGGGCGGTCTCCGACAAGACGGTCCGCGCGCGGGTCGCGGAGTTCGACCACTGGGGCTTTCAGACCATCCACAAGGCGTTTCGCGACCTGGGGTTCAAGGGCCGCGACGCCGACGTGCGGGCCAAGACCCTCTACTTCGCCGGCATCGGCTACATCCATGCCGCCCGGCTGGACATCCCGGATGTGCCCGACCACCGCGAAGGCCTGCTGGAGATCCTCGCGCGCTGAATCGGATTCACTATTGTTGACACCATGTCAACCACGGAGCTCCCGCCGGTCTACGACGCCCATGATCTCGGAGACCTGGAGTTCTGGTCACAGCCCGCGAAGGTCCGCGACGAGGTCTTCGCCGAGCTGCGCCGCGACCAGCCGCTGACCCGCCACAACCCGCCGGTCGACATCCTCCAGACGGGGACGCAGACGCCCTATTGGGCGCTGGTCCGCTACGACGACATCCGCGCCGCGTCGCGGGCGCCGGAGCTCTACTGCAGCGGCCAGGGCACTCAGTTCGGCGATGCGCCGCCGGAGCTGCTCGAGGCGACCCAGTCGTTCCTGGCGATGGATGCTCCACGCCACACCAAGCTGCGCAAGCTGGTGTCCGCCGCGTTCACCCCGCGGCAGGTCGCGCGCATCGAGGACGGCATCCGCGCCAACGCCAGGCGCATCGTCGAGGAGGCGGCCGAGCAGGGCAGCGGGGACTTCGTCGCGCTCATCGCCAAGCGCCTGCCGCTGGTGACGATCAGCGACATGATCGGCGTGCCCGAGGCCGATCGCGAGCGGGTCGTCGCCGCAGCCGACACCCTCGTCACCGCCGCCGATCCGGAGGTCGCCGGCGACCGCCCGGTCGTGGAGGTCCTCGGTGAGGCGGTCTGGACGCTGCACTCCTTCGCGTCGGACCTGGCCGCCCAGCGGGAGGGCGACCCGCGCGACGACCTGATGACCGCGCTGGTCCAGGCCGAGGTGGACGGGGAGAAGCTGACGGTCCCGGAGATCGCCGCGTTCTTCGTGCTGCTCAGCGTCGCCGGCAACGACACCACGCGCCACACCAGCAGCCACGCGCTGAAGGCGCTGTCCGACAACCCGGGGATGGCGCAGCTGCTGCGCGAGGACCTGGCCGGGCGCATGGCTCCCGCCGTCGAGGAGTTCATCCGCTGGGCCACGCCGGTCATGAACTTCCGGCGGACCACCACGCAGGACGTCGAGCTGCACGGCCAGGTCATCCCGGAGGGCGAGAAGGTCGTGCTCTTCTACACCTCGGGCAACCGCGACGAGACGGCATTCGAGGACCCGTGGACCTTCGACATCACGCGCGACCCCAACCGCCACCTCGGCTTCGGTGGCGGCGGCCCGCACTTCTGCATGGGGGCATCCCTGGCCCGCACGCAGCTGGCCGCGCTGTTCACCGAGCTGTACACGCAGATGCCCGGCATCACGGCCGGTGAGCCGGAGATGTACAAGGGCGGCGCCTTCATCCACGGCGTCAAGCGGTTGCCCTTCAGCGCGTGAGCCGCGGTCAGTAGACCTCGCGCGGGCTCGTGCGGGAGCGCGTCCACGCGTGCGCGACGGTGGTGCCGTCGGGGTTGCGCCAGCCGACCTCCGGCGCGGTGTCCCCGCTGAGGTAGGCCAGCGTGCCCCGCGGGTCGGCATCGCGGACGACGAGGCGGGCCAGGGTGTCGCCGCCGCGGCGCAGCTCGAGCAGCACCTGCGGGCCGGCGCGGACGATCCGCAGCGTGCGGCCGGGGGCGTACTTCACGGGCGCCGTGGCGACGGGCGTGCCCGCGAGCTCGCCTGCCGGCTCGGGCTCCTCGGGGGCGGGGCCGGGCCGGGTCGTGATCGCCAGCGCCAGGCGCCGGGCCGGACCGACGATCGGACTGCGCGGCGGGGACTGCCCCAGGCGGCCGGTGAAGCGCAGGGTCCGCCCGGGGCCGGTCGTGCCGACGGCGGCCGACGGCGTCAGGGCGACGGCCAGCCGGTCCCCCTCGCGGGCGAGCAGCCGAGTCGGGTGGCCGGCGGCACCCTCGGCCTGCGCGCTGGCCTGCACCTGCACGAAGTAGCCGTCGCCGAGCGGGCGGACGAGCTGCAGCTGCAGCCCGCCCCGGCCGCCACGGACGGTCCAGCCCGTGATGACGCTGTCGCCCCGGACGCGCAGGTCGCTGACCAGCGTGCAGGCCAGCCCGCCGCAGTCGACGGACTCCAGCCCCGGACGGTCGTCGTCGCCGCTGCCGAACACCAGCAGGCCGACCGCGCCGGCGGTGACCGCGCCGACGGCGGCGATGAGCCACGGGCGCCGGTCGCGGGCGGGCAGCTGCGCACAGCTGGCGCGCAGCCGGGCCAGCGCGGCCGCATCGTCGGCGGCACGTGCACCCGGCGCGAAGTCGCGCAGCAGCGCGCGGCCGTTCTCGTCGATGAGGACGTTGCCTGCGTGCAGCGCCCCATGCGCGACGTCCAGCTCGGCCAGCGTCGCCTCGACCTCGTCGCAGAGCGCGAGGCCGCGCTGCCGTGTCAGCGGCCGGGCGGGATGGCGCAGCGAGCCGCCTGGGGCGAGCTGCGCGGCGGTGTAGACACGCCCATCGGCCAGCCGGCCCGCGGCGAACAGCCGGGCGACGCCGGGGTGCTCGGGCCAATCGGCGGGCTCCCAGCTGCCGACCTTCAACGCGACGGGCCGGCCGAGGCCGTCCTGCGTGGCCGCGTGGACCGTGCCGTGCGGCCCCGATCCCAGCGTCCTGCTGATGGTGTATCCGGCGACCTCGTCAGTTGACGAAGAAGAACTCACGGTCTCCGACGCTGAAGTAGTGCGACCGCGTGCGGACGCTGTCGTGGCTGACGTACTCGACCGTGATGCCACCGCCGGAGCCGTCGGCCGACGGGGTGTCGATGGAGTGGGCGGTGATGTCGCCTCCGTCTGCGGTGAAGCCGGGGAGGGCGACCCGGGCGAGCCGGCGCCCGCCGGTGACCAGCTCGAGGTGCATCTGGTTGGCGATCGCGACGACCCGGAGCGTCCGCCGGCGGCCGTCGGGCGTCCGCGTGTAGGGCCAGGTGGCCAGCACCTTGCCGTTGGGCAGCTTGGCGGCCGCCGGGCCGCTGACCTGAGCGGGCAGGCGCTGCCGGGCGCCGGGTGTGTACTCGACGCGCAGCAGCACCTCGCCGTCGAAGCCGGTGCCGGCGCGGCGGTCGGCGGGGCGCTCGAGGCCGCGCAGCGGCGGCACCCAGCGCTGGGTCTGGGCACCGGGCCGCGCGCGCAGGCCGACCCCGGAGCCCGTCACGACCTGCAGGCCGATGATGTCGCCGGCCTCCACCGCGACGTCGGTCGGGAAGGCGTAGATGCGCCGGTCCGGCACGAACTCGTTGGCCGACACCGCGACCTGGAAGGCGATGGCGTCGCGCGGGCGCAGGACGGCGATCTGGAACTCGCCGCGGGCGCCACGCAGCGCCCAGCGGCGGATGACGCCGTCGCGCGGGACGACGATGTTCGCGCCCGGCAGGGCCGATTGCACGACGGTGCACGACGGAGACTGCGGCCCCGCGGGCCGCCCGTTGCAGTCGCGGGTCGGGCCGGAGTGCCGGAGGTCGCTGCCGAGGGCCACCGTGCCGGGCAGCAGCGGCGGCACTTCCTCCGGGCCGGCCCGCCGCGGGGCGTCGTCCCCGGCCACCAGCGCCCAGCCGGCCGACGCGACCGCCGCACCCGCCAGCCCCGCGGCCAGCCACCGCCCCCAGCCGCCGAACACGCGTTTGTGCCCCCGATCCGGGGTGAAAAAGCGTGTTCGGCGGTCGGGGGGCGCGGGCGCGAGCTCGATGCCGGCCAGGGCCGCGTCCAGGGCGGTGACGATCTCGCGGGCGGTGCGGGGGCGCTCCTCGGGCGTCTTGGAGAGCGCGGCGGCGAAGACCGCGTCGACCTCCGGCGGTAGGCCGGGGCGGCGGACGGAGGCCTGGGGCACCGGGTCGCTGGTGTGCGCGAACAGCTGGGCCGCCTGGGAGGAGCGCGGATAGACGATGCTGCCGGTGAGGCACTCGAACGCCATCGCCGCGAAGGCGTAGCGGTCCGCTGCGGGGCTGGTCGGCTCGCCGCGGATGACCTCGGGGGCGAGGTAGGCGAGCGTTCCCATCAGCTCGCCGGTGATCGTCAGCGTCTCGTCCGCGCCGAGCTTGCTGAGGCCGAAGTCGGCGAGGAAGGCACGGTCGCCCTCGGCCAGCAGGACGTTGCGGGGCTTGACGTCGCGGTGGACCAGCCCGACGGCGTGGGCGGCGTCCAGCGCGTCGGCCACCTGGTCGAGCAGCGTGAGCGCCCGCGCGGGGGTCAGCTCACCCGAGGCGATCAGCGCGGACAGCGTGTCGCCGGTGATGAGCTGCATCGCCAGGAACAGCCCGTGCACCGACTCCCCGGCCTCGTAGACCCCGACCACGTTGGGGTGCTCCAGGGAGGCCTGCAGCTGTCCCTCGCGGCGGAAGCGCGCGACGAACGCGACGTCGTCGGCGTAGCCGGCATCCAGCAGCTTCAGCGCGACCTGCCGCCCCAGGGTCGCGTGCGTGGCCCGGTAGACGGTCGCCATGCCGCCGCGGCCGAGCAGGCCGTCGACGCGATAGTCCCCGAGGACCGCCCCTGTCGGGAAATCGGTCATCCCGGTGCATCGTGTCAGGCGTCGCGCGCGGTGACCAGTCCGGATTCCAGCGCGCGCCGGACCAGCGTCGAGCGCTTCTCGTACTGCGGCAGCGTGTCGACGTCCAGCTTGGTGAACAGCGCGCGCATGTGGGTCTTCACGCTGACCGGGCTGATGACGAGCTCGGCGGCGATCGCCCGGTTGGAGGCGGGCGCCGCGCCAGAGGCCTGCAGCAGCGGGCGGCAGAGCGCGACGAGGACGCGGCGCTCGGCGTCCGTCAGCCTCACCAGCTGCGCCAACCCGCCCTCCACGACCGTGCTGTCGTCCGGTTGCGCGGGCGCGCGGAAGGTCACCGACGTCGTCCCCAACCGCAGGACGTCATGGTCCATCAGCCGTCGCCGGGCGACCAGCGGCTCGCCGTTGACCGTGCACCCGTTGCGCGACAGGCCGTCGTCCACGACGACCCATGCCGCGCCCACCCGCTGCAGCTCCACATGGGTCCGCGAGACCGAGCGGTCCCAGTCCAGCACGACGTCGTTGCCGGTGGCCCGGCCGATCGCCATCTCGTCGCCCACGACGGGGACGATCCGCAGCGCCCCCGCGCCGTCGCGCAGGACCAGGAACGGCGCGCCGCCGCGCTGGGCCTCCAGCACGGCGGCCAGTTCGGTGGGCGAGAGCGCATGGGACGTCGGGCCCATGCGGCGAAGTATCCCCGCTCCTGGGAGCTCTCAGGGAAGTCCCAGGTGCGCCTGCGGCGCAACTCAGGGTGTTGCCCGACATTCTGGGCATGTTCACACGCACCAAAAGGACCGCGGCCGTCGCAGCCGCGGCCGTGCTGGCGGTCGGTGGCGGGGCCTATGCCGCCACGCAGGCATCCAAGGCTCCGACGCCGCTGACGGGCAGCATCACCGACAAGGTGAGCGATGCGGCGCTGGCCAAGTATCCCGGCGCGACGCTGACCGGTGTCGAGAGCCGCCCGGACGGCAGCTTCGAGGCGCACGTCCGCAAGAGCGACGGGACGTTCGTCTCGGTCACCCTGGACAAGGACTTCAAGGTCACGGGCACCCGTGAGGGCGGTCCCGGTCGCGGCGGCTTCGGCGGTCCGGGCGGCTTCGGCGGACCGGGCGGCCACGACGGACACGGGCCGGGCGGTCGCTTCGACACGGCGGCGCTGGCCAAGGCGCTGGGCGTCAGCGAGGACAAGCTCACGGCGGCGCTGGACAAGGTCCGGCCCACCAGGGACGACCACCTCACCGACATGGCGGCGGCGATCGCCAAGGCCCTCAACGTCGACGCCGCCGACGTGAAGGCCGTCCTGCAGGCCCAGACCGGCGGCCCGCGCGACCACGATGCGCTTGTCAGCGCGCTGGCCAAGAAGTTCAACGTGTCCGAGGACAAGGCCCGTAGCGCGCTGGAGGGTGCGCGTCCGGACCGGGACGGCGACAGGCACGCCGACCTGGCGGCCGCCCTGGCCAAGGAGCTCGGCCTGGACACGGCCAAGGTGCAGGCCGCGCTGGAGGCCCAGCGCCCCGCCGGCCGACCCTAGCCCCACCCATCGCGGGGTCTCGCCGGTGAGCGGCGGGGCCCCGTCTGTCGTATGAATACTCGATGCCGATCGACCTGTCCCGCGCCGAGGCCGGCGCCCGCGAGCTGTTGCTGGGCCTCGGCGCCGACCTCGATGACGAGAGCCTGCGCGACACGCCCGGCCGCATGGCCCGCGCCTACGTGGAGATGCTGACGCCGGTCGAGTTCTCGCTGACCACGTTCCCCAACGAGAACGGCTACGACGAGCTCATCGTCCAGCGCGCGATCCCGTTCCACTCGCTCTGCGAGCACCACCTGTTGCCGTTCATCGGCGTCGCGCACGTCGGGTACCTCCCTGGCGACCGCATCGTCGGCCTCTCCAAGCTGGCGCGGATCGTCGAGCACGAGTCCCGCAACATGCACGTCCAGGAGCGGATGACCAAGGCCATCGCCGACCGTCTCCAGGAGGCGCTGCAGCCGCGCGGTGTCGGGGTTGTCGTCGAGGCCGAGCACCTCTGCATGACCCTCCGTGGGGTCTGCAAGCCGGGGACGCGGACGTCGACCTCGGCGCTGCACGGCATCATCCGCGACGACCCGCGCACGCGCCAGGAGTTCCTGTCCCTGGCGCGTCTGGACTGAGCCCTACGGGAAGGCCGGGATCGGGCCCGCCGTGCTGTGCACGACCGGGCCGGGGTCGCGGACCTCGTGCGGCTCGACATGGGGGCCGGGCTTGGGGCGCGGGGCGCCGCCGGGAAAGGCCAGCCGCAGGATCGTCCGCTGCACCATCAGCCACTGCTGCAGGAACGGCCCGGTGTTGTAGGGCAGCTCGTACTTCTCGCAGATGGCCCGCACCTGCGGGGCGATCTCCTTGTAGCGGGAGCTCGGCATGTCGGGGTAGAGGTGGTGTTCGACCTGGTAGCTGAGGTTGCCGCTCATCAGGTGGAAGGTGTCGCTGCCGTCGATGTTGGCGGCGCCGATGAGCTGGCGGATGTACCACGCGCCCTTGGACTCGTCCGCCGCCTCCTCCTCGGTGAACGTGTACGCCTGGTCAGGGAAGTGGCCGCAGAAGATGATCGCGTTGGACCAGATGTTGCGGATGAGGTTGGCGGTGAAGTTGGCCTGCAGCGTGCGCTTGAAGCCCTTCGGACCGGACAGCGCCGGGAAGGCGATGTAGTCCTTGACGACCTGGCGGACCATCTTGCCGCGGATGCCCTTGAGGTCCTCGCGCAGCGCGCCCAGCGACTTCTCCTTCTTGCGCACCGCCTCGATGTCGAGGTCGTGCAGCGCCACGCCCCACTCGAAGAACAGCATGAGCAGCACGTTGACCACGGGCTGGGCCAGGAAGCGGGGCTCCCAGTCCTGCTTGGGGTCGACGCGCATGATCTCGTAGCCGACGTCCTTGTCCTTGCCGACGACGTTCGTGAACGTGTGGTGCAGGTAGTTGTGGCTGTGCTTCCAGCCGGCGCTGGTGGAGGCGGTGTCCCAGTCCCAGGTGGAGGAGTGGATGTTGGGGTCGTTCATCCAATCCCACTGGCCGTGGAGGATGTTGTGGCCCAGCTCCATGTTCTCCAGGATCTTCGCGACGCCCAGGCCGGTCGTCCCCAGGATCCAGGCCGGGGGATAGCGAGAGGCCATCAGCACGATCCGCGACAGCGCCGCCAGGCGGCGGTGGAAGACGATGAGGTTGCGGATGTAGGTCGCGTCCCGCTCGCCCAGGTCGGCGCGGACGTCGTCGTGGATCTTCTGGAACGCCTCGCCGATCTCATCGATCTGCTCGGGGGTGAGGCGGTGCAGCGGGTGGTTGGGGTCCGCGCTGGTGTAGGCGCCGTTGACGGAAGGCATGGTCTAGAGCTCGATCTCGATGTGCCCCTCGGGGGCGTTGACGCAGGTGCGGATGGTCTGGCCGGTCTCGCCGAACAGCTCACCGGTCCGCAGGTCCCTGACCTGCCCGGAACGCAGCTTCCCGACGCATGTGTGGCAGATCCCCAACCGGCAGCCGTGGGGGAGGGTCGCTCCGGCCTCCTCACCGCCGACCAGGATGGAGACGCCCACGTCGCAGGTGGCATCGACATCGGTGACGACGAAGCGGACGGTGCCGCCGCTGCCGACCTCGGCGTCGCCCGTGCCGATGACCGGCTGGAAGCGCTCCATCTCCAACTGGTCGGACAGGCCCTCGTCCTCGTAGTGCTGCTCGATGACGTCCATCAGCCCGCGCGGACCCGACAGGAACGTCAGGCGGTCCTTCCAGTCGGGCACGATCTCGCCGAGCGACTCGCCGGTGAGGCGCGGCACCTGGCCGGTGAGGTGCTCCACGAGCGTGTAGCCGTCGTACCTGCCGTTCATGCGGCGCAGGTCCTGGCCGAAGATGACCTGGTCGGGCTCGCGGGCGCAGTGGACGTGCACCACGTCGTCGAGCCGGCCCTGGCGCTCCAGCGCCCGGAGCATCGCCCAGATCGGCGTCACGCCCGAGCCGGCGCTGATCATCAGCACCTTCTCCGGCAGCGGGTCGGGCATCTTGAACTCACCCTCGACGTCGCCGAGGAAGACCTGCGACCCGGGTTGGACCGTTCGCGTGAAGTAGCCCGACATCTTGCCGGTGTCCACGTGCTTGACCGTGATCGACAGCAACCCCTCCGGGTGGTCGGCGTCGCTGGTGATCGTGTACGCCCGCCAGTGGCGGATGCCGTCGACCTCGGCGCCGATCCGCAGGTACTGACCGGCGCGGTGCGGTGTCCACGGGAAGTTCGGCTTGATGACGACGGTCGTCGTCGTCTCGGTCTCCGGCTTGAGCCGGACGATCGTCCCGGTCAGCTCACGCGCCGACCACGCGGGGTTCAGCAGCCCCAGGTAGTCGTCGGGGAGGAGGGGAAACGTGATGTTCTCGGCCAGTTGGGCAGCGCGCCTGCGCAGCGCCGAGACACGGGGGGAGGCAGCGCGTTCGACCACGCCGTGACACTACGCCTGTCGCCCGGCACGTGCAGGTATTTGTCATGACGCCGCTACTTTCAGACCGGCTCGGGCACCGGGGCGGCGGTGACCGTCGCGCGGGCTCCGTTGCGCGATGCGCCGACGCCCGCGAGGACCACCAGCGCAACGCCGATCGCGGCGGCCCCGCTGGGTACCTGGCCCAGGGCGACGAGGCCGATGACGACCGCGAACGACGGCTCCAGCGCCATGAGGGTCCCGAACGCGGATGCGTTGAGCCGCTGCAGCGCCAGCATCTCCAGCGCGAACGGCACCACGGGCAGGAGGATCGCCAGGCCGAGGCCCTGGAGGAGCAGCGTCGGCGTGAGGTCGGCTGCGAGCCCCGGCCCGGCGATCGCGCAGGAGACGAGCCCGGCCACCGGCATCGAGATGGCCAGGCCACCGATGCCGCGGACGGCGTCCCCCAGACGTTGGGTGAGCAGGATGTACCCGGCCCAGCAGGCGCCCGCGCCCAGTGCGAACGCCACGCCGGTCGTGTCGACGGTGCCCTCCCAGGGTTGGGTGAGCAGGACGACGCCGGCTGCGGCGGCCAACGGGTAGGCCGGGTGCATCGTGCCGCGGCTGCGGGTGATCGCGACGCCCAGCGGGCCGAGGAACTCCAGGGCGACAGCGGTGCCGAGCGGCAGGTGATCGGCCGCGGCCATGAACAGCATGGTCACGCCGGCCGTGACGACGCCGAGCGCGGCGCCGCCCTTCAGCGCGGCCCGGGAGAAGGTCCGGCGCCGCGGGCGGACGATGAGCAGCAGGATCACGCCGGCCCAGCTGAGGCGCAGGCACGCGGTGCCCTCGGGGCCGATCTCGTCGAACAGCCCGACCGACACGGCCAGCCCGAGCTGCACGCAGAGCATCGACGCGATCGCCATGCCGGTGCCTTGCTGGGAGGAGCTCATCGCCATCAGTCAACCCGTCCTGATCGTCCGTGTCCACGCCGGATGTGTTGACGATCTGTTCGGATTTACCTGACAATGGGCGGGTGGACGTCCGCCGCCTGTCGCTGCTGTTGGACCTGTCGCGCCTCGGCTCCATGCGGGCGGTGGCCGAGGAGACCGGCTACACGACGTCGACGGTGTCCGAGCAGCTTGCGGTGCTGTCGCGCGAGGCGGGCGTGGCGCTGCTGGAGCGCGACGGCCGGCGGGTGCGGCTGACGCCCGCGGGACGGCGCCTGGCCGACCACGCGGTCACGATCCTCGCCGCCGTCGAGGCGGCGCGGGCGGACCTCGACCCGTCCGCTGAACCGACCGGCACCGTCCGCGTCGGCGGCTTCGCCTCGGCGATCCGCAGCGTGCTCGTCCCCATCGCGATGTCGCTGGCGGACGCGCACCCGGGGGTCGTCCTGCGCATCCACGAGCACGAGCCGATCGAGGCGCTGCAGCTGCTGTCCGACGACGCGCTGGACCTGGCGCTGGTCTACGACTACGACCTCGCGCCCCGCGCGTTCGACCGCTCGCTGCTGGTCACCCCGCTGTGGACGACGCGCTGGTCCCTCGGCGTGCCCACCAAAAGGCGTGTCGATCTCATCGGCCCACGCGCGATCAAACCGACACGCTCCCCGGACGTGGTGGGGCAGTTCGCCGAAACGGACTGGATCGTCAACTCGCGTGACACCGCCGATGAGCAGGTCGTGCGGCTGCTCGCCTCCATCGCGGGGTTCGAGCCGGTGATCGCCCATCGGGCCGACAGCCTCGAGCTCGTCGAGGAGCTGATCGTCGCGGGGCTGGGCGTCGGGCTGCTGCCCGCCGACCGTCCGACCATCGCGGGTGTGCGGCTGCTGGCGTTGAAGGACCCCGAGGTCACCCTGCGGGCGTACGCCGTCGTCCGGCGCGGCCGCGAGCGCTGGGCGCCGTTGGCGGCGGTGCACTCACTCGTCGGCAGCGACCGCGGGTAGGCGCCGGGCGACGAGCGCCTGCGCGAACTCCCCGCCCGGCGCGGCGCTGACCTCGGCGACGCTGCCCTCCTGCACGATCCGGCCCTCCAGCATGATCGCCAGGCGGGCGTCCAGTGCGGCGACGTCGACGACGTCGTGGGTGACCAGCAGGGTGGGGACCCGGGCCTGCCGCAGCGCCTCCTTCAGGGCGCCGCGCACGCGCTCGACCGTCAGGGCGTCGAGGCCGGCCAGCGGCTCGTCGAGCAGCAGGACCTGCGGCCGGCGCGCCAGCGCGCGGGCCAGCGCGGCCCGGCGGCGCTCGCCGCCGGAGATCGCGTCCGGTCGCGCGTCGGCCAGGTGCGCGATGCCCAGCAGGCCCAGCAGCTCCCGCACCCGCGCGTCCGGAACTCCGGCGAAGGCGACGTTGCGGGCCACGCTGAGGTGCGGGAACAGCGCGCCGTCCTGCGGTACGTAGCCGACCGAGCGCCGCTCCGGCGGCAGGTCGACACCGTCGCCGAACCACCGCACACCACCGCAGGCGATGTGGCCGCCGTCGGGGGCCATCAGCCCCGCGACGGCCCGCAGGACCGTCGTCTTGCCCGCCCCCGAGGGGCCGACCAGCGCGACCGTCTCGCCCGGCGCGACGGTCAGCCCGATGTCGACGGTGATGTGGCGGAGCCCGCGCGTGATGTGGAGCTCGAGCGCCACGTGGAGACGATCTTGTAGGAGATGAGCACCGCAGCGCTCAGCGAGACGAGCAGCACCCCGATGGCCAGCGCGGAGTCGAACGACGACTCGAACAGCTCATAGACCGCCAGGGTCAGGGTCTGGGTCTGCCCCCGCACGCTGCCGGCGAAGACGATCGTGGCGCCGAACTCGCCGATGCCGCGCGCGAACGCGAGCACCCAGCCGGCGACGAGCCCGCCGGCGGCCAGCGGAAGGCCGACCCGCCAGAACGTCCGCGCGGGGGACGCGCCGAGGGTCCGGGCGACGTCCAGCTGCGCGGGGTCGACGCCCTCGAAGGCCGCGATGGCCTGCCGCAGGTAGAACGGCGAGGCGACGAAGGCGACCGCGAGGACCACGGCCCACTCGCTGAACGGCAGGACGATGCCCGCGTCCTGCAGCCCCGGGCCGACGAGGCCCCCCGTGCCGAACGCCGACAGCAACGCGATGCCCGCGACCGCGGGCGGCAGCACCAGCGGCAGCTCCAGCAGCGTGATGACCAGCGCGCGCCCCCGGAAGCGGCGCGTCGCCAGCAGCCAGGCGGCGGGGGTGCCGAACGCCACGAACAGCAGGTTGGCCACGAGGGTCGTGCGGCCGGTGACCTTCAACGCGTCGAGCACCTGGTCGTCGGTGAGCAGGTGGGGCAGATCGGTCAGCGGCGCCTCGGCGAACAGCGCGGCCAGCGGCAGGACGAGGAACGCGACGACCACGGCCAGGCAGACGCGCGCCCACACGGCTACCGGCCCTTCGGCGGAAGGCCGAAACCGAAGCGCTTCAGCACCGACCGGCCGGTCCTGGAGCGGACGCGGTCGATGAACGCCCGCGCAGCGGCGCTCCGGGCCCCCGCACGCCGGACGGCGCACATCTCATAGCGCACGGGCGGCTGCGCCCACGAGGGCAGCCGGACGGTGTCCGTCCGGTCGGCGTAGGCCTTGGCGTCGCTGGCGTAGACGAAGCCGGCATCGGCGCTGCCCAGCGCGACCTTCGTCGCGACCGACGCCACGTTGGTCTCCTGCGAGACCGTGTTGGTCTGCAGCACGCCCGACAGGTGCATCCGCGCCAGCACCTTGCGCGTGTAGGCCCCGACCGGCACGCCCGCGGTGCCGATCGCGATGCGCCGCCTGCCGTTGCGCAGCGCGTAGGCGCTGGTCACCTTCGCGGGGTTGCCCCTGGGCACGAGGATCACGAGGCGGTTCGTGGCGAAGGTGACCGGCCGCGAGCAGCGGCCCTCGCGGTAGAGCGCCTGCGCCTCCTCAGGAGACGCGGCAGCGAACACGTCGGCGGGCGCGCCGCGCTCGATCTGCGCCTGCAGGGTGTTGGAGCCGCCGAACGAGAATCGCGCGCCGGGCTGGATCTGCGGGAACGCCTTGTTCAGCGATGAGGCGGCGTAGACCGTCAGCGCATCGGCCGTGGCGGGGACCACCGCCAGGACGGCCATGGCCGCGAGTGGCAGGGCGAGGCGTCGTCTCATCGGGGGCGTCCTCCAGGACGCCGACGGGCTGGGGCAGACCCGGAGGTCCGCGATGTGCGATTGGTACATAGGATCTGCCTAGGCATGAAGCGAGCGTCGATCATATGCGCCGGGCTGGTCATCGCGGGCTGTGGCGGCACGACGTCGGCCGGGCCGTCGACCGTGCAGCAACGGGACGAGGCGGCCAAGCGCGGCATCGCCGTCGGCCGGGCGCCCGTCCGCACCGGCGAGGTCGTCGTCCGGGGCGACTACGGCCCGGACGAGCAGGGCCCGTTTGCGCTCGGCGGCACCTACGTGGCCCGGTTCGAGCAGACCGCGCCGGAGGACCCGGCGCTGGACTTCACCCGGGAGACGGCGTTCACCGCGCACCTGGCGCAGGGCACCAAGCGGGTCCGGCTGTTCCAGGACGCCGCCCGTGAGGGGCGGGTCACGGTGACGGTGCCGCCCGGGGACTGGCGCGTGGTGGTCGACTTCGGCGACTATCCGTTCGCGATCCGCCTGACGCCGCGATGACCCCCTCCGACGACCCCACCATCCGCATCGGGACCGCCGCCACCGCGCTGGGCGTCAGCGTCGACACGCTGCGCCGCTGGGAGCGCGACGGGCGCGTGACGTTCGTCCGCCGCGGCGGGCAGCGCGAGATCGCGGCCGCCGAGCTGGCCCGCCTGCTGCGCGAGCGGCGCCCCGCGACCGGCCAGGCCACCAGCGCGCGCAACCGCTTCGAGGGCGTGGTCGTCCATGTCGAGCGCGACGGGGTCATGGCGCAGGTCGAGCTCGCCTGCGGTCCCTACCGCGTCGTGTCGCTGATGTCGCGCGAGGCCGCCGACGAGCTCGGGCTGGAGCCCGGGGTGGTCGCGTCGGCCGTCGTGAAGGCGACCACGGTCATCGTCGAGCGGTAGTAGGTTCATCCTCAGGGTGTTGACGCGGGGGAGTCTCCTGGGGTGGGCATGTGCCTGCGCGCTGCTGCCGAGCGCGCCGCTCGCGCACGCGCAGGACCTGAAGGGTCCCGACGGGACGAGCACGTCCAAGGTGCTGGTCGTCGGCACCGACGGCACCCGCATCGACCTCGTCCGCAAGGTCATGGCCGAGGGTGGGGCGCCGAACCTGAAGGCTCTCGGCGAGGACGGGTTCGCGGTGCCGTCGCTGCTGGCCTACCAGCTGCCGCAGGCCGCGACGCTCAGCGAGGTGGGCTGGTCCACCATCGCAACGGGGGTCTGGCCCGACAAGCACGGCGTCAACGGCGTCTTCCTCAACAACGATCCGCGGCAGTCGACCAAGAACGGCTACCCGGACTTCCTCACGCGCCTCGAGCAGGTCAGGCCGCAGCTCAGCACGTTCCTGGCGTCCGACTGGGGCAACATCGGCCAGCACGTCAACGGCGGCCCGATCTTCGGTGACGGCATCGACGCCCGCCTGGCGCTCGACGCGGAGGGGACGATCGACGCGTTCGACGCCGCCGACCAGCAGATCGCGGACACCACCGCCAGGTACCTCAGGGACGGCAACCCCGACGCGGGCTTCGTCTACTTCGGGGTGGTCGACGAGTGCGCCCACAACGACGGGTCGGCCAACCCGCGCTACCAGCAGGCCATCCGGGACACCGACCGCCGCATCGGGCAGTTGCTCACCGCGATCAGGGCACGGCGGACCTACCTGTCGGAGCGCTGGCTGGTCATCGTCACCACCGACCACGGCCAGCAGCCGCTGACCTACGCCTCGCCCGCCAGCCACGGCTTCAACAGCGCGCTGGAGCGCTTGAGCTTCGTCGCGGCCGCCGGCCTCGGCCTGCAGCGGGCGCCTTTCGCCGACATCCGCGTGGTCGACATCGCCCCGACGGTCTTCGAGCGCCTCGGCCTGCCGGTGAACCACACGTGGAACCTCGACGGCCGGTCGTTCTCCCCGGAGCCCGAGGTGCCCAGGCCGACGATCAGCCTGCGCCGTTTCCCCGGCGGGCGGCTGCGCGTGCTGGTCAAGGCGCCGCAGGGTGCCCCGGACCTCAAGGGCGTGCACGTCGGCCGCCGGTCCTTCCCGGCCCACGGCCGGCGCTTCCGCGTCGTCGTCCGCACCGGCGCGCGCAGACCGACCGTGACGGTCGCCTCGGCCTGACGGCGCCGAACGGGCCTTCCACTCCGGAGCAGCGGGACGAGCGCCGGCGGCGGAGCCCCCGGGCGGTGGCGCCTCCGGGCGGTGGCGCCTACTTCAACTTGACGGCGTAGGCCCCGGTCCTGCCGGCCGACGTGAGCCTCACGACGACCGACCGCTGACCGGCGCGCTTGAGGGCGCGGGCGATGGACTTCGACAGCCTGACCTTGACCGAGCCCTTCGCCGACTTCAGCGAGAACGTCGCCTTGCCGAGCGTTGCGCCCTTCCTGTAGGTCCGCTTGCCGACCTTCAGCGTCCGTGCGGCCAGCACCTGCGCGGTGCCGGTGCAGGTCGTGCCGGAGCACGACACCGGCACCGACAGCGCGCCGGTGGTGGACGACAGCGCCAGCAGCGAGCTGGTCACCCGCGGCGCGGAACGCGTCGTGGTCGTCGGGGTGGCCGGCTTCGGCGCGACGGCCGGAGCGACGACGGGCGCGACCGGCGCCGGGGCGGGCGACGGGCTGACTGGCGGGCCCTGGACGTCGATGCCGACGGTCGAGCTGTTGTCGGAGGTGCGGGCGTCAGGCGCCGTCGAGGTCACCGAGGCGGTGTTGTCGATGTGGCGCGAGGAGCCCTCCTCACCGCCGGTGCGGTCGGCCAGGCAGAGCAGGTCGACCGTGGCGCTCAGCGCACCACCCGTCGGGTTGTAGAGCTTGAACGCGCGGGTCTTGGGCCGCGGGTCGTTGCCGAGGTTGACCAGGCCGGGGGCCAGGTCGTAGGTGGCGACGATGCCCTTGGCGTCATCGGCGCAGGTCACGTCGGCCTCGACGACCTGACCGGCCGGGACGCTCACGGTCACCTGCGGGTGGCTGAACCTCAGCGCGTGCGTGTGCCCGTTGGCCGGTGCGACCTGGTCGCTGAGGCAGCGGATCGAGACCGTCGCCGTGGTCGACGTCGGCACGTCGATCGTGAAGCTCCAGCCCGTGCCGCCGTCCTCGCTGCGGATGACGCGCGCGTCGCCGCCCGTGAACGTGAAGCTCGGGGCGATGGCGTGCTGGCCGGGGCCGCACGGCAGGTCGATGGTGTGGATGCCGGCGGTCAGCGTCTGCGTCTCGGTGACCGGGGCGGACAGCACGAGGCTGTGGCCCTCGACCGCGATGCAGACGGCGAACACCTTCGCCTGGGCGCGGCCCGTCGCGTCGTTGCGCAGGGTCGTCGTCCAGCTGCCGTCGCCGCTCTGGCGGTTCTCGACGGCGTGGACGTCGCTGAGCGTGCCGGTGCCCTGGTCGACCGCATCGACGCGGAAGGAGCCGTCGGTCGCGACCGCGCCGGACGGGCAGGAGACGGTCGCCGTCCTGGTCTGGCCGGGGTCGAGGTCGATCTGCTGCTCGACCTTGGTGGTGGTGATGAGGTGCGTGGCGTTGGGGTCGAACGTGCCGTCCAGCGGGTCGGCCGTCACGTGGATCGCGAACGACCGCGACGCGCCGTTGGCGATGTCGCCACCGTCACAGGTGACCGTGACGCCGGTGATCGAGCAGCCCGCGTCGGCCGACACGAACGTCACGCCGGTGGGGAGGACGTCGCTGACCGCGACGCCGGTCGCCTTCGCCGGGCCGTTGTTGGTGACCGTCAGCGTGTAGGTGATCGCCTGGCCGGGGTTCGGCGTGGCGTCGTCGACGGTCTTGGTGACGTTCAGGTCGGCGTCGGCGGCGAACGCGGTGGTCGCGTCGTCGCTGTTGTCGGCCGTGTTCGGGTCCGGCGTGTTGGACGTGACCGTGGCCGTGTTGGTGGCCGAGGCCGGCGGCGAGTCCGCCACGCGCGTGTTGACCGTGAAGGTCGCGACCGCGCCCGGCGCCAGGGAGGCGACCGTGCAGGTGACCGTCCGCGTGCCCGGGTCGTAGCTGCAGCCCGAGGCGGAGTCGAACACGACGCCGGCGGGCAGCGTGTCGGTCACGACGACGCCGATCGCGCTGTCGGGGCCGTTGTTGGTCACGACCAGCGTGTACGCCAGCGCCGAGCCGGCGCCGATCGGGCCGGCCGGGGCCGACTTCTCGATCGTCAGATCGGCGCGCTTGACCGTGGTGGTCGAGGCGGTCGAGCTGTTGTTGGCCGTGTTCGGGTCCTGGGTGTCGGCGCTGACCGTCGCGGTGTTGCTCACCGTGGAGGCCGCGTCCGGCGCGACCGTGGCCGTGATGGTCCGCGAGACCGTGGCGCCGTTGGCCAACGTCGCGACCGTGCAGGTGACGGTGCGCGTGCCGGCGGCGTAGGTGCAGCCGGGCGCCGAGACGAACGTCACGCCGGTGGGCAGGACGTCCTTCACAACGACGTTGGTGGCCGTGTCGGGACCGGCGTTGCTCGCGGTCAGCGTGTAGGTGACGGTGTCACCCGCGCCGAGCGGGCCCGCGGTGGCGGCCTTGCTGATCGACAGGTCGGCGCGCTTGACCGTGCTCGTCGAGGAGCTGCCGGTGTTGTTGCCCGGCGTCGGGTCGTTGGTGTCCGAGGTCACCGTGGCCGTGTTGGCGATGGTGCTGCCGGCGCTGCCCTTGACCGTGGTGTTGACCGTGAAGGTCGCCGTCGCGCCGCTGGCCAGGGAGGCAACGGTGCAGGTGACGACGCCACCGGACTCCGTGCAGCCGCTCGAGGCGCCGACGAAGGTGACGCCGGACGGCAGCGTGTCGCTGACGGCGACGTTGCCTGCCGTGTCCGGGCCGTTGTTCTTGACCGTCAGCGTGAACGCCAGGGCGTCACCGGTGCCCACCGGGCCGGCCGGGGCCGTCTTGGTCAGCTGCAGGTCGGCGCGCTTGACGACCGTGGTCGTCGCCGAGCCGCTGTTGTTGGTGGTGTCCGGGTCGGGCGTGGTGGCCGTGGCCGAGGCGGTGTTGGTGATGCTCGAGCCGGCCGCCGTCGTCACGGTCGCGTTGACCGTGCGGGTGACGGTGGCACCCGGGGCGATGCTGCCGATCGTGCAGGTGACCGTCTTGGTCGTGCCGTCGTAGGTGCATCCGGGCGCGGCGACGAAGCTCAGACCGGCGGGGAGGACATCCGTGAGGACGACGCCCTGGGCCGTGTCGGGGCCGTTGTTCTTCGCGCTCAGCGTGTAGTTGACCGCGTCACCGGTGCCCAGGGGGCCGGCCGGGCCGGTCTTGGTGACGGCGATGTCCGCGGCCTTGACCGTCGAGATCGTCGCGGTGGACGTGTTGTCGGTCGGGTCGGGGTCGACGGTGTCCGCGTTGACGGTCGCGGTGTTGGCGACCGAGGACGGGGCGTCGGCGTTGACGGTCGCGGTGATCGTGCGCGTCACCGAGGCGCCGGAGGCCAGGGAGGCGACGGTGCAGGTGACGGTGCCGCCGGCGAACGTGCAGCCGGGGGTGGCCGACGCGAACGTCAGGCCGGCCGGCAGCGTGTCGCCGATGACGACGTTGTTGGAGGTGTCCGGGCCGCCGTTGGTGACCGTGACGGCGTAGGCCACGGTGCTGCCGGCCCCGTACGGGCCGCTGGAGGTGACGGTCTTGGTCACCTTCAGGTTGGCCCGCTTGACCGTGGCGGTGTTCGCGGTCGAGGAGTTGTTGCCCGGGGTCGGGTCGGTGACCGCGGAACTCACGGTCGCCGTGTTGGCGATGGAGCCGCCCGAGGAGGCGTTGACCGTGGTGTTGATCGTGAAGGCCTGCGAGGCGCCGTTGGCCAGCGAGGCGACGGTGCAGGTCACGGTGCGGGTGCCGGAGGCGTAGGTGCAGCCCGGGGAGGACATGTGGTCCACGCCGGCCGGCAGCACGTCGGTCACGACGACCGAGGTCGCCGCGTCCGGGCCGTTGTTCCTCACCGTCAGCGTGTAGGCCAGGGCGTCACCGGTGCCCACCGGCCCGGCCGGAGCGGTCTTGGTGATCTGCAGGTCGGCGCGCTTGGACGTGGTCGTCGTGGCGGTCGACGTGTTGTTCGCCGGGTTGGGGTCGGTGGTCGTCGCCGTTGCCGTGGCGGTGTTCGTCAGCGTCGCCGGGGCGGTCGTGAGGACCGTCGTGTTGATGGTGAACGCCGAGGTCGCGCCGTTGGCCAGCGTGGCCACGGTGCAGGTGACCGTGCGGCTCGGCGAGTCGTAGATGCAGCCCGAGGACGCGGAGACGAAGCTCACCCCGGTGGGCAGCGGGTCGCTGATCGACACGCCGGAGGCGGTGTCGACGCCGTTGTTGCGGACGCTCAGCGTGTAGGCCAGGGCGTCGCCGGTCAGCAACGGGCCGGCCGGAGCGGACTTCGTCAGCGCCAGGTCGGCCTTGCGGGTCGTCGTCGTGGAGACGGTGGACGAGTTGTTGCCCGGGGTCGGGTCGGTCTCGGTCGCGCTCACGGTCGCGGTGTTGCTGATCGTAGCCGGCGCGTCGCCGTTGACGGTCGTCGTGATCGTGAAGGTGGCGTTGCCGTCGACCGCGAGGTCGCCGGCGGCGCAGACCACCGTGCGGGTCGCCGCGGTGTAGGTGCAACCGGCCGAGGCGGACGCGAACGTCACGCTGGTCGGCAGCACGTCGGAGACCGAGACGTTGTGCGCGGTGTCCGGGCCGTTGTTGGTCGCGGTCAGCGTGTAGGCGAGCGTCTCGCCACCGGCGCGCGGGCCGGGCGTGGCGGTCTTGGTGATCGCGACGTCGGCCTTCTTGACGACGGGCGTCGTCGAGGAGCCGGTGTTGTTGGAGGTGTCCGGGTCCGGCGTGTCGGTGCTGCCCGACGCCGTGTTGACGATGCTCGCCCCGGCGTTGGCGTTCACGGTCGTCGTGACGGTGCGCGCGACCGTGCTGCCGGAGGCGATCGCGCTCACCGCGCAGGTCACGGTGCGCGTGGCCGACGCGTAGGTGCAGCCGCTGTCGGCCGCGCTGAAGGTGACGCTCGTGGGCAGGACGTCGGTCAGGACGACGTTGGCCGCCGAGTCCGGGCCGTTGTTCCTGGCCGAGAGCGTGAAGGTCAGCGTGTCGCCGGTCGTCGCGGTGGACGGGGCGGCGGACTTCGTGACGACGAGGTCGGCGGCCTTCGTGATGACCGTCGCGGCCTGCGCCTGGTTGTCGGAGGAGTCGTTGTCGTAGGTGTTCGACGTGACCGTCGCCGTGTTGACCAGCGTGCCCGCCGGAGCCGTCGTGAGGACCGTGAAGGGGATCACGAAGCTCGCCGACGCGCCGGAGGCCAGCGACGCGACCGTGCACGTCACCACGGTGTTGCCGGAGGTCAGCGTGCAGCCGGAGGGCAGCGTGCCCACCTGCAGGCCGGACGGGATCGGGTCGGTGATGACGGCGTTCGCCGCCGCGTTGGGGCCCTCGTTGAGGACGCGCAGCGTGAACCTCACGACCTCGCCGGTGCCCGCGCTCGTCCGGTCGACGGACTTGGCCAGGTTCAGGTCGGCGGTGGGCGCCGACGTCTTGGTGACCTGCGCGCTGTTGTTGGCGAGGTTCGGGTCGGGCTCGTTGCCGAGGGCCGAGGCGCGGTTGAGCAGGTCACCGGACGGCGCGTTGGCGGTGCCGGTGACGGTGACGCTGTAGGACGCACCGGAGGCCAGGGCGCCGACGGCGCAGGTGATCGTCCCGCCGGAGATCGTGCAGTCGCCGGGCTTGTTGGTCGAGACGCCGGTCAGCGCCGAGGGAAGGTTGTCCGTCAGGACGACACCCGTGGCCGCCGAGGGTCCGTTGTTCTTGACCGTGACGACGTAGGTGACGGTGTCACCGGTGCGGATCGGCTCGGCCGTCGCGGAGGTCTTGGTGACGAGCAGGTCCGCGCCCGTCACCGCGACGTTGGCCGACGCGCTGTTGTTGAGCTGGTTGTTGTCGGTCTGCTGCGCGCTGACCGTCGCGGTGTTGGTCTGCGTGGTCGCGCCGGCGCCGGTCTTGGCCTTGACCGTGATCGTCACGACCGCGGAGGCGAGCGGGTTGAGCGTGCCGATGGTGCAGCCGACCGTGCCCGAGGACGGCGTGTAGACGCAGCCTGCGGAGGAGGAGACGTACTCGAACCCGGTCGGGATCGGGTCGGAGATCGCGACCGAGGTCGCGGTCGACGGGCCGTTGTTGGTGGCCGTCAGCGTGAAGGTGACGTTGTCGCCGATGTTGATCGTCGACTGTGACGCGGTCTTCGTCAGCGCCAGATCGGACGACGCGCTGGCCGGGGTCTGGTCCTGCGAGGTGTCGTTGGCGAGGTTGCCGTCGCCGCCACCGGAGACGGTGCCCGTGTTGGTGAGCGTGCCCGAGTAGTTGTTGGCGAGCTTGATCGTGACCGAGATCGTCGGGTACGCGGCCCCGGCGGCCAGCGCGTCGGAGCGCGTGCAGGTGATGGTCGTCGTGGCCGAGCAGGTCCAGCCCGTGCCGGTGGCCGAGACGAACGTCGTGTTCGCCGGGATCGGGTCGCTGACGGTGACCTGGCCCTGGGTCTTGGCGCTGCCGACGTTCTCCACCTTCAGCGTGTAGGTCGAGTTGGAGCCGGCCGTCGGGGTCGCGGTGTCGCGGGTCTTGGTCAGCTTGAGGTCCGGCGCGCTGACCGTGGCGGACACGCTCGACGCGGTCGTCAGGGCGGTGCCGGTGGTCTGCGTCGTGTAGGTCGCCGTCGCCGTGTTGGCGATGATCGTCCCGTCCGGGAGCGGGAAGTTGCTGTTGGCGCTGTCGACGGCCGGGCCGTTGACCTTCACCTTGAACTGCAGCGAGTACGAGGCCCCGGGCTTGACGTTGCCGCCGGCGGTGGCCGACGCGCCGGTGCCCAGGCGGGCGACGACCTGGTTGGAACCCGCGACGTACTCGGCCAGGTCGTCGGCTGCGGCGTCGGAGGCGGTCGTGCCGGGCGTGGAGCTCGTGGCGCCGACCTTGATCGAGCCCGCGACGTACTTCGTGTTGGCCGGGATGGGGTCGCGCAGCGTGAAGCCCGCGGTGCCGTCCTGCCCGCTGTTGGTGCCGGTGATCGTGTAGGTGAGGGTGTCGCCCTCCTCGATCAACCCACCGTTGTCGTCGGTGACCGCCTTGCTCTGCGTGATCTTCGGCGCGTAGATCTCCGTCGCGAACGTGATCACGCCCGGGAGGTACTGGTCACCGGAGGTGGTGACGCGGATCGTGGCGCTCGTCGCCGAGTTGGCCAGGATGCCGTCGGCGTTCGTGAACGCCATGTCGAAGCCCTGCTGGTTGGCGTCGTTCGGCGTCTTCGCCGTGAAGTTGACGCCGTCGAAGGAGATGTGCGAGTCGAAGAAGTTCGTCGCCGGGTGCTGCGCGTCGGACAGGACCGTGCCGTTGAGGGCCGCCGAGTCGCCGACGATGCCGTTGTCGCCCTCGTAGGTGACGAAGCCGATGTCGGTCTTGACCGTGCCGGAGGGGGGCGTCAGGAAGCCGGAGACCGGGATGTCGGTCGGGCCGGCGGTCGTCGCGATGGTCTTCAGCCCGTCGAAGATCGTCAGGTTGCGCGCCGGTTCGGCCGCGTTCTTGTAGGCGATGATCAGCGACCAGCCGGCGTAGTGGTCGGCGCCCTTGCCCGCCTGGACGTCGCCGACCCAGTAGGTGCCGTTGCCCGCAGCGGAGACCAGCGAGGTCACGTCGGCGAACGCCTGGTAGCGGCCGACGTTGGTGGTGGAGTCGTCGAGCGTGCTCGCCGTGATGCTCGTGTAGGCCGAGGCACCGGGAGCCTTGAACTTGGCCACGTTGCGCGCGGCGGAGTTCGGAGCGGCGTTGGAGCCCGTGCCCGAGTAGTCGCCACCCCAGTACAGGCCGGCGAACAGGATCGTCGAGCCGGAGGGGAGGGCAAGCGTCGCGTTGGACGAGTCGAACGTCGACGGGTCGCCGTCCACGTCGATGTACGTCATCGCGTACGCGTTGTTGTCCAGCGCGGTGTTGCCGACGGTGCTCGCGGCGGCGGAGCGCGCGGCGGTGCAGCCGGACGCCGAGCTCGGGCACGTCATCAAGGAGTTGGCGATGCCGGTGATCTGGCCGGTGTCGTTCGCGGTGAAGCGCGCCGTGAAGGCACGATCGGCCGAAGCCGTCGACGCGATCGACAAGAAAAGCGTCACTGCCATCAAGGCAGCGCGCAGCCAGGAACCCTGCACCATGACGGGGGAATCGGTCACGGGACCGAGAATCTTGAGGGCGCGTTGCGCGACTGGCAAGGCCCTGGCCAGGGGTGAGCAGGTTCTGGCGCGAAACCTGTCACTCGGAGAGCCTCGCAGCGGAGAATTCGCCCATTTGGAGGGCAATTTGGCTCAATAATCAAGCCAGGCGCGCAGCCGATCTGGCGCGCTCTAGGGTGAGCCCCATGCGTGTGCTGCTCGCGGTGTCGATCCTCGCCGTCGTGGTGTGTGGCTGCGGGGGCGACGATGACGGGCCCGCCACGACCTCGACGGCGGTGCCCGCGGCGACCACGCCGCCGGTCACGCCGGCGCCGGTCCGGCCCCAGCGCAGCGTGACCCGCCCCGACCGCCGCGGCGACGTCGCCATCGCCGGGCTGGACATCACCAGCGTGGCCGCGCGGCTGGACGATGACGGAGCGATCACGGTGCAGTTCGTGTTGGCGGCGATGCCGCCGGTGGGCGCGGCACTGCAGTTCAGCTACCGCGCGGCGGGCGGGGCCGGCGATTTCGTCGATGCGCGCGTGCAACCGGACGGGCGCGCGCTAAGGGTCTCCGACCGCTTCGGTGCCGGCGCGTCGTCGCACAGCCGGGCCCGGATGTCCGGGTCGTCCGTCTACCTCATCATCGAGCCGGGGCAGCGGCTGGCCGGTCGCATCTCCTGGACCGCGGGCGCCGCCCGCGTCGGCCGCCGGCCGGTGGTCGAGGACGACGTGAGCGGCGTCCTGCGCTGAGCGGCGCTCTCATCCTCATCCCAGGAAGGTTCATCGGCCGCTCATCGCCCCGCCGCATCCTGCACCCCAATGGACTTCCTCTCCCGACGGCGCCAGGAGCGCGGCCCCGAGCCGCTGGGCGTCAAGGTCCCCGCCATCACGGCGCTGTTCTGGGCCATCAAGCTCGTCACCACCGGCATCGGTGAGGCGACCTCGGACTTCCTGGGCAACACCAACGTCGCCCTGGCCGGCGTGGTGGGCATCATCGGTTTCTGGGTCGCGCTGCGACGGCAGTTCGCCGCAACCGGATACCGCCCGGTGACCTACTGGGTCTGCGTCCTCATGGTGGCCGTGTTCGGCACGATGGCCGCGGACGGCGTCAAGGACGGCACCGGCATCTCCTATGCGTGGACGACGCTGCTCTACGCGGCGTTCGTCGGCGTCGTGTTCCTGCGCTGGTGGCGCGCCGAGGGCACGCTGTCGATCCACTCGATCACCACGCGGCGCCGCGAGCGCTTCTACTGGACGGCCGTCCTCGGGACGTTCGCGCTCGGCACGGCGGCCGGCGATCTCACCGCGATGCCGTTGCATCTCGGATTCTTCGGCTCGGCGCTGCTGTTCGCGGCGATCATCCTCATCCCGGCCGCGGGGTGGCGTGCCGGGCTGAATCCGGTCGTCGCGTTCTGGGCGTCCTACGTCGTCACCCGTCCACTCGGTGCGTCGTTCGCCGACTGGTTCGGCAAGCCCGCGGCGCAGACCGGGCTGGGCCTCGGCGACGGGACGGTCACCGCGCTCGGCCTGGCGCTGTTCGCGGCACTCGTCGCGTACGTCGCGCTGACCGGCAGGGATCGGCAGCCCGCCCCTCACCGCGAGCGGCACCTTCCCCGGCTCGGCGAGCCTGTGCCGGCGGAGTCCTGACACGGCGCGGAGCCGTCCCATCGGCGGCTGACCGCGGCCGGCCGGGACCCAAGCCGCCGCCCGCCCCGCCAAGATGGTCGGCGTGTGCAGCGTCGCCCAGACCCATCGTGGCCACGGCACCGCCGGGGCGTCCGCGGCATGAGCGACAACGTCCACTGGCAGGACCTGGGCGTCGACCGGGAGGCCCAGGCGTCGCTGAACGGCCACGGCGCCGGTGTCGTCTGGCTCACGGGCATCTCCGGCGCGGGCAAGTCCGCGATCGCCGACCTCGTCGCCCGGCGGCTGCACGGCGACGGCATCCGGGCCTGCGTCCTGGACGGCGACAACGTCCGCCACGGCCTCAGCAGCGACCTCGGCTTCACCGACGCCGATCGCGTCGAGAACATCCGGCGGGTCGCCGAGGTCGCCAAGCTGATGGCCGACGCGGGCCTGGTCGTCCTCGTCTCGTTCATCTCGCCGTTCCGCGCGGAGCGCCGGCTCGCGCGCGAGCGCATCGGCGACGCGCTGTTCTGCGAGGTCTTCGTCGACACGCCGCTCGAGGTCGCCGAGGCCCGCGACGTGAAGGGCCTCTACAAGAAGGCGCGGGCCGGGCAGCTGCCCAATTTCACGGGCATCGACTCGCCGTACGAGCCGCCGGAGCAGCCGGAGCTGCGCATCGACACGCTCACGACCCCGGCGCAGGATGCGGCCGCCCTGATCGTCGACCGCCTGCGCGCGATGGGCGCTATCTCCGCTTCTTCTTCGGCGCGGGCGTGACCTTCACCGTCGCGGTGATGGCCTTGGAGCGGTTGCCCGCGGCGTCCGTGGCCACCGCCGTCAGCAGGTAGGTGCCGGCCGTGACCGGACGCCGGCCCAGCTTCCCCGGCAGGGAGATGCGCACCGTCCCCGCCCTCGACCCGGCCGCGGTGATGGTGCCGACCGTCGACGTGATCGTGCAGCGGGTGCCCCGCCGCGCCTTGGCCGAGCACCTGCCCTTGGCCTTGCGGCCCTTGGCCTGACGCTGCACCAGCACGGTGACCGTCGCGTCCTCGTCGAGGCGGGCGGTCAGCGTCCCGCCCTTCCTGGCCACGAGCCTGCCCGCGGCGGCCAGCTTGCCCAGCACCGGAGCGGTCCGGTCGGCGGTCGGCGGCGGGACGACCGGCGTGCCGCCGGACCCTGGGGTGATCGCGGTCGTCGCCGCTGCCGTGGCGTCACCCGGCGTCGGGTCGGGGATGTTCGCCGTCGCGGTGGCCGTGGCCGTCATCGCCGGCGCCGCCGGGACGGTGACGACGAGGACGACGCCGGCGCTGCGGCCGCCCTCCAGCGGGCCGAGGTCGCACGTCAGCGCGGCGTCGCAGGTGCCGCTGGACGGTGAGACGAGGACGACCGTCGCGCCGGCCGGCGGCGTCAGCGCGAGCGTGGTCGCAGCGGTCGTGTCCAGGCCGGCGTTGACCACCTTGGCGACGTAGGTGACGTGATCACCGGGTGTGGTCGAGGTGGCCGACGCCGTCAGCGTGGTCTGCAGGTCGGCGCCGGTCTCCACGGCGCCGATGTCGCAGCCGCTCCCACTGGGCGCCGGGTTGCCACGCTGGTCCCTGCCGTCGTCCGGGCAGGCCGACGCGGCGTTCAGCGCGGCCCCGCCGGCCTGCGGCACCGCGGTCAGCCCGGGCCCGCCGTGGTCGCCGAGCGCCCCGAGACCGCCGGTCGTCGCGACGACGGTGCCGGCGGGGAAGGTGCAGGAACTCGCGCTGCCCTCGTAGATGTTCTTGCCCGTGATCGACAGCGGCGCACCGCTGCCGGTGCAGTTGTGCCCGGACCCGGCGACGCCGCCGGTGAGGATCGAGTCGGTGATCTGCGTGTCGCCGCCGACGTAGATGTTGCCGCCGCCCTGTGCCGCGCTGCCCGATGTCGCCGTGTTGTCCAGCAGCGTCACGTGGTTGAGGTTGAGGCTCGTGGCCTGGGTGACGATGCCGCCGCCGAACGCGGTCGAGCCGACCGCCGTCGCCCGGGCGGTGTTGCGCGCGATGGTGGTCGCGATGACGCGGACGTTGCCGCCGGCCAGGTCGAGCCCGCCGCCGAAGGCGCCGTTCGCTGCGGTCGCGACGTTGTCGGTCACGGCCGAGTCGCGCAGCGTCAGGTCACCGCTGCCGATGTACAGGCCGCCGCCCTGCCCGCCGGTGACGGTGTTGTCGTGGACGTTGAGATCCCGCAGCGTGACCGTCGCGCCGGTGATGAGGATCGGCGTGGTCGCGCCCAGGTAGCGCGTGATCGCCAGACCCCGCACGTTCACCGTCGACGCGCCGGACATCGTGATCGGCGAGTCGCTGTTCTTCGCATCGATCGTCGTGGCGCGCGAGCCGGCGCTGCCGATGATGTCGACCGTGCTGGTGATGTTGATCGCGCCGAGCGTGTTCGCGTAGGTGCCGGCGGGGACGTTGATGGCGTCAGGTCCGGCCGAGGAGTTGGCCTGCTGCACGGCCGCGCGCAGGGTGCACGTGTTGTCGGACGTCCGGCACAGCCCGTCCGCGGCATTGGCGTCGGCCTTGTCGGTCTGCACGTCGACGTTGAACGTCAGCGCCGACGCGGTCGCCGGGATGGCGAGCAGCGCCGCGCCCACGAGCACGGGAAGCAGACGGGGCACGGGACGCCGCATGCGGCAAATGTAGACCGCGCGGCGGCTCGCCGCGAGTGGGGGTCTAGATGAAGCCGCGCGCGGAGAACGCCGCGCGGAAGGCGTTGGCCGCCGTCCGGTCGGACCCGGCCGCCGCAATCGTCTTCAGGGCGGCGTCGTGGAAGCTGATGTCGGGCGTGAAGTCGAACTGGGCGTCGACGATGATGCTGTCCGCGCGGTTGGCGTTGCCGATGGCCTGGCGGGCCTGCCACAGCGCGGCCGACCACATCTCGCCGTCGGCGTGCACCTCACCGACGACGTCCTCGGGGTAGTGCTTGGTGCCGTCGACCCGGCGCAGGCAGTGCACGGGCCCGGCCGTGTAGGACACCGAGTCCCAGTCGGCGACGCACGGCTGCTGGAAGGTGTTGCCGGTCACCGCGCTGGAGACCTCGACCGCCAGGTAGTCGCCGAACGCCTCGCCGATCGACCCGGCCTCCAGCGACGCGCCGAACCCGGGCACCTGGTTGTCCTGCACGGAGTGGCCGTACTCGTGGACGATGACCTCGCCGTCCTCCGCGTCATCGACGCCGCCCTTGCCCAGGGTGATCGTGAGCTTGCCGGTGCCGTCGCGGTAGAAGGAGTTGTCCCCGCCGTACTGGTCGATGCGCAACTGCTGCTGGCGCGCGTTGGCGGCCCGGCGCAGGTGCAGGCCCTGGAGGTACTTCTGGGCCTGGGTGATCCAGTAGTAGCCCATGACCTGCTCGAAGCGGTCGTCGTCGCGCGTGTACAAGTAGGGCGGGTGCGCCGCCTGGCCCGTGTTCGACAGCACCCTCGCGTAGGTGCCGGTGAGGGTGCCGGAGGCGTCGAGGTCGGTCAGCGTCACCTGCCGGTAGGCCGTGCGCAGCCGCGGGTCGGCGGAGAAGTAGTCGCGGTCCTTCATGTCGGTGAGGCTCTCGTCCTGAAGCGACTGCACCGGGTTGGGGAAGAACACCTGGGCGGGCGCGGTGCCGGCGGCATGTGCGCCGGCGGGCACCGCGGCGAGCGCCAGGGCGGCGAGTCCGACGGCGACGGAGGGCCTGGGCATGGGGTCGAGGCTACCCCTGGGTGCCGGTGCGGCAAACCCCCGGCGTGTGTCCACGCGACCGCGCGGCCGGGCGTCGGACCGGCGGTGACGGGAACACCGCAGGCATGGCTTCGACATTGCAGGGCAAGACGATCGCGATCCTCGCCGCCGACGGCGTCGAGCAGGTGGAGCTCGAGCAGCCGCGTGATGCGGTCCACGACGCCGGCGGCACCACGGTGCTGCTGTCGCTCGAGGACGGCGAGATTCAGGCGATGCACGGCGACATCACCCACGGCGACAAGCTCGCGGTGGACAAGAAGGTGGCCGATGCGGACGTCGCCGACTACGACGGGCTGATCCTCCCGGGCGGCACCATCAACCCCGACAAGCTCCGCATCGACGAGGACGCGGTCGCGTTCGTGCGGGATTTCTTCGCGTCGAAGAAGCCCATCGGCGCGATCTGCCACGCGCCGTGGACGCTCGTCACGGCCGGGGTCGTGGAGGGGCGCACGCTGACGTCCTGGCCCAGCGTCCGCACGGACCTCGCCAACGCCGGGGCGAACGTCGTCGACGAGGAGGTCGTGGTGGACGACGGCCTGGTGACCAGCCGCAACCCCGACGACCTGCCGGCGTTCTGCGCCAAGATCGTCGAGGAGTTCGCCGAGGGCGTGCACGCAGACCGCTGACTGACTCCTGGGGGACGACGGCGCGGCTAGTCCTCGCCGTCGTCCAGCCGCTCCAGCGGGGCGGTGGCCGGCCCCTGCAGCACGGTGCCGTCGGGGGCGAAGCGCGAGGCGTGGCAGGGGCAGTCCCACGACTGCTCGGCGGCGTTGAACGCGACGCGACATCCCAGGTGGGTGCAGGTCGGGCTGACGACGCGCAGCGTGCCGTCGCGGTCGCGGTGGGCTGCGATCGCGTGCACGCCCTGGCGGAGGATCGCGCCCTCACCGGGCTCGAGGTCCTCGGGATCGCGGTGGCGCAGGGGCAGCAACCGCGTGCCCACCAGGTGCTGCGTGGTCTTCAGCCCCTCGGTGGTCACGCTGCCCGCGCTCTGCCGCGGGGTGACGCGCCACGCGTCGAACGCGTCGGCCGCCGGGCTGGGCCGTCCGGCCAGCCGCTCGGCGAGGGCCAGCGCGAGCGCGGGCCCGGTCGTCAGGCCCCACTTGCGGAAGCCCGCGATGACGTGGACATGGCGCGACAGCGGGGTGAGCCGTCCGACGTAGGGCAGGCCGTCCGCGGGCATGAGGTCCTGCGAGGACCAGCGGTGCACCACCGTGCCGCCGAAGTGCTCGGCGGCGTACCGCTCGAGCTGCTCGTAGCGCTCCGGCGTGCGGTCTCCGTCCTTGCCGACCGTATGGCCCTCGCCGCCGACCAGCAGCAGGTCACGGGACGTCCGCAGGGAGCGGGTCGGTCCGCCCGCGCTGATGAACATCCCCGCCGGCAGCGGGTCGGCACCGCGAAGGGCGATGAGGTAGGAGCGCTTGGCGGACAGGCGCGTGAACCAGAGGCCGCGGTCGAACACGGGCATGTGCGACGCCACGACCACCTCGCCGGCGTGCACCCGTAGGTCGTCCACGTGGACGGCGGGGCCGCCGTGCTCGGTCAGCCCGGTTGCGACCGTGTGCTCGTGGATGCGGACGCCGAGGCGCTCGAGCTCGGCGGCCAGCCCGAGCGTGTACTTGCGCGGATGGAGCTCCAGCTGCCCGTCGAGAGCAACGGCCGGGCCGGTGGCGTGGGGCAGCGGAGCCCGCTCCACGAGCGTGGCGGGCAGGCCCGCGCGCTGGGCCGCGGCGACCTCGGACTCGATGTCCGGCCGGCCCGATTCGTCGTGCGCGAAGACGTAGGCGGTGTGCTCGCGCAACTCGCAGTCGATGCCCGCGGCGGTCTCGCGCGTGAACGCGAGCGCCTGCTGCTGGGCGTCGGCGTAGCGACGGGCGGTGTCCTCGCCGTGGCGCTGTGTGAGCTCGTCGTAGACCAGCCCGTGGAGGGCGGAGAGCTTGCCGGTGGTGTGGCCGCTGACCCCGCCGCCCACCGTCCCCGCCTCCAGCACCACGACCTCGCGTCCCTCGCGGGCGAACGCCAGCGCGGCGGTCAGCCCCGTGAACCCGGCACCGATCACGCAGACGTCGCAGTGCGCATCCTCGGCGAGCGCCGGCCGTGCGGGCGCCTGCGTCGTCGCCATCCACAGCGACGACGTCTGAAGCGCGGCAGCGGAGCTCACGACGTGGCCGCGTCGTCGGAGGAGGGGCCGCGCCCCTCCGCCATGGCCTTGAGGCGGCGCAGCGACTCCGCGTTGCGAGCGCGGACCAGTCGCTGGCCGATGGGGTTGAACGCGACCCGGGACAGCAGGTCGCCCGCCTCCTCGACCATCGTCACGCGGCAGCGGTTGCCCACGTCCTCCAGCATCATCGCCACCAGCGCGGTGCCGAGCGGGCGGGCCTTCGCCTTCAGGATCAGCTGCTCGCGTGGTTGCGAGGCCAGGACCTCGGTGTGGTCGGCGACCTTGAACGGGCCCCAGCCGACCTTGTGGTGGAAGCGCGTCCCGCGCGCGGGGAACGCGTCGTCCGCATCGCGGATCTCGCTGGAGCCGACGACCCAGTGGCCGTAGTTGCGCGCGTCGGCCAGCGTGTCCCACACCCGCTGGGCCGACGCGTCGACGGTGATCTCATTGCGCGCCATGCCGTCGATCCTTCCCGGCACCGCCCGGCGCACACACGGCATCGCGGCCGTGCGCCGGGTATCACCGCACCATGCCCCCGAAGTCACCCAAGCAGCGCGACGACGAGCGGCGCGAGACGAAGCTCGCCGAGATGGCCGAGCAGGTCGCCGACGGCCGGTTGACGATCCGCAAGATGACGCCGGCCGAGCGGGAGAAGTACGGCTCGCGCGCCAAGGGCGCGACACCGCGCCGCCCGCGCCGCCGCGCCGGTCCGTAGTTGCTCCCGAGATGAGCGCGGAAAGCTGACGATGTGCGGCGGGCCGAGCCGTGATTGATCTGCAGCCGTGGTCCGTAACGCCATCATGGAGGTCGTGCAAGGACAGACTGCGCAAGAGCGGCATCTCAGCCACCGCTCCAACTGGCTGCGGGCTGCGGTGCTGGGCGCCAACGACGGCATCGTCTCGACCTCGAGTCTGGTCCTCGGCGTCGCGGCGTCCGGAGCGTCGCGGTCGGCGATCGTCACGGCGGGCGTCGCCGGCCTGGTCGGCGGTGCGCTGTCGATGGCTGCCGGGGAGTACGTGTCCGTCAGCTCCCAGCGCGACACCGAGGACGCCGACCTCGATCTGGAGCGGCGGGAGTTGGCCTCCGACCCTGACGGAGAGCTGCGCGAGCTGGCGGCGATCTACGAGCGGCGCGGCCTGGAGCCCGACCTGGCGTCCGAGGTGGCGCGGGCGCTGACCGAGCACGACCCGCTCGGGGCCCATGCCCGCGACGAGCTGGGGCTGGAGGAGGGCCGGCGCGCCCAGCCGCTCCAGGCGGCGTGGGCGTCGGCGCTGTCGTTCTCCTCGGGCGCGGTGCTGCCGCTGGTGAGCATCTGGTTGGCACCGGCTTCGTGGCGTGGACCGACGTGCGTGGTGGTGACCATCCTCGCGCTGTGCCTGCTCGGGGACCTCGGCGCGCGGCTGGGTGGCGCGCCGCGCCGCGCGGCCGTCCTGCGCGTGGCGGGCTGGGGCGTGCTGGCGATGGCGGTTACCGCCGGCATCGGCGCGCTGACCGGGGCGGCGGTCTGACGCCGCCGAGCCGTCCACGCGGTGTGCGGCAGGCTGCGCACGCCATCGCGGCAAAGTCCGGATGTGAGCGGTGGGGGCCGGGCCTAGCGTCGGCGGCCTGATGCGCGACAGCCACCCGGACCTCCGACGAGACGATCGGCGTGTGCCGGGCAGCGCAGAACGCGGCCTGGGCGAGGCGGTCGTGCGGCTGGACGGTGTGGGACGCCGCTACGCGGTGGGTGACCATGAGGTGGTGGCCCTGGCCGACGTCACCCTGGAGGTCCGCGCCGAGGAGCTCGTCGTGGTGCTGGGGCCCTCGGGCTGCGGCAAGACGACGCTGTTGAACCTGATCGGCGCGCTGGACTCGCCCAGCGAAGGGCGGGTGACGGTCGCCGGTCGCGACATCACCACGGCAACCCGCAAGGAGCTCTTCGCGTTTCGCCGTCACGGCGTGAGCTTCGTCTTTCAGTCGTTCAACCTGTTCCCCGCGCTGACGGCCCTGGAGAACGCCGAGTTCGGCGCCGACGTGGCCGGGCGACAGGACCCCGGGCGGGTCGCGCGGGAGATGCTCGAGCGGGTCGGGCTGGGCGAGCGGTTGCGCCACTTCCCGCACGAGCTGTCCGGCGGCGAGCAACAGCGGGTGGCGATCGCCCGGGCCCTTGCCGCCGGCAACCCGACGCTGCTGGCCGACGAGCCCACGGGCGAGCTGGACTTCCACACGGGCGTGCAGATCCTCGAGCTGCTGCACGCCTATGCCCACACCGGTCGTGCGGTGGTGATCGTGACCCACAACCGGGAGATCGCGCGGGTCGCCGACCGGGTCGTCGAGCTGTCCAGCGGGCGCATCGTGCGGCAGGGGCCGCCGGAGGGCGGCCAGGTGCCGATCGCCCAGCTGCGCTGGTGAGGGGCGTGCGGGCACGGTTCTGGTTGCGCTGGGCGGTGCGCGACGCGCGGCTGCGGCGCGGCCAGGTGCTGTCGATCGCGCTGGTCCTGGCCCTGGGCGTGGGGATGTACGTGGCGATGAGCAGCATGTCGGTCTGGCGGGTGCGCTCGGCCGACGCGAGCTTCGGCGCGTTGCGCATGCACGACCTGCGGCTCTCGCTCGTCGAGGGCGACAGCGTCGGCGAGGGGACGCTGCGGGCGGCGTTGCGCGTGAGCGGGGCGCAGCCCGACGTGACGGGCGCAGCAGAGCGCCTGGTCGTGGCTCGTCAGGTGGACGTGTCACACGACGGCCGCAGGGTCATCGTGCCCGGCCGCCTGGTCGGCGCACCGCTGCAGGGCCCCGTCGATGCGGTGCGCGCCCGCCGCGGGACGCTGCCGGCCGCAGCAGCGGTGCGGGGCCTGCCCGCGGTGGCGCTGGAGCACAACTTCGCCCGGCACTACGACCTGCCCGCCACCGGGACGCTGCGACTGTCGGGCGGCCGGCGGGTGGCCTACACCGGGCAGGTGCTCGCCCCGGAGTACTTCATCGTCACGGCCCCCGGCGCGGACTTCGGCGCGGAAGCCGCCTTTGCCGTGGTGTTCGCGCCGCTGCGGACGGTCCAGACGGTGACCGGTCTGCCTGGCCGCGTCAACGACCTGGTCCTGCGGCTGCGTCCCGGGGCCGACACGGCCGCCGTCCGGCGGCAGCTGACCCGCGCCCTGCACGCGGCCCGGCCGCAGCTCGGGTTCACGATCACCGGGCGCGAGCAGGAGCCCGCGCACCGGCTGATCTACAAGGACGCCGAGGGCGACCAGCGGATGCTCGACGCGTTCGCGTTCCTGCTGCTCGCCGCGGCCGCGTTCGCCGCGTTCAACCTCGTCAGCCGCAGCGTCGAGGCACAGCGGCAGGAGATCGGCATCGGCATGGCGCTCGGCGTCCCTCCGCGCGCGCTGGCCCGGCGTCCGCTGCTGCTCAGCGCGCAGGTGGCGGCGCTCGGTGTGCTGCTGGGCATCCCCGTCGGGCTGGCCGCGGATGCGTGGCTGGCCGGCGTGATGGACCGCTTCTTCCCGCTGCCCGAGACGCGCGTGGACTTCCAGACGGGCTACTACCTCCAAGGCGCGCTGCTGGGGTTGTTGCTGCCGCCCCTGGCGGCGGTGGTCCCGGTGCGACGGGCGGTCCGCGTCGCCCCGGTCGAGGCGATCCGGGTCGGCGCGCGCGCCGGGCGCGGCAGCGGCCTGAGTTGGCTGCTCAAGGACCTGCGGCTCCCGGGCGGGGCGTTGGCCAATCTCCCGCTGCGCAACGTCCTGCGCGCGCCCCGCCGGACCCTGATGACGCTGCTGGGCATCGGTGCCGTGGTGACGATCGTCGTCGCGATGTCGGGGGTCATGGACTCCTTCAGCAGGACGTTGTCGGCCAGTCGCAGCGAGGCGCTGGCCGGAGATGCGCGGCGTCTGACGGTTGATCTGACGCAACCGGCGCCCGCCTCCGGCGCCGTCGTCGCGCGCGTGGCGCACGATCCGGCGGTGGCGTCGGCGCAGCCGTCCCTGCGCCTGCCCTCGCGGCTGTCCTCCGGGGCCGGTGGGGTCAACGTGGTCCTCGAGGCGATCCCCGACGCGCAGCCGCTGTGGCATCCGACGCTGACCGCCGGAGCACTGCCCAGAGGGCGCCCGGGGCTGGCCATCGCGCGGCCGGCCGCCGCGGCCCTCGACGTCGACGTGGGGGACGAGGTGCGCGTGCGGCACCCCGGGGCGACGCGCGCCGGCACCTCGCGCATGGTCACGACGCGTCTGCCGGTGACAGCGGTGCACAGCAGCCCGTTGCGCTTCGTGGCCTACGCCAACCGGGCAGCGGCGGACGCCATGCAAATCACGGGGGTCGTCAACCGCATCTCGATCGTGCCGTCACCCGGCCTGGACGGCGACGATGCCAAGGCTGCGCTCGTGCGGCTGCCGACGGTCGGTGCCGTCCAGGGCGCGGCAGCGACGACCGACGCGGTGGACCGGCGCCTGTCGCAGTTCAACGACATCCTGCTCGTGGTCGTCGCGATCGCCGCGGCCATGGCGCTGCTCATCGCCTACAACGCCGCCGCCATCAACAGCGACGAGCGTGCCCGCGAGCACGCCACGATGTTCGCCCATGGGGTGACGTCGGGGCGGGTGCTGCGCGGGACCGTGCTCGAGGCGCTCATCATCGGCGCGCTGGGGACCCTGACCGGGCTGGCGGCGGGCCACGCGCTCCTGCGCTGGCTGGTGGACACCAACCTCGCCGAGACCATGCCCGACGTCGGAACCCTCGTGCAGGTGGCACCGGGCACCTACGTCCTCGCCGCCGCGACCGGCATGATCGCCGTGGCAGCCGCGCCGCTCATGACGTTCCGCCGGTTGCGCGACGTGGACATCCCCTCGGCGCTCAGGATCGTCGAATAGGTCGCGGGCCGCGTCACCGCTCGGCGGTCTGGTGGCCCGGGGCCCCGGAGGGCGCGGTGCCGGCGAAGCCGCCCAGGCGCAGCCCGATGACGGCGATGGCCGCACCGGCCAGCGACGTGAGGATGATCGGCAGGGTGGGCGCGGAGAGGGCGAAGAACGTGCGGGTGGGAGGGAACGCCAAGGCTGCCGCGTAGGCGACGGCCAGGGCCGCGCACAACGGCCAGACCCAGCGGGTGCGCCCGCTCTCGGTGGCTTCCAGGGCGATGACGAGGTAGAGGCCGACGATCGCCAGCACGGTCGCGGCGATCGTGCGCGCGGGGCCGACGCCCAGCTCGAGGGTGTGCAGGCCGAACTGGTAGCCGGCCACGACGCCGACGCCCGCGGCGGTGCCGGCGGGGATCGCGAACGCGGCGACGTCGCGCAGGAAGGACTGCGGCCGCCAGGGGCCGCTGCTCTGGGCGAGCGCGAGGAAGAAGGTGGGCACGCCGATCGTCAGCGTGGCGATGAGGCTGAGGTGACGGGGCAGCAGGGGATAGGCCTGCGCGGTCGTGCCCACGGTGAGGATGAGGAACGCGGCGAACGCCGACTTGCTGACGTAGAGCTTGGCGACGCGCTGGAGGTTGCGCAGGATCTTGCGCCCCTCGTCGACCATCCCCGGGAGGGCCGCGAAGTCGCCACTGATCAGGACGACGTCGGCGACGCTGCGGGCCATCTGGGCACCGGAGCCGGGCACGATGGCCAGCCGGGCCTGCTTGAGCGCGGGGACGTCGTTGACGCCGTCGCCGATCATCGCCACGTAGCGCCCCTGCTCGACCAGATCCTGCACGAGCGCGCGCTTGCCCTCGGGGGCGATGCGCCCGATCACCGTCGTCTGGGCGATCTGCTCGCGCAGGGCCGCAGGGTCGTCGAGTCTCAGGCAGGCGCCGTCGAGGGGGTTGATGACCTCGATGCCGGCGTCCGCGGCGATCGCCGCCACGGTTGCGGGCGCGTCGCCGGAGATGACCCGCAGCTCGACGTTCTCGGCGCGCAGGAAGGCCACGGTCTCGCGGGTGCTGTCGCGCAGGCGTTCCGACAGGACGACCACGCCGAGCGTCGCGGTCGGGGGCGGTCCGGCGTCGGCATCGACGTCGGAGTCCAGGGGCGCATCGGAACGGCCGAAGGCCAGCACGCGCCGGCCGGCGGCGGTGTGCTCGGCGACCGTCGCGCCGAGCGGCCCGAGGTCGAACCGCTCGGGCGCTCCGAGGACCAGCGTGCCGTCGTGCAGACCGACGGCGCTCCAGCGGCGCCGCGAGGAGAACCCGACGATGCCGGTCGCCGCTTCGGCGACAGCGGGGTGGGCGGCCGCGATGGCGGCAAGGGTGAGGTTGTGCGCGGGCATCGCCGCCGCGAAGCGCCCGAGGGTGGCCTGCGCGTCGTCGCGGGTGACGCCGTCGGCCGCGACGGTCTCGACCACGCGCAGCGTGCCGTCGGTGAGCGTGCCCGTCTTGTCCAGGCAGATGACGTCGACCGAGGCCAGGGACTCGATCGCGTTGAGCTGCTGGGCGTAGGCACCGCGGCGGGCCAACCGCAGCGCGGCCACGGCGAACGTCAGCGACATGAGCAGGATGAGCCCCTCCGGGATGAGGCTGACGACCGCCGCAGCCGAGGTCGACACCGCCTCGGCCACGTCGGGGCTGCGCTGCCACAGCGAGAACCCGAGGATGCCCGCCAGCGGCAGCATGCCCGCGACCAGCGCGAGCAGCAGCCGGTTGAACGCGCGTTCCAGCGGGGAGCGGGGGTGGCGGAAGCGCCGCGCCTCACCGGCCACCTGCTCGGCGTAGGACTCGTGCCCGACGGCCTCCACGACGTACTCCCCGGCGCCCTCGACGGCGAAGGACCCGGAGCGGACCTGCTCACCCTGGCGGCGGGCGACCGGCTCGGACTCGCCGGTGAGGATCGACTCGTCGACCCGCAGGCCCCCGGAGGTGAGCAGCGTGCCGTCGGCGACGAACTGATCGCCGGCCTGCGCGCGCACCACGTCCCCGGTGACGACCTCCTCCACGGGCACCCGCCGCGTCGTCCCGTCGCGGAGGACCAGCGCGTCGGGCACCACCAGCGCGGCCAGGCGGTCCAGCGCGCGCTTGGCCCGGACCTCCTGGCCGATGCCGATCGCCGCGTTGGCGACGAGCACGCCGAGGAACAGCGCGTCGCGCCAGTCGGCGTAGATCAGCGTGACCACGCCGAACGTCACGAGGATCGCGTTGAACACGGTGAGGACGTTGGCCCGCACGATGCTCGCGTAGGACCGGCTGGACGCCGGCCGGCGCCGGCGCGGCTGGGCCGCCAGGCGCCGCGCCGCCTCTTGCTCGGTCAGGCCGCACGGTGGGGGCGTGGTCACGGTCGCCCGAGGCTATTTCGCTGCTGCGCCCGGTCATCCGGGGAAGTCCGCAGCGCCACGCGGAGAACCCGCCGGATGCTGCGGGGTTCGGCACCTGTCCGCCGGGCGGATGCCCTGCCAGCCTCGGGCCATGACCTCCGTGGTGGTCGGATACGACGGCTCGCTGTCCTCGGCGGCGGCGATCGGCATCGCTGCTGACCTGCTCCCGGACGCGTCCGCGGTCATCGCCCATGTGTGGACGCCCCGCATCACCGACCCCGACCTACGGCATCGCCTCGCCCGGCACGCCGGCGGCATCGAGAACCTCATCGCGCTCATCGAGCAGGAGGGCCGGGCGGAGGCCGATCGCCTCGTCGCGGACGGCGTCGCCATCGCCCGCGCCCACGGGTGGCAGGCCACCGCTGCGACGCGTCGCGGCTTCGGCGGCGAGGGCTATGAGCTCGACCGGATCGCCGCCGAGCGCGACAGCGACCTTCTCGTCCTGGGCTCGCGCGGCCTGGGCGGCGTGCGCGCGCTGCTGGGCAGCACCACCGACGTCGCCGTGCACTTCAGCACCCGGCCCGTCCTCGTCGTACCCCACCCGATGCTCTCCGCCGAGCGCGCCGCCGCGTCGGTCGGGCCCGTCGTCGTCGCCTACGACGGCTCTGACAGCGCGAACCAGGCGCTCGGCGACACCCGCGCGATCTTCCCGGACCGCGACGCCCTGGCCGTCACCGTCGGCACGCCCGAGGACGACACGGACCGTGGGGCGGCGGAGGTCATCGAGCCACGCCGCGCGCAGGCCGGTGAACGGGCCGTCGCCGAGGCGATCATCGGCTACGCCCAGGAGCACGCCGCGGCGCTGATCGCCACCGGGTCCCGCGGGCGCTCGGCCACGCGCGAGGTCCTGCTGGGCAGCACGGCGATGGCGCTCCTGCACCGTGCCGACCTCCCGGTCGTCGTCGTGCCCCACCAGCCGCCGGCCCCGGACCCCCGGTAGCGGCTCGGGCCTACGCGGCGCTGCCGGCGATGAGCGGGCTGACGATCACCGGCATGCGCCGCCAGCGGGCGGGCTTCAGCTCGCTGGTGGCGAAGCCCGAGTGCTGCAGGGCGTGGCGCGTGTCCCGGTTGCAGTGGCAGCCGTAGCCGAAGCGCAGCCAGGGTGCGTGGAGCCGGTCCTGCCAGCGGGCCAGGCGCTCGTGGTCGGCGCGGACGTGCTCGATGAGGGCGAGCCGGCCGCCGGGGCGCAGGACGCGGCGCACCTCGGCCAGCGCGCGGTCGACGTCCTCGACGGTGCACAGCACCAGCGTGCTGACGACGGTGTCGAAGCTGTCGTCGGCGAAGGGCAGCGCCTCGGCGGGCGCGGTCACGACGGTGGCGGGCACCGGGGCGGCGGCCGCCTGCTTCTCCAGGCGCTTGACCATCGAGGGCTCGGGATCGGCCAGCGTCAGCGATTGCACGCTCCCGGGGTAGGCGCCCAGGTTCAGACCGGTGCCGGCGCCGATCTCCAGGACCTCCCCGCTCGCCGCGGTCAGGACGTCGCGCCGCAGCGCACCCATCCCTGCCCGCTCGCCCCACGCCAGGAACGGATCGTAGATCGCCGTGAACACCGAACCGTAGACCGACATGCGCGCTTCCCCTTTGCCTGAACGTGCGCGCCTCGCCCAGCGACTCGACGCACTGTCAAGTCTACGGATTCAGCGGGTTCGCCCGCCGCTGACGGTCGGAAGCCCGGCGCGCTGCCAGGCGATCAGGCCGCCGCGGACGTTGCGGGCGTCGATGCCGGCGGCCAGCGCCTGACGCGTGGCCCGGGCACTGCGTGCGCCGGAGCGGCAGATGAAGGCGACCGGACGCCCCTCGCGCTTGAGACCGTCCAAGCTGGAGGCGAGCTGGTCGAGCGCGATGTGACGCGCCTTGGGTGCGTGCCCTGCGGCGAACTCGCCGGCTGCGCGGACGTCCACGAGCACCAGGCTGCCGTCCGCCGCGCCCGCCGCAGCTGCGGCGGGCGTCAGCGAAGCGGATCCGGTCAGGCGGCTGAGCAGGCCCACGGCTCAGTGCCCGAACGTGACGTTGGGCAGGACGCGGTCCAGCCACTTGGGCAGGTACCAGGCCCTGGTGCCGGTGAGGCGCAGCAGGATCGGCACGAGCAGCAGGCGGACCAGCAGCGCGTCCAGCAGCACCGCGATGCCGAGGATGATGCCCATCTCCTTCGGGGGCAGCGGGCCGCTCAGGGCGAACGTGAAGAACACCGCGACCATGACCGCGCCGGCGGCGAAGATCACCCGGCCGGAGTGGGCCAGGCCCCCGACCATCGCGTCGCGCGGGTCGTGGGTGCGGTCCCAGTGCTCCTTGGCGCTGCTCAGCAGGAACACGGTGTAGTCCATGCTGATCGCGAAGATCATCGCGAAGAAGAACACCGGTCCCCAGGCATCGAGGAAGCCCTGGGACTCGAAGCCCAGCAGCCCGGAGGCGTGGCCCTCCTGGAAGATGAGCTTGGCGATGCCGAACGCGGCTCCGGTGGCCAGCAGGTTGGTCAGCACGCCGATCGCGGCGATCAGGGGCGCTTGCAGCGCGACCAGCAACAGCAGGAAACCGAGGGCGAGCACGACGCCGATGACCAGCGGGGTCTTGCTGGACAACTCTGTCTCGAGGTCGTGGTTCTCCGCGGGGGCGCCGCCGACCATGGTGCCCGCGGGCAGCGAGGCGCGCAGGCGGTCGATCGCCTGGCCGACCTGCTTGGAGGACGGGTCGACCTTCGGGACGGCCTGCAGGAGGACGACCTTGCCGGAGGCCCCGGGCCGGGCCGGGGTGACCTGCCCGATGGCGGGGTCGGCCGCCAGGGCGGCACGGACGCGGGCGGCATCGCTGGTGGGCGCGGTGACCTGGAGCGCGCCGGGCGCACCGGTGCCGAAGGCCTGCTGGACGAGCTCATAGCCCTGGCGGCTGGTGTCGTCCTTGGGCACGACCTTGATCGAGGGCATGCCGGTGCTCAGGCTGAGGACCGGGACCGCCAGCGCGCCGAGGACGGCGACGGTGGCGATGCCCAGCGCCCACGGGCGGCGCCAGAGGTACTCGCCCCACGCGGCAAAGCGCGGCGAGCGGTGCTCACCCTGATGGACCCAGGGCAGCGAGAGGTTGTCGACTTTGGTGCCGAGCCTGCCGAGCACCGCGGGCAGCAGCGTCAGCGTGGCGGCGAGGATGAAGATGACCGAGAGCATGATCCCGACGGCCATCGAGCGGAACGCGGGGCTGTCGACGAGCATCACGGCGGTCAGCGAGATCAAGACGGTGATGCCGCTGAACAGGACGGCCTTCCCGGCGGTGTCCATCGTCTCCTCGACGGCGTCGATGCGGCTCTCGTGCTGCCCGAACAGCGCGGCGCGGAAGCGCATCACGATGAAGAGCGCGTAGTCGATGCCGAGCGCCAGCGCGAACATCAGCGCGAAGTTCATCGCCCAGATCGAGATCGGGGTGAGCTTGGTCAGCAGGTACAGCGAACCGGCGGACGCCATCAGGCCGAGGATCGTCAGCAGCAGCGGCAGCCCGGCAGCGACCAACGAGCCGAACGCCAGGACGAGGATGCCGAGCGTGACCGGCCAGGAGAACATCTCCGAGCGCATCATCGCGCTGCGGTTGGCCTCGTTGAAGTCCGACCACATGCCCGAGGCGCCGGTGACGGCGACCTTGACCTGGTCGTTGCCCAACGCGGTGATCGGCGCCTTGAGGTCGTCGGCTGCCCGGACCATCGTGTTCGCATCGGCAGCAGCACCGGCCATGACGACCGCGGTGCGCCCGTCGCGGCTGATCGTGCTGCCGGCCTGGGGAGCAGCCACGGACGCGACGCGGTCGTCCTGCTTCAGCCGGGCCGAGACGGCAGCGACCGTGCGCTGGAAGGCCGGGTCGCTGCTGGTCAGCGAGTTGCTGTGCAGGACGACCATGAGGCCCGTGCTGTTGAGGCCGCCGAACTCCTTCTGGACCAGGTCACGGACCTGCACCGACTCCGAGCCGTTGGCCTGCCACCCCGCGCCGGACAGCGCATGCTCGACCTTGGGGGCGAAGAACCCGAGGGCGACGGCGACGAGCGCCCAGGCGATGAACACGTTCCTCGTGTTGGCGGCGGCGTAGCGGCCGAGACGACCGACGGGGCCGGAGCGGCGGGACGGCGCCGAGGCGGACGCTGCAGGTGTCTGTGGTCTGGGGGCGGTGGTGCTCATTGGAGGTCCTCCGAGAAGGTCGGTCAGGGCAGCCTCGCGGTGCACCACGGTGGGCGCATCGGGGCCAAGTACGGGATGGTGTGCGGTGAAGCCGCTAGCGCGGAAGGCCGCGCGGCACGTGCAACAGCCGCGTGAGGATCAGCGAGGCGGGGCAGTTGCCGAAGGCGACGAACAGCCACTGGTTGACGCCGACGAAGGCGACCAGCAGCAAGAACCAGGGGCTCACGACCGCGCTGAGCAGCGCGCCGAGAAGGGTCATGGTGCCGGCCATCGCAAACAGCACCCGCTCCAGCGGCCAGCCGGTGCGGTGCGCCACGCGGTCGGCGGGGCAGGTCGTCTCGGTATGCATGCTCATCGTGATCCCTCCACCAGTTGTGTCAGTTCGGCCAGTTGCGTCTGCAGTCCGCCGCAGACCTGCTCGCAGAGGTCGTAGACCGCCTGGTCGGCGACGCGGTAGTACGAGCTCGTCCCCTCCTTGCGGCGGGCGACGATGCCCGACTGCAGCAGCACGCCGAGGTGCTTGGAGGCGTTCTGCTGGCTCGTGCCCAGACGCTCGGTGATCTGCGCGACCGAGAGCTCGCCATCGCGCAGCTGATCGAGGATGCGGATGCGGTTGGGGTCGCCGATCACCCGGAAGCGGGCGGCGATGAGTTCGGCGAGGTCCATCGGGATGGGGCTGGGCAGCGTCATCGTTCCTGGTCTCCGTGGTCGGGGTCAGCGGGTCGAGCAGCTGTTGCCGCCCGTCTCCAGCTCGGGGTCGAAGGGATGGGCGCCCGCGTTGACGGCGATGACGGTCTCGTAGTTGGCCGGCCGCGGCGGCATCTCGGCCAGCAGCGCCTCGGCGAACTCGGCCGGGTCGTCGAGTTGCAGTTCGGGCACCGTGGCCCGCACGTCGGCCAGCGACGGCGCGATCGCGGACGCGTTGACGCCCGGGTGCGTATGGCCGGGCAGCAGCACGACGTCGGTGCCGAGCGCCAGCACCCGGTCGTGCAACGTGGCGTGGAGCATGCGCGCCATCGCTCGGGCGCCTTCCGGGTCGCCCTGCTGCAGATCCGGGCGGGCGATGCCGTCGGCAAACAGCGAGTCCCCGCCCAGCAGCGCGCGATCGGCGACCACGAGGCCCGTCATGTCGGTCGTGTGTCCGGGCAGGGCCACGGCACGTACGCCGACCCCACCGACGTCGAGCACGTCGCCGTCATGGAGTGGGGTGACGGGGTAGGTGACACCGCGGGTCAGGGCCGGGGCCGGCAGCAGCAGCGTCGCGCCGGTCTGCTCGGCCAGCGCACGTGCGCCAGAGAGGTGATCGGCGTGCAGGTGGGTGTCCACGACGGCGGTGACCGTGGCGGCGTGCTCGGCCGCCAGCGTGACGTAGAACGCGGCGTCGGGAGCGGGATCGACGACGAGCGCCTCACCGCCGGCGGCCACCAGGTAGGACAGGCAGCCGCGGCCGGGGCGCTGCACCTGGATCACTGTGAGGCCGGCGACCCCGAGATCCACCGGACGGGGCTGCAGCACCTCCAGCCACCCGCGCATGCCGCCTTCGAGCAGCCGGGCGTCGACGCCCTCGGCGCGCAGCGCCTCGGTGACGCCCCGGGCGGCGATGCCGCGGTTGCAGACGACGGCAATCGGGCCGTCGAGCGCGCGGGCGGCGCGGTGTGGGTCGCTGAGCACCGCGCGCGCAGGCAGGTGCCGGCGCGTCGCGCTGGACGCCTCGATCCCCCACGCCGCGTCGTCGCGTACGTCGAGCACGGTCAGTGCCTCACCGTCGGCGAGGCGGTCGGCGAGGGCGTTCGGGGTGATCGTCGTGGGCGCTGAAGTTGAGAGGGTCATGGGTGCAGAGGTGAGGAGGGATGGTCGTACAGCTAAACTACTATACAACTGTAGCGTTGTCAAGCGGTGTTGTGTCGGGCCGGCCATCTGGCGCGTCCGGCGCGGCGCCTCCTCGATGCCGTCGGTCGCTCACACGCTGATCCCGGCCACCGTGGCGCCGGCGACACCGAACGCGACGCCCACGACCAGCACGGCGAACGCCCGCCCCAGGGTGCGTGTCGGGACGCGGTCGGCCAGGCGCGGGCCCACCAGCGCCCCGGCGACCGCGGCACCGCCCATTCCTGCCGCGACCGGCACGTCGAGATGGCTCCCTGCGGCGAGGTGCGCCAGCAGTCCGCACGCCGAGACGATCGCGACGATGACCATCGACGTGCCCATCGCCTCGCGCATCCCGAAGCTCAGCCCGATCGCAAGCGCCGGCACCACGACGAAACCGCCGCCGACCCCGACCAGTCCGGTGAGCGCGCCGACGAGCAGGCCGGCCGGGACCAGGACGCGAGCGCTGGCGCCGGGGCAACCGCCGACCCCGCACGCCGGGGAGCCCGCGCGCTGCCAGGTCGCGCGCGCGGCGAGCAGCATGACGCCGCTGAAGAGCAGCAGGAGCGCACTGCCGCCCACCGCGCGGTTGGCGATCGTCCCGAGGATGCTGCCGGCCGACGCGGCGGCGGCGAACCAGGCGGCCGATGCCCAGCAGACCGCTCCCCGGCGGGCCTGCCCGACGGCACCGGTCGCGGCGCCCGCGGCGACGACGGCCAGGCTTGCGGTGGTGGCCTCGTGGACGTCCAGTCCGACGGCGTAGACGAGCGCAGGCACGGCAAGCACCGCTCCGCCGCCCCCGACCATCCCGAGGATCAGGCCGATCACGAACCCGAACAGCAGGGCACTGATCATCGGGTCACGCTCCGGGTTCTGGGCTCATGCGTGGCGGTCGAGGGCGGCCACGAGGTCGTCGGCGGCGACGAGGCCGGCCGCGGTGCCCAGGAGCACCCCGTCGCGGATCACCGCGAGCGTGGGGATCGAGCGCACGCCGAAGCGCGCCGCCAGGCCGGGATGGTCGTCGACGTTGACCTTCGCGAAGCGGTACTGCGGACGCATCCGGGCCGCGCGCTCGAACTGCGGGGCCATCTGTCGGCAGGGCCCGCACCATGGCGCCCAGAAGTCGACGACGGTCAGCCCGTGGGCGACGTCGGCGTCGAAGTTCTGTCCATCGAGGTTGTGGACGACGGGGGTGGAGGTGCTGATGGGCGAGGACACGGCGGGTCACCTGTGCTCTGGGTCGCGGATGGTTCGGTTCGCTTACACCTCTCCACAAATGTGCAGTGGTGTTACGGGGACCGTACTTCACCGTTGAAGGTTTTTCAACCAAACAACCGTGTGGTTGTTGATAGGGATGTGGGGGTGCCCGGTGGTCGACCGAATGCCGGGCGCGGTGCGGTGGGGTGCGTAGCCGGCCGCGCGTGGTCGGTCCCGGAACGAAAGAACCCCCGCTGTTGCGGGGGTTCTGTTCATGCGCCGAAGAGGACTCGAACCTCCACGGGCCGTAAAGCCCACAAGGCCCTCAACCTTGCGCGTCTACCAATTCCGCCACCGGCGCGATGGGGGCGTGAGTGTAGCCCAGGCTGCACGATCGCTGTCGTGACGTGGTCCCGCGTTGCTTCCGTCGGATGCCCTCGCTACTGTCTCGAACACATGTTCGTCTCAGTGATCTCGGTTACGACAGACAAGGAGTGGTCCTCGTGGACCTGACGAAGCGCCAGCAGGAGATCTTCGACTTCATCAAGCGGTACTCGCAGGACTTCGGGTATCCGCCCACCGTCCGCGACATCGGCAAGGCCGTCGGCCTGGCGTCGTCGTCGACCGTCCATGCCCACCTGGCCAACCTCGAGAAGCTCGGGCTGCTGCGGCGCGACCCCACCAAGCCGCGGGCCATCGAGCTGCTCGACCGCGTCGGTCGCGAGATGGGCCAGGCGGTGGACAACGTCCGCCAGTTGGTGACCGGTCCGGGCCTCCCGGTCGTGGGCGCGGTCGCCGCCGGTGCGCCGATCCTCGCCGAGGAGAACATCGAGGAGTACATGCAGGTGCCGGAGGTGGCCGGCGGCGCCAACGCCGAGTACATCCTGCGCGTGCGTGGTGAGTCCATGCGCGACATCGGCATGCTCGAGGGCGACTACGTCGTGGTCCGCCAGCAGGACACCGCCAACGACGGCGACATCGTCGTCGCGCTGGTCGGGGAGGAGGCGACGGTCAAGCGCTTCTTCCGCGAGCCGGACCACGTCCGCCTGCAGCCGGAGAACACGACGATGGAGCCGATCCGCTCGAAGGACGTCAAGGTCATGGGCCGGGTCGTCGGACTGTTCCGGAGCGTGTGACCATGGCGCCGACCACCACCCCGCGGCATCAGATGGCGCTGGACATGTTCACCGCGCCGCCCTCCTCACGCGCGCGCGAAACCGCGAAGCCCTCCCGGGCTCAGGGCTCGGGCACCGCTCCCGCGCCCGCCGCCCCGCTGCGGGCGCGGCTCGCCGCGACGGCGACGGCGACGCACATGCCGCCGTCGGCCGCCCCGGTCTCAGGGCCGGCGTCGCTGGATGACGTCCTGAACGGCACCTGGCGGGCGCTCGGCGCCCGGCGCGCCGCGACCTGCCTGGTCTGCGGCTCGACGATGCGTCGCGCCGAGGGCGCGCGTGGGGCCGACTGCGGCTCCTGCGGCTCGTCGCTGTCCTGACCCCACCGTCGGGGTCAGGCCGTCGCCGCGAGCGCGGCGAGGAAGATCCAGAAGATGTGGAAGCTCTGGTCGATCGCCATCCACAGCGGCGTCCCGAACGGAGCGGCCGTCTTCTTGACGACCTTCACGTACCAGACCAGCAGGTTGCCGTCGTCCTGCACGAGGTGGGTGAGGAGCGTGATCGCAGCTGCGGTGGCCGCAGCCGTGGCGTCGCGCTCATCTGCGATCCACACGAACATCGGCAGGAACGGCAGCGCGTAGGCGCAGACGTGCGAGAGCAACGCGCGCCGGTTCTCCGGCGTGCCGCCGTGCAGGCCGTTGTGCTTGTTCAGCGCTTGCCACTCGGTCTGCAGCAGGAAGTCGCCCACGAAGTGGGCGACCAGCAGCGCCGCGAAGATCTCGACCCAGGACAGAGCGCGAATCTAACCCTGTTGCATCTGTCCTGGCGACCGTGTGCCAGAAGTCACAGAGCGCTACCGTTCTGTCTCGCAGGTCAGGCAGTCGCGGAGCCGACTCGCTCGGCTTCGAGGAAAGTCCGGACACCGCAGGGCAGGGTGGTCGGGGGACCGACCCGGGGAAACCCGCGGGAAAGTGCCACAGAAATACACCGCCGATGGCACCTTCGGGTGCACAGGCAAGGGTGAAAAGGTGCGGTAAGAGCGCACCGGCGTCGTGGTGACACGGCGGCCAGGTAAACCCCAC
>CAYUDT010000014.1:0-67547 GCA_964443695.1 uncultured Conexibacter sp. | reverse complement strand
GGCCTCGGCGCGTTCGGCCTCGGCGCGTTCGGCTTCGGCGCGCTCGGCTTCGAGCCGCTCGGCTTCCAGTCGCTCGGCCTCGGCCCGCCTGGCCTCCTCCTGCGCGGCGGCCGCCGCGCGCTGACGCTCGGCCTCCTCGGCAGCCAGGCGCTCCAACTCGGCGCGCTCGGCCTGCACACGCGCCGCCTCGGCGTCCTCGTCGACGAACGGTGCCGGATCAAGCTCCGGCTCGGGTTCGAGCTGATGGACCTCGGTCGGCGGCAGGTCGGCGACGGCGAGCTCGGCCGCGCCCGGCGGGTCGTCGTCGTCCTCGACCCAGTCGTCGTCCTCATCCCAGGCGGGCTCCACCAGCTCCAGCAACTGCTCGGATCCGGGAGCGACCAGCGGGGCGGCGCCGGCCAGCGCGGCCAGCAGCGCCCGCTCGCGGTCGTCGTCGAGCCGGATCTCCGACGGGCTGCGGTAGGCCCGCTCGGCGCGCCGGAACGCGGCCTCGATCTCCCGGCAGCCGGCGTCGCGCTCCAAGTGGGCGGCAAGGCGGTCCAGGTCCGCCGGGCCGAGCATGTCGTCGGCCCGCTGGGCCAGCAGCTCGGGGACCTGGCTGCAGAGCGGTTCCTTCTCGGTGCGCCCGCGCCCGAAGCGGCCCCACAGACCACCCGTGCCCAGGGACGTCCGCGCGTACTGGGCCGCGGCGTGGCGCGTCGCGCCGAGCAGCAGGACCTCGGGGTTGAGCCCGCCGGGGTCGTCCGCCGCCGCGACAGCGGCGCGGAAACGGGCGAACGTCTCGGCGGCCGCGACCTCGGCGAGGTCGGCGTCGCACACGGCCTGGCAGAACGCGAGCACGGCGCTGCCGCGCCGCCGGACCAAGCCGCGCAGCGCTGCCGGATCACCGTCGCGCACCCCGGCGGGGGTGACGGCTGCCTTGGGCGCGTCCTCCATCAAGCGCTCACTGTAGTCCGGAGGGCACCGGGAACGTCAGATGACCAGGCCCTTCCGGGTCACGATCTTGCTCGTGTTTCCGAGCTTGTCCGTCGCGCGCGCGTAGATCGCGTAGGCGCCGATGAAGCTCCGCGGCAGGCGCAACCGCCATGTCTTGGTGCCCGTGGCCTTCACGAGGACCTTGCGGAAGCAGTTGCCGGTGGTGAAGCGCTTGCTGAAGAGCTTCTGTGCCGTGAGGTAGGAGCAGCCGCCCGCGCCGAGGTAGACGACACCGACCTCGACCGAGCGCACGCCGCTCTTGTCGCTGGCACGACCGCGCAGCACCCGGGCCTTGTTGCCCCGGAGCGGGGAGATCCGCACCTTCGGTCCTGTCGTGTCGTTGCTGAGGCGCACGACGAGCGGGTCGGTGTCGAAGAGCATGCCCGCGCCGCCGGCCCGGACACGCAGGGTGCCGCCGTCGCCGGGCCTGACCTTGATGTCGGCACCGCAGACGAACACCGGCCGCACGTCGAACTGGCAGAGGAAGGTCTTGGCCAGCGGGTCGTCGGCGGCGACCTTCACCGTGCCGGCCGTGTCCCTCTTGGGCGCCGAGACCAGCCGGCCGACCGGCGGATCCATGAGGCGCACGAACACGTCCTGCTGCCCGTTGGTGTCGTCTCCCACCAGGTTGGTGACCGTGGAGCTGAAGGCGGCGAACGTGCCGTCGTTGGAGATGGCGGGGCGCTGCAGCAGCTGGCTGACCTGCTCGCTGCCGCGCGGCGAGCCGTCGGAGGTGACCGTCACCGTGCTCGTCGTGCCCTGGCGGATGTCGCGCAGGAAGATGTCCTCGCGCGGCCCGTCGCCCGGCGCGAGGTTCGTCGCGAACGACTGGAAGCTCAGGAAGCGTCCGTTGGTGCTGATGCGCGGCGCGAAGGAGTCGTTGTTGCCCTGCACGTTGGTCGAGCTCGCGCTGACCAGCGTGGTCGTGCCGCTCTTGCGGTCGCGCAGGAAGACGTCGGTGTGCTGGTTGATGTCGTTGGCGTAGAGGGTCGTCGCGTCGGAGTCGAAGACGACGTAGCGGCCGTCCTCGGAGATGTCGGAGACCTGCACGAACGGCGGCGTGGCGCCCTTGTTCTGCTGGCGTCCGCTGGTGGCGACCGAGACCCGCTCGGTCGTGCCCTTCTGGATGTCGCGGACGAAGATGTCGCTGACGCCGTTGTTGTCCTTGGCCACGAGGTTGCTCGCGAACGACGCGAACGTGACGTAGCGCCCGTTGGCGCTGATCGCCGGGGACATCGAGCGCTGGTTGGCCTGCACGCCCTTGCTGCCGATGCTGACCCGGACGGTGGTCCCGGCCTTCAGGTCGCGCACGAAGACGTCGGGCTGGCCGTTGGTGTCGTTGGCGACGAGGTTGCTCGCGGCGCTGGTGAAGACGACGAGGTTGCCGTCGGCGGAGACGTCGGCCTCGCCGGACTGCCCGTTGCTCTGGCCACCGCCCGTGGCGACGCTGACGCGCTGGATCGCGTCGCGGCCGTTGCGCAGGAAGATGTCGGCCTGGCCGTTGGTGTCGCCGGGGACCAGGTTGGTCGCCACCGAGGTGAAGGTGATCTTCTGCCCGTCGCTGTTGACCGACGGGTCCAGGGAGATGCCGTCGGGCGCCGCGCCGCTGGGCGGCTGGCTGACGAGGCGGCGCTCGTTGGTCGCGAGGTCGATGGCGACGACGTCGCGCACCGGGCCGTTGACGTCCGGGCCGATGATGTTCGTCGCGGTCGTGTCGAACGCCAGGACGCGGCCGGAGCTGGACAGCACCGGCCGTTCGCTGCTGCCGTCGGCGCCGGTGCCGTCGGCAGCCGTGGACAGCCGCAGCGTGCGGGCGGGGAGGCTCGTGGAGTGCGCGGGCACCGCGACGAGCAGCGTGACGAGGACGCCGCCTGCGGCGACGATCAGACGCGGAGACAGGTGCATCACTGACCGGGGTTGGGGTTACGACCGCTGTCGCCCGACGGCGCGGCGCCGGACGGGCCCGATGGGGCCGGGGTGGAGGAGCCGCCGGAGCTGCCGGAGCCCGACCCGCTGGACCCGGAGCCGCCCGACCCGGAGCCGCTGGAGCCCGAGCCGCTGGAGCCCTTGGAGCCGCCGGACCCCGAGCCGCTGGAGCCCGAGCCGCTGGAGCCCTTGGTGCCGCCGGACCCGGAGCTGCCGGACCCGGAGCTGCCCGAGCCCGAGGAGCTGCCGCTGCCCGAGCCGCTGGAGCCCGAGCCGGCCGGCGGCGTGTACACCGGGGTCCGCACGGGCGTGCGCGCTGCGGCGGAGGCCGGGGCGGCGGACCTGCGCTTCGCAGCGGCGCGGCGCCTGGCGGCAGCCCGCTTCTTGCGCTTGGCGGCGGCCCGCTTCTTGTCGGCGGCCCGCTTGCGTGCGGCAGCGGCCTCCTTCTTGGCGGCAGCAGCCTCCTTCTCGGCCTTCTCCGCAGCGATCTGCTCGGCGGACGGCCCGGGAGGCGCGACGGCCACGGGGACGGCAGGCGCCTTGTCGCCGCTACCGCCGCCGGCGATCGCGGCGATGGCGGTGCCGCCACCGAGGACGACGATGATCGGCAGGATGGCGGCGCCACGTCCTCGCCGTCGGCGGGACGGCCCACCGACGGCGGGCAGCGCGGTGTCGAGGACGTTGGTGCGCTCGGTGCCGTCCGGCACCCAGTCGGCGTCGTCACCGTCAAGGTCGGGGACGTCGGGACGTTCGCCGATGACCCACTCGGCGGGTGCGGTGTCCGGCAGCGGCGCGGCGGTGCTGACGGCCTCGAACTCGGTGGTCAGCCAGCTGTCGACCCGCTCAGGCTCCGCGGCGGGCTGCGCGGTCGACCCGACGAACGCGGTCCAGGCGCTGGCGTCGTGCCCGAGGCGGACATCGGCCCGGTCGCCGATCTGCCACTCCTCGGGAGCACGGTGCGCCGCGGCGGCCTCGCCGGCCACGCCGATCGGGACGACCGATTCGTTCGCGCGCGCCCGCGAGACCGCGACGCGATCCTCCTCAGCACGAGCCGCGGCTTCGCGCTCGGCCTTCTCGCGCACCAGCCGCTGCTCGGCGGCCAGGCGCTCTGCCTCGGCCTGCTCGGCGGCCAGGCGCTCTGCCTCGGCCTGCTCGGCGGCCAGGCGCTCTGCCTCGGCCTGCTCGGCGGCCAGGCGCTCAGCCTCGGCGAGGCGTGCGGCGTCGGCCTGCTCTGCGGCGACGCGGGTGGCATCGGCCTCTGCGGCAGCCTTCTCGGCCGCGAGGCGCTCTGCCTCCTGAAGCTCACGCGCAAGGCGCTCGGCCTCGGCGTGCTCGGCGGCAATGCGTTCGGCCTCGGCGATGGCCGCAGCGGCGGCCTCGGACTCGGCCTGCTCAGCCGCCGCGCGTTCTGCCGCAGCTACGCGCTCCGCCTCGGCCTGCTCGGCGGCGAGGCGCTCGGCCTCGGCGAGGCGGGCGGCCTCGGCCTGCTCGGCGGCCTCGCGCTCGGCGGCAGCAGCGGCAGCGGCAGCCTGCTCGACCACGGCGGGCTCGGCGAGCCAGTCGACGGCCTCGTCGTGCTGGGGAACGTCGGGCGTGACGGTCAGGGCGGTGGTGAAGGCTGCGTCGGCGGCAGCGAACTGCGCGCGCAGGTCACCACAGTCGGGGCAGCGGGAGACGTGGCGCTCGAGGCGCTCGACATCGGCTGCACCGAGCCGGCCGGCGATCTGCGCGGCCATGATCTGCGGCACCTGGCGACAGGCGTCCGGCGTGCGGCGCAATCCGCGGCGCCGCCCGCCACCTGCGGGGACCATGTACTCCGCGGCAGCACCGCGCGCAGCGATGCGCACCAGCGCGTCGTATCCGGGCCCGTGCGGCCGTCCGGCCACAGCAGCGGCCGCCCGGTTCAGCGCAAGGCGCGCTGCCGGCTCGGAACCTGGGACCAACGAGGCCGTCATCGCACGCACTGCGGCTTCGCAGCGTGCTCCCAACTGGCCCCCTGACGCGACGTGCTCGCTCATTGCTCTTCCACCAATCTTGGCGCGTCTTGCGGCGTATCCGTGCCACGCGCCCCCTTGGCCGAAAGCGTAGCTCGCGAGGTCAGGATCCGCGCCGCCCGACGACAACGGGCAGTGTGCGCAGCAACAGCTTGATGTCGTTCCACAACGACCACTCGGCGACGTAGAGGTAGTCGAGCTTGACCATCTCGTCGAACGGGATCGCGTTGCGGCCCATGACCTGCCACGGCCCGGTCAGCCCGGGCGTCAGGTCCAGACGCGCACGGTGCCAGCCGATGATGTGGTCCGTCTCGGCCGGGACCAGCGGACGCGGGCCGACCAGCGACATCTGGCCACGGAGGACGTTGAGCAGCTGCGGGAGCTCGTCGATCGACGTCGGACGCAGGATCCGGCCGGCGCGCGTGATCCGCGGATCGTCGGCGATCTTGAACATCCGCGTGTCGTCGAGCTCGTTGAGATGGGCGATGTCCGCCTTCATGTCGTCGGCGCCGACGACCATCGTGCGGAACTTGTACATCGGGAACGTCTTGTTCTGCCGGCCGACGCGCTGCTGGACGAAGAGCACCGGCCCCGGCGAGCTGAGCTTCACGAAGATCGCCGCAGCGATCATCACCGGTGCCGCGACCAGCAGCATCAGCGATGCCCCGACGATGTCGACGCCGCGCTTGAGCAGCAGCGTCGAGTGCGTGCGGGTGAGACCACGCAGGCCGAGCAGCGTCATGCCCTCGATCTGGTCGATCTCGACGCTGTGCCCGATGACCTCGAACAGCCGCGGGACGACCGAGATCTTCAGGTGCAGACGCTTGGACACGCGGATCATGTCCAACAGCGACTCGTGTGCCAGCGAGGAGAACGCGATGACGACGCGCTCGACCTCGTGCTCGCGGCAGACGGCCTCGAAGTCCTGCACGCCGCCGAGGCGGGTGATGCCCTCGCCGCGGACCGCGCCGTCACCCTCCAGCGGGACGTCCACGTAGCCGGCGATCGTCGCGCCGTATTCGGGGTGCAGCTCCAGCTTGCGGGCGACCAGCGACGCCACATGACCCGATCCGACGATGAGCACGCGCTCCGGTTCGGTGCCCCGACGGACGAGCGCCCGCGTCGTGTAGCGGAACATGGGCATGAGCACGCACGCGACCGCCCAGAAGGCGATGACCTGCGGGCGTTCGACGGTGGCGCCCGCACCCAGGACCGGACCGAACATGAACGCCAGCGCCGCGCCCAGGGAGATCGACTGCACGATCGTCGGCAGCTCGTTGAGCGTCGACTTGTGGATGAGGTTGGCGTCGCGGTCGTACAGCCGCAGGATCTTGTTCAGCAGGACCCAGGCCGGAAGCGCCAGCAGCAGCCACAGGCCGTTGGGCGTGTGCTGCGGCGGGGCGATCGCCAGCATCAGGCCGTAGGCGGCGAGGAGCGACGCGCCGTCGGCAGCCGCGAGGGCGCGACGGCGTTGGGTGTCGCGCCGCGAGATCGCGACGTCGGCACCGTAGAGGACAGACGGGGAGGACGGCGTGTCGGATGCTGGGACGAGCCGCGGCGCCTCGTACGGCGCGACAACGGGTCGCAGCGGCCTGATCACCGCTCTGTCGTCCGTTTCAGCCTTTTCGTCCCTGATCGACCGCTCCGCAGCGGTCCCTGAGTCGCGCACGAAGCGCCCCCCACTGTTGTTCACTCGCCCCCGAAGTCCCTGCTGACCGTGCAGTTCCTCTCGCGGGCAGACTAAGGGTCAGCACTGAGAAAGTCCATCCATTGGTCTGGTAGGCAACCTTTTCAGCCGCGGAATCCTGGGGGCAACGCGAGGGCCGGGTTCAGCGCGACGGCACGGGCCAGTTGCCGGTCTGCGAGACCCCGGAAACCGGCGCGTCGCAACGCCTCTGCGTAGCCACGCCGGACCTTCCAGTCGTTCGGCGCAGCCTCGACCGCCGCCGCGAACGCGTTGACCGAGTCCTGCAGCCTCCCCGCGGCCAGCGCGGCGAAGGCCTCCACCGCGCGGGCTCGCGCGGCGGTGGGCGCACGTGTCACACGCCGGGCCTCGGAGATGGCCTGCGCGTAGTCCCCCTGGCGACCGGCCCGGTTGGCCTGCTTGAGGACATTCTCATCGTGCAGCGTGCCGGCCAGGTAGACGCCGGCCAGCAGCGCGATGACGGCCACGGCGGGGCCGATCCAGCGTGGGGTGGACCTATGACGCAAACGCGGCGGAGCCATCCGCATCGACCCTAGAGCGTGCGACGCGCCGCCGCGCCCGCGTCCATATGCTCGCGGGCGGTGGCGACCCCCGAGATGAGAGGCGAGTGGGTGCGGCGGGTCCGCACGCGGACGTCGACCCGCGAACGCCTCCTTCGAGCGATCCCGGCTGCGGGCGCAGGCATCGTCCTCGCGTTCGTCGTGCTGCGGATGGCGTGGGACGCCAGCGGCTACTTCCCGCCCGCCTACCTGCGGGCCGGAGCCGTCTCGCTCATCACCGCGTCGGTGCTCTTGGCTGCGGTCCGTCCGCGCTTCGGGTTGTCGACGGAGGCGCTGGTGGGCATCGCGGCGCTGGTGGGTCTCGCGCTCTGGACCGGCCTGAGCAGCCTGTGGTCGGCCACGCCGTCGGCGGCCATCGACCTGATGCAACGGGATCTCGCGTACATCGGGATGCTCACCCTCGGCATCATCGCCGCCGGGTCGGGCCGCTTCTCCCTCCACCTGGTCTGGGGGGTGCTCGGGGTCTGCGTGCTCATCTGCGGAGCGGGCCTGGTCGCACGCCTGTTCCCCGACCTCATCCGGGAGCCCGGTTCGGCCTTCGGGAGCTTCCGGCTCGCCTACCCGTTGACCTACTGGAACGCCCTGGGCTGCCTCGCGGCCCTGGCCGCGGTGCTGGCCTTCGGCCTGGCCGCTGATCCCCGGACGCACTGGGCGTTGCGGAGCACGTCGGGCGTCGCGTCCGTGCTCATGACCGTGACGATGTACCTGTCCCTCTCTCGCGGTGCCTGGCTAGCGCTGTTCATAGGGCTGGCCGCCCTGGTGCTGCTCAGCGCCCACCGCGGGTCGCTGCTGCTGACGGGCGGCATCGTCGGCGTCGCCGCGGCGGCGGCGATCGCCCGGCTGCAGGCCTACCCTGCGCTGACCGACGACCCGAACGCCGACGCTGGGCAGGAGGCGGCCGGCCACGCGTTCGCGGGCCAGTTGGTGACGATCTGCCTCATCGTCGCAGGGACGCTCGCGTTCGTCGGCATCACGCGGGCTGCACCCGAGCTGATGCGGAAGGTCGACCGGGTGGCGCGGCCAGTCCTGCTCGGCGGACTCGGTCTGCTCGCGGCGGTCTTCGTCGTGGGCTACGCAGCGCGGGCGGCTGACGCCGACGGCTTCGCCGCGCGCCAGATGATCAAGGCCGAAGACTGGGTCGACCGGCAGTGGGACGAGTTCATGGCGCCGTCAGGGACGCCCGCCGCCGGCGGCTCGGCCCGCGTGACTGCCGGCGCCCAGGGCTCGCGCTCGGACCTCTACCGCGTGGCGCTCGACGAGTTCGCGGATGCGCCCCTGGCGGGCGACGGCGCGGGAAGCTTCCAGGTCCGTTGGCTGGCCGACCGCCCGATCGGGGAGACCGTTGCCAACGCGCACTCCTTGGAGGTCGAGACCCTGGGGGAGCTGGGGATCGTCGGCGCCGCGCTGCTGCTCACCTTCCTGGCTGCCGTCACGACCGCCGTGGTGCGCGCGCGCCTCCGGCCCGGCGGTCTCAGCCGCTCGCAGTCGGCCGCGGTCGGAGGCGCCTTCACCGTGTGGCTCGTGCACAGCGCCGTGGATTGGGATTGGCAGATGCCGGCGGTGACGGTGCCTGCCCTGGTGCTGGCGTGCGCCGTCTTTCCGCACGGTCGGGGGGTCCGACGGCGCGAGCGCCCGGTCTCGCACGAGCTGATGGAGGACGTCAGATGACGATGGTGCGGTGCTCGACGGCGCCGCGCACCGTGTGCAGCGTCTCGAGGATGTCGTAGGCCACCAGCAGCGGCGCCCACTGGGGAGCATCCGCCCAGCGTCGCTCGAGGTGCTTGAGGTAGGGGTAGGCGAGAAGCAGCGCGGCCGGGTGGCGGCGGGACAGCACGGCGCCGGCGAGCGCCTGGAGGAGCAGCTGATGGGACGGCTTCCAGAAGAGCCCCCAGACGAGGTCCTCCTCGCGGAGTTGCGGGTGGCGCCGGTACAGGCGCATCGCCCCGCCGAACTTGCCGGCGGAGCGGAGCAGCGCCCCCGGGCCCGACAGGTTCACGGCGTGCTGCACCTTCGCTGACGGCACCCAGCGCACCGGGGTGCCGGCCTCAATCGCCCGCCAGGCGAGATCGGCGTCCTCGCCGCCCCAGCCGTAGGTGCGATCGAAGCCGTCGACGTGCTCGAGCACCGCGCGCGGATAGGCGATGTTGCAGCACTGGAAGCGGGGCCCCGCCTTGCGCACGATCTGGGTGCGCGCGTTGGGACCCAACCGTCCGCGCTCGCGCTCGATCGGTTCGGTCGCTCCCTGCAGGATCGCGCCGGGGTGCTCGGCGTGCGCGGCCAGCAGGCGCTCCAGCCAGTCCGGCGCCACCTCGCAGTCGTCGTCGGTGAACGCGATGAGCTCGGCGTCGACCGCGCGCCAGCCGTCATCGCGCGCCACCGACGGGCCGACGCTCGTGTCGTGGCGGATCACGTGCAGCTGCAGGCCCTCCGCGGAGGCCAGCAGATCGGGCGTGCCGTCCTCGGAGGCATCGTCGACGACCACGACGGCGAAGTCCTCGACGGTTTGCGCACGCAGCGACTCCAGGAGCGCCGCGAGCCGGTCGCGACGGTCATGGGTGGCCAGGACGACGGCGATCCGCGTCATCGGCGGGCCTCCAGCAGTTCGGTGTACAGATCGATGTGCGCGGCGGTCAGTCGCTCGACGCTGAACGCGCCGGCGCGCTTGCGGCAGGCGGCCGCGGTCGTCGGGTCGGCGGCGAGGTCGAGCGCGCCGAGCAATGCGTCGGCGACCGCCTCGGGAGTGTCGCCCGCGAAGACCCGGCCCACGGCATCGGAGTCGATGATCTCACCGGCGCCTCCCTCCGCGGCGCCGACTGCGGGGGTGCCGCAGGCCAGCGCCTCCGCCAGCACGAGGCCGAACGCCTCCTTGGCGGAGGCCAGCGCGCTCACCCACGCCGCCGAATAGGACTCGGGCAGGCCGTCGGTGGACAGGTCGCAGATCTCGACGCCTTCACCTGTCGCGACGGTTCCATCGCGGCGTGGCCGGTCGACGACCAGCCGCGCATCGGGCCGGGACCGGCGCACGAGTGCAAATGCCGCCAGCAGGAGGTCGGTTCGCTTGCGAGGGTCGTCCAGCGCGGCGGCGCACAGGATGGTGGGCTGAGGATGGCGCGCAGCGGCCGGCCGGAAGCGCTGCATGTCGACGGCGGGCGGGATGACGCGAGGTCGCACGCCCAGCTCGGCCTCGGTTGCGTCGGCCGCGGGGCCGGAGAGCGCGAGCAGCGCGTCGCAGTCGCGGGCCGCACGCTGCCACAGGGCCAAGGTGCGGGGGTGGGCGCGCATCGCACTGGCGCTGGGCACCCCCTGGACCGAGAAAACGGTCGGCCTGCGGCGCAGCCGCCCCCAGGCGGACGCGACGGCTGCGTCGGTGGGGTAGAAGGCATGGGCGACGTCGGGTCGGCCGGCGGCCAGCGCGATCGCCTCCAGCGGCAGGTGGGCGGTGTGCGGACCGAAGCCGGCCCGCTGCCAGGCCCGCCCGCCGGGACGGGGCAGCCGCAGGATCGGCACGCCATCGTCCACCGACCGGGTCGGCAGGCGTCCCGGATGGGACGTCAGCAGCTGCGGCGTGTGTCCGGCAGCCGCCAGCCCCACGGCGAGGTCGTGCACCATCCGCTCGGTGCCACGGCGGACCTCGGGCCAATAGGTCGGGCTGAGCAGGGCGACGCGCACCGGTCGCGCACCGTAGCGCAGGCCCGGGTCATTAGATTGCCGCCCGGTGACCGTCCTCGTCCACGACTACCTCCTCGTCATGCGCGGGGCGGAGCGATCCTTCGCGGCGATCTGCGACATGTATCCCGGTGCGCCGATCTCGACGCTGCTCTACGACGGCGCAGTCTTCGACGGACGGCTCGCCGGACACCCGGTGCGCACCTCGCCGCTGCAGCGGCTCGGTGCGCGACAGCGCACCTTCAAGGCCCTGTTGCCGGTGCTGCCGTGGGCGGCCGAGCGGCTGCCCGTGGCCGGGCACGACGTCGTGATCTCCTCCTCGAGCGCCTTCGCCCACGGCATCCGGCCCGACGAGGGGGCCGCGCACGTCTGCTACTGCTACACACCCTTCCGGTATGCCTGGTACGAGCGCGAAGCCGGCATCGCGCAGGCACCTGCGCCGCTGCGGCCGCTCGTGGCCCGGACGCTGGACCGCGTCCGCCGCTGGGACCTCGAGGCCGCACGTCGCGGCACGCGCTACATCGCGATCTCGGAGATCTCGCGTGAGCGGATTCGGCGCTACTGGGACGTGGACGCCGAGATCGTCCATCCGCCGGTCGAGCTCGAGCGCTTCGCCGTGGGCACGCCGGAGGACTTCGCGCTGATCGTGTGCGAGCTCGTGCGTCACAAGCGGGTTGACGTGGCGCTGGACGCGTGCCGCCGGGCCGGCGTACCCGCCAAGGTTGTCGGTGGCGGGGCCGACGAGGCGCGCCTGAAGCAGCTGCACGGCGACCACGCCGAGTTCCTCGGCCGGATCGACGACACCGCTCTCGCCGCGCTGTACCCGCGGGCCCGCTGCCTGGTGATGCCCAACGTCGAGGAGTTCGGCATCACCGCGGTCGAGGCCCAGGCCTCAGGACGACCGGTGGTCGCCGCTGACGCTGGCGGTGCCCGGGAGACCGTCCGCGACGGGCAGACGGGACTCCTCGTACCCGAGGGCGACGTGGACGCGCTGGCCGAGGCACTGCGGTCCGACGCGCTTGACCGCATGGCCCCGGTCGCGGCCGTCGCCAACGCGCAGCGCTTCTCCGTCCAGGCCTTCCAGGACGGCATCCGCGCGCAGGTCGAGAAGGCCAGGCGCTAACGCGCAAGGGCCGCGCGCTGCGCCGCGCGGGCCGACGCCCAGCTGGCGTCCCAGGTCAGCTCGTGCGCCCGTGCGTGCGCGGCGGCCGCGTAGGTCGCCCGGTCGCGCAGCAACGCCTGCACCGCGTCGCGGAAGTGGTCGCGGTCCAGCGTGCAGTAGCTCGCACCTGTGCCGCAGACCTCACGGTGGGCGCCGGAGTCGTGGAGCACGCTGGGCACGCCCGCGGCGGCGGCCTCCAACGGCGGAAGTCCGAAACCCTCGCCCTCGGCCAGCGAGACGTAGAACGTCGCGTGTCTCCGCAACACGCCGAGGTCGTCGTCGGACACGTTGGCGCGGAGTTCGACGCCGGCAGGCGCGCGGGCGGCCAAGCGCTCCTTCGCGGCATCCGGGACGACGGCGATGAGGCGCAGCCCGGCGGCGCCGAGGACCTCAGGTGCCCACGTCAGCAGCTCGGGAACGTGCTTGTGCGGCTTGACGTTGCCGACGTAGAGGACGTACGGGTCCTCGGCCGGAGTGCCCGCGGGCTCGGTCACGACGCCGTTGTGGGCGACGTGGACGAGGTCCGGGTCGAGGTCGAGCCGGTCGACGAGGGACGCCTTGGCCGACTCGGACACCGTCAGCACACCGGCGGACTGCCGCAGGTTCCAGCGGATCAGGCGGTTGAACACCGCCCCGCGCAGCCCTCCGGCGTCGATCTGCAGCGTGTCGTGGAGCATGACCAGCGAGCGGACGCCCCGCGGGAGCACCACGTAGGGGTACACCGGGTGCAGCAGGGCGGCGTCGGCGGCCTTCATCGCAGCCCGCAGGGCGCGCGGCTCGCGAGGGTCCGGCGAGCTGTCCACCAGCTCGTGGCCCTCCAGCAGGACGACGTCGGGGTCGTCCAGGGCGTGCGGTCGCCAGGCGTCGATGACGCGGGCCACCCCGGAGCCGGGACGGGTGCGGCGCACGTCCAGCAGGACGCGCTCAGACACCTGCGATGGCGTCCCGGATCAGCTCACCGAGCTGCGCGGTCTGGGCGTCGAGCCCCAGTTCGCCGGTGACGTACGCACGCCCAGCGGCTCCGCGCTCGGCGCGTTCCTGCGGCGTCAGCGCGAGGAAGGCGGCCAGAGCGGTCGCCAGCGCCTCGGGATCGGCCGGGGGGACCAGGCGACCGAACGGCTCGTGCACGACCTCCGGCAGGCCGGCGACGTCACTGGCGACCACGCAGACCTCCATCGCGAGCGCCTCCTTGGCGATGACCGGCATCGAGTCGGCGTCCCCGCCCTCGGCGATGACGGCGGGCACCGCGACGACGACAGCGGTTTCCAGCGCGTGGCGTACGTCCTCTGACGGGGCGGCTCCGACCAGGGTCACGAGGTCAGCCACCCCGAGCTCGGCGATCTGGCGCTCGAGCTCCCCGCGCAGGCGGCCCTCACCGACGATGAGGATGCCCTCGAAGCCCGGCGCGTCTCGCAGGAGCGCGGCGGCGGAGACGAGCGTGGAGAAGCCCTTCTTCTCGACCAGGCGTCCCACGGCGAGCACCGGACCGGATGCGGGCTGCGGCGCGGTGCGCGTCCAGCGCACGCTGTCGACGCCCATGACGATCTTGTGCAGCCGCGTGGCGGCGCTCCCCGCGTGGCGCTGCAACTCGGCCAGCGTGAACTCGCTGCCGGTCGTGGCGAACGCTGCACCCTCGAGCTTCTCGGTGAGGTTCATCCGGCGGCTGAAGATGTCGTAGCCATGCGCCGTGACGCTGTAGGGCACGCCGATCAGCCGGCTGATCCGCATCGCCGTGAGCGCGGCACCGGCGGCGAAATGCGCGTGGAGGTGACGCTCGTCGTGCGCGACGACGCGCCGCGCCGGCGAGGCGATGCTGCGCAGCGGCAGCGGGTTGTCCTCGGCGCGCCAGCGTCGCTGGTCGCGCAGGTCCTGCAGGCACGCGCGTGGGTTGCGGCGGACCAGCCACAACAGGTCGCCGAGCTTGCGCAGCGGCCCGTCGTCCTCGACGTAGTCGACGGGCAGGCCGAGCGACTGGGCCATGTCGGGCCGGCGAGCCCGGCCGTGGGCCTCCACGCGGGCGTCGAAGCCGGCGCGCCGCAGGGCGTGGACCTCGGCGGAGATGAACGTCTCGCTGACCTCGGGAAACGTGTCGGCCAGCACGCAGATCGGCACGGCCGGAGGCGCGGGCCGCTCGGGCGGGTCCATGCCCTCGGGCCGGTTGCCGAGCAGGGATCCGGTCACCTCGGCGCTGATGACCGACGCGTCGACGAGCTTGTAGAACGCCCTGCGCGGCTGCAGGTGCAGCACCCACCAGCCTGCGGCCGCGATGCACCGTGCGACCGGCCGCACGACCTTCGGGCGCATCCGCGAGTCGGGGTGGCGCACGTTGAGCCAGCGGCGGCCGGCGCCGTAGCGCGCGTTGACCCGCCAGACCGCCTTGATCGTCTCGCGCTGGTCGTGGTCCACGCCGGGCACCGGCCGGTAGGCCAGCTTCCAGTCGAGGTCCTGCAGGCGCCAGCCGAAGTCGCAGTCCCCGCCGGAGCGGATGCCCTCGTGGAACCCGCCGATCGACGCCCACGCCTCCCGCCGCACGCACACGTTGGCGGTGACGCCGAACGGCCGGTAGCGGTTGCGCAGATGCATCTCCTGCTTGTTGGACGTGCGCGTGCGGGCGTAGGCGGCGACCCAGCCCTCCTGATCGCCGCGTGGCATGACCGGTCCGACCAGGCAACCGACGTCGTCGGGGATCGGCTCGGCGAAGTAGCCGTCGACCAGTTCCGGCCAGGGCTGGCAATCGCTGTCGGTGAAGAGCAGCCAGTCATGGCGAGCGGCCGCGGCGGCGACGTTGCGCGCGTGGTAGCTGGAGTGCTCCTTGGTGGCGCGCACGACGACCAGGTGCGGCCAGCCGCGCTGCGGGCCGATCCGGGCCATGACGCCGTCGTCGGTGTTGTCGGCGATGACGATCTCGTCGTCGGGGCCGAGGCGGACGACCTCCAGGGCGTCAAGCAGCGCGTTGGCGTCGTCGTCGTCGCCGAAGTACGGGATGCAGATGCTGACGGGCGGCCGCTCGGCGGGGTCGGGGAGGACGGCCTGGGCCGACAACTCGCGCGAAGCCGGGGTCGTGGTCGTGTCAGGCACCGTAGGCCCTCCGGCGCCGAGCGGCCTCCAGGGGCGAGATCCCCGGCGTCAGCGCGTCCGCCGGCGCGTTGGCACGAATGCCGCGGGCGGCGCGCCACCCCTCGAGGCGTCCGCGCGCGCCGGCGGCGCTGCGGTCCTTCAGGAGTTGGAAGCCGACGGTGGCGGCCTCGTTGACCAACGCGCGGGTTGCGGTCATCGGGCGGCGGAGTATCCCGTACTTGCGCAGCAGGTAGCCGCGACTGTGGCCCTTGGCCCACAGCTGCCGGGCCGACCGGGTGCCAAAGCTCTGGCCACCCTCGTGGATCACGACCGCCTGCGGGGCCACACCGCAGGTCCAGCCCGCTGCGCGCAGCCGCAGCGCGAGGTCGAGGTCCTCGTTGTAGGCGTGGATGTTGAGGTCGAGGAACCCGACGTCCTCCAACGCCGCGCGACGGTAGGCGCCTGCGCCTCCCGACGGGCCCAGCGGGGCGCCAGCGGCGAGGCGGTGCGCGTCGTGACGCGTGGTGCCCCACCCGTGGGAGAAGCCGGCGAGGGTGTCGTCGGCCTCGATGCCCAGGCCCTCGACCTCCTGCCCGTCAGGGCGGACCATCAGCGCCGCGACCATGCCACAGCGCGGGTCGGCCTCCAGCGGCTCGACGATCGCGGCGAGGAAGCCGGGCTCCGCGTAGGCGTCGTCGTTGAGCAGGACGACGTGATCGCCCGTCCCGGCGCGCATCCCGTGGTCGGCCGTGGCGGCGAATCCGCCGTTGACCTCGCGGACGAGCACCGTGACGTGCGGGTGCGCCGCGGCCACGCGCTCGGGGCTGCCATCGCCTGAGGCGTCATCGACGACGTAGACGTGATGCTCGGGTCCGTCGCTCGCCAGCGCGGCCAGGCACCGCGTCAGCCGCTCTTCGCCGCGGTAGGTCGGGATGACGACGTCGATCATGCGACACCCCGGTGCTCGCGTGCTCCACGAGCGAAGCCGCGCGCCATCGCGGACTCCAACGCCAAGGCATAGAGGCGGTCCGACAGCGGACGGGGCAGCCGGCCCGGGTCGGGCATCCGCGTCGCCGCGGTGGCAAGGACGCGACCGGCCTGCACCTTCCAGGCCGGCGGGTGCGGTGACTTCAGGCCCGCGCGTCCGGCGTGCAGGGCGTTGAAGAGCACGGTGGTCGCGCCGACCTTCTCGGCGCGGCGGACCGCTCCCGGGAAGTCATGGAGGTGGTCGTGGTGGGCCAGCAGATGCGGTGCCCAGGAGACGCGCAGGCCCGCGTCGAAGAGGCGCAGCGCCAGGTCGTACTCCTGCCAGCCGTAGGAGGTGTAGCGGTCGTCGAACCCGCCGCTGGCCTGCAGCGTGTCCCGCCAGAGCGAGGTGTTGTTGGCGTAGAGCTCGGCGGGTTCACGCTCACCGCGGGGGATCGCGTCGTAGGTGTGCGAGCGGCCGGTGCGCTCGAGGAAGCTCATGATCGGCGTGATCGGCGATCCGGGAGCCCAGGTCACCGGGCCCAGCACCGCTCGCAGCGGGTCGCCTTCGGCATGCAGCGCCAGGTGGCCGCGCAGCCATCCGCGGTCCGTCGGGATGACGTCGTCGTTGAGGAAGACGATGACGGAACCGCGCGCGGCGGCGACGCCTCGGTTCCGCGCGGCCGCCGCGCCAGGGTGCGGCTCGCGCAGCAGCGTCGCGGGATAGGAGAACGTGCCCAGCGCCCGTTCGGCGGCCTCGATCACAGGCGCCGCCGAGCCGTTGTCGACCACGAGCAACTCGACGTCCAGCCCGGCTACGTCCTGCTCGCCGAGCGCCTTCAGGACGGCGGGGAGCGTGTCGGGCCGGTCCTTGCTCGGCAGGACGACGCTGGCTGAGGGCAGCTCAACCACGCAGCCCCCGTGGCCCGGTGGTGAAGACGCCGGCCGAGATCCCGAGGATGACGACGAGCAGGAGCGTGCAGAAGCGCTCCAGGTAGAGACCGGCGGTGAGCAGCAGCAACCACGCGGTCAGCCCGCCGGCCGCCGCGGCGGCCAGCCCCGACCGGAGCGGATCGGGCTCGGCCAGCGCCTTGTTCGTGAAGGTGTAGAGGATGCCGAGCATGATCAGCAGGAACACGAAGGCGACCGCGTAGCCGAACTGGTAGCTGATCGTCAGGTAGGAGTTGTCGATGCTCGAGTTCTCGATCCGGATGTACTTGCCGTACTCGATCTGCGCGCTGCCGGCCGTGCCGATGCCGTAGCCGAAGGGCTTTCCGTGGAGGTCCTCGCCGACCACCCGCCACTTCTCCTGGCGCTGGCTGAACTGGATGTCGCGATCGGGCGTCAGCAGACGTGAATAGCGGTCGGCCTTCTCGCCGCCCGTGACCGTCAGCGTGAACGCGACGCCGCCGATGAACACGACGCCCACCACGGTGGCCGCCAGCACGCCGAACCGTCCTCGGGCCGAGCGGGACAGGACGGCCAGCGCGAGCACCATGAACAGGCCCAGGCCGCCCGAGAGCGTCGCGATCCGCGTGTTGGCGCCGAAGGTCGCGACGGCGCCCATCGCCACCCCCGCGAAGGCGACCAGGCGCCAGCGGTCGCGCCACACCAGGCCCATCGCCAGGGCGAACGGCAGGGCGATCGCCACCCATCCACCGAGCTCCTGCCGCCCGGCGAAGGACCCGAACAGCGCCACCTCGCCGCCGCCGACGTCGTTCGACGACGAGGCGTTCGCAAGCTCGCGTACCGACGGGCCGATCGCATACCGCAGGCACGCATACGCGCTGGTCAGCGCGATCACCGCCACGATGCCCCGGGCCATGCTCAGGCGGCGGGCATCTCCGAGCTGCGAGTAGGCCAGGCCGAGGAACAGGACCCACGGGACGTACTCGCGTAGATAGCCCTGCAGGGCCGGTCGCAGCGTCGGCGCGTAGGGGATCGAGAGAAACACCCCGATGAGAAAGGCGACGAGCACGATGGTCGCCGGCCATACCGTGACGCGCTCGCGGCGCGCCGTCGAGAGCAGCGCCTGCACGGTTGTCGCGGCGAAGCCGAGGGCGACGATCAGCGTCATGCCATAACGCGGCAGGGGCACGCCGTAGGCGCGGGCGGTGTTCCAGAACGCGGTCGCCCCGACGAGGCCGACGATCAGCTGCACTGGCCAGCGGACGACGGCAAAGGCACCGACTGCGATGCCGATTCCCGCCAGGACCACGACGAGCGACAGCCCGATGTACACGACCAGCAGGCCGAACAGCGCCGTCGGCACCAACCAGGCCAGGAAGGCGAGGGGATGGGCGCTACGGATGCGGTAGGCGGCGCTGGTCGCCATGGGGGGACGGCTACGTCGAGGACGCGTACGCGTACGAGTAGTAGGCGTAGGCCTCCTCGTCGCGGCGCGAGATGCCGGTGACGACGACGCCCGTCGGGCGCTCGGGCACGCGGCTGATCGCGCTGACGAGCGCGCGGGCCTGGTCTCGGGTGGTCTGCTTGCTGCGCACGCAGATCGCGATCGCGTCGACGCGGGGGAGCAACGAGAGCGTGTCGACGACGGGCAGCATCGGCGCGGTGTCGATGATCACGACGTCGTACGCCTCGCGGACCTGCTCGAGCAGCGCTGCCATGCGCTGGCTCTGCAGCAGCTCGGCAGGCCGCGGGATCGCACGACCGGCCGCGATGACGACGAGCGTCGGCGCGGACGCGTCATCCGGGTCGCCGAGCTTGAGCGACTGGAGGACATCCGCCGGGCCCACGTCGCCGGTGAGGTAGTCCGACAGGCCCGGCTGGCGCGTCAGGCCGAGGCGGTCGCTCAACGCCGGGCGCCGCAGGTCGGTCTCGATGAGCAGCGTGAGCTGGCCCGCCAGCGCGCTCGCCGTCGCCAGCGATGCCGCCACGGTCGACTTGCCCTCCTCGGGCAGGGCGCTGGTGACCGCGATGAGCTTCGGCGGCGCGTCGACGTCGAGGTAGGTGAGGTTGGTCCTGAGTATCCGCGCGGCCTCGACGTCCTCGACCGGCATCTTCCTCGCCCCGCTGGCCCCGAAGGAGACCGCGCCAAGGCCGTCGCTTGAGATGTTGCCGATGATCGGCTTGCCCAGCTCGGCGCGGATCTCCGCCGCGCCGCGCAGACGACGGTCCAGCGCATCACGCATGAAGGCCGCGCCGAAGGCGAGGATGAGGCCCGCCAGGAAGCCGAGGACGCCGTTGCGCACCGGCTTGGGGGACACGGGCGTGCCCGGGATCTCTGCGGGTTCGATGAGGATCGCCGGCTTGGCGATGCGCTGCAGCGAGTCGAGCTGGGCGATCGCCTGCTCGTAGGAGGCCCGGGTGACGACCTGCGTCGCGTCGGCGAGGTCGCTTCGCCGCCCGCCCTTGAGGAACTCCTTGTACTGCTTGCGCAGCGACTCCTCGGCGTTGGCGAAGCGCGCGCGCTGCTCGCGGTTGATGATGATCGCCAGGCCGCGCGCGAAGGCGTTGGCGATGAGCGCCGCCGTCCGCGGGTTCTCATCAGTGGCGGTCGCGACGATGTACGTCGTCCGCAGCTCGACCTGCGAGGAGACCTTGGAGCGCAGCACCTGCGGCGGCGTCTGCGTGCCGAGGAGCTTCTGCGCCTCCTCGGCCACGGCGAGCGTCTTGACGCGCGCAGCGGCGGCAGACGCCTCGATCGCAGCGTTCTGGACGGGCAGCTGTGAGCGTCCGATGAGGGCGATGTCGGTCGACAGGTCGCGCAGCTCCACCGAGGCGTCGGCCTCGTAGGACTTCGTCTCCCGGGCCGACAGGCCGACCGCCGCGCCGGTGCAGACCACGACCACGAGCAGGATCAGCAGCCGGTGCCGGCGCACGACCTCCAGGTAGTCCCGCAGGGACCCGTATCTCGGCTCGTTCCTCATGCTGCTTCGCGTGTCCCCTTGATCGTGATGCGAGCGCCCAACATCCGTGCGCACTCAGCCGCCCTCATCTGAAGCGCGACGACGGTAGCAGGAAGGTCCCTCGCGACACCCCGATGCAGCGCGTCTTCCCGCCGGCCTGCCGTCCTCACCTTCCCCGCCGGTGAAGATCCAGCGACGCACGGCTTTCCAGTCCGGTGCGGTGCATCGCCACGTAGCGGCGCTGGACGGCCGCACGGCCGCGGTAACGACCCGCCAGCCGCGACGCAGCGGTGAGCGCGGCGGCGCGCACGGACGGCCCGAGGAGGTGCGCGAGTGCGACCGCCCGGGCGTAGGCGAGGCCGCGGCGGTGCGCCAGCCAGGCGTAGGTGGAGCGCTGCGTGCGGATCGCGCGCTCGCCGTCGCTCCAGCGGTCCGCAGCGCTGGCGGACACCTCGTGATGCACGCGCGCCGACGGCACGTAACGGGTCCGCCAACCGGCCCGCAGCAGGCGCAGGGCGATGTCGATGTCCTCCGCGTAGAACCATTGATCGGGGTCGAAGCCGCCGATGTCGTCCCACGCCTCACGGCGGACCATGAGCAGGGCCCCGTGGGCCCACGGGACATCGCGCTCGACCGAGGCGTCCCAATGCCCCTCCATGGGCAGCCGCCGGGCGATCGGGCCACGCAGGGCCAGGCCCGTCGACAGCAGCAGACCGGTGCGTACCGTCGGGAACGGGTGCACGCTGTGCTGCGTGCGCCCGCCGGGCATGATCAGCTGCGGAGCGAAGGACCCGGCGCGCGGCTCGCGCGCGGCACAGGCCAGCAGCTCGCCGAGGGCGTCGGGCTCGAAGCGCAGGTCGCTGTTGGCGGCGGCGACGAACGGCGTCGTGGTCAGTCCGGCGACCACGTTGACCGCGGGGCCGTAGCCCAGGTTCTCGTCGCTGCGGTGCAGGCGCACCCATGGGTGCTCGGCCTCGACGAGCTCGGGCGAGCCGTCGGTCGAGCCGTTGTCGACGACCCAGACCTCCGCGCGGCCGGCCTCGTGGTCGGCGCGCAGCGACCGCAGGCAGTCGTCGAGCAGTGCCTTCGTGTTCCAGGACACGACGGCGATCGCAACCGCGGCAGGCACGTCAGGCGTGACGCGGCCGGGCGACGTAGAGGTCTCGGTGGGGCAACAGGCCCAGACGCGCGGCCGCGTCGCCCGGGGGCGGGCTCTCGACCTGCACCTCGAAGCCGTGCGCAGCCACTCTCTCCGGGAAGTCCAGCCCGTAGGCACGGGCGTGGTCGTCCTGGCCGAAGCGCTCGCGGCGCTCCTCGGGAGAGGTGACGGTCGGATCGTCGTCGGTCTCGTCGAGCTCGAGGAAGATCGGCACGCCGAGCAGGGCCCAGCCGCCGGGGCGTAGCACCCGCCTGATCTCCTGCAGCGCCCGCGCGTCGTCGGGGACGTGCTCGAGCACATGGCTGCAGACGACCGCGTCGAAGCTCGCGTCCTCGAAGGGGAGGTCCATGATGTCGGCCCGGACCATGACGCGCTCGTCCTCGAGGTCGGCGGTCACGTAGTCCAGGCCCGGTACCTCGCGCAGCCGCCGCTCGATCGGCGGCTCCGGCGCGAAGTGCAGGAGCCGGTGCGGGCGTTGCAGCAGCGGCGTCGCCTCCGAGAGCACCAGCCACATGTGCCGATGGCGCTCGAAGGAGCCGCAGCCGGGACACACGGCGTTTGGACGCCGTGTGGCGCCCGCGGTCAAAAATCGCCGGTAGCGCGAGCCGCAGCACGGGCACTCCAGGCGTTTGGGTCCGACGCCGTAGAGCAGTCGCAGGTGCCACGGGGAGACCCGTGCGGTCGTTACGTGCTGCTCCCCAGCGGCCTCCATTGGCGGGCATGGTACGCACGATGGGCGCTGGCATACTCCGAGCGTGCGCATCGCGATCGCCGCCGACGAGATGACGGGCGTGGCCGCGGTGCTGGGCGACGCGCTCCGGCGGCGTGGTCACGAGGTCGCCGCTGAGCACGGCGCGCTGTCCCCCGAAGGGCGCGACGACTGGGCGTGGGCCAGTGCTGCAGCCGCGGGCGACGTGGCCGCCGGGCGGGCAGAGCAGGCCGTCGTGTGCTGCTGGACCGGCACCGGTGCGTCGATCGCCGCCAACAAGATCGATGGCGTGCGCGCCGCGCTCTGCGGTGACGCTGCGACGGCAGAGGGGGCGCGCCGTTGGAACGACGCGAACGTCCTCGCGCTGAGCCTGCGCACGACGTCAGCAGCTCTCCTCGACGAGATCCTCGACGCCTGGTTTGCGACGGCGCCCAGCGACGACGCGGGCGACCGGGCCAACATCGGCCACCTTGCGCGGCTCGAGGGCCGCTGAGCGGCCTTCAGCAGCCCTTCCCGAACCGCTCGGCCAGCGCGCAGTAGCCCGGCTTGGGTGACCAGTCTCCGTTGAGCACGCCGTATCCGCGCTCCGCCGGCGCGGCGGCGTCGTCGCGGAGCCGCCAGAAGAGGATCAGCCGGAGGTCGGGCATGGCGGCGAGGTGGTCGTACAGCTGCAACAGCCGGGTGCCCTGGGCCTCCGGGGAGACCTCGCCGGGCACGTCCGGCAGGCCGTTGCGCGCGGCCATCCCGGTCGGGTAGCCGGCCTCGGTGGCCCACAGCTCCCTGGCACCGTCGCCCGCGCGGTCGCGGACGGCGCGCACGGTGTCGAGCATCCTGTCGACGGCGGGCAGCCCGCCACCGTGTGGATACGGGTGGACGCCGATCGCGTCGAAGCTGTCGGGTCTGACCGTCGCGTAGACGGCCTTGAGGAAGCGGGCGGGCGAGATCCGCCCGCGCCGCGCGTCGTCGACCACGGGAGCCAGCCCTGCGAGGACGACCTTCGCGCCCGCGGCGTGGATTGCATCCGACGCCGCCTGCAACAGCCGTGCGTAGCGCTTGGCGTCGGGTCCCGTCCTGGTCTTCCAGTCGATCGTCGAGTTCGGCTCGTTCCAGATCTCGACCGCCTCGACGCCCTTGAACGTCTCGACGACCTTGGCGGCGAAGCGGGCGAAGTCGGTGACTCGCGCTTCCGCGGGCGGGCAGAGTTGATCGGGACACCCGTCGGCAGCGTCGCGCGCCCACGGCGGGCTGCTGGTGATGACGGGCAGCGGCGTGATGCCGACATCGGTCAGGGCCTTGATCTCGTCACCGGCGGCGCCGAAGTCGACGGCGCCGCGGGTCCGCTCGGCGCTGTCCCATCGCACGAGCACGCGGACGACCTCGGCCCCCGCGTCCTTGGCCTTCGTGGCAGCCGTCCGGGCGTCTGCGCCGCCGTAGGCGCCGTCCGCGAAGCCGAACGGCACCGCCGGGACATTGCCGCCGCCGTCCTGGCCGCCGCCGCAGGCGCCAAGGCCGAACGCGAGCGCTGCGCTGATGAGCGCCGCGGCGCTACGCATGCAGCGGCTCCTTCACGGGAGGGGGGCCGGGGTCCTCTCCGGCGGCGGCCTCCCAGGCTTCGAGGAAGTGGGGAGCCAACTGCTGGCTCCACCACTGCTCGGCGTGCATCCACACCGAGATGCCGAGGCGGCCCTTGCGCGGCAGCAGGCCGACCAGTCGCGCTGCACGCCCCCGGACGGCCGGGGCCGCGGCGGCGTGGGCGAACATGTCGTGGAAGTGCGGTTTGGCGTCGGGGTAGCGGGCCACGAAGCGGCGCTCGCTCGGCGCGATGCGCCGGACCCGATGGGTCCACTGCTCAAGGGTCATCGTGTGCTCGTGCTCGGCGGTGGCATCACGGGCCACCACCAACGTCAGCCCGATGGCCTCGTCGATCCGCCGGGCCAGGTCGAGGTCCTCGTAGCCGAACGGGAAGCCGGTCGCGTCGAGGCCACCGACCTCGGCCAGCGCGGAGCGCTTGAGCGAGCAGTTGCACGTGTAGAGGTGCCACCAGCCGGTCTCCTGGCGGTCACGCAACGCGGTGTAGTCGAACTGGATGCCGTCCTCGATCCAGCGCATGAACGGGGTGACCTTCAGACCCGAGGCCCAGCGCATCATCCCGATCGCGCCGACGGACGGCTCCGGACGGGCGTCGTGGATCGCGCGGTGAGCCGTCACCAGACCCGGGTCGGCGAGCACGTCGTCGTCGAGGAACACGACAACGTCGCCGCGCGCGGCCCGCCACCCGGTGTTGCGCGCCGCCGAGGCACCCGGTCGGTCCGCCTGCAGCAGCCGAGCGTCGCGCAGGCCTGCTGCGGCCAGGGCACGGGCGCCCGCGTCAGGGTCCGGTGCGGCCTGATCGAGGACGAGGATCGTCTCCATGTCGGGGTCGGTCTGCGTGGCCAGGCGCTGCAGGCAGCGCGTCAGGGCGTCGCGCCGCGCGAGCGTGGGGATGACGACAGAGATCATCGGTGGCGGCGCAGCCGGGCCTTGCGGGCACCGCGCGCGCGGCGGTGCCGACTCGTCGAGGGGCGCCCCGTGTCGGGGACGGTGGCCAACCGCCGGAGCATCCCGTCGGCCATGCCCGCGAACGACTGGCGCGGTCCGAAGGACGGCTCCAGCAGGCCGTATCCCGAGCTTGCGTCGTCGCGCAGACGGAAGATCGACACGAGCTGCACGTCCGGGGCGAGCGCCAGGCGGTCGTAGATGGCCAGCAAGAGGGACGCCTGCGACTCGCCCGGGCCGACCTCGTTGGGATCGTCGATGCCGGTCTCGGTCACCCAGATCGGCGTGGCTCCGTCGCCGTTGACATCGCGAACGTCGCGCAGGCGCGCCAGCACCGCTTCGACAGCGCCCGTCGTCTCGGCGACCGGTTGCCCGGCCGGCGGGTGGGGGTAGGCATGGACGCCGATCGCATCGAAGTCGGTCGCCAGGCCGCGGTCGTACATCGCCTGCAGCATCGTCTCCAGCGCGATGCGGTTGCGCCGGGGATCGGAGGCCGAGCCCGCCAGGCCGCCCAGGCAGACCACGATGCCGGGCGAGCCGGCGCGCGCTCCCGCCGCGCCGGCGTGCAGCAGCTCGGCGTACCGGGCGGGATCAGGGCCGCCCGCCGTGTTCCAGTTGGTCGGGATGTTCTCCTCGTTCCAGATCTCCACACCGAACGGGTGAACCGGCTTGACCGTGGTGTAGCGCGACACCACGTCACGGACGAAGCGCTGGAAGTCGCCCAGGCGGTTGCGCGCCGGCGGGCAGGCGTTGCCGTCCAGGCAGAGGTCTGCGCGATCGCGGGCCCAGGGGGGTGCGTCGTCGAAGAGGAGCAGCGGGCGCACGCCCTGTGCCTCCAGAGCGAGCAGCAGGTCGTCGTAGGCGCTCCAGTCGTAGGGGCCACCGGCGGTGCGCTGGATGCGGCCCCAGTCCACGGCCACCCGCGCGACCTGCGCGTGCAGCTCGGCCATGCGCGTCGCCTGCAAGGTCGCCTCCGGGTCACGCACGCTGTCGACCTGCAGGCCGAAGCGCGGCGCCGCGGACGCGGGCCCCACGGCGCCCAGCGTCACCGCGAGCGTTGCTGCTGCGACTAGCGCGCGGCGGCCCGGGCCCATAGGTCGCCCTTGCCAAGGCGTTCGGTCGGCTTGCGCGCCGCCAGCCGGTGGTAGGTCTTCTTGGCGCGCTCCGATGGGACGAAGTCGGTGTACATCCACTCGCCGAGCCAGACCTCCGGGGAGGGGAAGCCGGCTGCGGCGAGCGCCTTGCTGAGCTTGCCGACCGTCATCTCGTTGACGTGCATCGAGAGCTCCTCGGGCTTGCGCGGGTTCGCCGGCCATGTCCGCAGCCTCCACGGCAGCAGGATGCGCTGCCAGCGGTAGGTCACCTCGTAGATGGTGCGGTTGGGCATCGTGTGAATGAACACGGTGCCCCCGGGCTTGAGGAGCCGGCGCGCTTCGGTGAGCGCGGTGTGCAGCTCGGGCGGCGTCAGGTGCTCCACGACGTCCAGCAGGGTGACGAGGTCGGCCGCGCCGTCGGCGACGGGTACCGAGCGCGCGTCGCCGTGGTGCAGTTCGGCACGGTCTGTCACGTCGTGGCGTTCGAGCGTCTGCTGGGCGAGCCTCACCGCAGCCTCGGCATATTCGATGCCGACTGCTCTCGCCGCTCCCGCATGCAGCGCCGCGACGAGCATCTCGCCACGGCCGCACCCGAGGTCGACCACGACGTCGCCCTCCTTGATGCCCGCCTTCGTCGCGTAACCCGGGTACAACGGGTCCAAGGCGCCGCCCTCGGAGTCCTCCCAGGCCGCGGCGCCCATGCAGCCGTGCCGGTAGTAGTCCTCGGTGTAGACGTCGGAAGGGACCGCGGGATCGGGCAGCTCGGATTGGGCCATGCGCGCGGAGACCATAGACCGTCGGTCGGGTCCCCATGTCCACCACGAGCGCCGGGAGCGGTGCTCTGCCGGACCCGGGCAGGCGACGCGAGGGCCTTCGGACCTCGCGTGGAGCCGGGGTGTGGAATGGTTCGCGGCGTGTGGGCCAAGCTCAAGGTCAAGACGATCTTCACCTGGTTGCCGATGGTGGCCAGCGCGTCCCGGAAATGGTGGGCGAAGTTCAAGAACCCGCACGCGACCGTCCGGTTCGGCAAGCACGTCTACGTCGGGCCGGGCTTCAGCCTGCACGCCCCGTTCGGGGGCACCTTCGAGGCCGGTGACGGCTGCGAGTTCCGCCGCGGCTTCCGCTGCGAGCTCGGAGGCCCTGAGACGGTCGTCCGCCTGGGGCGTCAGTGCGTGGCCACGTACGACGTGCTCTTTCAGATCTCCTCGTCCCTGGAGATCGGCGACCGCGTGATGTTCGGCCAGTGCACGGCGGTCTTCGATGGCAGCCACAACTTCAAGGACCCCGACATGCCGATGCTCAGCCAGGGCTACACGCTCACGCCACTGCGCTTCGGCAGCGACGTCACGATCCTCACGAAGTGCACGATCGTCTCCGACCTCGGCGACCGCGCCGTCGTCGGCGCCAACTCGATGGTGACCAAGCCGGTGGAGCCATGGACCATCGTGGGAGGCGTGCCGGCAAAGCCGATCGGCACCTACGGCCGGTCGGAGGTCAGCGCATGAGCATCCGCTCCGACCCCGACCGCGAGTTGGCCGAGCTGCGGGAGTACATGGGCGAAGACTTCGACGAGCGGCTGCTCCATGGGCACGAGCAGGCGCTGATGGACGAGCTGGAGGCCGCGCCCACCGAGGACGATCTCTACCGCACCTCGCGTATGTACCTGTACGACCTGACGGTCTTCTCCATGACCGACACCAAGCTGCCGTACTTGGACATGCTCATGGCGCAGGTGCCCAAGGGCGGTCACCTTTTGGACTACGGCTGTGGCATCGGCGCCGACGGCCTGAAGCTGCTGGAGGCCGGCTACAAGGTCTCCTTCGCCGACTTCGACAACCCATCGGTCGAGTACCTGCGCTGGCGCCTACGGCACCGGGGCCTGGAGGCGGACATCTACGACCTGGACAAGGGCGACCTCCCGGGCGGGTTCGACCTCGCCTACGCGTTCGACGTGATCGAGCACGTGCCCGACCCGTTCGCGTTCCTTGCTGCGATGGAGGCTCAGGCCGACCGCGTCCTGGTGAACTTCCTCGAGCCCGAGCCGGGGGAGACCACGTTGCACCACGAGCTCCCCGTCGCCGCTCTGGTCGACCGTGCCGCCACGATGAAGCTGCGCGACTACAAGGTCCTGCACGAGCGCTCGCACGTCGTGCTGTACGAGACCCAGCCGGCGGGCCTGACCGACCGGGCCCGTGCCGCCGCGCTGCGCGCGGCCGCGCGCGTACGCCGGTCCTAGGGGCGGCACCCGTGCCGCTGGTGACGACCTACGATCTCGGCGCGCTGCGGCAGGCGGTCGTCTCGGTCCAGACGCGCGAGCGGATCCGCCGCCGCTTCGTGCCGGCCGCCGACCGTGTGCGCGCGACGTGGGACGGCGCCGAGGTCAAGCCGCAGGAGCCCCACCTGCTGACCCAGGTCGCGGAGCGGCGCCGGCAGCGGGTGACGGGCGACCCCGAGCGGGACGTCACCTCCTACCTGGACGAGCGTTTCTTCACGGAGCGGCAGGGTCTGCGGGGGCTGTCGGTCGGGTCCGGATATGGCTCGAAGGAGCGGCGCTGGGCGCAGACCGGGCGCTTCGCGTCGCTCCTCGGGCTGGACCTGTCGCCCGAGCGCGTCGCCCACGCCAACAACGCAGCACGGGAGCACGGGCTCGAGGACGTCCTCCGTTTCGAGGTGGCCGACATCTGGGCCACGCGTCCCGATGGTCCGTTCGACGTCCTCATCGGCGACAGTTCGCTGCACCACTTCACCCAGATCGAGCGGCTGATGCGACACCTGGCCGAGGGCATGACACCGGGCGGGCTGGTGGTGGTGAACGAGTTCGTGGGCCCGCGCCGGTTTCAGTGGACCGGCGACCAGCTTGACGCCGCGCGAGAGCTCCTCGGCACGCTGCCCGACCACCTGCGGCGCCGTACCGACGGACGTCTGGTCACACGTCCTCCCAGGCCGGGCACGCTGAGGATGCGCCTCGAGGACCCGTCGGAAGCGGTGGAGTCCGACCGCGTGCTCCCCGCCCTCGACGCCGCCTTCGAACGTCTCTGGCTCGTCGACGCGGGCGGGCTGCTGATGAACCTCGTGCTGCCGCACATCGCCCACCATTTCGCCGACGACGGCGACGCGGAGGCGCAGGGGCACCTCACCCGCCTGCTCGATCGCGAGGACGACCTGCTCGCCCAGGGCGTGGGGGCGGGCATGAACGTCGTCGCGATGTATCGCGTGCGAGGCTAGGCGTTCTTGAAGCCGTGGTGCACCACGTGGGGCACCTTGAACTGCTTGTCACCCTCGCCGACGACCATCGTGAACGTGTTGACCTGCTCGGCGCGGTCGAAGCCCACGTCGAGGAGCATCTGCTTCCAGGTCTTCTTCGACGGCATGTAGTAGACGACCGCCGAGTGCCGGTCGGCGCGGTAGCGCGAGGCGTAGAACGGCAGCAGGTCCATCGCCTTGGAGTACTCCTCGGCCGTGATGAAGAAACCGCCCGGCTTGACGAGGTTGCAGATCCGCTCCATCGCCAGGAACTGGTCGCGGAGATGGATCAGCACCGAACCGCAGAAGACCATGTCGAACTGCCCGAGCTCCTCGGGCGTCGCGTGGTAGACGCTCTTGACGACGCGCTGGACCTTGGAGCCGAGGATCTCGTGGGCCAGCGCGAAGCCCTTGCCGCGCGGGCCATCGACGTTGTACTCCTTGGGCCGGTGGCGCGGCGGCCAGTCCAGCTCGCGCTCGTCGTCGAGGTCGATGCACACGACCTCGGCGCCGCGCTTCTCCAGCTCGAACGCCCAGAAGCCGTCCCAGGTACCCACCTCGAGGACCCGCTTGCCGGTCAGGTCCGCCGGGATGCCGTACTCCTCGGTGTACTTGCGCATGTCGAACCAGCCCGGTGTCGTGTAGTCCGGGGTGAGGTCGAGCACGTGGTAGAAGTGCGTCTTCTTGGCCTTGTCCAAGGCCGTCTGCTGGGCCGGCGTGAGGGCGTCGCTCATGTGGCGCGCCACCCTAGCGCGCCAAGCTGCGACATGGCGAGACGTACGCGTCAGGGGTCAGCGCGGTGTCCCGGCGAGCACGTGCTGGAACGTCAGGAAGGTCCGGCCCGGCAGCCGGGCCAGCAACCGGCTCTCGCGGACCCTTCCCTCCGGCGAGAAGCGCAGCAACCGCTCGACGCGCGTCACGTCGCAGCCGGCCTGGTCGAACAGGTCGTAGGCGTCGCGCAGCGTGAACCAGCGCAGGTGGGTGCGGTCGAAGATGCCCAGCGAGCGCTTGGGCCAGGTGCCTTTCACGCCGACCTGCCACAGCACCTCCCAGTGGCGGACGTTGGGCAGCGAGATCACGACGGTGCCCCCGGCATCGAGTTGCGCGACCGCGTCCCGCAACACCCTCCAGGGGTCGACGAGGTGCTCGAGGATGTCTGCCGCGATCACGCAGTCGAAGCGGCCGAGCGCGGCCAGATCGACCGACTCCGCGTCCGCCGTGACGACCCGGTCCAGGCGCGCTGAGGCCCGTCGGGCGTACTCCGGATCCAGCTCGACGCCGATCACCTCGCAGGGCTGACGCGCCTTCAGCGCCGCCCCGAGGGCACCGGAGGAGCAGCCCAGGTCGAGGATGCGGGCCGCGTCCACCGGCACGTTGCGCTGGATCTCGGGGCGGGGGTTCTCGTAGGCGGCGGCGAGCGGGTCCATGGCGCGGGGTCAAGCAGCCTATGGGCTGACAGTCACCGGTACGCTCCGGCGCGTGCATTGGGGACGGGTGGTGCAGGCGGTCGCGGCGGCGGCGCTGATGTTCGTGCTGGGTGCGAGCCCGGCAACGGCGGGCGAGCTCCGCGTGAGCGTCGACCCGACGAGGGACACGCAGGTGATCCCCACGTCCTTCCAGGGCTTCTCGATGGAGTACGGCTCGGTCCTGAGCTTCACGGGCGCCGAGCCGTACGGACCCAACCTCGGCTTCGACGGCCTGGTTCGCAACCTCGGGGCGTTCGGCAACGGGCCGCTGAGCCTGCGGATCGGCGGCGGTTCCACGGACTCGGCGTGGTGGAACCCCAATGCGCAGAAGAAGCCCGAGGGGTTGCAGATCAACCTGTCGCCGTACTTCACCGACAGCCTGTCGCGCTTCGTGAACGCGACGGGGGTCACGATGATCCTGGGTCTCAACCTCGCCTATCCCGACCACCAGGTGCCGATCACCTGGGCCACCGAGGCGCTCAAGCGGCTGCCTGCGCGCTCGATCGCATCCTTCGAGCTGGGCAACGAGCCGAACATCTACTACAAGCGCCCGGCGGGCAAGAACCCCGACGGCACGATCCGCTACACGCGCGATCGCGACTGGGGGGTCCCGGGCTACGTGCGGGAGGCCAACCAGCTCGCCGACGAGCTGCGTGCGGCTGGGGTGTCGACCCCGCTCATGGGACCGTCGGCCCTGCCGGAGTGGATCTCGTTCGGCCCGAACCTCATCGAGGGGTTGAAGGCGAAGGTGCCGGCGCTGTCGTACCACTCCTACGCGCTGACCCGCTGCGGCCTGACGCCGTCCTCGCCGACCTACCCGACCGTCAAGCGCCTGCTGTCCGACCAGGTCCTGCTGTCGACGGCTCGCAACTGGGCCAACCTCGCGGCCAAGGCCGGCGCGGCGGGGCTCCCGCTACGCCTGACCGAGGGCAACACGGTCTCGTGCGGCGGGGTCGAGGGGGTCTCGGACGTCTTCGCCGCGGCGCTCTGGGGTGCCGATTGGCCGTTTCTCATGGCCGCTGCCGGCGTCCAGGGCGTCAACTACCACATCTCCAGCCCGACCTACGCGGCAGCGTTCCCGGGGTCCGACCCGGAGGGCAAGCGCATCGGCGCCTACGTGGGACCGCTCTACTTCGGGATGCTGTTCTTCGCCGAGGCGACCGCAAATCGCGCCCGGCTGATTCCCAACGCGACCTTCAGCGCCAAGCCGGTCGGCGGTGGGCGGCTCATCCGGCCCTGGGCGACCGTCGACCCCAACGGCGTCGTGCGGGTCGCGCTCATCAACCGTTCCGCCAACCACGGAGGCCGGGTGCGCCTGACGGTCAAGGGGGCACACGGCCGCGCCTCGTTGGTGCGGCTCTACGCGCCGAAGCTCACGTCCAAGAAGGACATCACGCTCGGTGGCCAATCGTTCGCGCAGCCGTCCTTCGACGGGAAGTTGCAGGGGACGCGGCGGGTCGGGCACCGGCCAGTCGGCCGGGGCGGCAGGCTCACCGTCAAGATGCGTCCGCACGAGGCACTGCTGTTGACGATGAGGACGCGCTAGCCGCGCAGCAGCGCGTCAAGGGCGCGGGCGGTCGCGTCCCAGGAAAAGCCTGCGGCGCGCCGCAGCCCGCGGGCGCGCAGATCGTCGCTTTCCTCGAGGGCCTGCTCGACGGCATCGGCGATGGACGTCTGGTCGAGCGGGTCGCAGAGGATCGCCGCGTCGCCGCACACCTCGGGCAACGCGGTCGTGGCGGCGCTGACGACGGGCGTGCCGCAGGCCATCGCCTCCAAGCAGGGAAGTCCGAATCCCTCGTACACCGAAGGCAGGACGAAGGCCGCCGCACCGCGATAGAGCGCCGGCAGGTCGGCGTCGTCGACGGGACCGAGCGGCTCCACCACGGGAGTCTCACCCGCGGCGAACTGCGGTCGGGTGCCGCCGGCGCCGATCAACCGCAGCCCGCGGGCCCGCAGTCGCGTGGCTGTCGCCGCCAGCGCGGCGAGGTTCTTGCGGGGTGACGGCGTGGCAACCGTCAGCACGTAACTTCCGGGCGCGGGGAGGCCGTGCGCCTGTGGGCCTTCAGGAGTGAAGCGGTCGAGGTCGACGCCCCCTGGGACCACGCTCGCCTCGACGCCGAGCAGCTCGGCCAGCTCACGACGCGAGAACTCGCTCACCGTGATGACCTGGGCCGCGCGGCGCGCGACCTGCGGCAGCAGGGCCCGCTGGACACGAGCGTAGAGCGGTGAGTACCAGTCCGGGTTGCGCAGCGCCGCCGCGTCGTGGATGACGACAGCAGTGCGCGGATGGGCGAGCGGAGCCAGGTTGGCGGGGCACAGCAGGGTGTCGGCGCGGCGCGCACGCAGCGGCAGCACGAGCTGCTCCCAGGCGTGTCCGGCCCGGTGGACCAGGACGGGCGGCGGGGCGAGCACCTCGTAGTCGCTGCTCAGCCGCGGCAGGCGCCGGCACAGCTCCCGGGCCCAGCGCTCGACGCCGCCCAGCTCGGGCCGCACCGCCGCCCGGGCGTCGATCGCGATCACGCCGCAGCGAAGCGCGTGACGCCGCTGTCGTCGTGGTGCTCGAGGGCGTCGCCGCGGTTGAGCAGCAGGTCGATGTGGCCGAGCACCTCGCTGATGGTGAGGTGCGCCTGGGTCACGGCGACGTTGCCCCACATCCTCTGTGCGACCTCGAAGGCCGTCAGCGGCTGCTCAGCCAGCATGCCGCGGATCTTCGTGGCCCGCCGCTCGTGGAGGCGGAAGCGCTCGTCGATGAGCGCAGCGTGATCGGTGACCGGGTCGCCGTGGCCCGGGTGGATGAGCTCGAGATCCATCTCGCGTGTCCGGCTCAGCGAGTCCATGTAGGTCACGAGCGCCTGGGGCCGCGGCCCGCTGTCGTTCCCGTCCAGGGGCCGGGAGACCAGCGGGTTGGACGAGATGTGCTTGATGAGGTGGTCGCCGCCGATGAGCATCCGCCGCTCGGCGTCGTGGAAGACCGTGTCCGACGGCGAGTGGCCGGGCCGATGAAGCACGTTCCACGTGCGATCGGCGAACTCCAGGATGCCGTCGCCGGCGACGGGATGGCTCACCGTGACGGTGGCGCCCCAAGCCCGGAACTGACTGGTGACCGCGCGCAGCGCCGAGCTGATGTCGCCGGGCACGCCATGCTCGTGCATGACGCGCTCGCTGAACGCGTCATCGTCGTCCATCGCCTCCCGGTAGCGGGCCAGCCACGGCGCCAAGGCGTCGAGCGCGACGATCTCCGCGCCCGAGCGATCGGCGAGGATCTGCGCCAGCCCGATGTGGTCGATGTGCTGGTGGGTCAGCACGATGCGCTCGAGGTCCTCGACCTTGCGTCCGTGCGTCGCCAGGCCCTGTTCGAGTTCCACCAGCGAGGTCGCGCTGTTGGGCCCGCAGTCGACGAGCGTCAGCGGGTCGTCCTCGACGAGGTAGCAGTTGACCCGTCCGACCGCGAACGGGGTCGGAACGGGGATGCAGTGGATGCCAGCGGGCACCCGCCGCACTCTATGTGAACGCGTTTCAGGTGGTCACGCGCGGCCCTGTGACGCAGGCCGGGTGGTGGCGTCGACACCGTCCGGGCCGGACTCCAGGAGGTCGTGGCCGCTGACGGCGAGAACGTGACGGTCAAGCGCTGGTACGGCTGCGACGGGGCAGGCGTCACCACCGCCGCAGCATGAGCGGCCGCCTCAACTGCGGATGAGTGCTAGCACCTCGTCGCGCTTGGCCTCCATGTCCTCGTAGGAGTTCAGCGACTCCAGGCAGAGCCGCAGCAGCGGCTCGGTGTTGGACATGCGCACGTTGAAGTGCCAGTCCTCGAAGTCGATGGAGACGCCGTCGACGTGGGTGACGACCGCGCCGGGGAGGGAGCCGTACTTGTCCTCGATCTCCTGCGCCTTGGCCGGACCGTCGGCGACGGTCGAGTTGACCTCGCCGGAGATGAAGTACTTCTGGCGGTAGGAGCCGACCAGGTCGCTCATCTTCCGGCCCTCGACGGAGAGCTTCTCGAGGATCAGCAGCGCCGGGATCGTGCCGGAGTCCGCGCAGTAGAAGTCACGGAAGTAGTAGTGGCCGGAGACCTCGCCGCCGAAGAGCGAGCCCTCGCGCTTCATGCGCGTCTTGAAGAACGCATGACCGACGCGGTTGACCTCGGCGGTGCCACCGGCGGCGGTGACGGTGTCGGCGACGGCGCGGGAGGCGCGGGCGTCGTAGAGGATCGTCGAGCCGGGCGTGGAGGCGAGCAGGTGCTCGGCCAGGATCGCGGTGAGGAAGTCGCCGTCGACGAACTCGCCCGTGTCGTCGACGAAGAAGCAGCGGTCGGCGTCGCCGTCCCAGGCGATGCCCAGGTCGGCCCCGGTCTCGCGGACCTTGTTGATGATCGCCTCGCGGTTCTCGGGCAGCAGCGGGTTGGGCTCGTGACCGGGGAAGTTGCCGTCCGGCACCCAGTAGGTCTCGATGAGCTCCAGCGGCAGCCGGCGCAGGATCGGGCCGACCATGTCGCCGGCCATGCCGTTGCCGCCGTCCAGGACGACCTTCAGCGGCTTGATGGCGGAGGTGTCGATGAACTTCAGCGCGGCCTCCTGGAAGCCGGGGTAGACGTCGACCTCCTCGACGGAACCACGGGTGGGCGGGTCCGCATCCGGCCGGTCCAGCGCGACCGCACCGGACAGGACGAGCTCCTTGATGTCGCCGATGCCCTCGTCGCCGGAGAGGGCGATGGCCCCCTGCTTGACGAGCTTGGCTCCCGTGTAGGCCTTCGGGTTGTGCGAGGCGGTGCACATCAGGCCGCCGTCGAGCTCGCGTGAGCCGACGAGGTAATAGAGCATCTCGGTGCCGACCTGCCCCGCGTCGAGGACCTTCGCGCCCTCCTGCACCATGCCGTCCCGGTAGCGGCCGGCCAGTTCGGGCGCTGTCAATCGCATGTCGCGCCCGAGGCCGACCACGATCTCGTTCGGCTGCTTTCCGGCGAGATCGGCGATCACTCGCGCGAACGCCCGTCCGATCTGCTCGGCGGTGTCGCCATCGATGTCGTCGCCGTACAGCCCACGCACGTCGTAGGCCTTGAAGATTCCCTCGGGGACTGGCATGCGTCGCACCCTATCTGTACCTTCCCGCGCGTTCGCGTCAGGCACGTGGACGCGTCCGTCGGGAAGCGGGCGTGTGGGGAAGGGCTCAACGGAGGTAGGAAAATGTCGGAGACTGCCGACCCGCGGGGTCGCGAGTTTCTGGGGGGCGACGGCCTGCGCGCGATCGCGGCGCTGTCGGTGCTGGTCTTCCATGTCACGATCGATGCCGCCAAGTCGCACAAGTCGCCGGGGGACACGCTCAACTCGATCTACGGCGGGGCGACCAACTGGTTGACGACGCTGTCGACGGGGCTGTTCGTCTTCTTCGTCCTCACGGGCTATCTCATCGGCGGTCGCTACGCGCGGGCCTGGGTCAGCGGCGGGTCCTACCCGCAGGTCGGCACGTTCATCAAGAAGCGCGTGCGCCGCATCGTCCCGCTGTTCTGGCTGATGGGCATCGTCACCGTGATCGTCTACGGCACGATGGGCACGTCGCTGCCGCGCGTCGCCGCGCTGTTCGGCTTCGCGCAGGTCTACTGGCCGTCGGCGTTCGAGTACAAGCTCGGCCAGGCCTGGACGCTGGACGTCGAGATGACCTTCTACGTGGCGCTGCCGCTGGTGGCGCTGCTGCTGGCACGCGTCCCGCTGAAGGGCCGCACGCCCGAGTTCCGCGCGGTGCTGCTCAGCGTCGTGGTGCTCCTCGCCGGCTTCGTCTCGATGAAGCTGTACGTGCGGGGCGACCCGGGCGTGACCCTGGCGCGCAGCCTTCCCGGCCTGTTCTGGGCGTTCAGCCCCGGCATCATCCTCGGCGCGCTGGAGCCGGTGCTCGCGCATCGCTTCCGCGGCGCCCGGCCGGCGAAGTGGCTGGCCTGGACGATGATCGGGATGAGCGCGCTGGCCTACCTGACCCTGACCGGGCTGACCGGCGGGCAGCTGGCGCAGCGCGCCGTGGCGATCTACGTCTGCGCGGGCGGCCTGGTCGGCGGCGTCATGGTCCATCAGTGGGTGACCGGCCGCGGCCTGCGCTGGCTGGACAACCGGGCCATGCACGCCCTGGGGCGCTGGTCGTTCGGCATCTACCTGACCCACCTCGTGATCGAGGAGCAGCTGCTCAACCACGTCATCAAGGGCGACCCGATCCCGGCGTTCCTCCTGGGGCTGGCGATCAGCATCCCGGTGACGGTCGGCGTGTCGGCGGCGCTGTGGCGCTATTGGGAGAAGCCGTTCATGGAGGGCGAGCTGCCGTGGAGGCGGGTGCAGCCTGCCGCCACGGCACCCGTCGCGGCGGAGGCGTAGCATCGCGCCGCGCGTGCGCGTCCTCACCGTCGGCAACCTCTATCCACCGCATCACCACGGTGGCTACGAGATCATCTGGCAGGGCACGGTCCGTTGGCTCCGTGCCCACGGCCACGAGGCCCGCGTCCTCGCGACGGACCGGATCGAGGGCGGGCGCGGGGCCGAGGAGGACGCCGACGTCCACCGCGAGCTGCGCTCCTACTGGCGCGACTACGCCTGGCCGCGGCTGCCGGTGCGCGAGCGCGTCGCGCTGGAGCGCCACAACCACGCGACGCTGCGCCGGCACATCGAGGAGTTCCGGCCGGACGTCATCTCCTGGTGGGCGATGGGCGGCGTGTCGCTGTCGCTGCTGGACGTGCCCCGCCAGCTGGGCATCCCGGTCTGCGCGATGGTCTGCGACGACTGGCTGGACTACGGCTTCCGCGTCGACGGGTGGCTGGCGGCCTGGGCCCAGCGGCCGGCGGCGCTGCGCGCCCTCGCGGCGCGCGTCACCGGCATCCCCACCCAGGTCGACCCGTCCGATCACGGGCGCTACGTCTTCATCAGCGCCTACAGCCGTGACAAGGCCCGCGACAAGGGTGGCTGGCGCCTGCCCGACACCGCCGTCGCGCACTCCGGCATCGAGGACGCCCGCTTTCCCGCGCACGCGCCGCACGCGGACTTCGCCCACCGCCTGGTCTACGCCGGCCGGCTGGACCCGCGCAAGGGCATCGGCACCGCGATCGACGCGCTGCAGCACCTTCCCGCGCACGCGACGCTGACGCTCACCGGGCGGGGCGACGACGCCGACGTCGCGGCGTTCCGCGAGCAGGCCGCGCCCTACGGCGACCGCATCACCTTCGCCGACCAGGTCGCCCACGACGAGCTGCACGAGGTCTACGCGTCGGGCGACGTCGTGCTGTTCCCGACCTCCTGGCCGGAGCCCTGGGGCCTGGTGCCCATCGAGGCGATGTCCGTCGGCCGCCCGGTCGTGGCGACCGGCAGCGGCGGCAGCGGGGAGTACCTCGTCGACGGCGAGAACTGCGTGATGTTCGCGCCCGACGACCCGGTCGCGCTGGCTGCCGCGATCGAGCGCCTCGCCGACCCCGCGCTGCGGGCCAGGCTGCACGAGGGCGGCGCGCGGACCGCGGCCCGCTACACCCAGGCCGCCTTCAACGCCGAGCTGACCGAGCATCTGGCGGCCGTGTGCGGATCCTGACGGTCGGCAACATGTACCCGCCCCACCACCAGGGCGGCTACGAGCTGATGTGGCAGGCGGCCGTGGCCGCCCTGCGGGAGCGCGGCCACGAGGTCACCGTGCTCACCACGGACCACCGCGAGCCCGGCGTCACGACCCCTGACGAGCCCGGCGTGCACCGCACGCTGGACTGGTACTGGGAGGACCACGCCTTTCGCGCCCTGGGCCCCACCGAGACCTTCCGCCTGGAGCGGGCCAACCACAAGGCCTTTGCGGCGGTCGGCGCCCACGACGTCGTGCAGTGGTGGGCCATGGGCGGCATGTCGCTGTCGCTGATCGCGCGGGCCGCACGGCGCGGCACCCCGAGCCTGGCCGTCGTCCACGACGGCTGGCCGGCGTACGCCCCGCGCTATGACCGCCGCCAGGCCCGCTACGGCCGGCGGCTGCCGGACCGCTACGACCCCGCGCAGATCGACCACTGGTCGTTCAACTCCGCCTATTCGCGCGACCTGCTCGGGCGGGCCGGGATCCGCGTCGATCCGTCCCGGACGTCGATCGAGTACCCGGGGGTCGACCTCACGCGCTTCACGCCTGTCGCGCCGAAGCACTGGCGGTGGAAGCTCGCCTACGTCGGCCGGGTGGAGGAGCGCAAGGGCGTGGCGACCGCACTGCGCACCCTCGCCCTGCTGCCGCCCGCGGCGACGCTGACCATCGCCGGTGCCGGGGAGCCCAAGCACGTGCGCGAGCTCGAGCAGCTCGCCGTCGAGCTCGGCGTCGCCGAGCGCGTCCGCTGGAAGGGCGCGGTGGCCAACCCGGCCAAGGTCTACGCGAAGGCCGACGTCGTCCTGTTCTGCGTGGAGTGGGCCGAGCCGTTCGGCCTGGTGCCGCTGGAGGCGATGGCCGTCGGGCGCCCCGTCGTCGCGACCGGCAGCGGCGGCAGCGGCGAGTACCTCGGCGACGATGAGAACTGCCTGATCGTCCCGCCCGCCGACGCACAGGCCACGGCAGCGGCCGTCCTGCGCCTGGCGCAGGACCCCGCCCTGCGCGAGCGGCTGCGAGTTGCCGGAAACCGGTCCGCCGAGCAGCACAGCCTCGCCGGCTTCTGCGCCGGGGTCGCCGCGCAGACCGAGCACGTCGTCGCCAGCGCGCGCCGCTGATCCATGACCTACCCTCCTGACGCCGCATGACAGACCACCGGGGGGACAGGGACGGCTACTTCATCGCGGGGGATGCGCTCCGTGCTGTCGCCGCGATCGCGGTGCTGCTCTTCCACGTCTACGTCGCGACCGTGCAGCGCAACCCCGCCGGGGGCACGCTGGGCCGGGCCGGCGAGGTGCTGCTCTGGGGCAACACGGGCCTCTACGTCTTCTTCGTCCTGTCCGGCTACCTCGTCGGCGGGCCGTACGTGCGGGCCTGGATCAACGGCACGCCCGCGCCGGAACCGCGCGCCTACATCGGTCGCCGGCTGCGCCGCATCGTGCCCGCGTTCTGGCTGGTGCTGGCGGGCCTGATCACCTGGCACGGCGTGTTCGGATCGAGCACGCGCGAGGTGCTGTTCATGTTCGGCTTCGGCCAGAACTTCGACCCCGGCGCCGTGAAGCGGGTCATGCCGCAGGGCTGGACGCTGGACGTCGAGATGACCTTCTACCTGGTGCTGCCGCTCATCGCGTTCGTCGGCTCCAAGGTGCGGGCCGGCGGCTCCTGGACGCCGCAGACGCGCGCGAGCGCGCTGCGCGTCGCGCTGGGCTTCGTCCTGGTCTACGGCCTGGCGCTGCGGGCCGGCCTGGGCGACGGCAACGACCCGAGCGCCAACCTCTTCACGATGTCCTGGGCCTTCGTCCCCGGCCTGGCGCTCGCGGCGTGGGAGGCCGACCTGCGACGCGCGTTCGCGGCCTCCCCGGCGCTGGGTCGCCGGAGCGCGGCTGCCGCGCTGCTGCTCGCCGCGCTGACCTTCGCCTGGCTGGTCCTGGTGAACCCCTCGCTCCTCGACGGCTTCACCAACGTCGCCTACGCCATCGTCGGCGGGGGCGTCGTGGGCGCGACGATGTTCTGGCAGTGGACCACCGGTCGCGCGCCGCGGCTGCTCGACAACACGGTCATGCACCACCTCGGCCGCTGGAGCTACGGGATCTACCTCGTGCACGTGGGCATCGGCCTGGAGCTGCTCAAGCACGTGCCGTCCGGCGGCAACTGGGCCGTCTTCGTGTTCCTGGCCGCCGGCATGCTCGCCGGGTCCATCGTGGTGGCCGCCCTGCTGTGGTGGCTGGTGGAGGAGCCCTTCATCACCCGCAGCGCGCCCAAGCGCCCGGACTGGCTGCCGCATCCGCAGACCCCGCACGTGCCCGCCGAGGTGGCCGACGCCAAGGGCGTCTTCATCGCCGGCGACTCGCTGCGCGCGCTGTCGTGCCTGGCCGTCGTCGTCTTCCACGTCGCCATCGGCGTGGCGCTCGTCTACGGCAGGTCGCCGCTGGACGCCTTCGGGATCATCAGCGAGCCGATCGCCCGGATCACCCCGGTCGTGTTCGTGTTCTTCGGGCTCTCGGGGTACCTGGTCGGCGGGCCCTTCGTCCGGGCCTGGCTGCGCAACGACGGCCGCTGGCCGGACCCGCGGCGCTATGCCAAGCGCCGCATCCGACGCATCGTGCCCGCGTTCCTGATCGTCTGCGCCGCGCTCGTCGCGTACTACGGCACCTACGGCTCGTCCACGCGCGAGGTCGTGCTGCTGTTCGCCTTCGCGCAGAACTTCGACCCGGGCGGCACCTCGACGCTGATGCCCCAGGGGTGGACGCTGGACATCGAGGTCCTGTTCTACCTCGCGCTGCCGCTCGCGGCGTTCGTCATCGTGAAGGCCGGGCTCATCCCCGCGTCCCTGCGGACCCGCCAGGTGCTGCTCTACGGCGGCCTGGCCGCCGCCACGGTGCTCGGCATCGTCTGGCGGACCGCGGCGGGCGATCCGGGCGACCCGGTGGTGCGCAACCTCATCGGCCTGGCCCACGCGTTCACGCCCGGCCTGTTCCTGGCGGCGATCGAGGCGCAGGCCAAGCCGGCCCTCCGGGGCACGCTGCGCGGCCGGCAGCTCGGCATCGGCCTCGGCCTGCTCATGGTCGTCGCCTGGTCTGTCGTCATCGCCAACGGCCACAACGACGGTGAGCTCGTGGCCGAGGTCTGCTCGTTCCTCATCGGGATCGGCTCGGTCGGCGGGGCGCTGGTCTGGCAGTGGGCCACAGGGCGGGCTCCGGCGTTGCTCGACAACCAGGTCATGCACGCGCTGGGCCGCTGGAGCTACGGCATCTACCTCGTCCACGTGGGCGTGGTGCTGACGCTGATCCACCACATCCCGAGCGGGCTCTCGGCGTTCGGTGCGCTGGTCTACCTGTGCACCGCGACGATCGTGGCGAGCACGGTCCTCGCGGCGCTGCTGTGGTGGCTGGTCGAGGAGCCGTTCATCGACGGCCGGCTGCCCCGCCGCTGGTGGCAGTCGCTGAGCCGCTCCGCACAGGAGCCCGCGCCCGTCCGCAGCTGACGCGGGTCAGGCGGGTACGGTCCGCCGGCGGCGCAGGTAGCCGACGGCCTCCTCGAGCAGGTCGCGCTCGAAGAACCAGGTCGCCACGATCGTGGCCGAGGCGTAGAGGCACAGCTCGCTGAGCGCGACGCCGGCGTCGCGCTCGACCGCGCTGTCGGCCAGACGGGCGCCGAGGACGACCGCGACGGCCGGCACCGACGGCAGCAGCGCACGGAACGCGTGCCGGTAGAGCGCGAAGCCCTTGAACAGCTGCTGCAGATAGTAGGCGCGGACGACGAGCGTCGTGACGATCATCGCCGCGATGCAGGCCGCGTAGCCGTAGTCCTCCAGCCAGAACATCAGCGGGGCGGACACGCACAGCGCCGCGGCCTGCGCCAGCGCGTTGATCATGATCGGCCGGGTGTTGCCGAGTGCGCGCATGTAGGAGGTCCAGTTGAAGCCGAGCTGGCTCAGCGCCGCGCCGGCGCCGGCGGCCGCGATCACGGGCACCGCGTTGCGCCAGCGCTCACCGATGACGTAGGAGACCAGGTCCGAGGAGAACAGCGCCAGGCCGATGCCGAACGGCATCGCCCACATGAGCGCCAGCCGGTTGGACTTCTCGAAGGTCTCATAGAGGACGTGGACGCGGTCGCTCACCGCGCAGATGGCGGGGTAGAGCGTCGACGTCACGACGTCGTCGACCCGCTGGGCCAGCTGGGAGATCTGCGACGCGAGGGTGATCGCGCCTGCACCGGCGAGACCCAGGGCTGCGTTGCCCACCGCCACCGACACCTGGGCGATGATGATGCCGCCGACGCTGGCCACGAACAGCGGCGCGGAGAAGGTCCAGTACTCCTTCAGCGTGCCCCGGTCGTAGCGGAGCTTCTGCGGGTAGATCTTCACGGACTGCGCCACGAAGGCACCGGTCCACGAGCCCGCGAGCGTGCCGAACACCAGGGCCCAGTAGCCCGCGCCCAGCGCCGCGAGGACGATCGTCACCAGCAGCGCGACGATGGGGTCGATGGCCTGGAGCAGCCGCTGACGGCGGTACTCCATGCGGCGGTAGAGGACCCAGAACGGCACCTGCAGCTGTCCCGCGGGAAGCAGCGCGCACATCGCAAAGCCCGGCCACAGGAGGCTGGTGTTGTTGTAGGCGATCGCCACGACCGGCACCGCGATCAGCAGCAGGACGAGCAGGATCGAGTTGACGATCAGCTCCATCGTGAACGCGCGCTGGAAGGCCAGCTCCTGGTCGGCCTCGTCCTGCTGGACGTACTTGTCGGTGATGCCGACCTGCTTCAGCCAGGTCAGGGTCCCCAGCGACACCAGCAGGATCCCCCAGACGCCGTAGTCCGCCGGCGTCAGGAACGCGACCAGCACGAAGCTCTTAATGAAGCCGAGGCTCGTCAGGCCGACGTTGAACGCGGCGTTGACCATCGTGCCGCTGGCGGCATGCTGCCGCAGCGACTGCCCCTCCTTCATCGAGGCGAAGCGATCGCCGGCCAGCGGCGCAGGCTCGACGGGAGCCACCGGGTCTTGGGGGCTGGAGACTCCCACGAGGTCAGCCAAAGTAGCACCCGGAAGGGCGGCGGAACGCAGGGCTCATCAGGTCGATGGCGTACCGTTCGGCACAGATGGGACCGGCCGCGTACCTGAACGAACCCATGGCCCCGATCGCGCTGCGTGCCAAGCTGCTGCGGCCGTGGCGCAAGCGGCGCTTCGCGGCGTTCGGCGCGGCGTCGGTGGTCCACAAGCCGCTGGCGATCTACGCGCCCTGGCAGATGAGCCTGGGGGACTACGTCCTGATCCTCCATGGCGCCTGGCTCTCGGTCGAGAAGCCGGCCTGGAGCACGCCCGGACCGACGCTGCGGATCGGCAACCACGTCGGGGTCCGCCCGTACTGCACGATCAGCGCGGCGGAGTCGATCACAATCGAGGACCACGTGATCCTCTCGGCCTACTCCACCGTCATCGACTGCAACCACACGCAGGTGCCCGGGGTCGACAACGTCCTGTGGACCCCGCTGACGACCGCGCCCGTCCGCGTCGGCGCCGGCTCATGGATCGGCGAGCGGACAGCGGTGCTCTCCGGGGCTGACATCGGGCGGCACTGCATCATCGGCGCCAACAGCGTCGTGACCGGCACCATCCCGGACTACAGCGTCGCGGTGGGGGCTCCGGCCCGCGTCATCCGCCAGATCGATCCTGAGGACTGGGAGGCCCGTGCGGCCGCCCGGGCCGCAGCGTCGGTCGGTGTGGCCTAGCCTGCGCAGCACTCATGGCGCAGCGCCTCATCAAGCAATTCGTCGGCGACGTCGCCGCGGCGGTCGAGCTCCCCGACCCGATCTACGACTTCGGGTCGATGCAGGTCGAGGCCGAGCAGGACGGCGACCTGCGCCCGCTGTTCGCCGGACGCCCGTTCGTCGGGGTCGACATGAGGCCCGGGCCGGGCGTCGACGAGGTCATGGATCTCCGTTCGCTGCCACTGACCGACGGCAGCGTCGGCACCGCCATCTGCGTCGACACCCTCGAGCACTGCGAGGATCCGCCGCAGGCCTGCCGTGAGCTTGGCCGGGTGACGGCCGACGGCGGTGTCTGCATCATCGCCAGCGTGATGCTGTTCGGCATCCACGCCTACCCGAGCGATTACTTCCGCTTCACGCCCGAGGCGTTCCGCTCGATGCTGGAGCACGCCGGCTTCGACGACGTGTGGGTCTTCGGGCTCGGCGACCCGGGCATTCCGACCCAGGTGGTGGGCGTCGGGGCCAAGGGCCGGACGCTCGGCCTGTCATTGGACAGACTGCCGTCGCTGCACGGCGCCCAGCAGTCCTACGAGGCCGCGCACGGCAAGGTCCGGGTCGGTCCGTTCGACTTCGGGGTGCGTGAGTTGCTGGCCCCGCTGGTGAAGCAGGCACCGAGGCTGGCGCGCGAGCGTGCTTCCGCGCTGCGTCGTCGCTAGGGTTCCGCGCGCCTTGGCCTCAGATACGCCTGTCCTCATTCTCTGCGGTGGTCGGGGGACCCGCCTGCAGGAGAAGACCGTCGACATCCCCAAGCCGCTCGTGGAGATCGGTGGCTACCCGATCGTCTGGCACGTGGTGCAGCTGTACGCGGTGCAGGGCTTCCGCCGCTTCATCCTGCTCACGGGCTACAAGGGCGAGCTGATCGAGGAGTGGTCCTCGGGCGTGCAGTGGCCGGTCGGCGTCACGGTGGAGTGCCTGGACACCGGCCTGGACACGCAGACCGGCGGCCGCATCCATCGCGCGGCCTCGCTGGTCGCGGGCGGCCGCTTCGCCGCGACCTACGCGGACGGCGTCGCCGACGTCGACCTCCGCGCGCTGCAGGACTTCCACGCCGGCCACGGCGCGCTGGCCTCGATGACCGTCGTCCGCCCCGAGCTGCAATTCGGCGTCACGAACATCGACGCCGACAGCGTGGTCACCGGCTTTCAGGAGAAGCCGCGCTCCGACCACTGGATCAACGGCGGCTTCTTCCTCTTCGAGCCGGGGGCGCTTGCGTACCTCTCCGGCGACACGACGGTCCTCGAGCGCGAGCCGCTTGAGGGCCTGGCCGGCGACGGGCAGCTGCGCGCGTTCCGCCACACCGGCTTCTGGGACTGCATGGACACCTACAAGGATGCGATCACGTTGAACGACCTCTGGGCCGGCGGCACCCCGCCGTGGAAGATGTGGGCATGAAGAGCGCTTTCGTCACCGGCGCGTACGGGATGCTCGGCTCCTGGATCGTCAAGGCGCTCCTCGAGCGCGACGTCCGGGTCGTCGTCCTGAAGCGCGACGTCGTCGCCACCACCGCCCTGGCGCTGGAAGGCCTGGAGGAGCGCTGCGCGGTCGTGCGCGGCGGTCTCACCGACCCGGGCGTCGTCGAGCGCACCATCGGTGAGTACGAGTGCGACTCGGTCTTCCACCTGGCCGCGCAGACCATCGTCGGCACCGCCAACCGCTCGCCGGTCTCGACGTTCGAGTCCAACATCCAGGGCACCTGGATGCTGATGGAGGCCTGCCGCCTGCAGGGCGTCGAGCGCGTCGTCGTCGCCGCGTCGGACAAGGCCTATGGTCCGCACGAGACGCTGCCCTACAAGGAGGACTTCGCGCTGCAGCCGAAGTTCCCCTACGACGTCTCCAAGGCGGCGACGGACCTCATCGCGCGGTCCTACTTCCACACCTACGGCGTCCCGACCGCGGTCACGCGCTTCGCGAACATCTACGGCGGCGGCGACCTCAACCCGTCGCGCCTGGTGCCCGAGCTGACCGCCGCGGTGCTGTCGGGCCGCGCGCCGGTGATCCGCTCCGACGGGTCGCCCGAGCGCGACTTCCTCTACGCGTCGGACGCCGCGGCCGCCTACCTGGCGATCGCCGACGCCCTGACCGGCGACCGACCGGCCGGTGGCGAGGCCTTCAACGCCGGCGGCGACGCCCCGCACTCGGTGCGGGAGATCGTCGACCTGCTCATCGAGATCACGGGCGCGGACGTCGAGGCCGACTACCAGGGCGCGGGCGTGCCGGCCGGTGAGATCGACCGCCAGTACGTCGACTCCACCAAGCTGCGCGAGTGGACCGGCTGGGCCCCGAAGTTCGACCTGCGGGAGGGCCTGGCAGCAACCGTCGAGTGGTACCGCCGGTACCCGAAGGCGCTGGGTCTCTAGGCGACGGGAGTCCGGTTGCGCACGCCACCGCGGATGGTGCTGGCGGTCTCGATGAGGTCGTAGGCCAGGAACACCGGGGCCAGCTCGGGGTAGCCGTGCAGGCGGGGCCTGAGGTCCCTGAGGTAGGGCGCGATGAGCAGGGCCGCGAGGCGGTGGCGGGTGGCGAGGCCGAGGCCGAGCAGCGCCAGCAGGACGTAGGCGTGGCTCGGCTTCCAGAACGGGCCGCGCCAGAGGACGTGGGGGCGGAGGGCCGGGTGGTCCTTCAGCAGGCGCATCGCCGGCTCGAAGCGCGGGGCGGCGTGCACGAACTGCGCCGGGGTGCGGTCGAAGACGGCGTGGGTGACGCGGGCCTCGGCGACCCAGTGCGTCGGCGTCCCCGCGGCAATGGCCCGCCAGGCGAGGTCGGTGTCCTCGCCGCCCCAGTCCCAGCCGTCGTCGAACCCACCCACGGCCTCCAGGACGTCGCGGGGGTAGGCGACGTTGGAGCACTGGTAGTACGGGCCGAGGCGCTGGACGTCCTGGGTGCGCGCGAGCGGGCCGCGTGCGACGTCCTCCGGGGTCGTCGGACCCTGCAGGAGGGCCTGGGGGTGGGCGGCGTGTGCCTCGAGGAGCCTCTCCAGCCAGTCCGGCGCCGGCTCGCAGTCGTCGTCGGTGAACGCGACGAGCGGCGCGGTGGTGGCCCGCCAGCCGGCGTTGCGGGCGGCCGACGGTCCGCGGCGGTGCGGCAGGCGGATGTCGTGCTCGCCCAGCAGCGCGGCCGTCGTGTCGGTGCTGGCGTCGTCGACGATCACGACCTCGCGGTCGGTGATGGTCTGCGCGTCGAGCGCGCGCAGCAGCCGCGCCAGATGATCGGCGCGGTTGCGGGTGCAGACGACGACGGCGACCGACGGCATCGGTGCGTAGTCTGCCGACTCTCTGTGCGGGTGAACCTCGAAGACCGGGACGGCTTCATCATCGCGGGCGACGCCCTGCGCGGCTTCATGTGCTCGCTGATCATCCTCGTGCACGCCTACCTGGGCCTGCGGGCGTTCCTGCCGCAGTACGGATGGGGCTTCGAGGCCCGCGCGGTCGAGCTGGGCTCGATGTGCATGTTCAGCTTCTTCGTCCTGTCCGGCTACCTCGTCGGCGGGCCGTTCGTGCGCCGCTTCATCAGCGGCCGGGAGCTGCCGGGGGTGAGGCGGTACTTCGAGAAGCGCGCGCGCCGGGTGCTGCCGGCCTTCTGGATCATCGTGACGCTCACGCTGATCTGGTTCGGGACGCTGGGCGCGCCGCACCCGCGGGTCGCCGCGGTCTACCTGTTCCAGCAGAACCTCTACCCGTCGGAGTTCAGCCGGCTGTTCGTGCAGGCCTGGACGCTGGACATCGAGGTCGCGTTCTACGTGGCGCTGCCTGTGGTCCTCTGGGCCGTCACGCGGCTGTGGGGCGCCCGGGGGACGGAGGCCTCGCGTCGGCTCGGGGTGCTGGTCGTGCTGGCGTTCACGTTCCTCGTGTCGTTCTACCTGCACTTCAAGAAGCCGGCGACGAACAACCCGTCGACGTCGATCTTCACGTTCTGGTGGGTCATCGCGCCCGGCCTGTTCCTGGCGGCGCTGGAGACCCCGGCGCGGGCCTGGTTCGCAGCCCGGCCGGGCTGGGCCCTGGCGGGCGGCAAGCTGTGCCTGGCGGGTGCGGTCGGGCTGGTGGTGGCCGTGATCGTGCTCGACCCGGTCCCGGAGTCGGCGTACATCTTCACGGTCGAGCTGCTGGGCGCGGCGGGCTTCGTCGTCGGCGCTTTCCTGTGGCAGTGGGAGACGGGCCGTGCGCCGGCGTTCTTCGAGTTCACGCCCTTCCACGCGCTGGGGCGCTGGTCCTACTCGATGTACCTGCTGCACATCGCCATCGCCCGCGAGGTCGTCAAGCACATCCCCGACGGCGCCGGGCAGTACGGCTCCTACGCGTTCGTCGCGGGCATCATGCTGGTCGGCTCGATCGCCGGCGGCGCGTTGATGTGGCGGTTCGTCGAGGCCCCGATCCTGCTCGGGCGGCAGAAACCCAACACGCTGCCGTGACGCCGCGAATCTCCGTCTGCGTTCCCTCCCACGACCGGCCGCTGCGGCTGCGCTGGCTGCTCAACGCCCTGGCCGACCAGACCGGCGTCGAGGACGACGAGTGGGAGGTCATCGTCGCGCACGACTCCTCCGGTCCGGAGACCGAGGAGCTGCTCGCCGAGCACGAGCTGGCCCTGCGCGGCGTGCTGCGCCACCTGACCTTCGCACCCGGTCCCGGGCCGGCCCAGAAGCGCAACGCCGCCTGGCGGGCCGCAGCGGCGGACGCCGTGCTGTTCACCGACGACGACTGCCGGCCGCCGGAAGCGTGGGTGGCCGCGGCGCTGGCCGCGGCTGCCTCGCACCCGGGCGCGATCGTCCAGGGCGCCACCGCGGTCGACCCGGACGAGGAGGTCGTGCGGCTGCACTCGCCACACGCCCGCTTCCAGCTCGTCGACCCGCCGGTCATCTGGGCGCAGACCTGCAACATCCTCTATCCGCGCGACGTGCTCGAGGCGTGCGGCGGCTTCGACGAGTCGTTGCCGGTCGCCGCGGGGGAGGACACCGACCTGGCGCTGCGCGCGCGCGCCCGCGGCGTCCCGTACGTCGGCGCGCCCGAGGTCCTGACCTACCACTGCGTCGAGCCGGCCTCGCTGCGGGTCCGCGCCAAGGAGGTCTGGCGCTGGCAGCACATCCCGTACGTGGCCAAGATCCATCCCGAGATCCGCGAGCCGATGCCGCTGCGGATCTTCTGGAAGCGCACGCACGCCCGCCTGCCGCTGCTTCTCGCCGGCGCAGTGCTGCTGGTTCGCCGCAGGCCGTTGCTGGGCCTGCTGCTCGCCCTGCCCTGGGTCCACGAGTCCCTGCCGTCCTACGGCACCTCGCTGCGCGGCCGCGTCCGCGCGGTCGCCGAGCTGCCCGGCCACGCCGTCATCGACCTCGTCGAGTTCGCCGCCCTCTGCCGGGGCTCGGTACGCCACCGCTCGCTGCTGCTCTGACGGTCCCCGTCCGGCAGACCGAGCGGCTGGTGCGGCGCGCGTCGCGCGAGATCACATCCACCGCCGCAGGGACACACCATCGGTGATCTCGGGGCGCCGCTGACCCGCGCTGGCGCGCCGAGATCACTCTTCCCGCCGTCAGGACGAGGCGTTTGTGATCTCGCGGCGGCTCAACGCAGCGCGGAGGTCAGCAACCACTTCGGTCCGATGGTCGAGGAAGTCGGCCGGGCACAGGCGAATGACGACCCACCCCGAGGCCGCAAGCCGCCGATCTCGCCGGCGGTCACGTGTCGGCACCCGGCCGCTCTCGTGGATGCGCAACGAGTCCAGCTCGACCATCACGCGCTGCTTCCAGAACACGGCGTCGCACTCCCGGATGTCACCGCCGCCGATGTCGACGTGGGCGCCGCGCTCGTAGCGCGGCAACCCTTCCTCTCGGGCCAGCTCGGCGAACTGCTTCTCCAGCCAGCTCTTGGTCTTGCCGCGCGACTGATCGCGTGCCGCCAGCACGCGACGCAGGGTCCGCGCGCCGCGGCGTCCAACCATGAGCCGCTCGATCGAGCGCAGGTTCGCCGCGCCGAGCCAACCCTTGATCGCGGCCTCGTTCACGGCGATGGCCAGCGTCGCCTCGTCGAGCACCGAGGCGAGATCGACGATCGTTCGCAGCACCCGCGTCACGGGAAAGCCGTCGCGCATCTGCCACGCCGATCGGTCCAGTTGGGCGCGGTGGATCCGCACGGGTTCCTTCTCGCGCCAGCGACCCGGAGCGGTGACCTCGAGCGGCTGCTCGCCCTCGAGCAGGCCCCACAGCTCGGCGGCGGTCCGATGCGACAGGACGGCCCCCCGGCCCCCGAGCAGCAGCGCCGCATGCCACCGTGCGCGGGGCGCGACATGTCGATGGCCGAGCAGGAACAGCCCATGGCGACGGGGGAAGAGCCGGAGGTCTCGTACCGCCGTCCGGATCTGCAGCCAGGTCAGGCCGGCCTCGCGCAGTTGCTCGCGCGAGACATAGCCCTGCTGTCGCGTCGCCTGGTCGGCCACGGCGCGCCACATGCGCCGAGATCCCGCTGGCCGCGCTTTCACCGCGGGGGACGTGATCTCGGTGGGCATGCGGGCAGGATCGAACGCCCCGCTGTGACAGCTCAACCACCAACCTCCGCAGAATCTGCGACAACTCTGCGCGGTGCACGTGGCGCTTCTCAACCCGGTGTTCTGGCCTGAGGTCCGGCGGGGCAGCGAGCGGTTCGCCCGCGAGTTGGCCGACGGCCTGCTCGCGCAGGGCCACGAGGTCAGCCTGATCACGAGCGTGCCGCGCCTGCGCGACACCGGCACCACCGACGAGCAAGGGCTCAACGTCATCCGGGTCTTCCGGCCCAACGCCATCGAGCACCGGCTGCGCCGGCGGCTGTTCGAGGAGCACCTCGCGCACCTGCCGTTCACGTTCGGGGCCCTCACCCAGCTCGACCCCGACGTCGCCCACGCGTTGTATCCGACCGATGCGCTCGCGGCGCTCAGGTGGAAGCAGCGGACGCAACGGCCGGTCGTCCACAGCTACATGGGCATCCCGCACCGCCAGTCGCTGGCCAACCGCAGGAGGCGCAAGGAGATCGTCACCAAGGTCTGCCGGGAGGCCGACGCGACGGTGGCGCTCAGCGACATCGCCCAGCAGGGCTTCCGCCATTGGCTCGGGGTCGATGCGCAGGTCATCCCGCCGGCCGTGGACCTCACCACCTTCACGCCCAAGACCTACGACCAGCGGGCGACCAGGCCGCTCGTCCTCTGCGCCGCCGACCACACCCAGCCCCGCAAGCGCGTCGGCCTGCTGAAGGCCGCGTGCGACGAGCTCGGCGTCCAGCTCGCGGTGACGCGCGTCAACGGCGCGGCGGCCCCGCCGGGCACCATCGAGCTCGACCTCGACGACCGCGCCGCGCTCGCGCAGGCCAACCGCGAGGCCTGGGTCCACGCGCTGCCGTCGATCGGCGAGGCGTTCGGCCTGGTCCTCGCCGAGGCGCTGGCCACGGGCACGCCCGTCGTCGGCGGCCAGCCCGAGGTCGTGGGTGACCGCACGACCGGCGCCTACGTCGACCAGGAGGCCACCGTCGACGACGTGGCGCAGGCGCTCCAGCACGCGCTCACCCTCAGCCAGGACCCCCGGACCATCGCCACGTGCCGGCAGCGCGCCGAACGGTGGTCCGTCGCCGCGTGCGCCTCCGCGTACGCCGACCTCTACTCTGCGCTGCGCTGATGCTCGACTCCTCCCGCGCCCGTATCGCCCAAGAGCTGCCCGATGACGCCAGGATGCTGGACGTCGGTGGCTGGGCCAAGCCCTATCCCCGCGCCGACTGGGTCGTCGACCTGCTGCCGTACGAGACCCGCGGGCTCTACGGCGAGATCGACGACACGCCGGAGCGGTTCACGCAGGACACCTGGGTCCAACGCGACATCTGCGACAAGGATCCCTGGCCCTTCGAGGACGACTTCTTCGACTTCGCGGTGATCAGCCACACCCTCGAGGACATCCGCGACCCGATCGGGGTCTGCCGCGAGCTGTCCCGGATCAGCAAGGCCGGCTACATCGAGGTGCCCGCGCCGGTCGAGGAGCTGACCTGGGGGGTGCACGGCCCGTGGGTCGGCTGGACGCACCACCACTGGATCACCGAGCTGCGAGGCGGCGACGAGCTCGTCTTCACCTTCAAGCCGCACCTGCTCGGTGCGCCCGGGCGTCACCTCGCCGAGGGGACCCACTCCAAGCTGCCGATGGAGCAGCGCGTCATCCAGCTCTGGTGGACCGGAAGCATCAAGGCGCGCGAGCAGGTCCTTGTCGGCGCCGAGCAGTTCGACCCGTGGCTGGAGGGCCTGCTCAAGGCCCACGGCGGCCCCGCCCCGGTCAAGCGTTCTGGCCTGCTGCGACGCTGATCTCAAGGGGTGCCGGAGCCGCTCACGGCGGCTCGCAGCGCCGGCGGGCGGTCAGGGCGGCGCAGGTGGGTCCCCTCTATCCTTTTCGATATGGCCGGACATTCGAAGTGGGCGGGGATCAAGCACAAGAAGGCGATCGTCGACGCACGCCGCGGCAAGCTCTTCACCAAGCTGGCCCGCGCGATCACCACGGCCGCCAAGGAGGGCGGGGGCGACCCCGTCGGCAACGCGGCGCTGGCCCTGGCCATCCAGAAGGCCAAGGACGCCTCGATGCCCAAGGACAACATCGAGCGCGCGATCGCCAAGGGCACCGGCGCGGGCGCGGACTCCGAGAACTGGGAGGCCGTTCTGTACGAGGGCTACGGCCCCGGCGGTGTCGCGCTGCTCATCGAGGCGCTGACCGACAACCGGAACCGCACCGGCAGCGAGGTGCGCCATCTGCTCACCAAGCACGGCGGCAACCTCGGCGAGCCCGGCTCGGTCAACTACCTCTTCGACCGCAAGGGCGTCATCGTCGTCAGCGGCGAGACGTACACCGAGGACGACCTCATGCCCGCCATCGAGGCCGGCGCGGAGGACATCGTCGCCGACGAGGACGTCTTCGAGGTCATCGCCGAGCCGTCGGACTTCCAGCCCGTGCGCGCCGCGCTGGAGGAGGCCGGAATCGAGCTGCAGGCCGCCGATCTCACCTATCGCCCGCAGACCCGCGTCGAGCTCGACGAGGAGGGGCTGACCAAGCTCCTGAAGCTCATCGACGCGCTGGACGACAACGACGACGTCGGCGAGGTGCACGCGAACTTCGAGGCCGACGCCGACGTGCTCGAGCGCGTCGCCGGCTAGGTGGCGGCTGCGCCGGCAGCGGAGGTCGTCGGCCTGCGCTCACAACCTCCGGCCCTGTGAGGCGGTTCGTCCCGGAGGTCCTCCGGGACGAGCCGGAGTTCCGGCGGCTGTTCCTCGGGCAGCTGCTCTCGGTCATCGGCGACCGGGTGATGCTGGTCGCACTGCCGTTCGCGGTGCTGTCGGCCGGCGGCGGGCTCGCGGACGTCGGCCTCGTCGCCGCGGCGCAGACGATCCCGTTCCTGGTGTTCGCGCTCGCCGGCGGCGTCATCGCCGACCGTGGCGACCGGCGGCGGGTGATGGTCCTCTCCGACGCCGCGCGCCTGGTGATGCAGGCCAGCGCAGGCCTGCTGCTGGTCACCGACCACGCCCAGGTCTGGCACCTGGCGGCGCTGGCGGTCCTCTACGGCAGCGCCGACGCGTTCTTCCAGCCCGCGCTGACGGGCCTGCTGCCCCAGACGGTCAGCCACACCAGCCAGCTGCAGCACGCCAACGCCCTGCGCAGCCTGACGATGTCGGTCGGCTCGGTGGCCGGGCCCGGCCTGGCGGGCCTGCTCCTGGCGCTCACGCAGCCCGGCTACACCCTGCTGTTCGACGCCTCGACGTTCGCCGTGTCGATCGTCTTCCTGCTGCGACTGTCGCCCCGGGCCGAGGACCTCGTGGCCGCCGAGAACGCGGGACAGCCGGGCGGCGGCTTCCTGGAGGACCTGCGCGGCGGATGGCGAGCGGTGACCTCGCGGCCGTGGATCGTCTGGGGCCTCGCCGGATTCCTCGTCTACACCGTGGTCGTGCTGCCGTCGGTCTACGTCCTGGGCCCGGTGCTCGCCAAGGAGGAGCTCGGTGGCGCGAGCGCGTGGGCGCTCATCACCGTCGCGTTCGGCGCCGGCACGATCTGCGGCGACCTGGTCCTGCTGCGCTGGCGGCCGGTGCATGCCATGCGCGTCTGCCTCATCGCGCTGGCGGTCGCGTCCTGCCAGGCGATCATCTTCGGCTCGGGCCTGCCGCTGGCGGCCATCTGCGGCCTGGAGTTCCTCGCGGCCATCGGCACGACGATGACGTGGGGCCTCTGGGAGACATCGCTGACCGAGCACGTCCCGACGGCGGAGCTGTCCCGGGTGTCGAGCTTCGACTACCTGGTGACCGGCGGGCTGGCGCCGATCGGCACGCTGCTCGCGGCTCCGGTGGCCGACGGCCTGGGCATCCACACCGCCCTGGCGCTGATGAGCGCCGTGGGCGTGGCGTGCAGCCTGGCGATCCTCAGCGTCCGCTCGGTGCGGACGCTCGGGCGCGGAACAGCTTGACGTCGCCCTTGATGCCCTTGAGGTGACGCTCGCCGGCGAAGGACCAGGTGACGCCGTCCTGCTCCTCCAGGAGCGCCTGCGCGGCGCCGCTGACGAGCATCGAGCCGGGCCGGGCGACCGCGGTGATCCGCGCGGCCTGGTTGACCGGCGAGCCGAACCAGTCACCGGCGCGGGAGACCGCGGGACCGCAGGCCATGCCGACCCGCAGCTGCGGGGCGTCCTCGCCGCCGCTCTCCGCGCGCTCCAACAGCTCCAATCCGGCGCGCAACAGGTCCGGCGGGGACGGGGAGACGAGCATCACCGCGTCCCCGATGGTCTTGACGAACCGGACGGGGGAGACAGTCACCTCGCGGGCCAGGTCGGCCAGCCAGGTGGCGACGTCCTGCAGCGCGGCGGCATCGCGCTCCTCGCCCAGCCGCGTGAAGCCGACCACGTCGGCGAACAGCACGCCGACCTCGCGGGCCCCGGGCAGCGTCCCCGCCTGCAGCTCGGCGGTGTTGATCGCCTCCGTGGCGACCATGTGGCGCAGGTGCAGGCGCAGCATGTCCTCGATCATCGGGCCCAGCATCGGCGCCAGCTGCTCGACCATGCTGCTGTAGGACTCCGCGATCTCCCGCTCGGTCGCGCCCGGGTGGAGCACCGCCGCGAGCACCGTCTGGCGCATGACCTCGGCCGCCTGGGCCAGCCCGTGGCCGAGCACACGGGAGACCGAGACCATGTCGCTCAGCGGGATGCCCGCGTCCATGAACGCCTTGGCCATGCGGGCGGCCTCGAGGTCCGACGCGGCGAGGACCGCGGCGTCCGGGTCGTCGACCGAGGGCACGCCCTGTGCCCGGCGCAGCTCGGCGAGCACGTCGATGTCGATGCCGACCTTCTCGGAGATCTGCCGCGAGCTGAGCCGCTCGCCGGGCGCCATGATCCGCTCGGCGGGCAGCATCATCGGCGTGTCGGCCGCCTTGATGTCGGCCGGCGTGAAGCCCTCGGCGATGAGCCAGTTCAACAGCTCTTCGCGCTGCTGACGCGCGTCGGCGTCCAGTCCGTCCAGCAAGCCCTCTGCGGCGAAGTCCACGCCGCGAAACTAGTGGACGAGCTGTCCTGCCGCCTGCTGGGCGTGGAGGTGGCCGATCAGCAGCTCGGTGACGCGCGGATCGAACTGCCGCCCCGCGCAGCGCGAGAGCTCCACCACGGCGGCCGCGTGGGACTGCCGGGCGCGGTAGGGCCGGTCGCTGACGATCGCGTGGTAGGTGTCGCAGGCCAGGATGATGCGGCTGCCGATCGGGATCGCCTCGCCGGCCAGCCCGTCGGGGTAGCCGGAGCCGTCGAAGCTCTCGTGCTCGTGGCGGACCATCCGCGCGATGCCCTGCATGCCGGGGATCGCGGCGAGGATGCGCTCACCGATGACCGGGTGCTCGCGCATCAGCACCCACTCGTCGTCGGTGAGCCGCTCGGGCTTGTTGAGGATGTGGTCCGGGATGGCGACCTTGCCGATGTCGTGCAGCAGCGCCGCCTGGCCGATGCGGTGGACCTCGCGGTCGTCCAGCCCGAGGGAGGCGGCGACGGCGCAGGCCATCTCGACGACCGACTCGGAGTGCTCGCCGGTGTAGCGGTCGCGCTCGGTGAGCGTCGTGGCGAGGACGTCGACGACGTCGGTGTGCGCATCGGCCGGTGCGGCGTCGGCATCGTGGGAGGCGACGCAGACCCGGCTGCCCCCGGCCGCACGCGCGAGGTCGACCCCTGCGCCGGCCGCGGCCAGGAGGTTCTCGACGGTGCCGCCCCGGGCGTGCTGGGCGGCGCCTGCCGAGAGCGTCACCTCACCGGCGCCGGGGACGAGCGCTGCGGCGACGGCGTCGACCACGCGCCGGGCGCAGGTCAGGGCGCCGTCCAAGGGCGTGTCGACGAGCAGGACCGCGATCTCGTCCGCACCGGTCCGGCCGACCGGGTCGGTGGTGCGGGTGACGTCGCGGACCGCGTCGGCCACGACGCCGAGCGCGGCATCGGCGGCTCCCGCGCCGTGGGTGGCGTTGAGGGCGCGGAAGCCATCGATGTCGAACAACGCGAGGGACACCGGGGCGCCGGAGCGCCTGGCTCGCTCGAGCTCCCGGTTGGCGGCGACGCGGAAGGCGTCCATGGGCGGCAGGCCGGTGCGCTGGTCGCGGCCGAGCAGCACCGCGCGCTCGCTCTCGAGGGTCTGGATCCGCACCCGGGCCGCATCGAGCAGCCGCTGCAGTTCCGCCGTCCCGTCGCTTGCGCTTCCCTTGCCGAACATGACGCGCGGTTGGTATCGGCCGGCATCCCCACTTTTGTATGGGGACTGGACGGATGTCCTGTGGGGGAAGGTGTCCGGTGCTGCAGCCAGAATCATCGAACGTATGATCGTGTTGGGCATCGATCCCGGTCTCGCGTCGACCGGCTACGGCGTCGTCGCGCGCCGCAACAACCGGCTCGTCGCCCTGGACGGCGGCGTCATCTCGACGTCCCCCGGCACCGCTGCCGAGCAGCGACTGGCCCGCATCCACGCCGAGATCTGCGCCCTCATCGACGAACACCGCCCCGACGAACTGGCGCTTGAGGAGCTCTACTTCGGGGCCAACGTGCGCAGCGCCTTCGCCGTCGGCCAGGCCCGCGGCGTCGTGATGCTCGCGGCCGGACAGCGCGGCATCGCCTGTGCGGGCTACACGCCGCAGCAGGTCAAGGGCGCGGTCTGCGGGACCGGCCGGGCCGACAAGGACCAGGTCGCCCGCATGGTCATGGCGCTGCTGGCGCTGGCTGATGTCCCCAAGCCCGATCACGCCTCCGACGCGCTGGCGGTGGCCATCTGCCACGCCCAGCACGCACCGCTCCGTCAGGCGGTCACGGCAGGATCCCGCGCATGATCGCGCTCGTCGCCGGAGAGGTGGCCGTCCGCCGCACCGACCACGTCGTCATCGAGACGGCCTCCGGTGTCGGCTACCGCCTGGCCGTCTCGGCCGAGACGCTCAACCACACGCCGCGCGTCGGCGAGACGGTCTCGCTGCACGCACACCTCATCGTGCGCGACGACGCCCTGCAGCTCTACGGCTTCGCCACCGAGGAGGAGCGGGACCTGTTCCTCCTGCTCCTCGGCGTGCAGTCGGTGGGGCCGAAGGTCGCGCTGGAGGTACTGTCGGGCGGCTCGCCCCGCGAGCTCATCGCCGCGCTGGCGGCCGGTGACGTCGCGCGCTTCCAAGCGGTCAAGGGCATCGGCAAGCGCACCGCGGAGCGCATCATCGTGGAGCTCAAGGAGAAGGTCGTCCCGGTCGCGGGCTTCGTGCCCGACGACGCCTCGGAGATCGTCGTCGCCCGCGGCGACGACCCGCGCCTGCTGGCCCGCGACGGCCTGGTCGAGCTCGGCTACTCGGTGCAGGAGGCCGATGAGCTGCTGCGCGGCCTGGAGGGCGAGACCGCCGAGGAGCTCATCGCGGGCGCGTTGAGGGCGGCCCGTTGAGCGACCGCATCCGCATCCAGACCCCCGGAGTCATCGAGGCCGAGGAGGAGCAGCTCGAGGTCAGCCTGCGCCCGCGCCGGCTGGACGAGTTCGTCGGCCAGGCCACGCTCAAGGACCAGCTCGGGGTGGCCATCGAGGCCGCCGGAGGCCGCGGTGAGGCGCTCGACCACGTCCTGCTGGCCGGGCCGCCCGGCCTGGGCAAGACCTCGCTTGCGCAGATCATCGCCGCGGAGCTCGACGTGCCGTTCGTCCCGACCGCCGCACCCGCGCTGGAGCGCAAGGCCGACGTCGCCGCGATCCTGACGGCGCTGGAGCCGCGCAGCGTCCTGTTCGTCGATGAGATCCACCGGCTCAGCCGGGCGCTGGAGGAGACGTTCTACCCCGCGATGGAGGACCGCCAGCTGCCGATCACCGTCGGCCAGGGCGCGGGCGCCCGGGTCGTGACGCTGGACCTCGCGCCGTTCACGCTGATCGGGGCGACGACGCGGGCCGGCCGCCTGACGACCCCGCTGCGCGACCGCTTCGGCATCCACCACCGCCTCGAGGTCTACGCCGAGCGCGACCTGGCGTCGATCGTGCGGCGCAGCGCGACGATCCTCGACGTCGCGCTGGCCGACGGCGGGGCGGAGGCCATCGCCCGGCGCAGCCGGGGCACGCCGCGCGTCGCCAACCGCCTGCTCAAGCGCGTCCGCGACTACGCCCAGGTGCGGGCCGGCGGCATCATCACCGACGACGTCGCCGACGCGGCGCTGGACCTCCTCGAGGTCGACCACCTCGGCCTGGACCGCCTGGACCGCGAGATCCTCGAGGCCGTCTGCCTGAAGTTCGACGGCGGACCCGTGGGCCTGTCCACGCTGGCCGTCACCGTCGGCGAGGAGCAGGACACCCTGGAGGACGTCTACGAGCCCTACCTGCTGCAGCAGGGACTGCTGAAGCGCACTCCGCGCGGTCGCGTCGCCACGCTGGGCGCCTACCGGCACCTGGGCATGGAGCCCCCGGCGCCCAACGAGAACGCCTCGCTGTTCTGACCGCCGCGCTGACGGTCTGGATCGCCGCGGCATTCCGTGGCAATCCAGACGTTCAGCGGGTGGGCAGCACTAGCACTCGGGGCGCTGGCCGCTGCCGAGCACCGTGGCCCGGCCACCGGGCCGCAACTCATAGCCCGCCGGGGACCCGTTCAGCGGCAAGCGCTTGCCGTTGACCGTCAGCGTGGTCGAGTCGCCCATGCCGACGTTCAGGCGCAGCACCTTGCCGGTGAAGGTGCGCGGGCCGGAGAGGGTGCCGCCGAAGATCTGCCTGCCGCTGCCGTCCTTGATGCAGAGGTAGGTCGGCACCGACGGGGAGAGCGTTGCCCGCACCGTGCGGCGGGCCGCGGCCCTGCGCTCGCGCTCACGTTTGCGCCGGGCCGCCCGGCGCTCGCGTTCGCGCCTGGCCTTCCGCGCCGCGGCGCTGGAGGTCCGCTTCTTCGTGGTGGTCGTGGTCGGCGTGGTGCTGACGGTGCCGACCGTCGTGGTCGCGACGGTGGTCGGCGTCGTGACCGTCGCGACAGGCGTCGTGACGGTCGTGGTGTCCGGTGTCGTCACCGTGGGCGTCGTCGCGACCGGCGTGGACAGCGTGGGCACGGGCGGCAGCGCATCCCCGGCCTTGTCGTCGTCGGTCTTCAGCAGCAGGGCCGCGGCCGTCGCGCCGCCGAGCAGCACCAGCAGCAGGAGCAGGCCCAGCAGTGCCCGGCCGGCCCGGCGCGGGGCGGGCGGGGGAGCCAGGCCGATCCGCGCCTCCGGCGACGCGTCGGCCAGCGGGACGGAGACCGTCACCCCGGAGACCGCGAGGGCCGCGGCGACCCGCGCGCGGGCCTGCGGCGTCGGCGTGTCCTCGCCGAACGCGGCGAGCAGCTGGGTCAGCGTCGGCGCCCGATCGATCGGGCGGCCGGTACGCGCGGCGTCCGCGATCTGACGCGCGATCTCGGCGTCGGCCAGCGAAACGGGAGGATGCGCAGGGGCCATGCAGTGCTCCTTGTAGCAGTCACGCAGGACCGCGAGGACGTACCCTTCCACCTGAACCCTCGATGGCCCATCACTTCATCTGTCCTAACTGCGGCAACCGCACCGCCGCCACGGAACGCAACGCAGGCTTCCGTACGCAGCCCAAGGGCTGCTCCAAGTGCGGCTTCGGCTTCCTGTTCGAGTTGCTCGACGACTACTACCCCGCGCCGGATGCCGCGTTCTTCGCGTGCGACCAGCAGGGCAACGTCATCGCCTGTGGCCGCGGCTCTTTCGAGCTGACCGGACTCGACGACCAGCGCGTCATCGGGCGCCCGGTCACCCAGGTGCTCGGCCTGAAGTTCGCCGATGAGGGCGACCCGGTCGCCACCGCCCTCGAATGGGGCGTGCGGCAGCTCGGCAAGCAGGTCGAGGTGAATGCGGAGGGCGATCTGCCCGCGCAGGCCACGGCGGACGTCTTTCCCGCCTACGACGACGACGGGGGTCTGCTCATCGTGCTGACCCCTGCGAAGTAAACGACCCCGTAAGGTCCCCGCTCGCGCATGACCGATCGCAACCGCAATTTCGCCATCCTGACCCTCGTCGGGCTTCTGCTCGCCGGGTCGCTCGCGGTGTTGCTCACCAAGACCACCAAGCTCGGCCTCGACCTCAAGGGCGGCGTCGAGCTGGTGTACGAGGCCAAGCCCACCAAGCAGGCACCCACCGTCACGGGGGATGCGATCGACCGCTCGATCGACATCATGCGCAAGCGCGTCGACGCGCTCGGCGTCTCCGAACCGGAGATCCAGCGTTCTGGTGAGAACCAGATCACGGTGTCCCTGCCGGACGTCAAGAACGCCAAGGAGGCGGCGGACACCGTCGGCACCACGGCGCAGATGTTCTTCTACGACTGGGAGAAGAACGTCATCGGCCCGGAGGGCAAGGCCGACCCGGCGGATCCGAGCATCACCGGTGGCCAGTACGCCGGCTCGGTCACAGGCAGCGCCTGCAAGCCCGGCTACGACGCGATCATCCGCGCCTCTCGCCGGCCCGAGCAGAAGAACACCAACCAGGCGACGGGCGCGAAGTACTACCTGCTCAACGACACCAACCGCGCGATCATCGCCGGCCCCGAGCCGACGGTCCGCGACCTGAACGAGTCCGACAAGGTCATCCAGTTCAAGTCCGCGCAGGCGAAGCTGGCCGAGAAGAAGCAGAAGAAGACGCGGATCAAGGAGATCAAGCCCGGCACGATCGTCGTGCGGGCCGAGACGCCCGACGGCACCAAGGCCAAGCCGGACTGCTTCTACGTCCTCAACGATGCGTTCGCCCTCAAGGGCACCGACATCAAGAACCCCGAGCAGAACTTCGACCAGTTCACGCAGGCCCCGAACGTCACGTTCGACTTCACGAGCTCGGGTCGCAAGAAGTGGAAGCAGACCACCAAGGAGATCGCCGAGCGCGGTCAGAACCTGGTCGGCACCGTCGCGGGCAACACCAACCAGCACTTCGCGATCATCCTCGACAACGAGCTGATCAGCGTCCCGTACATCGACTTCCGCCAGAACCCGGACGGCATCGATGGCGCCAACGGCTCGGAGATCTCCGGCGGCTTCACGATCGACACGGCGCAGTCCCTGGCCAACGAGCTGAAGTACGGCGCCCTGCCGGTCGCCCTGAAGCTCGTCTCGCAGTCCCAGGTGTCAGCGACCCTCGGCAAGGAGGCGCTCGACCAGGGCATGCTCGCGGGCATCATCGGCTTCGCGATCGTCGCGCTGTTCCTGTTGATCTTCTACCGCGTGCTCGGCCTCATCGCCGTCGGCGCGCTCGTCGTCTACGCGATCTACTTCTACGCCCTGATCAAGCTCATCCCGATCACGATGACCCTGCCGGGCATCGCGGGTCTGATCCTCACGATCGGCGTCGCCGCGGACGCCAACATCGTCATATTCGAGAGAGTCAAGGAAGAGATACGCGCGGGCAGATCCGTCGGCGCGGCGATCACCCAGGGCTACAAGAAGGGCATCGCGGCGATCGTCGACGCCAACGTCGTGACGTTCATGACGGCGTTCATCCTGTTCATGATCGCGACGGCCGGCGTCCGCGGCTTCGCCTTCACGCTCGGCGTCGGCACCCTGGTCTCGCTGTTCACCGCCGTCCTGCTCACCCAGGCCGTGCTCTCCCAGCTGGGCAAGACGCGGCTGATGTCCAGCCCGTCCGCGCTGGGCCAGGGCAAGGTCAAGGAGGGCCCGAGCTGGCGCGGCTTCGACTTCATGGGCGCGTCGCGCTGGTTCTTCAGCGCGTCCGGCGTGATCCTCGTCATCGGCGCGCTGGCCATCGGCTCGCAGGGCCTGAACTTCGGCATCGACTTCGAGTCCGGCACGCGCATCGAGGCGACGTTCGTCAAGAACGCCGACGAGAGCGCGATCCGCGACGTGCTGGCGTCCGAGGGCGTCGACAAGGGCTCCGAGGTCCAGCGCGTCACCAAGAAGAACGGCGACGAGGCCGTGCAGATCTCCACGGAGCAGCTGCAGCCCGACAAGGTCGACGAAGTCGTCCAGAAGCTCAACGCCGAGTTCCAGGTCAAGGGCCAGCCGTCGACGCAGTCGATCGGCCCGACGTTCGGCAACACCGTCGCGAAGTCGGCGATCATCGCCATCATCGCCTCGCTCATCGTGATCAGCGCGTACATCGCGCTGCGCTTCGAGTGGAAGTACGCGGTGCCGGTGCTGATCGCGTTGATGCACGACCTCCTGATCACCGCGGGTGTCTACTCGCTCACCGGCCGGGAGGTGACGACGTCGACGGTCGCGGCGCTGCTGACCATCTTGGGTTACTCGCTGTACGACACGATCATCGTGTTCGACCGCATCCGCGAGAACGTGCCGCGCATGCCGCGGGCCGCGTACTCGCAGATCGTCAACCGCTCGATGAGCGAGGTGCTGACGCGGTCCCTGGCCACGTCGTTCTGCACCCTGCTGCCGGTGCTGTCGCTGCTGCTGTTCGGCGGGGACACGCTGAAGGACTTCGCGTTCGCGCTGATGGTCGGCGTCCTCTCCGGTGCGTACTCGTCGGTGTTCATCGCCGGTCCGGTGCTGACGCACTGGAAGGAGCGCGAGTCGGTGTACGTCCGTCGGGCCATCCGCATCAAGGCGGCCAACAACGGCATCGTCCCGGCCTACGCGTCGGGCACGCACGCCCAGGAGGTCCAGGTCGCCGAGCGGAAGAAGCGCGCGTCGCTGACCGCCCCGGAGGACCCCAACCGCCAGGTCTCCCGCGCCGAGTTCGACGCGATGGTCCGCGAGCTGGACGTCGAGAAGGCGGCACCGGAGCCGACGGCTGATGACCTCACCCGCGACCTGACCCCGGACGAGCTGGTCCTGAAGGACGACAAGAAGCAGACGCCGCGCCGGCGGCAGACGCGCAACAAGAAGGGGAGGCCCCGCTGATGGGCATGCTCGCGTGGGTGATGATGGGCATCGCCCTCTGGCACTTCGCCATCTGGCTGCCGGACCGCTACTGGGGCGGCATCGTCGGTGCCTTCCTCGGAGCGACCTTCGGCGGGATCCTCACCGGTCTGCTGATCAACGGGTTCGACATCCCGGGCAACAGCAAGATCGACGTCCTGACCTCGCTGGATGCCGTCCCGGGGGCGATCCTCGGCATGGCCGCGGTCTACTTCGAGGGCGCTCGCCGCGAGAAGAACAACCCGCAGCCGGTCGCCGACCCCGTCGCCTGAGCCGGCGGCGCCGGGCCGGCGCGGTCAGGCCGCGGTCTTCGCCGCCAGCTGCCCGCAGGCGGCGTCGATGTCGCGACCGCGGGTCAGGCGGACCGTCGCCTCGACCCCACGCGCGAGCAGGACGTTCTGGAACGCCTCGATCACCTCGCGGTCGGAGCCGTTGTACATCCCCGTCGGGTTGTAGGGGATGAGGTTGACCTTGTAGATCTTCGGGTCGAGCACGTCGGCGAGCTCCTCGGCGCGCTCGGGCCCGTCGTTGACGCCCTCGAGCATCACGTACTCGACGAAGACCTTGCGCTTCTTGCGGGCGTAGAACGCCGCGCACGCCGCGAGGACGTCCTTCAGCGGGTAGCGGTCGTTGACCGGCATGATCTTCGAGCGCAGCTTCTCGTCCGCGGCGTGCAGCGAGAGCGCCAGGCGCAGCGGCATGTCGGTCTCGGCCAGCTGCTCGATCCCCGGGATCCAGCCGACGGTGGAGATCGCGGTGCGGCGGTGCGTGACGCCCGCGCCGGGCAGGCGCCGGCAGACCTCCAGGACGTTGTCGAGGTTCATGAGCGGCTCGCCCATGCCCATGAAGATCACGTTGGTGATGTCGACCTTGCGCCGGAAGTGCAGCGCCTGGTCGAGGATCTCGCCGGCCGTGAGGTTGCGGCCGAACTTCATCTGACCGGTGGCGCAGAAGGTGCAGGTCAGCGGGCACCCCGACTGCGAGGAGAGGCAGACGCTGGCCCGACCGTCGCGGTAGCGCATCAGCACGGCCTCGACGGCCCGGCCGTCGTGTGTCTGGAAGAGCGCCTTGACGGTGCCGTCCTGGGACTTCGCCTCGCGCAGCAGCTCCATGGAGCTGAACGGCACCCGCTCGCCGAGCTCGGCACGCAGCGCCGCGGGGATGTTCGACATGTCGGCGTAGCCCTTCGCGCCGCGGGCGGCCCAATCGGTGATCTGGCCGTGGCGGAAGCGCGGCTGCTTCAGCTCGTCGAGCGTGGTCTGCAGGAGCTTCAGGTCCATCGTCGGTGATGATGGTAGGCGCATGCGTCTGGCCAAGCACCTTGCCCACGCCGGCGTCGCGTCACGACGCGCCGCCGAGCAGCTCGTCTTCGACGGTCGCGTGACCGTCGAGGGCGAGGTCGTCCGCGACCCCGCACGCGACGTCGACGGCTCCGAGGAGATCACGGTCGACGGCGCCCGGGTCGGCCAGGCGTCGGGCAAGCGCGTGGTCTACATGGTCCACAAACCGGCCGGTGTGGTCTCGACCGCCAAGGACACGCACGGTCGACCGGTGGTGACCGACATGGTGCGGGTGCCGCGGCGCCTGTACCCGGTCGGTCGGCTGGACGCCGACACCACCGGGCTGATCCTGCTGACCGACGACGGTGCGCTGGCCCACCGGCTGACGCACCCGTCGTTCGAGGTCCCCAAGACCTACCTCGCGCGGGTGCGCGGCGGGACGGTGCCGGAGCGGTTGCTGCAGCAGTTGCGCGACGGCGTCGAGCTCGACGACGGCATGACCGCACCGGCCCGTGTCAAGCAGGTGGAGCCCGGCCTGCTGGAGATCACGATCCACGAGGGCCGCAAGCGCCAGGTGCGGCGGATGTGCGACGCCATCGGCCACCGCGTCGAGAAGCTCGAGCGCATCGCGTTCGGCCCCCTTCGGCTGGGTGACCTGAAGCTCGGCAAGCACCGCGAGCTGTCGGGCGTCGAGCTGGAGAAGCTGCGCAAGGCGGGGACGACGCCGGGACCGTCGACCGCGCACGGCCGCTCCATATAGTGCTCCCCCGATGAGGTTGTTCGCACTTCGCGGGGCCACGAGCGTGGACCGCAACGACGCCGAGGCGATCCTCGGCGCGACCGAGTGGCTGATGCGCGAGATCATGAAGCGCAACCAGATCGGTCCCGCCGACGTCATCTCCTGCATCTTCACGACGACGCCCGACCTGGACGCCGAGTTCCCGGCCGTCGCCGCGCGCCGCCTGGGCTACGACCGGGTCCCGCTGCTGTGTGCCCAGGAGATACCGGTCCCCGGTGCGCTGGCCCGGGTCATCCGCGTGCTGATCCACTACTACGCGCCAGAGGACCACGAGGCGCGGCACGTGTACCTCGGCGAGGCACGCAGCCTGCGCACCGACCTCGACTCGGCACAATAGACCCGTGGCCCTCGAGTTCTCCGCCGCGCTGAAGCGCATCCCGATCTATCCGGCCGCCGGTGGCTACTCGCTGCCGGAGGACGTCGCGCTGCTGGCGTCCAACGAGTCCCCGGACCCGCCCCTGGAGGCCGTCCAGCAGGCCGCTGCCGCCGTGCTGTCGGGCACCAACCGCTACCCGGACCCGTCCTACTCGAGCCTGCGCCAGGCGCTGAGCGACCGCACCGGCGTGGCCGCCGACCGCATCGCCGTCGGCAACGGGTCCTGCGACATCCTCATGGCCGCCGGCGAGGCGCTGCTGGAGCCCGGTGCCGAGCTGGTGTACGCCTGGCCGTCCTTCAGCGTCTACCCGCACCTCGAGGCCGCGTCCGGGGCGACCGCGCTGCGCGTGCCGCTCAACGACGCCCACGAGCACGACCTCGAGGCGATGCTGGAGCAGATCACGGTCGCCACCCGCCTGGTGATCGTCTGCAACCCCAACAACCCGACGTCGACGGCGCTGCCGTTCGAGGACATCAAGGCGTTCGTCGAGCGGGTGCCGCGCAACGTCTGCATCCTGCTCGACGAGGCCTACTGCGAGTACAACACGCTCGGGGACCCGGACGAGTCGCTGGAGCTGCTGGACAAGCACCCCAACCTCGTGATCCTGCGGACCTTCTCGAAGGTCTACGGGCTCTGCGGCCTGCGCGTCGGCTACGCCCTGTGCGGCGACCGCGACTTCGCCCAGGCCGTCGCCGCGGTCCGCCAGCCGTTCGTCGTCAACATCGCCGCCCAGGCCGCGGCCATCGAGGCGCTCAAGCACCAGGATGCGATCTCCGAGCGCGTCGAGCGCGCGGTCGTGGCCCGGATGACGATGGAGGACGGCCTCAACGAGCTGGGCATCCAGCCCGCGGCGTCCCAGGCGAACTTCTGCTGGTTCGACCTGCCGTCCGACGTCGAGGAGGCCGACATCGTCGACGGCCTGCGCGACCGCGGCATCCTCGTGCGTGCCGGAGGCGCGCTCGGCCGCCCCGGCGCCCTGCGCGTCACCTACGGCACTCCCCAGCAGAACGACCGCTTCCTGGCCGCCCTCCGCGAGCTGCTCCCGTAGCGCGCCCCGCACGGCGCCGCCCGCGCCGCATCGGGGGGCGGGACGTGTGTGGACTGCTCTCGGAGCGGTGCGACCTGGCTCCACACACGTGCGACCGCCGCGCCGGGGGCCGGGACGTGTGTGGACTGCTGTCGGAGCGGTGCGACGTGGCTCCACACACGTGCGACCCAGCTCCGGCTCAGGTCCCCACCTCGCGGAGCTCGGCGAGCCGGGCGGCCACGGCGGCGACAAAGCCGGCCGGGTCCTCGTCGAGGATCGTGTCGGGATAGCGGTCGACCGTGACGCCGAGCGGACGCAGCTCCGCCGTGCGCACCGCGTCCTCGGCCTGCACGTGGGGCAGCCGGTGGTGGGGACCGTCGATCTCGATGTCGAGCTTGACATCGTCGAAGTACAGGTCGGCGAACCGATAGCGACCGTCGCCGAGCGCGATGGCGGCATTCATCCGCGGCTTGCCGACCCCGGCGTCGATGAGCAACTGCCGCGCCCGCCATTCACCGCGCGAGCGCACGTCCTCGGGCCCGCCCTGCAGGGACTGCAGGATCTTCCTCAGCGGCTTCAGGCCGTGCCGTCCGAATGCCTGCACGATCAGCCTGTCCAGCACCGGACGGTTGAAGAGCTCCCGCATCAGCGCCTGATTGAAGGCCGCCGCGAGATCCGCCTCGCCGACGACCTCGGAGAGGTCCACCAGCGTGCGCATCGGCAGCGTCACGCGCATCCCACCGGTCTCGATCACGTCCTCCTCGAAAAGCCGGCAGCGGTGAGCGTCGATCAGATCGCCGGCAACGCCGCGGTCCTTCATCACGATGATGTCCGGACGCGCCCCGTCCTTGCGGATCAACCCCCAGAACGCGGCTGCGCTGCGGTGCGACAGCGCCGCGCCCTCGCCGCCCGACATCACGGCGGCGTGCTGCATCGCCTCACGGGTGAGCTCACCGTGGCCGAACGCGTAGACCTCGGGCAGGACCCGTCGCAGGATCTTCTCCTCGATCCGTTCGGCGATCCAGGTGTCCGTCACCCCGAGGTCGCGCATCTGGTCGCGCGAGATGACGCCACGCTGGGTGCGGGCGACCGCAGCCAGGTCCTCGAGGTGCTCGATGCGCGCGTCGCGGAGGGCCATCGCGCGCAGGCTGCGCGGAAAGGTGTGACCGAACAAGCACCAGGTCGTGGCGGAACAGGATCGATTTCGTGGACGCAGCGTGGAGATGCGGACGTGTGTGGAGCTGTGTCGGACCGGTCCGACAGGAGTCCACGAACGTCCCCCGGGGGCGGCGGGGCGGC
>CAYUDT010000013.1:0-71225 GCA_964443695.1 uncultured Conexibacter sp. | reverse complement strand
CTGAACATCACCGTGCTCAGCTACGAGGACCGACTGGACTTCGCGATCGTCGCCGACCGCGAGCAGATCGACGACGCCTGGCCGCTGATGGACGCGCTGTCCTCGGAGATCGAGGACATGAAGGCCGTCGTCAGCGAGCGGGCGGCGGGCTGACCGGCGTTCCGCGGGCCAGCGCCCGCCGGAGCGCGTCGACGAGGTCGGGCTGGCGGATCGGCTTGGCGAGGAAGTCGTTCATGCCGGCCGCCCGGCACTCCTCCTGGTCCTCCTGGAGGACGTTGGCGGTCAGGGCGACGATCCACGGCTGGCGCTCCTCGGCGATCTCCGCGCGCACGCGCCGCGTCGCGGCCAGCCCGTCGAGCTCGGGCATCTGTACGTCCATCAGCACGATGTCGTAGCCGTGGTCGGCGACGGCCTGCACGGCCTCGATGCCGTTGCCGACGAGGTCGCACCCCTGGCCGAGCTTCTTCAGCAGCAGCTGCGTGAGCCGTTGATTGACGGAGTTGTCCTCCGCGACGAGGATCCGCAGCGGCGGGAGCGCGACGGGCGCCGCCTCGGTGACGTCGGCGTCGGCGGCGGGCTCGACCGTCTCCGGCCGCGCAGCGGCCGCGGCGGCGAAGGAGAAGCGGAACGTCGCGCCCTGGCCGGGCTCGCTCTCCACGGTGATGTCGCCGCCCATCTGTTCGGCCAGCCGCCGGCTGATGACCAGCCCCAGGCCGGTGCCGCCGAAGCGCCGCGATGTGGAGGACTCCAGCTGCGAGAACGGCTGGAACAGGCGGTGCATCTGGTCCGGCGCGATGCCGATGCCGCTGTCGCGCACGGCGATCTCGACGGTGCCGGGCCGCGGGACGCCGACGTCCACCCACACGCTGCCCGCGTCGGTGAACTTCACCGCGTTGGACAGCAGGTTCAGCAGCACCTGGCGGATCCGCCCGACGTCGCCGCGGATCGACGCGGGCACGTCGTCGGCGATGTCCACCACGAGCTGCAGGCCCTTCTCGTCGGCCTTGGCGACGACGAGGTCTACGGCCTCGTCGACCGCGTCGCGCGGGTCGAAGATGAGCTCCTCCAGCTCCAGCGCGCCGGCCTCGATCTTGGAGAAGTCCAGGATGTCGTTGATGAGCATCAGCAGGTGCTCGCCGCTGGCCCGGACCGTGTCGGCCAGCTCGCGCTGGTCGGGGTTCAGGTCGGTCTCGACCAGCAGGCCCGTCATGCCGATCACCGCGTTCATCGGGGTCCGGATCTCGTGGGACATCGTCGCCAGGAAGGTGTCGCGCGCGGCGACCGCGTCCGCGAGGCGGCGGTTGGCGTCGCGCAGCTGCGTGGTGCGGGTCTCGATCCGCTTCTCGAGGTCGCCGTGCAGGCGCGCGTTCTCGATGGCCAGCGCCGACTGCGAGGCCACGGCCGCCAGCGTCTCGACCCGGCGCTCGTCGAAGACGCCGATGGTCTGGGCGTTCTCGAGGTACAGGACCCCGAACAGCCGGTTCTGCCGCACGATCGGCAGGCCCAGGACGGCGGGCGGGCCGTCCTCGACCACGGCGTCCTGCGTGCGGCGCACGTAGTCGACGACCTGCTGCTCACCCTCGAAGCTCGCGATGTCGTGGGTGACGACGACGTCGGTGCCGAGCACCCGGCCCTCGACGGCAGGCTCGACCGTGCCCTCGTCGTCGCTGAGCAGCAGGACGCCCCGGTCGGCACCGGCGTACTCGATCGCCACGCGCGTGAGGTTGTCGATGACGCGGGTGTAGTCCAGCTCGCCGGCGATGGCGTCGGCGGCGCGCAGGATCGCCGCGACGTCGAGGTCGTCGTTGAGGGAGCGTGAGCGCAGCGTCGAGCCGGACGAGGACGGCAGCGACGCCTCCCGGCCCCAGCTGCTCTCCGGCTCCAGCTCGCGGAGCTTGGCGTCGGCGCCCCAGATCCGGTGGGCGGTCGCCGCGCGCGCCAGGAACGCCTCGGCCACGACGGTGAGCCCCACGGCCGCGCAGTGCGCGGCCGCCCGTTCGGCGGCCAGGGCCTCCTCGTGCACGAAGCCCTGCTCGTGCGCGCCCCGGATCGCCAGCTCGTAGACGCCGAGCAGGCCGGTCTCGCCGAGGGCCCGGCCGCGCTCGGCCCGCAGCAGCGCGAGCTTGTGGGCGAAGTTGGCCTCCCCGTCGTGGGCCCAGCGCTCGAACTGCGCGATCGTCGCATCCAGCCGCGCCAACGCGCCGTCAACGCCACGGGCTGCGGCACGGGCCAGGGCCAACCCGGCGTGGAAGCGGTACACCGCGGTCATGTAGAAGCCCAGCGCGTGTGGCACCAGCGGCTCGGCCTCGTCGACCAGCGCCAGCGCGCGCTCGTCCTCGCCGAAGAGGTTGGCCAGCTGCAGCTCGTGGATGAGGAAGTTGACGAGCGCCAGGGGGTTCTCGGCGTTCTCGCGCCGGAACGCCGCCGGGTCGACGTCGTCGTCGGCCAGGGATGACGCACGGCGGGTGCGGCCCTGTAGGGCGCGCAGGTACTGGCGGTCGCCGGTGAACGACGCTGCGGCGTGGCGGTTGGACGACTTCGCGCAGAACGCGAGCGCCCGCTCGATCTCGCCGGCGACCTCGGTGAGCGGCTCGCCCTGCTCCAGCCGCGCGGTGACGCCGGCGTAGAAGGAGTAGGCCAGGAACTGCAGGTTGATCGTCTCGTTGGTGGCCAGCGCCTCGAACGCGCCGCGGGCCAGGGGGACGGACTCGCGCAGCGGCGCGATCCAGTGCGAGCCGACGACGCCGTGGCCGACCAGCGCGCGGCCGTAGCTGTTGATGTCGTCCATCCGCTCGGCGAGCTCGATCGCGAACAGGTTGGCCTCCGCGCCGCGGCGGGCGTCGTCCATCGTCAGGTAGGTCACCATCAGCACCGAGATGACGTACCCCATGCCGGGCGCGGTGCCGTGGTCGAAGAGGACGTTGGCGCTGCGCGCCGCCAGCGCCATCGCCACCACCGGGTCGCCGAAGAACGCGGCGGGCAGCAGGTCCGAGAGGATCGTGATCGACGCCGCGACGTGCGGATCGGCGATGGGCCCGCGGTCCAGCAGCGTGTCGATCGGGTCGTCGCCGAGGGCGGCGTGAAGACGCGCGATCTGCGTGCCGATCTCCTCCGCGGCAGACGCCGGGTCCAGCGGTTGACCGAGCTGGGCCAGCACGTCCATGCCCAGCTGCAGCGCCTCGGCGTAGCGGCCCTGGACGGTGTGCTGCTGCAGCATCCGGCCGTGCGCAGCCAGCAACTGCAGCGGGTCGGCGACCTCGGCGGCCAGCCGCGCGTAGTGCTCCTCGGCGGCGGCGAAGTCACCCGTCGTGAACGCCGCGGCGTGCGCCTGCTCGTGCAGGCCGTGGAGGACGTCGTCCCAGCGTTGGCGGCCGGCCATCGCCAGCCCGGCACGGGCGAAGGACAGCGCGGCGTCGTTGGCGCCGGACTGCTGCGCGCGGGCCGCGGCGCGCAGCTGCACCTCGGCGGCGCGGTGGGCGACGGCGTCGTCGACCCCGGCCGGCAGGCCGCGCTCGAGGTGCGTGGCGATCGCGAAGATGCGGGCCTGCGCCTCGGTCGGCGTGAGCGTCTCGAGCAGCTGCAGCGCCAGCCGCCAGTGCTGCTCGCGCACGTGGATCTCGTCGAAGAGCCGGGAGGCGGCCTCCTGGATGCGGTCGTGGTGGAAGCGGTAACCGCCGTTGAGCTCGGGGACGACCTGGCCGGCGTCGATCGCCGGGGCCAGCGCCAGCTGCGCCGCGTCGGCGTCGCCGTCCAGCAGCGTCGCGAGCTCGTCGATGCGGAACGCCGCGCCGATGACCGCCGCGTTGCCCAGCGCGTCGCGCGTGTGCTCGGGCAGCTCGTGCAGGCCGGCCAGCAGCAGCTCGACGACGTTGTCGGTGATGTCGGCGGACTCGATCGCCTCCAGGTCCCAGTCCCACTCGCGCCGGGCCGGGTCGAAGCGCAGCAGCCCGGTGTCCGCGAGGTGGGTGACGAAGCGCCCGGAGAAGAACGGGTTGCCGCCGGTCTTGCGCAGGACGATCCGGGCCAGCGGCGCGGTGCCGTCGCGGCTGAGCGTGTCGTCCAGCCATAGCGCGACGTCGGGCCCGGGCAGCGGTTGCAGCGCCACCTCGGTGAGGTCCGCATCCTCGCGGAGGCGGTCGAGCAGCCGGGCCAGCGGATGGTTGGGATCGACCTCGTTGTCGCGGTAGGACAGCGCGAGCAGGACCGGGCCCAGCGCCCGGTCGCCGACCAGCAGCTCCAGCAGCGCGAGCGTGGCGGCGTCGGTCCACTGAAGGTCGTCGAGGAACAGGACGACGGGCGCGTCCGGCCGCGCGACCGCCTGCAGGAACCCGCGCAGCGCCCCGTGGATGGCCTGGTGCGCCTCGGTCGCGGCGGTCGGCGGCGGCGGCCCGGGGTCACGGCCGAGCAGCTGGGTGACGGAGGGGACGATCGTGGCCAGCCACGGCAGCTCGGGCAGCGCGCCGAGCGCCTCGCGGACCGCCGTGAGGTCGCCCTCGGCCTCGCCGAGCAGCAGCCGGGTCTGGGCGTCCAGGGCTGCGGCCAGCGCGGCGTAGGGCACGTCGCGCTGGAACTGGTCGAACTTGCCGGCGATGAGCGGACCCGGGCTGAGCCGGCAGGCCTCCTCGATGAGCACCGACTTGCCGACGCCCGAGTAGCCCCGCACGACGAGCGTCTGGGGGCGTCCGCGCGCGGCGAGGTCCAGCAGGTGGGAGATCGTGCCGAGCTCCGTCTCACGACCGACCAGGCGGCGGCTCAGGCGCAGCGCGTCGGGCACGTCGGCCCCGCCGAGCGCGAACGTCGTGTCCGGCGCGACCCGCACCCGCTCGAGGTCGGCCAGCAGCCCGGTCGCGCTGTGGTAGCGCTCCTCGGGGGCCTTGGCCAGCAGCTTCATGACGATCGCCGACAGCGCCGCGGGTGTGTCCGGGGACACCTCGTGCAGCGGGCGCGGGGTCTGGGCCAGGTGCGCGTGGACCCAGCCGAGGGGGTCGTGCGCGGTGAACGGCGGGCGGCCCGCAAACAGGTGGTACAGCGTGGCGCCGAGTGAGTAGAGGTCGCTGCGGGCGTCCACCGGGCGGTTGACGCGGCCGGTCTGCTCGGGCGACAGGTAGGGCAGCGTGCCGCGCAGCTCCGCGGTCGGCGTGGCGGAGCGGAACTCCTCGCGCCTGCGGGTCGACAGGCCGAGGTCGCAGATCTTGACCCGGTCGCCGAGCAGGACGTTGCCCGGTGCGATGTCGTGGTGGATGACGCCGTGGGCGTGCAGGTGCGCCACGCCCCTGGTCGCCTCGATGGCGATGTCCAGCGCCCGGTCCGGGACGGGCGGTCCGTCGGTGTCGAGGACCTCGGCCAGCGAGCGGGCGCCGAAGTCCTCCAGGACCAGGACGAACGTGTTGCGGTAGGGCAGCAGCTCGAGGCTCTCGACGATGTGCGGCCCGGCGGCCAGCTCCAGCAGCTCGTGCTCGTGCTCCAGGCGCGCACGCGCCGCGCCGACCGCGCGGTCCTCGCGCAACAGCTTCAGGACGACAGGGGTCCCGTCGGGCGCGGTGGCCCGTCGCAGCAGGTGCGTGGCGCCGGCGGCGAGCACGTCTCCCGTCCGGTACCCGCCGATCTGTGACTCGTCAGCGGATGCCATCCGCGAGCGAGCCTACTCCGGGCTACCCCGAGACGCGACGTGTCCCGGACGCCTTGGCCACCGGTCTGGTGGACGAGGTCCATGACGCGGCGACCTTCACGCCGGCGCGGTCCAGCGACGCGGCCCTCGCCTTCAGGGTCGCGCTCATCGACCTCGCCGACCTCGCCTTGATCGTGCGCCTGGTCAGCGTCGTGCCGGCGCGGGTCAGGCGCAGGGTGATCGTGCCCGCGCCCGGTGCCCTGAACGTGGTGGCGACCTTGTTCGTGGCGGTCCGCCGGGCCTTGGACACCGTCAGCCTCGGCCTGTCGTCGTCGACGAGCGTCGTCGTGAGGGTCGTCGACGTCAGGCCGGCGGCGCCCGTGCTGTCGAGGGTGATCGTCACCGGGCGCGGCGCGGTCCAGGTGCTGTCGTCGGGCAGCGAGAGGCTCAGCTGCGTCGCGCCGGGGACGTCGGCGCTGCCGGTCGCGTTGATCTTCGTGCCGGTGGCGGTCGCCGTGACCGTGCCGCTGCCGGGGCCGTCGGTGGCCAGCGTGATGACGAGCTTCCTGCCCTCCTTGACCGTGCCGGGGACGGTGGGGGTGACGGCCGTCGCCAAGGGCGTGATCTCCAGCCGGCGCGCTGCGGCGTCCCCGTCGCTGCCGGTCGCCCGGAGACCGACCGTGACCGGGCTGTCGCCCAGCGGCAGGGTCGCGGTGGCGCCGGTCGCGTCGCCGTAGACGCCGTCGCCGTCGAGATCCCACGCGTAGGTCGGGCCGGGGAGGTTGGCCGCGCCCGCGGTCAGCGTGATCGTGCTGCGCCGGGCGGGGGTGGCGGTCGATGGCGCGATGAGGGCGGTGGGGACGTTGGTCGCCAGGAACTGCGCGCCGGTGCCGCTGGTGATGCGCTGGTAGACGGCGGGCGTGCCGTCGCCGCAGGTGTTGGAGCCGTAGTCGACGGTGCCCAGGAGGGTCGCGGTCGCGGCGGTGGCGTTGTAGGCCAGCGGCCCGCCGGAGTCCCCGTTGCAGGAGTCCTGGCCGGCGGTGCCGCCGGCGCAGATCTCGGTGGCGTTGTCGTAGGTCGGGCCGAAGGCCTGGGTGCAGCCGGTGCCGTCCTGGATCGGCGCGGCGACCTCGCGGAGGTTGTCGCTGGTCTGCTGCAGCAGCGAGTTGGTGATGCCCCAGCCGAGAACCGTCGCGGTCGTGCCCGGCTGCGGCTGCGGGCTGCTGCCCAGCGCGACGGGGTCGTGGGTGTCCTTGGCCGCGAGGTGCAGCAGCGCGAGATCGCCCTGGGAGCTGTTCTGGTCGTAGCCGGGGTTGAGGACGACCTTGTCGACGAGCTGGGCGTTCTGGTCGGTCGACTCGCTCATCGTGCTGCGTCCGACCCAGGTCCTGAAGGCGGAGGCCGGGATGGCGGAGCCGTTGTCATAGACGGCGCAGTGACCGGCCGTGAGGACCCAGCTCCTGGCGATGAGCTCGCCGCCGCACAGGCCCTGCGAGCCGTCCCCCAAGTCGACGCGCACCAGCGCGACCCAGCCGGGGTTGCCCACCGTCGAGCCGCCGACGATGCGGGTCGACGCGGACGGGCGGGCGGAGGCGGCGGGTGCCATGGCGAGCAGCAGCGGGACCGCGAGCAGCAGGATGCGGCGCATGTGGGCTGCGACGGCCTGCGGCCCCCGTTCGTTGCGGTCTCTCATGCGGTTCTTCTGTTCAGGAGTGCTCGACATCGGCCACGACGACGGTGACGTTGTCCCGGGCCCCGGCCTGCAGGGCCTGCTCGACGAGGAGATCGGCAGCGGCGCGGCGATCTGCACGGGTCGTGAGGACCGCGGCGATCCGGTCGTCGGGCAGCACGTCGGAGAGCCCGTCGGAGCAGACCAGCAGGCGGTCGCCCGGCCGGGCGGGCACCGTCGTGATCGCCGGGTCGGTGCCCGGCGAGCCGTCCAGCGCGCGCAGCACGAAGTTGCGCTGCGGGTGCCGGCGGGCCTCGGCGTCGGTGAGATGACCGGCGTCGATCAGCTCCTGAACGAGGCTCTCGTCGCGGGTCAGCTGCGTCAGCTCCCCCGCGCGCAGGAGGTACACGCGCGAGTCCCCGACGTTGGCGACCTCATAGCAGTCCGACACGACCGTCACCGCCGCGAGCGTCGTGCTCATGCCGCGGTACTCGGGCCGGCGTTCGGCGACGAACGCGATCGCCGCGTTGCCCTCGGCGACCGCCTGGGTGAGGTCCTGGTCGGTGGTGCGCTTGTCCAGCGCGATCAGGGCGTTGACGACCGTCCGGCTGGCCACCTCGCCCGCCTGCGCGCCGCCGACGCCGTCGGCCACGACCGCCAGCCGGGGGCTGGCGAAGCACGCGTCCTCGTTGTTGGTGCGGCGTCCGACATCACTGCGGGCCGCGCACCGCAGGGTGAGCGGGGTCATGACCGTCAAGGGGGTAATGATGCACTGGTGCAGCAGATCAAGGCGCGCATCGACGAGCTGACGGCGGAGATCAACCGTCTCAACGACCTGTACTACGGCACCGGTGACTCGCCGCTGCCGGACGCCGAGTTCGATGCGATGAAGGACGAGCTGGCCGCGCTGGTGGCCGAGCACCCCGAGCTCGAGCCCGCCGACTCCCCGCTGGGAAAGGTGAACGCGCCCGCCGAGCTGCGCGGGCCGACGGTGCGTCACGCCCGGCCGATGCTGTCGCTGGCCAAGGCGACCACCGACGAGCAGATCCGGGCGTTCTGCGAACGCTTCCCGGGGCAGGAGTTCCGGGTCTCCGAGAAGCTCGATGGGCTCTCCCTGTCGATCGTCTACACCGACGGCACGCTCGACTACGTGGCGACGCGCGGCACCGGTGAGGTCGGCGAGCTGGTCACCGAGAAGGCGGTGCACGTCATCCCGGACCTGCCGCGCGAGGTGCCCGTCGGGGGGCGCGTGGAGGTGCGGGGTGAGGCCGTCATGCTGCGGTCGGTCTGGACCGCCTACAACGAGGCCCATCCCGAGAAGCCGCTGACCAACCCGCGCTCCGGTGCGGCGGGCACCCTGATGCAGAAGGACCCCGAGGCCGCTGCGGCGGCGGGCCGGCTGCTGCGCTTCGTGTCCTTCGGGGCGGAGGACGGCGATGGCGCGGTGATCTCGCTGGACGGCTTCACCGCCGTCAGCAGCGCCGTCTGCGCCGATGCCGACGAGGTGCTGGCCGCGATCGCGGAGATCGGCGCGCGGCGCGACGGCCTGGACTACGAGACCGACGGTGCCGTGGTGCGCCTGCACTCCCCGGAGGCGTTCGCGGCCGCGGGCTTCAATTCGGCCGAGCCGCGCGGGGCCATCGCCTTCAAGTTCCCGCCGGAGGAGCGCACGACCAAGCTGCTGGACGTCGAGTGGCAGGTCGGCAAGATCGGCCGCATCGCGCCGCGCGCGCGGGTCGAGCCGGTGTTCGTCGGCGGCGTCACCGTCGAGAACATCACGTTGCACAACCCGAGGCTCATCCGCGAGCGCGACCTGCGCATCGGCGACACCGTCGCCGTCGTCCGGCGCGGCGACGTGATCCCGTTCGCGGGACGCGCGATCGTCGAGGACCGCGACGGCACCGAGGTCGAGATCGTCCCGCCCGTCGACTGCCCGTCGTGCGGGTCGGAGCTGGAGATCCGCGGCACCGGCGAGGAGCGCTGGTGCGTGAACCTGCAGTGCCCGGCGCAGCTGACCCGCCGGCTGATCCACTGGGCGTCGCGCCCGGCCGCCGACATGGAGGGCGTCGGCGCCATCTGGATCGAGAAGCTGGCCGAGGACGGTGTGCTGCAGTCACGCGCGGACTTCTACGAGCTCACCGTCGAGCAGTTGCTCGGCTACGAGCGGATGGGGGAGGTCTCGGCCGGCAAGCTCGTCGCCGGGGTCCAGGGCTCCAAGGGGCTGGGGCTGCGGCGGGCCCTCATCGGCCTGGCGATCCCGATGGCCTCCGACGGCACCGCCAAGCGGCTCTGCCTGGCGGGGTTCGAGACGATCGAGGCCGTGATGGCCGCGACCGTCGAGGAGCTCGAGGCGATCCGGGACATCGGCACGAAGGTCGCCGAGTCGCTCGTGTCCTTCTTCCAGCGTGAGGCGGTGATCGAGGACATCACGCGACTCCGGGCGCTGGGCGTCGTCCTCGACGTGCTCGACGAGGACCGTCCGGTCGACGTCGCGGCCGCGGGGGACTCGCCGCTGAAGGGCGCGACCGTCGTCGTCACCGGCGCCTTCACCCACGGGGTGACGGGCGCGAAGATCTCGCGGCCGGACCTGACGCGGCTGGTCGAGCAGGCCGGCGCGACGGCGTCGTCGTCGGTGTCGTCCAACACGCAGTACCTCCTGGCCGGGGCCAACGTCGGCGCGGCCAAGACCGACAAGGCCGAGAAGCTCGGCGTCACCGTGGTCGACGCGGACACCCTCTGGGGCTGGCTGGCGCAGGCGGGCGTGGCCTGAGCCTGAAGTGACACTGGCCGCCGTTCGGTCGGTGCGTGACACTCCACGCGTGGGCTTGCTCGACGACCTCTTCTGGCACGTCGGCCCGACCGGGCCGCAGATCGCCGGCCGCCGGGGTGGCCGGGTGCTGCAGGAAGGGCAGGAGGGCGAGGCCACCGTCGTCGGCATCCGGACCGACCGCTCCGGCGACGATGACTCCACCGACCCGCCGTACACCTGGGCGCTGGACGTCCGCTGCGGCGGGGAGACGTTCCGCTGCGGCCTGCGCCAGCGCGGCCTGCTGCGGAGGCAGATGCACGTCGGGGCCGTCGTCCCCGTGCGGGTCCTGCGCGGCCGGGTCGCCGTCGACGACGACAGGATGCGGGGCACGGTGCGGGAGGGCAAGGTCTTCCTGGCCGGCTGGAAGATGAAGGACCCGCCGGTCGACGGCGTCGAGGACCGCTACGCGCGGCGCGACCAGAAGCGCATCCGCGACGGCCGCGCGGCGCTGGCGACCATCCTCGCGCTGCACTCCCAGGGGCCGGCCATCGTCGACGTCCACGCCGACGTGCTGCTGGCGTTCGGCGACACGGGCGAGAGCGACCAGCGGCGCATCAAGCTGCGCCCGCCCGACTACGCCTCCTACCTGGTGACCGTCGGGACGATCCTTCCCGTGGGGGTCGACAAGGAGGGCAGGCGGGTCACGGTGGACTGGAGCAGCAGCCAACGGCATGGGCGGCTTTGACCCGTCGCCTCCGGCGGTCGACCCGGCGCTGGCCGCCCAGCCGATCCCGAGCGTGCTTGGCGGCGTCCTCGACGGGCTGTTCGGCTGAAGGACCCGCGCCGCCCGTCGCGCGGTGGCGCGACGGGCGACGTCACACGAGCCTCAGTTGCAGGGGGTCCCGGTGCCGCCGGCGACCGACTCGCCCAGCACCACATCAGCCCCGAGCACGGTGTGCAGCCAGACCGCGCGCTGCGTCACGACCGTGCCGGTGACGACGGTGCGGTTGACGTACAAGGTGCCGACCAGCGGGATGTTCACCGTCTGGGGCCCTCCGCCGGTCGCGATCGTCCGGCCCGCGACCTGCAGGAATCCGACGGACGACGTTCCCTGCAGGTCCAGTCCGCCTGCGGCGTTGCAGGTGGCGGTGGCCGTCGACACCGCGCTCCTCACGCGGATCGAGATGCCGGCCACCGTCAGCGCGAGGTCGGCGAGCGTGGACTGTGCCGAGACGCCGTCGCCGGAGGCCGGCGGCGCGGACGCCGGGTCGGCGGGCGTCTGGGCCGTCGAGCTGGCGGCCAGCGCGTTCGACGACGCCTGCGCGATGCACGGCGTCGCCCCGGGGTTGGCGACCGGCGCGCTGTCGCCCGTCAACGGAAGCGTGCCCATTGCGGCCCGGCACACGAACGTGCCGTGGCGGCGCAGCGTGCCATGGGCGAACACGTCGTTGGCGCCGTTGGTGTCGTCGGCGACGAGGTTGCTCGCGATGGAGGTGAAGGTCACGTTGGAGCCGTCGCCGCTGATCCGCGGGTAGAAGCTCGAGCCGTTGGCGGGCTGGCCGCCCGTGTCGACGCTGACCTTCGTGACGGTCCCGCTGTCCAGGTCGCGGACGAAGACGTCCTCTTTGCCGTTGGTGTCGCCGGGGACGACATCGGTGGCGGTCGATGCGTAGACCAGATGCCGCCCGTCGCCGCTCAGCGCGCCTTCGAACACCGGGCCGCTCGGAACGCCGCCCGACGCCGTCCGGCCCGCCAGCTGCAGCACCCCGGTGTTCAGGTCGTAGACGTAGATGTTCTGGCCGTTGCCGGTACCGCCGGCCGCCAGGTTGGACGCGGTCGACGCGAACGAGATGTATCGGCCCTGCGCGGCGATGCCGACGCCGATGCTGGGCGCGTTGGCCTGCGCGCCGGAGGGACCGACGCTGACCCGCGTGGTGGTGCCGCTCTGCAGGTCGCGCACGAACGCGTCGCGCCCGAAGAAGCCGGCGGTCGTGTCGCCGGTCACGAGATCCGTGGCGGTCGAGTTGAAGGTGACGTAGCGGCCGTCGGCGCTGATGCTGCTCAGCGCGCCCTGGAGGCTGATGTCCACCGCCAGCGTGCTGTAGCTGTTGCCCGAGTTGCCACCCAACCCCACGCTGACCAGATCGGTCGTCGCGGTGTCCATGTGCCGCACGAAGACGTCCCCGTTCTGGTTGGCGTCGTTGGGCACCAGGCCATCGGAGTAGGAGGAGAACACGACGAGCCGGCCGTCGTCGCTGACGCCGCCGGTCTGGTCGCCCGACGCCACGAGCGTGGTCGTTCCCATCGCCCGGTCGCGCAGGTAGATGAGCTGCCCCGACGCGCCGGGCACCAGGTTGGAGGCGTAGGACGAGAACGCCACGTAGCGACCGTTGGCGCTCATCACCGGCAGGAAGCTTCCGCCGTCGCCGGCGGCGCCCAGCGTGCTCGCGCTGGCCACCTCGACCGCCCCGGTGCGACGGTCCTTGACGTAGATCTGGTTGGTGCCGCCGCTCACGCCCATCGTCAACGCGGCCCGCGACGTGAACGCGACGTAGCGACCGTCCGCGCTCATCGACGGCTGGTCGCTGGACCCCGTGCCCTGCGAGCCGTCCTGCGCGACGCTCACGCGGGCGATGGGCACCGCTTCCGCCGGCGCCACCCCCAGCATCACGAACGCCGACGACATGGCCGCAGCGGCCATACCCCGCACCAGATTGCGCATCATTCCCCCTGCCTGCATCGAGACGGGGACCCCCACGGCCCCCATGGTCCGGGGCCCCCACGGCCCGCGATGTCGATCCTAGGTTTCTGACCATCGCAAAAGCAAGCGCGCGCGCCCGCGCCCGGCCTCAGAACGCCGGGGCGTCGCCGCCGTAGGGGCGCGGCGGTCCTGGCCAGTCGCTGCCGGGGACCGGTGGCGGGACGAGCGTCGTCCCGCCGTGGCGGGTGGTCACCGGCGTGGCCGGGGCGTCGTCGGGGAACGGCAGGTGGTCGCGCAGGACCCAGGCGGCGGTGTGAGCCAGCGCGAGCTGGGCGTGGTGGGTACCGCCCTCGGTGCGCTGGCGGTGCAGCAGGTCGGCTGTGGCGGCGGCCATCAGGTAGCCCGTGCCATGGTCCAGCGCCTGGTAGGGCAGCGCGCCGGGCGTGTCGCCGTCGCGGGTGGCGTGGGCGATGCCGGTGGCGACCTGGACCAGCGAGTCGAACCCGCGGCGGTCCTCCCAGCCGCGGGCGTCGCCCCAGGCGCTGAGCGTGGTGATGACCAGACCTGGGTGGCTGCAGGCCAGGTCCTCGGGGGCGAGGCCGAAGCGGGCGAGCGCGTGGGGGCGGTAGCCGGTGATGACGACGTCGGCGTCGCGCAGCAGCGTGGTCAGCGTGTCGCTGGGCAGCGTGAGGAACGCGCTGCGCTTGGCCAGCAGGGCGTCGAGCTGGTGGGCCTCCAGCTCGGGTCGGCGCGGGTCGTCGATCCTGAGGACGTCGGCGCCCAACGCGCCGAGCAGGCGCGTGCAGGTGGGGCCGGCGAGGACGCGCGTGAGGTCGAGCACGCGGACGCCGGCCAGCGGCAGCTGCGCGGTCGGTGGGGTCCGGGGCGCCCGGGGCGGGGCCTGCGTCTCGAGGGTGCGCGCGGCGGTCAGCGGTGGGTCGGTCAGCCCCGACTCCGCGCGCCACTCCTCCGGGGTGCGCAGCCGGGTGGCCAGACCGCCGGCTGCGTAGACGCGTGCCTCCACCTCGGCCGCGGGCAGGCCGGCGATGGCGTCCGCGACGGTCTCGGACGTCGCATCCAGCGCCGCGAGCAGCGCGGCGCGGTGCCAGGGGTAGTTGGCGTGGGTGCGCACCCAGCCGTCCTGCGCCGGCCAGAGGCGCGACAGCGGCGCGAAGAACTCCAGGCCCTTGCTGCGGTGGACCAGGTGACGCTCGCTGCGCACGGCGCTCTCGGCGAGGTCGCGGGGCACGGCGGGCGGCGTCGCGCCGGCCAGTCGCGCCGCGGCACCGAGCGCCCGGCCGATCGTCTCCTGCGCGAACGTCGTCACGGTTCCGGTCTAGCACACCGGGTTTGCAGGGCTTTGGTCTACGGCGCGTCCGCGCTATGGTTCGGCGACGAACGGTCATAGGGGAGCCGTTCGCCGGGTTCCTGGGGGTGCTCATGTCCGAGCAGCTGGCCGATCTGTCTTCGGCCTCGGTGGACCAGTCGTCGACGGAGTGGCGAATGGCATACGCGGTCTGGACCGACCACTTCAGAGCAACGGACGAGCTGCGTCGCAAGCAGGCCGATCGCCGCGCGCCCCGCAACGCCACGGAGCTGCGGCGTCAGACCTTGCGCTTCGCGGGCCTCGCGCTGACGCTCACCGCGACCGCCGTCCTCACGACGGTCGTGATGTTCTGGGCGCTGGCCGCCACCCTCGGCTGACCCGCCGCCCGCGGTGCCGTCAGCTGACGATCGCGCCGGCGACGGCCAGCAGCAGCGTGATGACGAGGAGGCCGCCGGCGAGCGTCTGCATCATCCGGTCCTCGTCGGTGAGCTGCAGCTCACGCAGCTTCGGGGACGCCCAGGTGTGGGCCAGCCCCGAGCCGAGGATCGCGACGGCCAAGGTGACGAACGGGCCGTAGGAGCCGCCCAGCACGGCGATGCCGACGACGACCACGAAGGCCAGGACCATGGCGCAGCCGACGTAGATGGCCAGCACCCGCCGCGCGGGGGACAGCCGGTCCAGCGCGCGTTCGCGGCTCGGCCTGCCCGCGGCGCTGCGCGGCCGGGCGCCGGGGGCCGCCGTCGGCCCGGCCTTGGCCTTCGCCTTCGTCGCGGCCGGTCGCGAGGCGGCCTCGCGCTGTCGTGAACGGCGGCCCATGGGTCTGCGACAGGGTAGACCGCTTGACTTTCCGACACTGTGTCGGACATAGTGCCGGACTATGGTCACGGTCCCCCTCATCCGCACGCCCGACGAGCTCACCGACAGCTGGCTGGCCGATGCCCTCCAGCGTCCCGGGCTGACGATCCTCAGCACCGAGCGCATCGGCACCGGTCAGATGAGCCAGAGCCACCGCATCACGTTCGCGGAGGACGACGGGGCACCGGAGTCGGTCGTCCTGAAGCTCGCCTCCGACGACGACACCAGCCGCGGCACGGGCGTCGGCATGGGCGCGTACTTCCGCGAGATCGCCTTCTACACCAACCTCGCCGAGCGGATCGGCAGCCCGGTGCCGGGCTGCCACATCGCGCTCTACGACGAGGCCGAGGGCTGGTTCACGCTGCTGCTGGAGGACATCGCCGGCGCCAGCACCGGCGACCAGATCGCCGGCTGCACCGTCGACCAGGCCCGCACCGCGCTCGCCGCGCTGGCCCAGGTCCATGGCCCGGTGCTCAACGACATCCAGGTCGGCTCCTCGGCCTACCTCAACCTGCCCAACCCGCTCAACCAGGCGCTCCTGCAGATGCTGCTGCCGGGCTTCCTGGAGCGCTACGGCGACCGCATCGCGCCCGAGCACGCCGTCGTCGCCGAGCAGTTCGTCCCCAGCGCGGACGCGCTGGAGGCCGAGCGCCGCCCGCCGCTGGGCCTCGTCCACGGCGACTTCCGCCTGGACAACCTGCTGTTCAGCGCCGGCGACTGCAAGGTCGTCGACTGGCAGACGCTGTCGTGGGGCCCGTGCATGACCGACGTCGCCTACTTCATCGGCGGCGCGCTGTCCGACGAGGACCGCCGCGCGCACGAGGAGGAGCTCGTCCGCGGCTACCACCAGGCGCTGCTGGACCAGGGCGTCACCGCGCTCAGCTGGGACGCGGCGTGGGAGGGCTACAGGCGCGCCTGCTTCGCCGGCATCACGATGGTCGTCGCCGCGTCGATGGTGACCGTGCAGACCGAGCGTGGCGATGACATGTTCATGGCCTGGTTCGCGCGCAACGCGCAGCAGGTGCTGGACCTCGGGGCGCTGGACCTGCTGCCCGAGCCGGGGGCCGCGCCCGTCGCCCTGCAGCCGGACCCGGTCGACGAGGGCCTGCACGAGCCGGCGTCGGAGGAGCTCTGGAACGAGTCGTACTACTTCGACGCGGTCAGCGACGACGGCACCCTGGGCATGTACACGCGCATCGGCCGGCTGCCCAACCGCGACGAGGCGTTGCTGACCATCGCGATCACCGGCCCGGGCCGCCCGTCGCTGATGGTCTGCGGCCTGTACCCGCTCCCCGGCGCGGACGACCCGCTGCAGGTCATCGACGTCCCCGGCGTGGGTCGCATCGAGCACCACTGCGTCGAGCCGCTGAAGACGTTCCGCATCACGTTCAGCGGCACCGCGCAGGCCCATGACGACCACGCGGCGCCGCTGCGCGACGAGGCGGGCGTCCCCACCCCGGTGGCCTTCGACCTCACCTGGGAGACGTCGGCGGTGCCGTACGCGTGGCGGGCGGCGACGCGCTATGAGATCCCCTGCCGGGTCACGGGCACCATCACCGTCGACGGGGCGCAGGCGCCCTTCGCGGGTCCCGGCCAGCGCGACCACTCCTGGGGCTCGCGGGACTGGTGGGCCGTCGACTGGATGTGGAACGGCCTGCACCTCGACGACGGCACGGACATCCACGAGGTCGGCATCCCGCAGATGCCGGGCAGCGGCATCGGCTACGTGCAGAAGGACGGCGAGGTCGTCGAGATCAGCGCCCTGGAGATGGACACGACGTTCACCGCGGACGGGCTCGTGTCGCGCAGCGTCCTGAAGAACGAGCAGGCCGAGCTGCACGTCGAGCCGATCGCCTGGGGCGCGCTGCGGCTCGTCGCGCCGGACGGCCGCGTCACGCACTTCCCGCGCGCGATGGCCAAGGTCGCCACGCCCGACGGGCGCTCGGGCAGCGGCTGGATCGAGTGGAACCGGGTCCAGGCCTAGGGTCCGCACGATGCCGTCGGTCACCCGTCGTCCGTCGCAGGCGCGCACGCGCCGCCGGGACACCCAGCAGCAGGTGCTCGACGCCGTCGAGCGCCTGCTGGCCGACGGCGAGTCGTTCACGACGCTGCCGGTGGCGCGCATCGCCGAGGCGGCCGGCATCCGGCGCTCGACGTTCTATGACTACTTCCCCGACAAGCCGACGCTAATCCGCGAGCTGACGGCCTCCGCGACGGAGAAGCTGTTCGCGCGCGCCTACGAGTTCGCGGCCGACGACGACGCCACGCTCGAGGACCTCGTCGAGGTCGTCGCCCACCACGTCTCGGAGTACCGCCGCCACGCGCCGCTGCTGCAGGCCGCGGGCGAGGTCCGCGCCTACGACGCCGACGTCGCGCGGCACTGGGCCGCCCAGGTCGAGGCGTTCGCGGCGACGCTGACGCAACGCATCACGCGCGACGTCGCCGCGGGCCGCGCCGCGCCGTTCATCGACCCCGCGGGGGCGGCGACCTTCATCTCCTGGGGCACCGAGCGGGCGATCGCGATGCACGTCGCGACCCATCCCCCGAAGGCCGACCGCGCGTTCATCCGCGGCGTCGCCGCCGCGTCGTGGGGCGCGATGGGGCGCAGCTAGACCCTGGTCACTCCCCGGGCCTGCGGAACACGAACCACCACAGCCCGAAGCAGATCGCGTACCCGAGGAGCATCGCGAAGATCGAGAAGGCGACGGCCACGGGCGGACTGTAGCGTCCGCACCGTGGAGATCAGCCGCTCGCATGACCTGCCCGCCCCGCCGGCCGAGGTCGCCGCCTTCGTCAGCGACCTGTCGCGCTGGCCCGACTGGTTCGCGCTGCACAAGGGGTGGAGCGGCGACATCCCGACCGAGGCCCGGGTGGGGACGAAGTTCAAGCACAAGGTCCGCGTGCTCGGCGTGCCCGGCGACGTGTCCTGGGAGGTCACCGACCTGCAGGAGCCGTCGCGCTTCGCGCTGAAGGGCAAGGGGCCCTCGCGGACGAGCGTGGGGATCGACTTCGTGATCGCCGCGCGGGAGGACGGCTCCACGATCGCGTTCACCGCGAGCATGGGTGGGCTGGTCCTGCGACCCGTCGAGGGCATGCTCCGCGACTGGCTGGACGTGCGGATCGACCGCACGCTCGCCGCCCTCGAGCGCGAGCTCGGCCAGCGCGCCGCCCCATCGTCAGCAGGGCGCCAGAACCTGAGGCGTTGACGCCAGTTCCGTGGTACGCGTGCGTTTCACCGGACATGCAGCACAGGGTCATCGCCGCACTGGTCACCGCGCTCATCGCCGCCGGGGCGGGTGAGGCGCACGCGTCGCCGGTCGCTCCGGTGGACATGTCCTGCCTGGCGCCTGCGGGCGATCCGCAGGTCGGCAGCCCCGAATGGGTGCAGCGCGACCTCCAGAACATCGCCTGCTCCACCTACCGCGTGCGCGACCAGGCGCTCAGCCCCGCGTTCGGCGTGGCCAACCTCGCCCAGGGCGGCGCGCTCTACGCCGAGCAGTGGACCGAGCAGCTGCAGAACCCGGCCCACCCCAAGGGCGGCCTGACGACGCTGATCCCCGGCTCCAAGGCGGCCGATGCGTTCCGCACGATCAAGCGCTGGACGGAGGCCGGTCGCGGACGGGTCGCTCCGGTCACGTTCAAGGCCGACAACGGCTCGACCCTGCGGGGCCACGTCTTCGCGCCCCCGTCCAGGGTCAAGCGGCCGGCCGGCGGATTCCCGGGCGTCGTGATCACCGACGGTTCGGTGCAGGCCTACGAGGAGCTGTACTTCTGGGCCGCCGAGGACCTCGCCGAGCACGGCTACCTCGTCATGACCTACGACGTCCAGGGCCAGGGCGACTCCGACCTGCTGGGCAGCGACTGCCCGGGCGCGTGCAGCGGCGTCCCCTACCAGCAGGACTACAACTTCTTCCAGGGCGCCGAGGACTCGCTGAGCTTCTTCCTCAGCGAGAAGAACCCGTTCGACGACGTCCTCGACGCCGACCGCGTGGCGCTGGCCGGGCACTCCCTCGGCGCCAGCGCCGTCTCGACGGTCGGCCAGTGCGACAACCGCGTCAGGACGATCGTGGCCTGGGACAACCTCCGCAGGATCGACAGCTGCAACGGCGTGAGGATCGCGCCGCAGAACCGCACCGCCAAGCTCATCAACGTCCCGGCGCTGGCGCTGACCAACGACTACCTGTTCACCCCGGAGGCGCATCCCGGCGACGCACCGGACCCGCACGCCAAGGACGCCGGTTACCAGCAGATCAAGGCGGCCGGCCTGGACGCGCAGATCGTCACGTTCCGCAACGCGACGCACCTGACCTACTCCTACATCCCGCTCGTCCTTCCGGCCAACGAGCTGTCGGAGCGGATGGCGTCGTTCTACACGCTGGCCTGGCTGGACCTGCACCTCAAGGGCGACCGCACCGCGCTGAAGCGCCTGACCGCGCAGCGCTTCGACGACAGCGTCGACGTCTCCTCGATCGGCGCGGGCGTCTTCGACCCGGCCCTGGCCAACTCCGACGACCTGACGAGCGGCAACGTCCCCTACGTCATCAAGGGCATCAGCGTCAAGGACGCCGTGTCCTTCTACTACCTCAGCTCCTACGCGCTGAAGGACCCGGCCGGCAGCCGCACGTTCGACTGCCCGGCGATGCGCGTGGGCTGCCCGGTCGCCGACCTTCCGCCGGTCACCGCCAAGAAGAAGGCGGCGGCCAAGAAGAAGAAGCGCAGGTCGGCCCGCCGCCGTTAGCCGGCCAGGATGCCCAGCAGCACGTCGACCACCAGGGCGACGTGGGCGTCCTGGTCGAGACCGCTGCTGAACGTGCCGGCGAACGCGGCGGGAAAGAAGCAGAGCGCGGTGAAGGTGAGGACGGCGGCGGACACGTCGACGTCGCCGGGCAGCGACGCGAACGCCTCCTCCGCGGCGCGCGAGCGCGGCGGTCCCGGCCGGTCGGCATCCAGCGACTCCCAGCGCACGATGCGGGTGAACGACGGGCGCTCGCGGAGGAAGCGCAGATAGCCGCGGACGGCGTGGTCCAGGCTCGCGCGCAGCTCCCCGCCCGCGGTCAGCGGCGCGAACGCCTCCCGGACCGCCGCGTCGCGCGCCGCGAAGACCCGCTCGAGGACCGCCTCGTAGAGCGCGTCCTTGCTGCCGAAGAAGTAGTTCGGCGCGCCCCGGGACAGCCCGGCCGCCCGCCCGATGTCCTGCACGCTGGCCCCCGCAAGGCCGTGCGCCGCGAACTGCTCCTCGGCAGCGGTCAGCAGCGCTTCGCGGCTGCGGGCGGCGTCGCGGATCCGCTCGGCCATCAGAGCTCGGCGACGGTGCGCGGCACGTAGGGCTCCTCGAGGTGGGCGCGCTCGTCGTCGGTCAGGCGCAGCGACGCCGCGCCGAGCGCGTCGGTGACGTGGTGCAGCTTGGTCGCCCCGATGATCGGGGCGCTCACCGCGGGCTGGGCCAGCAGCCAGGCCAGCGCGACCTGCGAGCGGGGGACACCGCGGTCGGCGGCGAGCTCGGCGACCCGGTCGACGATCGTGAAGTCCGCCGCGGAGCCGTAGAAGTCATGTGTGAAGGTGTCGGTGTGCGCGCGGGTGGTGTGGCGCGCACCGTCGCGCGTGATCGACCCCGTCAGCACCCCGCGCGCCAACGGGCTCCAGGGGATGACCCCGACGCCCTGGTCCAGGCACATCGGCAACATCTCGCGCTCCTCCTCGCGGTAGATGAGGTTGTAGTGGTTCTGCATCGCCACGAACGGCGTCGTCCCCGCCCGCAGCGCCGCCATCTGCGCCTTCGCGAACTGCCAGGCGTACATCGAGGAGGCGCCGATGTGGCGGGCCTTGCCGGCGCGCACGACGTCGTGGAGCGCCTCCATCGTCTCCTCGATCGGCGTCCGCGGGTCCCAGCGGTGGACCTGGTAGAGGTCGACGTGGTCGGTGCCCAGACGCCGCAGCGACCCGTCGATGGCGCTGAGGATGTGCTTGCGCGACAGGCCCCAGCCGTTGGGCCCGGGGCCGGTCGGCATCCACACCTTGGTCGCCAGGACGTACTCGTCGCGGGGCAGCATCCGGCCGAGCAGCCGCCCGGTGATGACCTCGCTGGCACCGCCCCAGTAGCCGTCGGCGGTGTCGAACAGGCGGATGCCGCCCTCCACCGCCGCGCGCACCAGCGGCTCGGCGCGGTCCTCGTCGAGGACCCAGTCCGCCAGGGCCGGGTCGCCGTAGCTCCACATCCCCAGGCCGAGCGCGCTCAGGCGCAGCCCGGTCCGGCCCAGCGCGACGTCTCTCACGCCGCGACCATAGCCTCCCGGGGCGCGGTCCGGCCGGCGCGGAGGCGCGCCTGCAGGACCAGGACGGCGGACAGCACCAGCGCCCCGCCCGCGAGCTGCACCGGGCCGAGCGACTCGCCGAAGATCACGAACGCGAGGACGACGGCCACGACCGGGTCGACGGTGGCCAGGATCGACGACGTCGTCGGGCCGGCCTGGCGCAGGCCCGCGTAGAGCAGGCCGATGGCGGCGACCGTCGGGACGGCCGCCAGGCCCGTGAGCCAGAGCCAGCCGAGCGGGCTGACCGCGCCGGGGTGGAAGCTGCCCGTCGCGCCGGTGAAGAGGAGGAACGCCGCAGCGGCGCCGACGCAGACGAACGTCGAGAGCGTCAGCGGGCGGCAGTCGGCGACGCGGCGCTCCGACGCCAGCAGGTAGACGGTGTAGACCAGGGCCGACAGCAGCGCGAGGCCCACGCCCAGCAGGTCCAGCTGCCCGAGCCCGGCGCCGGCGACGACGAGCGCGAGGCCGGTGAGCGAGAGCGACAGCGCCACCACCTTCCGGCGCGTGAGCCGCTCCCGGCCCAGCGCGACCGAGGCCGCGGCCACCATCGCCGGGAAGGTGTAGACGACCAGCGACACCAGCGGCGCCTCGATGCGCTGCAGGGCCAGGAAGAACGTCGCGGCCTGCACCGTGTAGCCGACGGCGCCGAACGTGAGGCCCATCCGCACCTCGGTGCGGGTGGGACGCGGCGCGCCGGTGACGATGAGCAGCGCGCCGAACAGCACCGACGCGATCGTGAAGCGTGCGACGAGCAGCGTGCCGGCGTCGGATCCCTCGCCGTAGGCGAGCTTGCCGAACGGGCCCATCGTGCCGAAGGCCAGCCCGGAGGCGAGGCAGAGGAGGGTTCCCGAGCTGCGCATGACGACGGCATCTTGACCCCGTGACAGTGAAGGAGCGATGCTGATTTCTAACGATGAAGCGTTAGGATTCGTGATGTGTTGGATCTGCGCCGCCTGCACATGCTGCGTGAGCTGCACGAGCGCGGGACCATCGCCGCCGTCGCCGACGCGCTGCAGTTCACTCCGTCGGCCGTCTCGCAGCAGCTGGCCCAGCTGGAACGGGACACCGGGGTGACGCTGTTGCAGCGCGCCGGGCGCGGGGTGCGGCTGACCGACCCGGCGCGGGTGCTCGTCGAACACGCCGACGCGCTGCTGGAGCGGGCGGCGCTGGCCGAGGCCGACCTGGCGGCGGCCACCGGCGAGGTCGCCGGCCACATCCGGGTCGCCAGCTTCCGCAGCGTCTCCCTGCACCTGGCGATCCCGGCGATGCTCGCGCTGGCTTCCACCGCCCCGCGGCTGCACTGCGAGCTGGTCGAGGCCGAGCCGGAGCAGGCCCTGCCCGCCCTGGCGGTCGCCGACGTCGACCTGGTGCTGGGCGATGAGTGGCGCCATCAGCCCTGGCGGCTGCCGCCGGCGCTGGAGCGGCACGACCTGTTCTGCGACCCCGTCCGCATCGTCCTGCCCGCCGGGCATCCGCTGGCCCGCAGGCATCGCGAGGCCGTGCCGCTGGCCGAGCTGGCCGGTGCTGCCTGGGTCACCGGCCAGGACACGATGGGGTGGGACGAGATGATCCGCCGCACCTGTCGCGCCCTCGGCGGTTTCGAACCGCGGATCGGCCATCGCATCACCGACGTCAGCGTGAGCCTGGAGCTCGTCCGGCGGGGACTGGCGGTGACGCTGCTGCCGGAGCTGGCGCTCATCGGGCGCCCGGCCGGGCTGGCGGTCCGCAGGCTGGACGGCGCCGACGTCGACCGGACGATCGCCGTCGTCACCCGGCGCACCGACGCGGCCCGGCCCTCGACGCAGGCCGTGCTCGCGGCGGTGCGCGACGCGGCGGCTACCTGATCCTGAACCTCTGGACCTTGCTCTCGATGTTGCAGTCGTCGGTGCCCTCGGAGCAGTCGATGAGGTAGGCCTGCCAGTAGTAGGTGCCGGGGCGGTTGAGGAAGTACGTCGACAGCGCGCCGTAGCTCTCGGTCTTCTTCTGGAAGAAGCCGTTCTTGAAGCCCATCTTGCGGAAGTAGAGGTTGCTGCCCAGCAGCGTCCCGTCGGCGCCGACCTTGCGGGACTTGGAGACCTTGAGGTAGACCGACGCGCCGGCCGGGGCCTTGGCCTTGAAGGTGAAGGGCGTCCGCGCCTTCTGGCTCTTGCCGTTGATGGGGGAGACCAGCGTCGGGCCGCTGAGCTGGGCCGCGGCGGTGCCGGGGACCGCCAGAGCGGCGACGGCGAGCAGGGCGGTGGTGATCTTGAGCGGGGTGGTGTTCATCACCGGGCATGGTGGCGGTCGCTCACCACCTGGGCAATCGGTGAGGCTCCCGGAGTTTTTCTCAGACCCGGTGCACCGCCCCTGAGCACACCCGGGGTCGCGGATGTCGGCGCGACGTGGTGGGATACCAGCGTGCTCGTCGGCCGCGACGCGGAACTCATCGTCCTCAGGGCCGCTGCTGCCGGGGTTGCCAAGGGGGACGTCCACGCCGTCGTCCTGACCGGTGAGGCGGGCATCGGCAAGAGCGCATTGCTGGCCGCCGCGGGCGAGGAGGCCGAGAAGGCCGGCCTGCTGGTGCTCCACGGCCGCGCCGCCGAGCACGAGCGCGACGTGCCCTTCGGCGCGGTCATCGACGCCCTGGACGACCACGTCGCGGGCTTCTCACCGCGCCGCCTGCAGGACCTGGGCCCCGACCTGGCGGCCGTCCTGCCGTCGGTGGCCGACCACGTCGACGGTCCCGGCTTCGCCGACGGTGCCGCCGAGCGCTTCCGCTACCACCGCGCGCTGCGCGGCCTGTTGGAGCAGCTGGGACGCGAGCGACCGGTCGCCTTCGTCCTGGACGACCTGCACTGGGCCGACGACGCCACCGTCGAGCTGGTCCTGCACCTGCTGCGCCGGCCGCCGCGCTCGCCGCTGCTGCTGATCATCGCGCTGCGGCCCAGCGAGGTCGTCGGCAAGCTCCTCAACGCCGGCCGGGCGGCACCGGCGTTCGACCACTTCACGATCGCGCCGCTGACCGACGCCGCGGCCAACAAGCTCGTCGCCCACCTCGACGACCCCTCGCTGCGGGCCCGGGTCGTCCGTGAGGCCGCCGGAAACCCGCTGTTCCTCGGGGAGCTGGGCCGCGCGAACCTCGCGCCCGGCGATCCGCTGCCCTCGACGGTCCTGGCCGCCGTGGAGCTCGAGGTGTCCCAGCTGCCGCCGGGGTCGCGCCAGCTGCTGGAGGGCGCGGCCGTCGCGGGTGACCCGTTCGACCCGGAGCTGGCCGCCGCGGCCGCGGGCATCGACGAGGACGTCCTGGCGCTGCTGGACCGCCTGGCCGCCGCCGACCTCGTGCGCCCCGTCGAGCGGGGGCGGCAGTTCAGCTTCCGCCACCCGCTGGTCCTGCGCGCCGTCTACGACGGCGCGCCCGGTGGCTGGCGGATCACCGCGCACGAGCGCGTCGCCGCGGCGCTGCGGGCGCGCGGGGCCGACACCACCGTGCTGGCCCACCACATCGAGCGCTCGGCGCGGCACGGCGACGCGGAGGCGATCCGCCTGCTGGAGGAGGCGGGCGACACGTCCGCCGCCGTCGCCCCCGCGGCAGCCGTGCGCTGGTACAGCGCGGCCGTGCGCCTGCAGCCCGGCGACGACGTCGACGCCCGCGTGGTCACCCTGTCCAAGCTGGCCAGCTCGCTGTACGACGCCGGTCGCCTGGACGCCGCGCGCGACACGCTCATCGAGGTGCTCGACCTGCTGCCGCCGGAGCCGACGCTGCTGCGGGCCCGGCTGATCGGGTCCTGCGCGCAGGTCGAGGTCTGGCTGGGCCGCTTCGCCGAGGCCCGCCGCCGCCTGGACGAGGCCATCGCCGACGCGCCACCCGAGGTGCAGCCGTCGCTCTGCTTCAGCCGGGGCACCGTCGAGAACTTCCTCAGCCAGTGGGAGGACGGGCTGGCCTGGGCCGAGCGCGGGCGCGAGCACCTCGACCCGGTCGCCGACCCCGCGCTGGCCATCGCGATCGACGGCCTGGAGTCCATCACCGCCTGGTACTGCGGCCGCCACGACCAGTCGCGCCGCGCGCTCGACAGCCTGCGCGCGCTGATGACCACCACCGACGACGGCGCGCTGGCCGGACGCCTGCTGGACTCGATGGTCGCCGTCGGCACCAGCCTGATGTTCGCCGAGGACTTCGTCGGCGGACGGGACGCGATGACCCGGGGCCTGGCGATCGCGCGGGCGACCGGGCAGGGCCGCGCGATCACCCCCGTGGCGACCACGCGGGTGCAGTGCCTCTACAACCTGCTCGAGCTGGACGCCGCGCTGGCTGACGCCGAGACGGCCGTGGACTCCGCGCGGTTGCTCGGGGCGAGCTATCAGCTGTGCTGGGCGCTGGCCCAGTGCGCGATGACCCACCACTTCCGCGGTGAGGCCGCGCAGGCCGCCGAGCACGCCGCCGAGGTCTCCGAGCTGGCGCCCGGGCTGCAGCGCGACATCGTCGTCATCGCGAGCACCAACGTCGCGTCGATCATCCGCATGTCGACCGACCCCGAGCAGGGGCTGCGCGACCTCGTCGAGTCGGCCGGGGACGAGCTGCAGCACGCCAACCCGACCTGGGTGACGTTCCTGATGGGCGAGGTGGTCCGCGCCTACCTGGTGCTGGAGCGCCCCGACGACGCCGCCCTCTGGGCCGAGCGCGTCACCGCGCACGCCGATGCGCTGGAGCTGCCGGCCGGCCGGGTCCGGGCGATGGTCGCGCGCGCCGAGGTGCAGCTGGCCCGCGGCGAGGCCGCGGCGGCGGCCGAGCTGGCGCAGGACGCGGTCGCGTTCGCCGAGGAGGTCGGTGCGCTGCGCGACGCCGCGACCGCCCGCGTCGTCGCCGGCCGCGCCGTGTCCGCCGCGGGCGACCGCGACGAGGCCATCGCGATCCTGCGGCGGGCGGCGGCCGACGCGGGCCGGGGCAGCGCCCTGCGCCTGCGCGACGAGGCCTCGCGCGAGCTGCGGCGGCTGGGCGCGCGGCTGGACGCCGGCAGCCGCCGGACCGGCTCGGGGGGGATGGCCGAGCTGACCAACCGCGAGCGCGACATCGCCGAGCTCGTCGCCGCCGGCAAGGCCAACAAGCAGGTCGCGGCGTCGCTGTTCATCAGCGAGAAGACGGTCGAGTACCACCTGTCCAACCTCTACGCCAAGCTCGGCGTGCGGTCGCGGGTGGAGCTGGCGTCGACGCTGGATCAGCGGTAGGCGCGCCGCACCGCGGCCACCGCGGGCTTGGCGCTGCCGTCGTAGCGGAACAGCCCCTTCTCGTTGAGCGCAGGCCCGACCCTCAGGCCCGGCACGACGCCGCGCAGCGTCCCGCTGAAGAAGTCCGGCGCGACCGCGTAGTCGCGCAGCACCCAGATCAGCATGCCGGGGACCCGATGGCGCCGGTAGAAGGCGATGCGGTCCGCGAGCAGCCGGGCCTGGTAGGCGTAGCTGCCCACCCGGGGGTCGCGGTTGAGGCGGTTGGCGTTGGCGCCGAACTCGCTGATGACGACGGGCAGCCCCGGCAGCGCGCGCCTCAGGCGGGCGAGCTTGTGGGCAGCGCGGTCGTCGAGCTGCGCGCGGGACTCGCCCGCCCCCTCGAAGAGCCCGATGTACTCGGTCAGCCCCACCAGGTCGAGGTGGCGGTAGAGCGGCCCGCGGTGGTTGGGCAGGTGCGAGCCCCAGACGTCGACCGCGACCAGCGCTCCGCGGCCCTTCAGGCGCTGGGCGAGATCGTCGACGTACCGCGGTTGCGCGGGACGTCGGCCGTTGCCGGACACCTCGTTGGCCAGGCTCAGCACGGCGATGCTGGGGTGGACGGCCACGCGGTCGGCGGCGGCCAGCGCGCGGGCGGCGGCGGCGCGCCGGCGCTGCGCGGTCGTCGCCCAGAAGCGCCCGGCCTTGTCGAAGGGCGGCAGCACCTGCCAGACGAGGATGCCTGCCTGGTCGAGCCTGTCGAGGAGGGAGTCCGACAGGGGTTGCTGGGCGCGGGCGGCGTTGGCGTTGACGGCCCGCAACTCGGCGACGATGCGGTCCTCGTCGCGGGCCGTGAACGCGTCGCCGTGACCCTGCGCGTCGGCGGGAAGGCCCGCGCCGCGCAGCTGCAACGGCCGGCCGTTGAGCAGCAGCCGGCCGTGGTCGGTCCTGAGCTCGCGCAGCCCGACCCTCGCGGTGGGCCCGCCGTCGCACGTGAGCTCGTAGCGGTGCGGGTCGGCAGGCGACCACAGCCGCGGCCGGCTCACCACAAAAGGCGTGTCGGTCTGCACGCCCCTCGCGCGATCAAACCGACACGCCTGGGGACGCGGGCGGACGGTGAGCGTCACGCGGGCGCTGCCGTCGCGCAGCAGCGTGGTGACGATGCGGGTCAGCCGGGGGCGGGGGACGTCGGGTGCGACGGTCACCGGGCCGTTGACGCCGCCCCAGTTGAACCAGGCGCGGTCGTAGCCCGTGCGCTCCTGGCGCTCGGGGTGGCGCCAGTCGACGGCGACGGTCAGCGCGTGCTCGCCCGCGCCGAGGTCGGCGGCGCAGCGAAACGGCTCGTACGCGCCGGTGTGCGAGCAGACCGGGCGGCCGTCGACGCTGACGCGGGCGCGGTGGCTCACCGACGCGAAGCTGATCGCGTAGCGGCCGGCGTCCGTCGTGAAGGTCGTCCGCCAGGTGGCCCGGCGGCCCGCGAACAGCGCCCGGCTGGTCAGCGGCGCCGCGGCGTAGACCCCGGGGACGCTCGCCGGGCGCCCGTCGACCGTCCAGGGGCCGAGGTCGATCACCAGGCCGGCGGGCGCAGGTCGCAGACGGGCGAGCCGCCCGCGTCCAACGCGGCGGCACCGCCGTCGAACGTCGACGGCGGCACGGCCGGGCTGACCACCTCCGTCGTGCCGCGCGACACCAGCACGCGCAGGCCGCCGGGCCCCGCGACGGGGGCGCCGTTGTCGCTGGTGAACGCCAGGACCGAGCCGTCGTCGTTGAGCTGCGGCTGCCCCGACCACGACGTCCCGGGCGACGGCAGCGCCGGCGTCGTGGTCGCACCGCCGGCCAGCGTCCGCACGAGCACCTGCTGCACCGGACGGCCCAGCGCGTCGCGTCCCCGGCCCACCTCAGACCAGGCGAGCCTGGTCCCGTCGCCCGACAGCGCGGGCTGGTCGACGAACGCCCTGCCGTCGGTGACGGCGGTGGTCCCCACGTAGATCCGCGACCGGCCGCCGGGCCGCGACGACGCCGCGTAGGCGATGACCCTGCCGTCGTCGCTGATCGACGGCGCCCACGCCTCGCCGCCCGCGCGGCTGACCTGGGTCGTCCTGCGGGTGGCGACGTCGTACACGAACACCTGCAGCCGTCCGGCGTCGAAGGAGGTGAACACCACGCGTGAGCCGTTGCCGGAGATGTCCGGCTCATAGGCGTCCTCGCGGGGGACCAGCGTCGTCCTCCCGGTCCGCACGTCGTGGATGCCCACGCGCGTGATCGGCGAGGACGTGGGCGACATCGGGTCGGCGGCGACCGTCTCGAACGCGACGACGTTGCCGTCACCCGACAGCGACGGGTCGTAGGCGGTGGTGACCGTTGCGCCGTCCTGCCCGCCGGCGATGCGGCGCAGCGTGTGCGCCTGGAAGTCCGCCAGCGCGATGCCGACGTTGCCGTAGCGCTTGGCGAAGGTGCGGTTGCCCGCGCTGATCTCGAACGCCGCGAAGCGGCCCGTCGTGGACACCGACGCGTTGAAGCTCGAGCAGGGCCGGTCGGCCCGCGCGGACGCCGACCCGTCGCGGGGGTCGAACGCCGTGCCGCTGCCGAGCGCGTGGCCGCCAAGGTTGACCTCGCCGAACTTCACGGCCAGGGGTGGCGCGGGCATCGCGGCGTCGTAGAGCACGAGGCTGCCGTCGCCCGCCAGCGCCGGCGACGCGAAGGACGGCCGGAACGGGAACTTCGGCTTGCCAGCGACCGTCTGCGGCGGGCCGTTGTAGTGCTCCTCACCCAGCCAGCGCGGCACCTGCCGCAGTTGGCGGCGCAGCAGCGTCATCCCCTGGCGCTCGGACATGTCACCCATGTGGATGCCGTGCATCGCGGCCTCGGTGAGGACGTCGACGAGGCCCTGCTGCATCTGGGCGCGGCTCCGGCCGTGGGTGCGGCCGATCTGCAACGGGCTGATGTCCAGCCGCCGCAGCGCCTGGAACGACGTCGTCGACGCCGCGCCGAACAGCCGCCGGGCCGCGTCCGGCCCGGATTCCTGGTGCAGTGAGTGGAAGATCATGTGCTGGGACAGGTGGCCCTGCCGCAGGATCCGCAGCGCCCGTGCCCGCAGCTCCACGAGCTGCCTGGGCTTCACGGTGCGCGCCCGCGGCGCGACCAGCCGGTTGGCCAGCGCGACCGGGTTGTCGAAGCCCTTGCTGCGACCGAGCTGCGCCAACGTGCGGTTGTCGTCGCGCAGCCACTGCCAGACGCCCTCCCGCGATGTCCTCAGCACCGCGTACAGCGTCGCCTCGTCGAAGGGCAGGTAGTGCGCGTGGACCCAGTGCTCGCCCGGCAGCCAGTGTGGTGCGGACCCGGGAGGCGCGTCGGAGTCCGGCGCGCGGGGGATGGGGAAGTCCGCCCGCGCCGGTGCGGCAGCGAGGAGGACCACGGAGGCCACGGCGAACACGAGTCGGCGACGCATGGTCTGGGAACCTATCGCCGCACATGCGGGTCCTTGCGCTCTACGACATCCACGGCAACGACGCGGCGCTGGCGGCGGTCCTGGCCGACCCGGCCGCCCAGGACGTCGACGCGATCGTCGTCGGCGGTGACGCGGTGCCCGGGCCGAACTGCGCGGCGGTGCTCGCGCGGCTGGAGACGGCGCCCGTGCCGGTGTACTGGGTGCGGGGCAACGGCGAGCGTGAGGTGGCCGCGTCGGTCGGCGCGACCGACGAGCCGGACCCGGGCGACATGGCGGTGGTGACGGCGCGCCTGACGGCCGCCGAGCTGGGTGACGCGCACGCGACGCACCTCGGGACGCTCCCGCCGACGCTGGTGCTCGACGACGTCATCTACTGCCACGCGACCCCGCGCAGCGACGTCGAGATCGCGACGCGGATCTCCTCACCCGAGCGCTGGTTCGAGGTGCTCAGCACGGCGTGGCGCCCGACGGTGGTCGGCGGCCACACCCACCAGCAGGACGACCGCCAGGTCGGCTCGATCCGCTTCCTCAACGCCGGCAGCGTGGGCCTGCCCTACGAGGGCGACGGCGCGGCGCGCTGGCTGCGTATGGACGACGGCGAGCCGACGCTGCACCGCACCGAGTACGACGCGCGCGCCGCCGGCCGGGCGATGCTCGAGGCCGGCTGGCCCGACGCCGAATCGCTCCACGCGGCGCTCATCGACCCGGTCGACGCGCTGGAGGTCACGCAGCACTTCGAGTCCCTGATCGGGGAGTGACCACGCGCGTCATCACCGACGCCGAGGTCGCTCGCGGGGTCCTGCTCGATCCGGCGACCTGGAGCTCGGACCACTTCGACGGCCCGCGCCCGCCGCAGCAGGCGGCGTGGGCGCAGGAGCTGCGCGCCGCCGACCCGCGGTTCGACGAGCTGCTCGCGGTGGCGCCCCAGTCGCTCATCGCGATCGACCCGCCGGACCACGCGCGGCTGCGGGGCGTCCTGCGCCGCGCGTTCACGCCCGCGGCGATCGCCGCGCTCGAGCCGTTGGTGGCGCGCGCGGTCGATGACGCCCTGCCGCACCTCATCACCGGTGCGCCGGTCGACGCGGTCGCCGTCCTCACCCGGCCGGTCCCGTACGCGGTCGTGGCGGGGCTGCTGGGCATCGCGCCCGAGGACCGGGCCGAGCTGGAGCGGCTGGCGCTGGCCGCCAGCACCGACGACACGGTCAACGAGACCCGCGACGCCTACGCCGCCCGCCTGCACGCCGAGCTGGGCATCCTCGAGTTCTTCGCGCCGCGGCTGCACGGCCTCCCCGGCCTGCAGGACGCGGTCGACGACGGCACCATCACCATCCGGGAGGCCGCCGGCCTGTGCCGGGAGGTCCTGGTGGCCGGCGCCGACTCGGTCGGTCACCACCTCGCCGGCGCGCTCGCGGTGATCGCGCGCGACGGGCGCCCCGCCGACCTCGAGGCGTTCATCGAGCAGCGCCTCGCCGCCGAGCCGCCGTTCACCGGCTTCTGGCGACGGGCGACGACGGCCACGACCCTCGCCGGCGAGCCCGTCCCCGCCGGCACGCTGGCGCTCATCGACTACGCCGCGGTGAACAGCACCACCGCACGGCACCTCACGTTCGGCCACGGCATCCACTTCTGCCTGGGCGCCGCCCTGGCCCGCCTGGAATCGCGCACCGCGCTGCAACGCATCCTCGATGCCACGTCGAGCATCACACCCGCCGGCGACGCCGAGCGCCTGGCCTCGCCGTCGGTCAACGGCCACCGCACCCTGCCGCTGACGCTCACACCGGCCTGACGCCCCGCGCCTCGCGGGGCTCCAGCGCAAACGGTCACGCAGTCGCGTTTCGGGGAGGTAGCGACACGGTCGGTCCCGGACGGTTGCTTTCGCAGCGGCGTGATGACAGCCGGTCCGTGCGGGTCGAGTCGGTCGTCGCGGTTTGCGCGACAGCGTGCACCTGGTTGGCTTGTCGCCTGCGCCCCGCGGCCGAGCGCGGTGTGTCGATCTCACGTGTCCACACGACGTCAGATCGACACACCGTCCCGCTCTGAGGGCCGGGCGCCGGCGGACGGTTCCCGCGCCGCCACGTCGACGCGGACGCTGCTTGAGCTTTGAGACGCCGTTTGTCCCAAAGCTCATGTTCCGTGACTGGCCTCCGGTGCTCGACGGTCGCCGTCGCGATGAACTCGACCCCCGCGCCAACGACGACTTCTTCAAGATCTCCGAGTCCCGCTCGGATGCGACCGTCACCCGCGCCGCGGAACGACAGTGAGGTCGCGGCGGATGTATCTGTCGCTCGTGCGTGACCGAGAGCGTCGACGAGGGACGGCCCAGCCCTGAGGTCACGGGAAGCCGGATGCCGCGAGTGAGCCGATCGGAGCCCCACAGACCAGCGGCGGGCGGTCACCCCGGTTTCGGCTTGCCGGCGGTGGAGCGGCGAAAAGAGCGCGCCCCCGAGATCGCCGCGAAGCCGCCCGTGGCGACCCAGAGTGCGACCAGCGTCCACGCGAGAAACGGTGTGGGAAACGGGTCGTCGGCTGTGGCCCACTTCAGGCTGAGGAACAGCCAGCAGAGGGCGCCGAGCGCACGCACCGAGGTGACGACAGCCACGGCGGACTTCCGGCGGCGCCGCTCGGGAGGGACGTAGCTGTAGTCAGCTGGATCCTTGCTGATCGGCACGGACTCACGATAGGTCTGTCGAACGGCTCGTTACAAGCGCATCGGCGTCTTCGGATGTCCGCGATGACCGTAAGCACGTCGAGGCAGATGTGACAGCGCCTAGTGCCTCCAGCAAACGGCGTTCGCCGCAGCATTCGCCATCATCGAAGCGTGTCCCTCAGTTCGAGAACTATTGCGCGCCTCGCTGCGCCTTTTGAGGGCGGGTTGGGACCGAGTCACACCGTGATCGAGCGCATCTGGCTAAGCGAGGACGCTTCGGCATTTCTTCCAGGTGAGGGCAACAAGTCTGAGCGTGTCATCGGCGGCCTCACCGCGCTGCGCGACGGCGCGGTTGGTGGCGTGGGCGCGGCCCAACTCGCTCCCGATCACGCAAAGCTCATGCGAGTGGCAGAGCAACTTGCGTCGCGCCTCGCCGCGAGCAATCTGATCGCAGAGTCGGATGCACCGGAGATCTTTTCTCCCCAATTGCAGAACGTCATCCCAGCACCGGCTCCGCCTGTAGCTCGTGCGTCGGCAGCGACGCTGTCGGGGCAGTCCGCCGCATCCACGAGCGCTCCTATCTTCGTGGTGCACGGTCACGACCATGCTCTGCTGCACGAAGCTGTTCGCGTCCTGGAACGAGTGACCTCCCGCGAAGTAACCGTCCTGCATGAACAGGCAAACCAGGGGCGAACTGTGCTGGAGAAGTTCGAGCAGCACGCGGGCGCTGCCTCCTACGCCGTAGTGCTGCTCACCGCGGATGACATCGGTGGTGCCGTCGACGGCCAAGCGCACCCCAGGGGCAGGCAGAACGTCATCTTCGAGTTGGGATTCTTCTTCGGAAAGCTCGGACGTAGCCACGTGGCCGTCCTGCTGGCGCCAGGAGTCGAGGCGCCCTCGGACATAGCCGGTCTCGTCTACATCTCCGTCGATCCGACCGGCGCCTGGAAGCTTCAACTTGGACGCGAACTTCACGCGGCCGGCATCGCCGTCGACTATTCGCGGATGCCGTGAAACGCATCTGCGAAGCGTCGGGCTCCTAGCGATCATGTGCTCAACCGACGTTGGGCGCTCCCGACGGTCGGTGACGGCGTGACTGTCACCTCCGCCGCGTTGAGATAGCGCGGAGAACCCGCCTCGAAACTTGATGCGTCCATCAACTCGGCGGCCGATGAGGTCGCGGCTGTCGCCTCAACCACATGCGCCGTCAAGCGGCGCTACCACGGCGCCGATAGCTCACGCGTGGACTCGCTGTACGCCATCGCCGATGCCATCACCACCTTTATGAACGACGGCCCCGGGATCGTGACCGTGTTCGTGCTAGGCGCGTTGACAGCGATACCCGTAGTGCTTGTGCACGAACTCGGCCACGCGCTCGTCGCGCGACGCCGGCTTGGAGGCGACGTCAAGATTCAAGTCGGCACGACCGGCCGAATCGCCTCACTTCGCCTGCGCCAGGTCGAGTTGCACCTCAACGCGCTGGCGCGCCCAGATCGCGCATCGGGCGTGGCCGAGTTCGACGCTTCTCGCGCCACGGCTCGCGATGTCGTCTTCATCGCGCTCGCCGGTCCCGTGGCGTCGTTGCTCGGGACGCTGATCACAGGCTGGTGGCTTTCTGTGACGTCGCCCGGCCTGCTGCACGATGCCCTGTGGTGCATGACCGGGACCGGCGTGTTCGGCGTGCTCAACCTCGTGCCCATGACGCTCGAAGAACGCGATGGCCGACGGCTTCGGACCGACGGAGGCCTCATGCTTGACGCCATACGAATCGGACAAACAGCGCGCGCCTGAGTACGGCACGAGAGGCGGAGCGTCTACGGCGAAAGCCAATCCAGGAAATCCGGCAGCCACCAGTACCGCTTGCGTTGTACTCCCGAGGCGCGGTCAATCTCATCCAGTCGTGCCCAGTACCTCGCAAGATGCTCTGGGTCTCCTCGAGCGATAACGCGGACCTCCTCTCTCGTGCGCAACCGATTGGGCGAAATCGTGACCCGGACACCGGCCACTTTCATCAACGGCGCGAGCTCACGTGCACGACGCGCCAGCGACCAGTCGGCCGGGCCGTAGTACGTACGCGACTCGCTGACCTCGGAGATGGCACGACGCTAGCACCAGTGTCCCGCCGCAAGACGGTGTCAGGTCTCGCCCCGTCCCGGGAACTGTCCTGTCGAAGTAGAAGCCACCACTGGCGCGTCCAAGAACCGAGTGCAGCCGGCCGCTGCTCGCGGGCGACGAGCAAGCCGACGGGCCCGCGACACCGCCAGTGCAGACTTTCGCGTCGTGACGAAAGCGACTGTCGCCCGCGGGCGGCGGTCGACACCAACGGTCACGCTGGGGCGTGCCGCGACGCTGCCGCTCGCTGCGGTTACCAGGTGTCGATGAAGCGGCGTGCCTCGGGACGCGGCATGCCGTCGGCCGTCCGCAGCGTCGCGGCGATGAGCGCGCGGGTGTCGGCGGGGTCGATGACGTCGTCGACCTCGAACAGCGCGGCGGCGTTCAGCGCACGGGCGTTGGCCTGCGCCTGGGCCGTGAGGTCGCGGACGCGCTGCTCGCGGTCGGCCTCGTCGGGGATCTCCTCGAGCTCCTTGCGCAGCGCCAGGCGCACCGCGCCCTCCAGGCCCATCGGCCCGAGGTGCGACGACGGCCAGGCGACGGTGAGCAGCGGCTCGTGCAGCGAGCCGAACGCCATGGCCTGCGCACCCAGCCCGTAGCCGCGCCGCAGCACGACCGCGATCGTCGGGACGGTGAGCGCCGCGCCCGCGACGAGCAGCCGTGAGGCGTGGCGGACCAGCCCGGTCGCCTCGGCCTTCGGGCCGACCATGATGCCCGGGGTGTCGATGAGGGACACGACCGGGATGCCGAAGGCGTTGCAGAGCTGCAGGAAACGGGCGCTCTTGTCGCCCGCGTCGGAGGTGATCGCCCCCGCCGCGTACATCGTGTTGTTGGCGATGAAGCCGACGGGGCGGCCCTCGATGTGCCCGAGCGCCGTCGTCATCTCCGGCGCGAAGCGCTCGCGCAGGAAGGTGACCGAACCGACGTCGCACAGCCCGCTGATGATGGGGGCGACCTTGTAGGCGCGGCGCTCACGCTCGGGGACCAGCGACCTCAGCGCGGTCTGGTCCGGGGCCTCCCAGTCACCCAGCGGCGCGCCGAAGTAGGTGAGCAGCCTCTTGGTCACCGCGACGGCCTCGGCCTCGTCGGCCACCACGATGTCCACCGCGCCGTTCCTCTCCTGCACCGACATCGGCCCGACCTCGTCGGGGTGGACGTCGCCCAGCCCGCCGCCCGCGATCATCGCCGGGCCGCCCATGCCGATCGACGCCGCCTGCGTCGCGACGATGAGGTCGCTGCACCCGGCGATGACCGCGTTGCCGGCGAAGCAGCGCCCGTGGACGACCGCGATGCGCGGGACGACGCCGCTGAGCGACGCCCACAGCGCGAAGGCGCGGACCTCCAGCGAGGACACCGTCGCGTAGTCGGTGTCGCCGGGACGGCCGCCGCCGCCCTCGGCGAAGAAGACGGTGGGCAGGCGCATCCGCTCGATGAGCTCGAACAGGCGGTCCTTCTTCTTGTGCCCCAGCGCGCCCTGCGTGCCGGCGAGCACGGTGTAGTCGTAGGACAGCACCGCGGTGGGGACGCCGTCGACGCAGGCCGTCCCCGCGAGCATGCCGTCGGCGGGCGTGCGGGCGATGAGGTCCTCGACGGAGCGGCGCCCGCGTTGCGCGGCGATGGCGTAGCGGCCGTACTCGACCCACGTGCCCTCGTCGACGAGGTCGGTCACGTTCTCCCGCGCGGTGCGTCCGCCCTGGGCGTGCCGCTTCTCGACGGCGTCGGGACGCGCGGCGTCCTCGGTCAGCGCGCGACGGCGCAGCAGCTCGGTGAGGTCGTCCACGGCACCGACTCTATGCTGGGAACGTGAGCGCCGCCGCCCGGTTCGTCGGCCTGCCGGTGGTGACGTTGCCGGGCGGGTTGACCGTCCACCTCGCCGACACCGCCCGCGCTCGGCGGCGCGGGCTGGCCAAGCTGGACGACCTTCCCGCCGACCACGGGCTGTGGCTGCGACCCTGCCGCTCGGTCCACATGGTCGGCATGCGTTTCCGGCTGGACCTGGTCTGGCTCGACCGCGACGAGCAGGTGCTGGACGTCGTCCACGACGCCGGCTTCTGCACCCGGCTGCGGGCGCGCTCGGTCATCGAGGTGAACGCCGGCCGGGGTGACGCGTTCGCCGCCGCGTGGCTCAGCCGCGCAGCACCACGCTGACCCGGGTGCCGTCGGGGTCGACCGGTGCGACGGCCTGCGCGAACTCCGCGACGATCAGTCGCTCGGGGACGCCGAACATGAGGTCGAGGTTCTCGGTCGGCGGGCGGCCGTCGGCCACGAGCATGAACGTCGACCAGGCCCCACGGAACTGCTGCCCGCCGTCGATGCTCACCCCGGTGCGCAGGCCCAGGTGGTTGGCGGCAGCGGCCCAGTAGGCGACCGACGCCTCGAGGTCGCCGACGCCGATCCAGAGGTGGTCGACACAGCCGCCGCGGCGGACCTCACCGTGGTGGACGGCCTCGACGCTGTTGCCGTCGGGGTCCTTCAGGAACCCGCCGTAGTAGTCGGGGCGGTACTGCGGGCGCGGGCCCGGGGCGCCGTCGTCCTGCCAGCCGGCGTCGATGCCGGCCTGCCAGAACGCGTCGACATCGGCGCGGGAGCGGGCGCCGAAGCCGATGTGCAGGTGGCGCGTGGGGTTCGCGCCGTTGGGGAGGACGGTCAGCCCGTGGTCGCCGTCCAGCACGGCGAGCAGCCGCGCGTACGTCGCCGGTTGGCCGCTGCGGATCGTGACGTCCATGGGCCGAACGTTAGGCGCCCCGGCCGGACGCCCGTGCGCGTCCGGCCGATGCACGCCACACCCGTCAATCTGCTTCCCCTGACGGTGACCGAGCGTTTGGGGAGCACACCATGTTGATGTGCCACTCGGTGTCGCAAAAGTTAGACATCGGTCAGGAGACAGTCAATGTCACCCGGCGGATGTCCACGCGATGAGTTTCTGGGACCCCGGCGGTCACACGGGCATGATCTCCTCCATCGGATCCCTGCCCACCGAGGAAGCGGCGTTCACGGCGCTGGCCGAGCACCACCGCCGCGAGCTGCACGTCCACTGCTACCGGATGCTCGCGTCCGTCCAGGACGCCGAGGACGCGGTGCAGGAGACGTTCCTGCGCGCCTGGCGCTCACGCGAGACGTTCGCCGGGCGCTCGACGTTCCGCGCCTGGCTCTACCGGATCGCCACCAATGCGGCGCTGGACATCATCGGTCGCCGCCCGTCGGTGCCCTCCGTCACCGCTGACGGCAACCGCGCCTTCGAGGTGCCGTGGCTGGAGCCCTACCCCGAGAACCTGCTCGTGGCCGCCGCGGCGGAGGAGCCGGAGTCCGTCGCGCTGTCCCGGGAGACGATCGAGCTGGCGTTCATCGTCGCGGTGCAGCAGCTGCCGCCGCAGGGGCGCGCGGCCCTGCTGCTGCGCGACGTCCTGGGCTGGTCGGCGGCCGACAGCGCCGAGCTGCTCGACATCTCCGTCGCGGCGCTCAACTCCTCGCTGCAGCGGGCGCGCGCCGTGTTGCAGGAGCACCTGCCTGCCGATCGGACGCAGTGGAGCGCGGAGTACTCCGAGCAGGAGCGCGCGCTCGTCGAGCGCTACGTCGAGGTCCACGAACACCACGACGAGGAGAAGCTCATGGCCCTGTTGGCCGAGAACGCGCGCTGGGCGATGCCGCCGGACCCGGTGTCCCTCACCGGTCGCGAGCGGATGTACGCGGCGTGGCGCGAGGGCGGGTTCGGCACGCCGGAGTTCGGGGAGCTGAAGTGCGTGGTCACGCGCGCCAACGACCAGCCGGCGGTAGGGGTCTACCGGCGCCGCGAGGGCGAGGCGGAGTACCGGCCGATGGCCATCGACGTGCTGCGCATGGGCGACGGCGTGGTCGCGGAGATCCTCACGTTCGTCCCCGGGCAGTTCGCGGCGCTGGGCCTGTCGCCGGTGCTGCCGTGCTGACGGCCGTCGCGGACGGTGTGCTGGTGCGGCCCAGCGCGTTCCTGCAGACCAACACCACCGTCGTCGTGGGGGACGACGGAGTGCTGGTCATCGATCCGGGCATCACCCGCGACGAGCTGGCCGCGCTCGCGCGCGAGCTGCCCGGGCCGGTGGTGGCCGGCTTCTCGACGCACCCGCACTGGGACCACCTGCTCTGGCACCCCGACCTCGGCACGCCGCCGCGCCACGGCGGGGCGCGCTGCGTCGAGGTCATCGGGCAGCGGCTGCCCGACGCCGCGGCCAGGGCCCGCGTAGAGGGCATGCTGCCGCCGGAGATCAGCGGGCAGGTGCCGCTGGACCTGCTGGGCGAGGTGACCGCGCTGCCCGCCGGCGCGACGACCATCCCCTGGGACGGCCCGGCGATCCGGATCATCGAGCACCAGGCCCACGCCGCCGGCCACTGCTCGCTGGTCGTCCCCGAGCGGCGGGTGCTCGTCGCCGCCGACATGCTCTCCGACGTCCTCATCCCGTTCCTGGACCTCGCCGCGGAGGACCCGATCGCCGACCACCTCGCCGCGCTGGACCTCCTCGAGGAGGTCGCAGGCGACGCCGACGTCGTCATCCCCGGCCACGGCAACGTCGGCGGACCCGGCGCGGCGCAGGCGCGGATCGACCTCGACCGCGCCTACCTGCACGCGCTGCGCGACGGCGGCGGCGCCGAGGACCCGCGCCTGCAACCCCCGGCCATCCACCACGAGTGGCTGCCCGACGTGCACGAGCGACAGCTCGCGCACGTCTCCTGACCGCGCTCAGCGCGTGGGCGTCGCGGCGGCGAAGGCGTCGGCGGCGGCGAGGTCGAAGTCGCCGTGGTCGGTGCCCAGGCCCTGGGCCACCAGCGCGGCGGCGGCGCAACCGAGCACCGCGGCGTCGCGGCGTGAGCGGCCCAGTTGCAGACCGCGGAGGAAGCCGGCGCTGAAGGAGTCGCCGCAGCCGGTGGTGTCGACGACGTCGATGGCGAAGGCGGGCACGTGGTCGACGCCGTCGGCGCTGACGATGAGCGCGCCGTCCGGGCCGGCCGTGGCGGCGACACAGCCGATGCCGCGCTCCAGCAGCGTGCGGCAGCCGTCTTCGAGCGTCGCGGCGCCGGTGAGCCCCAGCACCTGCTCGTCGTTGGGCAGCAGGTAGTCGAGCTCGGCGAAGGCGGGGGCGATCCAGTCGAGGATCGCGCCGGCCTGGTCGCCGGGCGCGAGGATGTCGGCGGAGGTGACGACACCGTGGGCGCGCGCGAAGGACAGGATCTTCGCGGCCTCCTCGCCGCCCATGAACTCCGGCGCCCCGAGGTGCAACTGGTCGGCGGCGGCGATGTCGTCCCAGGGGGCGTCGGCGGAGGTGTAGGTGCCGTTGGCGCCGACGACGTGGAACGCGGGGCGCGAGCCGTCGGGACGGATGGGCAGGACGCTGGCGGACGTCTGCACGCCGTCGCGCCGCACCAGCAGCGAGGTGTCGATGCCGTACTCGCCGAGCAGCTCGAGCATCACGTTGCCCAGCATGTCGGTGCCGATGGCGCCGGCGCTGCGGGTCTGCGCCCCGAGCTTGGCGAGGGTGACGGCCGTGCCGCCCGCTGAGCCGGCGGGGGTGATGCGGATCTCCTCGACCAGCTGGCCGCCCTGGCCCTCGGGGATCTCGGTGATGTGGCGCGCGAGGACGTCGACGACGTGCACGCCCATGGTGATGACGGTCATGTGCTCTTCAGGCCTTCTGGGTGGTTCCGTAGTTGCGGGCGACGGCGGCCGACACGACGTCGGCGCGCTGCTGCTCGTCGAGGGCGCGCGGCGTGCCCATCGCCGAGGCGCGGTAGTACAGCTCACAGCCCCACTCGAGCAGCAGCGACTGCTGCACCGCGGCGTCGACGGTGTGGGCGTAGGCGATCGCGCCGTGGTTGGCCATCAGCGCGGCCATCCGTCCTTCCAGCGCGTCGAGGGTCACCTGCGCCAGCTCCGGCGTGCCGAACGTGCGGTACTCCGCGACGCGGATCGGGCCGCCGAGCAGCATCAGCTGGTAGTGGATCGTCGGCAGCTCGTCGACGACGCACGACAGCGCGGTGGCCATCGGCGCGTGGGTGTGGACGACGCCGCCGGCGCCGTAGCGCGCGTAGGTGCCGAGGTGGAGGTCGAGCTCCGACGTGGGCGCCAGCTCGCCGCCGGCCTGGGTGCCGTCGAGCGCGACGACGGCGATGTCCTGCGCCTGCACGGTCTCCAGCACGCACCCGGTCGGCGTGATCGCCACGAGGTCGCCGGCGCGTTCGCTGACGTTGCCGGCGGTGCCGACGACGAGGCCGGCGCCGGCCAGGCGGCGGGAGGCGGCGGCCACGCGTTCACGGGCGGCCTCGACCTCCGGGGACAAGGAAGCAGGGGACATCTCCGCATCAGCTTAACTTGAACTTGAGCACGAGTTCAAGTTTAATGGAGGGCAGGATGACCCACGACGTCCCCACCCCCGCCTACCGCAACCCGCCGACACAGGCCCGCAGCCGCGAGCGCCTGCAGCGCCTGCTCGACGCCGGCGCCACCGTGCTCGCCGACGAGGGCGCCGAGGCGCTGACCGCGGCCCGCATCGCCGCGGTCGCCGGCGTGCCGGTCGGCTCGCTGTACCACCTGTTCGAGGACAAGGAGGGCATCGTCGAGGCGCTGGCGCTGCGCTACTGGCAGGGCTTCGAGGCCATCGCCGTCGCGCTGGCCGACGCCGACGAGGCCGCGCCGCTGCAGGACCCCGTCGGCCGCGTCTACGCCGCGCTGGCCGACGGCTTCCGCTCGGAGCCGGGGTTCCTGGCGCTCTGGTACGGCGGGCTGCGCAGCCAGCGCGTCCGCGACATCACGCGCCCGATCCGCGCCGGCTTCGTGACCGCGTTCGTCCGCATCCTCGCCGTGCACTGGCCCGACGCCGACCCGGCGGCCCGCACCGCTGCGGCGGAGATGGTCGTCCGCACCGGCGACGGCCTGCTGCGCGAGGCGTTCCGCGTCGACCCGCAAGGCGACGAGGCGCTGCTGGCGGAGACGACGTTCATGCTCTCCACCTACCTGGCCGCCCGGCTCGGCGGGGCGACGCGATGAGCGCGCTCAGCCGCCGCGGCTTCCTGGGCACCGCCGGCGCCGGCGCGGTGACGCTGGCCGGCGCGCGCGGCGCCGAGGCCGCCGCGACGAGGAGGAAGGCCATCCGCAAGGTCGACGTCGTGGTCGTCGGGGCCGGGCTGGCCGGCCTCGCCGCGGCGCGCGAGCTCGTGCGGGCCGGGAGGTCGGTGGTGGTGCTCGAGGCGTCCGCCCAGGTCGGCGGGCGCACCCGCAACCACGACCTCGGCAACGGCCATGCCGTCGAGGTCGGCGGGCAGTTCGTCGGCCCGACGCAGGACAAGATCCTGGCGCTGGGGCGTGAGCTCGGCGTCGGCACCTATCCCGGCTACCTGGACGGTCCCACGGCCTACATCGCCGACGGGCAGGTGCAGCGCTACGACGCCAGCGGGCCGCTGGGCGACATCCCGCCCGACGTCCGCGTGATCATCGACGGCGCGCAGTTGTTCGCGCGGCTGGACGCGATGGCCGCCAACACCCCGCCGGAGGCGCCCTGGTCGGCGGCCGACGCGTTCGCGCTGGACGGGCAGACCGTCGGCTCCTGGGTCCGCGCCAACAGCGTCTCCCCGCAGCGCGCCTACGAGGCCTTCGAGCTGTTTCACAACTCCTTCTACGGCAACCGCCCCGACGACGTCGGACTGCTGTTCTTCCTGGGCCAGATCGCCGGCATGGGCAACGAGCGCACGCCGGGGACGATCGAGCGCGGCCTGGCCTCCAAGGGCGGCGCGCAGGACGCCCGCTTCGTCGGCGGCAGCCAGGTCGTGTCGATCAGGATGGCCGAGCAGCTCGGCCGCCGGGTCGTCCTGAACTCGCCGGTGCGCTCCATCGCGCAGAAGGGCGGGCGCGTCACGGTCGTCTCCGACCGGAGGACGCTCAGCGCCCGGCACGTGATCGTCGCCGTCCCCGCGCCGCTGGCCACCGGCATCCACTGGGACCCGATCCTGCCGCCGCGCCACGACGCGGTGCGCCGCCGCATGGCGCTGGGCACGCTGGCCAAGGTCCACGCCGTCTACGAAGAGCCGTTCTGGCGCAAGGACACCGGCACCTGGCGCGCGGTGAAGATCGGCGGCGCCACGAAGGAGATGTTCGACAACACGCCCCAGGGCTTCGCCGGCGGTGTGCTCATGGGCTTCATGGGCGGGCACGGCTGGCGGACCTGGATGCCCAGGTCGCCGGCCGAGCGCAGGGCGGCGGTGCTGCGCGACTTCGCCGACGCGTTCGGCGAGCGCGCGCTGAAGCCGGTCGGCTACTTCGAGCAGGACTGGACCCAGGAGCCCTGGATCCGCGGCGGCCCGGTCTCCGTGCTCGGCCCGGGCGTGACGACCGACTACCTGCCCGTGCTGGCCGAGCCGTTCGGTCGCGTGCACTGGGCGGGCACCGAGACCTCGCCCTACTGGAACGGCTACATGGACGGTGCGGTGCGCTCGGGTGAGCGCGCCGCCAAGGAGGTGCTGGACCGATGAGGCGCTCGCTGCTCGCCGTGACGTTGCTGTTGGCGCTGACCCCGTCGGCCGCCGGAGCGGCCCGGCCCAAGTGGGACACGCACGTGCTCGCGCGTGTCGGCTTCCCCGGCTACCCCGCCCACCCGTATGCGCACCCGAACGGGCGCATATACGAGGGCACCTACGTCAACTCGTCCTCGACCGTCCCGTCGCGCGTGCTCGAGTACGACGCCGACGGCACCGTGCTGCGCCAGTGGCAGATGCAGGGGCAGGCGCTCGAGGGCGAGCAGGGCGTGCAGGTCGCCACGAGCGACTCCCAGGGCCGCCTCGTGCTGTTCGACCACTCCCCGCCGCGGGCGCTGCTGCTGGACACGCGCACCGGTGCGTTCACGACCTACGCGACCTTCCCGGAGGGCTCGATCCCCAATTACGGCGCCTGGGGCCCGGCCGGCGAGCTGTACGTCACCGACTACGGCGCCAACCAGGTCTGGCGGGTGCCGCCGGGCGGCGGCGCGCCGGCGGTGTGGCTCACCGACCCGGCCTTCCAGACCGTCGAGTTCGGCACCACCTGCATCACGCTGGCTGCCGACCACCGCACGCTGCTGATCGGCCAGCAGACCTCGTTCAACGGCGTCGCGGGAGGCCTCTTCAGGACGCGCATCTCCGACGACGGCAGGCCCGGCCCGGTGACCAAGCTCTGGACCAGCGGCGCGACCGACCTGCCCGACGGCTGCGCGATCGCGCAGGACGGCCGCATCTTCATCGCCGCGCTCGGCCCCAACCAGATCGTCCAGCTCAGTTCCGACGGCGTCGAGCAGGAGCGCTGGCCGCCGGTGCCGCTGCTGGGGGAGAACGGCACCGACGTGCCCTTCGACGCGCTCTCGGGCGTCGTCTTTCGCGGCACGTCGCTGATCACGGCCAGCCAGAGCAACCCGCGCGGCCAGGCCGAGCACTGGGCGCTGCACGACGTCGAGGTGCAGACCGAGGGGCTGCCGACCTTCATCCCGCCGACCGCGGGCGTGCTGCCGGGGGAGATCGTCCCCGGCACCGCGCTGACCGTGCGGTCGTCGGTGACCCGGATCCGGGTCGGCCGCACGACGAGGCTGCGCTTCACCGTGACGGCCCAGGGCCGGCGCGTGGCCGGGGCGCTCGTCCGCTTCGCGGGCCGCACGGCCCGCACCGACGCGCAGGGCGTCGCCCGCCTGACGGTGCGCCTGCGCACCCGCGCCACCCGCACCGTCGTCGTCTCCCGATCGCTGCTCCGGCCCGCGCGCCTGCCCATCCGGGTGGTGGGAATGGGTGACGCTCAGCGTCGCTGAGTCCCACCACCCCGTCGGGCGCGGGCGCGTGGGGTAGAACGTGCTGGTGCGCGTCACACTGGACAGCGAACCGGACCCGGCGGCGCGGGCGATGTTCGACGCGGTCTTCGGGGCCGAGTTCACCGAGGAGGACTGGCGCCACGCCCTGGGCGGGACGCATGCGCACGCCTACGACGGTGACGCGCTCGTCGGACACGGGGCGGTGGTGCCGCGGACGCTCTGGCAGAACGGGCGCGCCTACCGGACCGGCTACGTCGAGGGCGTGGCGGTGGCGGCGTCGCACCGCCGGCGCGGCGTGGGCCGCGCGCTGATGGGCGCGCTGCAGCAGGTCATCGAGGACACCTACGAGCTCGGCGCGCTGGCCGCGACCGACGACGGGGCGGCGCTGTACGCGGCGCTGGGCTGGACGCCGGTGACGGGCTTCCTGGGCCTCCGCCACGCGAACGGGCGCGTCGAGGCGACCCCGGAGGAGATCGTGTTCGTCCGGGGCGCCGTCGACCCGGCGCAGGAGCTGCTCTGCGAGCCGCGCCCGGGGGACGTCTGGTGAGCACCAAGCGCACCGCGAAGGGCGAGCGGGTCGCCACGGGCATCCTCGACGCGGCGGTCGAGACGATCGCCGACGTCGGGGTGACGGGTGCGTCGCTGCAGGTGATCGCCGACCGGGCCCAGGTCGACAAGCGCGTCCTGGGCTATTACTTCGGCGACCGCGACGCGGTCTTCGCGGCGGTGGTCGACCGGGTCGGCGACCGCCTGCTCGGTGAGGCCGAGCAGGCGCTGTCGACGATCGTCCATCCCGAGGAGGGCTTCGCGCTGGGCTTCACGCTGCTGTGGCGCAGCGTCATCGAGCAGCCACGGCTGCACGCCGCGCATCTCGCGCTCGTCGCGGCGTCGATCAGCGACCCCGCCCTGCAGCCCGGCGTCGCCGCGATCGCCGCACGCTACGACCACCTCGTCCAGGAGCGTGCGCAGATCGCGGAGTCGATCGGCTACGTCTGGCCGATGGGCCGGGAGACGATGAGCGCGATGGTCCTCGCGATGCTGCAGGGTCTCACGCTGGACTACCTGCAGCGCGGCGACACGCCCCAGCTGCAGGCCGCGCTCAGCGCCTACCGGGAGTGGATGCAGGGTCTGGCCACCAGACCCGCGGACCGATGAGCGATATCGCGGCGGGCAGCAGGACCAGCCGGATGAGCGTCGCGTCGACGGCGATCGCGACCGCCAGCCCGATGCCGAACTGCCGGATCGTCGCGACGTCGGCGACGCTGAAGCTCAGGAAGACGCCGACCATGATCGCCGCGGCACCCGTCACGACACCGGCCGTGCGGTCCAGCGCGTAGCCCGTCGCCTGCCGAGCGTCGCGCGTGACCGCGAGCCCTTCGCGCATCCGGTGGAGCAGGAAGACCTGGTAGTCGATGGACAGCCCGAACATCACGGTGAACATCGAGACCATCGCGATGACCTCCTGGTAGCCCGAGCCGCCGAGCAACGGGTCGGCGCCCTCGAAGAGCAGTGCGATCACGCCGAACGCGACCGCGACGGTCAGGAGGTTCAGCCCCACCGACAGGGCAGCCAGCAAAGGCGCGCGCAGCACCAGCAGCAGCGCGAGGAAGCCGACGATCGTCAGGCCGACCACCACCCGTGGCACCTGCGCCGACGTCGCGTCGTCGAACTCCGCGAGCTCCGCCGCGACACCGCCGACGAGCACGCCGGGGCCGGCCAGCCGTTGCAGCCGCGCGGTCGCGCGGGCCCCGGCGGCGGTGTTGGCCGTGCTCCGCGGGATCACCCGCAGCCGCCAGGCCCGGCCGTCACGCGACGTCTCGCCGCCACCCAGCACCTCCGCGACGCCGGGGTCCGCCGCGACCTTCGCGGCCAGCGCCGGGCGGGGGGAGGAGGCGACCAGCTCGAACGGGGCCGTGTACCCCGGGCCCAGGGCGGAGGACAGCCGCTCGACCGCGCCGCGCACGCTCGAGTCGGAGGGCAGTTGGCGCACGTCGCCCGGGCCGGTCGTCAGCCCCACGCCCTCGACGGCCAGCCCGCCCAGCGGCACGAGCACGAGCAGCAGCGCCGACCATGGCCGCCGCATCGCCGCACGCCCCAGCCGCGCGGCGGGCGCCGGGCGCGGGTCGCCGACCAGCCGATCGACGTGGCGGTGGCCCAGCAGGATCGCGGCGGGCAGCGCCGTCAACGCACCCACCAGCGCGACGATCGCCGCCGCCAGCACACCGATCGCGGGGGAGACCAACAGGCCGTCGTCACTGAGCAGCACCGCCACGACCATCGCTGCGGCCAGCACCACGCCGGCCAGCACCACCGTCTCCCCGGCGCGCGACAGCGACGCGCGGACCGCTCCGGCCGGGTCCGACCCCGCCGCCCGCTCCTCGCGGTAGCGGAACAGCACGAGCAGGGCGTAGTCCACACCCAGCGCCAGGCCCATCATCGAGGTCAGCGTCGCGCTGAAGACCGTCAGGTCCGACAGCCCCGCCGCCCCGCGCAGCAGCCCCATGCCGGCACCCACCGCGACGCCGCCGGACAGCAGCGCCAGCACGGCCGCCAGCGGCGTGCGCAGCACCAGCAGCAGCACGAGGACCAGGATCGGCGCGGCGATCAACTCGCCCCGCTGCGCCGCCCGCTCGGAGGTGTGCTTCAGCTCCTCGTACACCGCAGCGGTGCCGGCCAGCGAGACCCGCGCGCCGTCCACGCCTGCGCGCAGCAGCCCCGGCCGCACCGCCCGCACGACCGCGTTGTCGGCGTCGGGTCGGCGCCCGCTGCCGCGCGGCAGGTCGGCCTGCACCACCGCAAACCCCGGTTGCGGCCGGCGCAGCAGGCCCGCGGCGCCATGGGCTCGCACCACGCCGAGCACCCCCGGCACCGTCGCGTCGACCGCCCCCGAAGTTCCCTCGACAACCACGGCCAGCGACGTCGTCGGTGGGAAGTGCGCGTCCTGCAGCGCCAGCGCGCGTGCCGACACGGTGCCCTCGGCCAGCAGGTCGGGCGCCCCGAGGTGCCCGCTGGTCGTCGAGCCCACGCCCACCAGCGCGAGCACGACCACCGCCCAGACGACCAGCGTCCGCCCCGGGCGGCGCACGACAGCATCAGCAACCCTGCGCATGGGCGCCGACGCTATCAGCAGACTTCCCCGAATGGGGAAGTCTGCGAGGTGGAAGACTTCGCGCGTGCAGCGGTTCTCGGGCAGTGACGGCGTCACCCTCGCAGCAGACGTCCACGGCGAAGGACGGCCGGTCGTGCTGCTGCACGGCGGCGGCCAGACTCGGGGCGCCTGGGGCGCCGCGGCCCGCAGGCTCGGCGAGCTCGGCTACCGGGCCGTCGCGCTGGACGCCCGTGGCCACGGTGAGAGCGACTGGTCGGCCGGCGGCATCTACAGCCTGGAGGCGTTCGCCAACGACCTGCGTGTGCTGACGCAGCAGCTCGACGGCCCGCCGTTGATCATCGGCGCCTCGCTGGGTGGCATCACCGCGCTGGTCGCGGCGGGCGAGGAGCCGCGCATCGCCAGCGAGGGGCTGGTCCTCGTCGACGTCGCCCACCGTCCTGACCCGAAGGGCATCGAGCGGATCGTCGGCTTCATGACCGCGCATCCGGAGGGCTTTGCCAGCCTCGACGACGCCGCGGATGCCGTGGCGGCCTACCAGCCCCATCGCACCAGGCGCGACACCTCGGGGCTGCAGCGCAACCTCCGTCGCAACGGCGATCGCTGGGTCTGGCACTGGGACCCGCGCCTGCTGCAGGGGCTGGCCGGCGACATGACCCCGGCCAACGCGCCCGACCGCTTCCTCACAGCGGCCAGGAACGCCGGCGTCCCGATCCTGCTGGTTCGTGGCGGCGTCTCCGACGTGATCGACGCGGAGATCACCGACGAGTTCACCCGGGCCATCCCGCGGGCACAGGCCGTGACCGTCGACCAGGCCGGTCACATGGTCGCCGGTGATCGCAATGACCACTTCGTCGACGCGATCCTGCCGTTCGTCACGCGCACCTGCCCGGCGGCGTAATGTCGGCGCATGGACAGCCACACCCGCGGGCCGGAGTCACCCGCGCTGCTGCAGCAGACCATCGGCGAGAACCTGCGCAACACGGCCACCGAGCACGGCGACCGCACCGCGCTGGTCAGCCGCCACCAGAGCATCCGCCAGACCTACGCCGAGCTGGACGCCAAGGTCGACGACATCGCCAAGGCCCTGCTGGCCAAGGGCATCGCCAAGGGCGACCGCGTGGCGCTGTGGAGCACCAACTGCGCGGAGTGGACGTGGCTGCAGTACGCCACCGCGCGCATGGGCGCGATCCTCGTGAACATCAACCCGGCCTACCGGACGCACGAGCTGGCCTACGCGCTGAACCAGTCCGGCGCGCGCGTGCTGTTCAGCGCGCAGGCTTTCAAGACGTCGGACTACGTCGCGATGGTCGAGGAGGTCCGGCCCGGCTGCGCCCAGCTCGAGGACGTCGTCTTCCTCGGTGGCCACCCCAGCTGGGAGGCCTTCACCGCGCTCACCACCGGCGACGCCGAGCTCGTCGCGGCCGAGCAGCAACTCGACCCCGGCGACGCCATCAACATCCAGTACACGAGCGGCACGACGGGCGCCCCGAAGGGCGCGACGCTGAGCCACCGCAACATCCTCAACAACGGCTTCCTCGTCGGCGAGGCCTGCGGCTTCACCCCCGAGGACAAGGTCTGCATCCCCGTGCCCTTCTACCACTGCTTCGGCATGGTCATGGGCAACCTCGGTGCGACGACCCACGGGGCGACGATGGTCATCCCCGAGGCCGCGTTCGACCCGCAGGCGACCCTCGAGGCCGTCGCCGCGGAGCGCTGCACCGCGCTGTACGGCGTCCCCACGATGTTCATCGCCGAGCTGGGCCTGCCCAACTTCGCCGACTACGACCTGACCAGCCTGCGCACGGGCATCATGGCCGGCTCGCCGTGCCCGGTGGAGGTCATGAAGCGCGTGATGAGCGACATGCACATGGACGAGGTGACGATCGCCTACGGCATGACCGAGACGTCGCCGGTCTCCACCCAGACCGGGGCCGACGACAGCGTCGACAAGCGCGTGGGGACCGTCGGTCGCGTCCACCCGCACGTGGAGATCAAGATCGTCGACCCGGCCACGGGGGAGACGCTGCCGCGCGGCACCGCGGGTGAGCTGTGCACCCGTGGCTACAGCGTCATGCGCGGCTACTGGGAGGACCCCGAGCGCACCGCCGAGGCCATCGACGCCGACGGGTTCATGCACACCGGCGACCTCGCGACGATGGACGACGACGGCTACGTCAACATCGTCGGCCGCTCCAAGGACATGGTCATCCGCGGTGGCGAGAACGTCTACCCGCGCGAGGTCGAGGAGTTCCTCTACGCCCACCCGGCGGTGGCCGACGTGCAGGTCATCGGCGTGCCGGACCCGCGCTTCGGCGAGGAGCTGCTGGCGGCGATCATCCTCAAACCCGGCGCGAGCGCCGGCGAGGAGGAGATCCGGGAGTTCTGCCGCGGCCGGATCGCCCACTACAAGGTGCCCCGCTACGTCGAGTTCGTCGCCGAGTTCCCGATGACGGTCACCGGCAAGATCCAGAAGTACAAGATGCGCGAGGACGCGATCGCGCGCCTGGGCCTGACGGTGGAGCAGACCGCCTGAGCTTTGAAATACGTTGCCGGGCATGACCCCGGGGCGCCTGGCCGCTGCACTGACCCTCGCGACGGTTGCGCTGGCGACCGCGGCGCAGGCACAGGCCCCGCCGCCGGCCGACCGCGACGGCGACGGCCGTCCCGACACCGAGGACCGCTGCCCCAAGGCGTTCGGGACACCGCAGAACGGGTGCCCGACCGCGACGACGACGATCTCGATCTTCTACTCCAACAAGACCCACAAGTTCAGCGGGCGCATCGTCGCCGGGGCCCGGCCCTGCATCCAGCGGCGGACGGTGACGCTGGAGAAGTACAAGGGCAAGGGCCGTGTGGTCGTGGCGAGCGCGAGGACCGATGCTCGCGGCGTCTGGCGGATCAGGCGCGGCCGCTCACGCGGCAGCTACGTCGTGCGGCTGCCCGCCGAGCTGATCCCCGACCTCGCCAACTGCGAGGCGGCGCTCTCGGACCGCCTCCGGCAGGGTTAGCGCCTGGTGCACGTGCGGTAGCGGCGCGTGGTCCGCAGCGCGCGGCCGTCGCGGGCCCGCGCCCGCACGGCGACCGTGAAGCGGCCCTTCGGCCGTTGCGCGAGCGTGACCTTCACGCCCGTCCGCCCCGCACGCGTCGCGTTCACCCGACGGCCGTTGACCGTCACCGAGAACGAGCGCAGGGCCGGGCGCCGGGGGAAGTGGATGACCACCGATCGCTTCGACGCGCAGACTCGCGGGTCCACCGTCCGCGCGACGGGGTCCGGCCAGACGCCCTCGTCCAGCCGCACCGCCCAGAAGCCGCTGATGGCATCCGTGTACCAGACCTCTCGCCGCTCGGGGGCGAACGCGGGCTGGCTCATCGCGAAGTCCGACGCCGCCCCGACGTTGCTCACGCCCGCCTCGGGCGGGGAGACGAAGTAGGCCGCCTCCTTGGGGTGCAGCGGGTCGCGGATGTCGAAGATCCGCAGCCCCGAGTTGATGAACGAGCAGGCGACGATCTGCGGGTCGACCTCACGCGGGATCGCGCAGTAGTGCGCGGCGTAGCTCTGCACGGGGCTGAGCCCGCCCGGGTCGCCCGCCGCGGCCGCGCGCTCGTCGGGCTGGTTGACCTCCAGCCGCAGGTCGGAGACGACCTTGGGGTGGGCCTCGTCGGCGATGTCGATGATGCGCGCGGCACCGACCTGTTGCAGCGTCTGGTTCAGCGCGGTGAAGCGGAAGGCGAACTCGTCGAACTCCAGCAGGTACTTGTGGCCGTCGATGGTCATCGGCGCGGTGTTCTGGGGTATCGACACCGTGCCCCAGGTGAGCCGGCTGATCTCCTTGACCTGCGGCGACGGCCTGCGCGCCTGCACCTCGGAGACGTCGAGGATCGCGAGCTGCCCGTTGATCGGGTCGGCGACGTAGAGGCGGTTGCCGTCGTCGGAGACCGTCAGGCCGTGCGCGTACTCGGCGCCCTCCCAGAGCTTCACCGGCACCTTCGGGTTGGTCAGGTCGATCGCTGCGATGCCCTCACCACCGGCCGCCCAGTAGGTCAGGCCGTCCGGCGAGAACCCGCTCTCGTGCCCGAAGCGCGACAGCAGCTCGGTCGTCTGCAGCTCCGGGTGGCGGCAGTCGCGGCTGACGTCGTACACCGAGGTCAACCCGGGTGCCGTCCCGCCGTTGCCCGCCTCGGCGGCCAGCAGGCCGCGCCGCGCGTTGAGGTTCAGCGACTCGTGCGGCATCTGCATCGGCAGCTCGGTCAGCAGGTCGGTCTGCACCGGGTGCGCCGGATCGGCCATGTCCAGGACGGCGACGCCCGTGCCCGGCAGGCCGGGAGCGCTGATCGCGTTGAACGGGTGCAGCAGCGCCGTGTCGTAGAAGGCGCACTCGTGGCCCTGCCTGTCGACGTAGCGCCAGGTCCGGAACCCGCCCGCGCCGCCGACGTGGCCGATCGCCCGCAGGTTGCACGTCCAGCCCTTCGCGGCCTGGGGCGAGCTTACGGCCTCGGCGGTGACCCGTCCCTGCACGCCGTCCAGCGGCGTGCCGCTGGAGCAGGTCGCGCGCGGCACCGGCCTCAGCGGCGGCTCGGCGTTGGTCTGGACCGGGACGTTTGCCGGGGCCGCGACGCCGGTCAACCCCAGCAGGGGGTTGAGGTCGTTGGCCGGCAGCGTGAGCTGCTGCGCGCCCGCGGGCGCCGCCAGCGCCAGCGCCCCGACGACCATCACCGTGATCCCTGCTCGACCCATGGCACCCTTCCTACCGCATCGCGGTGGCGCGCAACATACCGTCGGGTAGGGTCGGCGCCATGGGTCAGATCCGCACGGCGTCCGACGTGACGCCCGAGTGGTTGGGTGGCGTCCTCGGGGGTGCGCCGGTCGTCAGCGTCGAGGCGACGCAGATCGGCACGGGGCAGATGAGCGAGAACTACCGGCTCGCCTTCACCCGCGACGACGGCGCGCAGGAGACCGTGGTGCTGAAGGTCGCGGCGTCCGACGAGCAGAGCCGGGCCACCGGCCTGGCGCTGGGCCTCTACGAGCGCGAGGTGCGCTTCTACGCCGAGGTCGCCCCGCTGATCGGCGGGCCCATCGCACCGTGCCTGCACCACGAGTTCGACCCGGAGACCGGCCAGTTCGCGCTGCTCATCGGCGACGCCGGGCCGGCCGAGCAGGGCGACGAGGTCCAGGGCACGTCGATCGAGCGGGCCCGGCTGGCCATGGCCGAGCTGGGCCGGCTGCACGGTCCGGTGCTGGGCAGCGCCTCGCTGGCCGACGCGGAGTGGCTCAACCGCGACTCGCCGCTCAACCAGGCGCTGGTCGAGCAGCTGCTGGCCGGGTTCGTCGAGCGCTACGCCGACCGCATCAGCCCGGCCCACCAGGTCGTCGCCACCCGCTACGTCGCCTGCTTCGACGCCAGCCTGGAGGCGGACCGGGCCGACACGGGGCCCCGCGGGCTGATCCACGGCGACTACCGCCTCGACAACCTCCTTTTCGGCGACGACACCGCGCCGCGCCCGCTGACCGTCGTGGACTGGCAGACCGTCGCCTGGGGCCCGGCGTTCACCGACGTCGCCTACTTCCTGGGCTGTGCGCTGACGGTCGCCGACCGCCGGGCGCACGCCGACGAGCTGCTGGAGATCTACCACGCGGCGCTCGGCCCGGACACGCCCGTCACGCTCGAGGAGGTTCGCGAGGGCGTGCGCCGGACAAGCTTCTTCGGCGTGATGATGGCCGTCATCTCCCCGATGCTCGTGCAGCGGACCGACCGCGGCGACGACATGTTCATGGCGGTCTTCGAGCGCCACTGCGCGCAGGTCCTGGACCTCGACGCCCTGGAGACGCTGCCCGAGCCGACGGTGCTGCAGCCGCTCGCGCCCGACCCCGAGGACGAGCATCCGCACGCCCCGGGGCCGGAGGCCCTGTGGAACGAGAGCTGGTACTTCGACGTGGCCGATCCCGAGCAGGGCATCGGCGCCTACTTCCGCCTGGGCCTGGAGCCCAACCGCCAGGCCACCTGGCACACGACGCTGATCTGCGGCCCCGGCCGGCCGACCGCTGCGCTGGTGGACTTCAAGGCGCCGCTGCCCGGCCCGGACCTGCACGTGAGCACCGCGACCATCGAGAGCACCCAGGCCGTCGAGCAGCCGCTGCAGCGCTACCGCGTGCACGTCAAGGGCACGGGCGCGCAGTACGCCGACCCGGCCGCGCTGCTGACCGAGGGCGCCGCCGGCGAGCCGGTCGAGATCGAGCTCGACCTCACCTGGCACACCGCCGGCACGCCGTTCCGGTACCGCATGGCCACGCGCTATGAGATCCCCTGCACCGTCGACGGCACGCTGCGCGTCGGCGAGGAGACCTGGACCCTGACCGGCGCCGCCGGCCAGCGCGACCACTCCTGGGGCGTGCGCGACTGGTGGTCGATGGACTGGGTCTGGAGCGCGTTCCACCTCGACGACGGCACGCACACCCACGGCGTCGACCTGCGGCTGCCGGAGCTGCCGCGCATGGGCACCGGCTACGTGCAGCGCGACGGCGAGATCCAGGAGCTCTCGGCCGCCGCGGCCGAGGAGACGCTCGACCCCGACGGCTTGGGCAACACGACGACGCTGACCATGGGCGACGTCACCGCGACCATCGAGCCACAGGGGCACGGGCCCCTGCGGCTGGTCGACGACGACGGGCGCGTCGCGCTGTTCCCGCGCGCGTGGGGACCGGTGACCACGGCAGACGGCCGCACGGGCGTCGGCTGGATCGAGTGGAACGTCGGATGAGCACCGCGCTGCAGGGCGAGTGCGACGAGCGCTTCGGACAGGTCGCCCAGACGCTGCAGGACTCGCTGGACAGCGGCGCCGACGTCGGCGCGTCGGTCGCGGTGATGGTCGACGGCGAGCTGGTCGTCGACCTCTGGGGCGGCACCGACGGCGACGGCACGACGCCGTGGCAACGCGACACCGTCACCAACGTCTTCTCGACGACGAAGACGATGACGTTCCTGACGGCGCTGGTCCTCGCCGACCGCGGGGAGCTCGACCTCGACGCACCGGTCCAGCGCTACTGGCCCCAGTTCGCCAACCACGATGTGCTGGTCCGCCACTTCCTGGGCCACACCTCCGGCTACTGCGGGTGGACGGAGCTGCTGACGCCCGAGGAGCTGGCCGACTGGGACCGCTGCACCTCGTTGCTGGCCGCCCAGCAGCCGTGGTGGCCACCGGGGGCCTCGGGCGGGTACCACGCCATCACCCAGGGCTACCTCATCGGCGAGCTCGTCCGCTGCATCACCGGGCAGACGATCGGGACGTTCTTCGCGGAACAGATCGCCAGGCCGCTCGGCGCGGACTTCCACATCGGCACCCCCGAGGAGGTCGACCCGCGCGTCTTCACGCTCATCCCGCCGCCGCCGATCCATCCCTCCGACACAGGCATCCCCGAGATCGGCGTGCGGACCCTCACCAACCCCGCGGTCACGGGCAAGCTCAGCGCCGAGACGTGGTGGCGCCGCGCGGAGATCCCCGCGGCCAACGGCCACGGCAACGCGCGCAGCGTCGCGGCGGTGCAGCACGTGGTGGCCTGCAGCGGCGAGACGCCGTCCGGGCACCTGCTCAGCGGCCGGACCGTCGACCGCATCTTCGAGCAGCAGTCCAGCGGTACCGACCTGGTCCTCGGCGTCCCGCTCACCTACGGCATGGGCTACGGGCTGCAGAGCGAGACGCTGCCCTTGCCCGCACGGGCCTGCTACTGGGGTGGGTATGGCGGCTCGCTGGTCGTCAACGACCTGGACGCGCGGATGACCGTGGCGTTCGTGATGAACAGGATGGAGGGCGGCCTCATCGGCGACCCGCGCGGTGGGCGCCTGGTGCTCGCCGCCTACCAGGGCCTCACGGGCGGCTGAACGGCAGCGCCTCGTCCAGCCCGGCGAGCAGGAAGATGCGCTGGACCGAGGGGGCCGCCGGCACCATCGTCAGGTCCACCTGGTGCAGTTGGGAGACGCGCATGGCGCGCAGCAAAATGCGGATGCCGCTGGAGTCGCAGAACGTCATGTCGGACAGGTCGACGACGATGCGCTCGGCGCCCCGCTCGGCGATCGCGTCATCGATCGCGGTCCGCAGGTCCGGCGCCGTGGCGAGGTCCAGCTCACCGTGGACGGTGATGCGGATCGTCGAGGCCTCGGCGCGTCGGTCGATGAGAAACGGCACGGCACGGCGCAGTCTGCCTGCGCCGCACCGTGCCGTGGGAAATACGTCAGTCCAGGGACCCTGCGGGTCCGGGGAGGTCAGTCGCGGCGGAGCGCGTCCTTCACCTTGTCGGCGGCGCCCTCGATGGCGTCCTCGACCTTCTCCATGCCCTCCTTGACCTTGCCGGTGGCGCGGTCCACCTTGCCCTCGTCCTTGAGGTCCTGGTTGTCGGTCAGGTCGCCGGCGGCTTCCTTGATCCGGCCCTTCGCTTCATCAACTCGATGGTCGGTGCTCATGTCCCGTCTCCTACCCGGCGACGCGCGCCTGACACCGGGCGGTCGCCGCGGCGGCCGCTGCCGTGGCGCCAACACACCGGTAACTTGTCGCCGCGTGAACGTTCCCCGCGCGCTGATCGCGTCCCTGGCCGTGGCCGCCGGCCTGTCCGCCGTCCCCGCCGCCCACGCAGGCATCGCGACGGACGAGATGGTCTCGTGCGCGGCGCTCGGACCCAAGCACCCTGGCAACACGGCGGACCGGCAGCAGGGCGATCACATCGCCGAGCGCTTCCGCGCCGCCGGTCTGCAGGTGTCGGCGGAGGAGTTCCACATGCCGGTCTGGAAGCCGGGGAGGACGACGCTGTCGATCGCCGCCGGGCCGGGCGCGGGCTCGCAGCTGGAGGCGCAGTCCTTCGCCTACAGCGGCACCGGCCACGTGCGCGCCGAGGTCGTCGACGCCGGGGACGGCCAGCCCGACGACTTCGACGGCAAGGACGTCAAGGGCAAGATCGTCCTCGTCGTCAACGGCGGCGCCTACCACCGCACCGTCCAGGTCGAGAACATCATGGCCCGGGGTGGCATCGGGATGGTCTACGTCTCCGCCAGCCCGAAGAACCTCATCCAGACCGGTGCGGTGCGCTGGGGGCAGCGCCCGCCCGCGTCGATCCCCACGGTCACGATCGGGGCGTACACCGGGGCGCAGCTGCGCGAGAAGCTCGCGCAGGGGGCGGTCACGCTGGACATGACCGTGGAGGGCGAGCGGGTCGACGCCGTCACCCGCGACATCGTCGGCTTCCGTCCGGGCACGACCTACCCCGACAAGTACATCGTCGTCGCCGGGCACTACGACTCCTGGTACGCGGGCGCCAACGACAACTGCTCGGCGATCGGCACGCTGCTCAGCGTCGCGGAGGCCAACAAGGACATGGCGCCCGCCTACAACATGATCTACATCGGCTGGGGCGCCGAGGAACCCGGGCTGGTCGGGTCCTACACCTGGCTGTGGCGCAACCAGAAGCTCGTGCCGGACATCGCGCTGAACGTCAACCTCGAGGAGACGGCGACCGCGGCGTTCGACGACCAGGGCACCTCGGGTGACGGGAAGACCTCGACGCTGACCTTCGGCTCGACGTCCCCCGCGATGAACGCGCTGGTCGCGGCGTCGGCCGCGCCCAACCAGGTCGTCCCGCCGGTCAACGTGCCGGTCACCGCCGAGCGGCTGGTCAGCGGCGGCATCATCGCCACCGACCTCGAGGGCTTCTACGCCCAAGGCGTGCAGGCCATCAGCACCGCGTCGTCGTCGCCGTACTACCACACCACCGGCGACACCTCCGACACCGTCAACCCGAAGGACCTCGAGTTCGTCACCGCCTACATCCGCGACTTCACGCGCGCCGCGCAGCTGGTGCCGCCGGCCGGGCTGCAGCTGCGCGAGGTGCCGACCGTGTCGGTCAACGTCCCCAGCCAGGCGGCCGCCGGCGCGGAGCTGCCGATCGACATCACCGTCGTCGGGCCGCTCGGCGAGCCGATCTCCGGCGACGGGGTCCGCGTGCTGGTCGACCAGAGGGACAACTGGGCGGTCACCGAGGGGTACGCCGAGAAGCTCGGCAACGGGCGTTATCGCTACGTCGTCCCCGCCGGGATGCTGGACGCCGACGTCACGCGCATCCGCGCCACGACCTCGACGAACACCTACCTGGCCAACGGCTTCGCGACCGTCGACATGCGCGGCGGCGGGTTGCTGCCGGCCGGCTCGGCCTGCCGCTCCAAGCGCGTCGTGACGCTGCACGTCCGGCGCGTGCTGCGCGGTGGCAAGGTCGTGCGGTCGCTGCGGGCCACCGCGTCGCGCGGCCAGGCGCGCGTGAGGCGGACGCGGGGTGGCTATGCGGTCCGCCTGGACCTCCGCGGCGTCGGCAAGGGCCAGGTCAAGGTGCGCCTGACGGCGGCGACCTCACGCGGGCGCGTGGTGCAGACGCGCCTGTTCCGCACCTGCTCCTGACGGCGCGGCGTGTCGGATCGGGGCCACCCCTCGGCCCCGATCGGACACGCCCAGCGTCAGGCGAACTGCGCGTGCAGCTCGGGCAGCAGCGCGCCGAGGTTGGCGTACTCCTCGGCGCAGTGCCGGGCCAGCCCGGGGGCGACGCCCTTGGGCAGCAGCGCGCGCCGCACGGCCGGGCGGTTGAGCAGCGCCGCGACCGGGCCGGCGATGACGCCGGGGGCGTAGGGGCGCAGCGCCGCACCCAGCCAGAAGCGTGAGCGCAGCACGACGCCGTCGCCGTCCTCCAGGAAGACGTGGGTCATCACGGTGTGGCGCATGCGCCGGGTGTCGTCGCCGGCGTAGCCGCAGACGATCGTGGCGACGCCCGGTGCCTCGTCGCGGCTGAAGCCGATCTCGCGCGGCGTGACGAAGGCGATGCGGACCTTCTGGACGCCGGTCCCGACGTCCTCGACCGGGTGGTGCACCGTGCCGTGGTGCCGCTTGGCGCCGGGGACCGCCGGACGCTCGACGCGGTTGGAGATGTGCGCCTGCGGGTGCCAGACGCGGTAGCGCAGCGGGTCCGCGGGGTGCCAGTCGAACCACCAGTCGACCATCGCGCCGGTGACACCGGGCATCGGCGTGCGGACGGCGACGTACTGCGTGCCGTCGGGAAGCGTGCACCACCCGTCTCGACGGCCTCGGGGGCGGGGTCGAGCAGGCGGTCCAGCTGCGACACCGGCAGGGCGTCGGCGGGGTCGATCTCGGCGGGGTGGACCGATGGCGGCGTCAGCGGCCGGTCGAGCAGGGCGGCGAGCTCAGGCATCGATGCGTCCCATCCACGGGTGGAACAGCCCGGCCGGGTCGTACACGGCGCGCACCGCGTCGAGCCGGGCGAGGTGGTCGTCGCTGACGAACCGGGCGGGCCGGCGCCCGAGGTTCTCGTCGGCCAGCTGGATGCCGGAGGCCGCACCGTCCATCTCGCGCATGTTCTCGGTCGCCCAGGCGATGCAGGCGTCGTCGTCGGCCGGGTCCTCCCACACGGCGTAGAGCGCGATGTAGGTCCGGTCCTCCATCGAGTAGGCCATGTCCGGGCGTTCGGGACTTGACGGGTGGGCGGGGTCCCAGTTCATCCACAGCATGTGCGAGGTCCCGCCGGGCAGGCCGTCGGCGATCCGCCGCAGCCCGGGAAGGAGCTCGTCGACGGGCGCGTGCGTCCACATGTTGTCGACGGCGTAGCGGTGCCCGTCGGGGTACGCCGCGTGGGCGCCGGCGTAGAGGTCGTCCATCGTCACCGGGATGCCCGTGAGCGACATCTTCGCCTCGGCCGGGCAGGTGGCGAGGATCGCGGCGACGCGGTCGGCCTCCTCCTGGCTGTGGGCCAGCACGGGGCCGGTCACCGCGATCTCCGGCTCGCCGGTGGCGTCGCGGTGGATGAACACCATGAGCTCCATCGTCGGCTCGACGTCCGGGCCGACCTGCGCCGCCCAGCGGAACACCGTCTCGAGGTGCTCCATCCCGTAGAGCGCGACGCTGTTGGTGATGTGCGTCGGCCGGTCGTACAGCTGCACGTGGAAGCGGGTGACGATGCCGAAGAAGCCCGGCCCGCTGCCGCGGGCGGCCCAATAGAGGTCGGGGTGGTGGTCGGCGTCGGCGCGGACCAGCTCGCCGTCGGCGGTGACGACGTCGATGGCCGTGACGCTCATGCACGCCGGCCCGTGGACGCGGCCGTTCCAGCCGTAGCCGCCCTGCAGCAGGTAGCCGCCGAGCCCGACGCCGACGCAGTGGCCGGCGGGGAAGAACAGGCCGTGGGGCTCGAGGTCCGCCAGCAGCGCGTTGCCCTTCTTGCCCGGCTGCAGCGTCGCCGTCCTGCCGGCGACGTCGACGGTGACCTCGTCCAGCCGGGAGAGGTCCAGCAGCAGCCCGCCGTCGCGGACGTGGTTGCCCGCCCAGCTGTGCCCGCCGGAGCGGACGCCGATCCTCAGGCCCTCCTCGCGCGCCAGGCGCACCGCGCCGACCGCGTCCTGCTCGGTGGTCGCCTGGACGATCACGTCCGGGTGGCGGTCGGGGACGAAGGCGTTCCACATCGTGGCCCGGCGCGCGGCCTCATAGCCGTCGTCCCCCCGCCTGAGCACGGTTCCAGCGATCCCATGTGCCATGATAGTGTTCCACGATACAGGACGTATGTTCCACGATGCAAGACGAAGATTCCAAAGGCGGCATCCAGGCGATCGCTCGTGCGGGGCGGGTGCTGCGTGCGCTCGAAGCCGCGCCGGAGGGGCTGTCGCTCGCCGAGCTGAGCGCGGCGGTCGCGCTGCCGAAGTCCACCGTCCACCGGCTTGTGGCGGCGCTGGGCAGCGAGGAGCTCATCGTCTCCGGCCCCGGCGGCATCCGCCTCGGTGGCGGGCTGGCGCGCCTGGGTGCCGTCGCGCGCCAGTCGCTGAAGCACGATGTCCAGCCGGTGCTGCTGGAGCTGCGGGCGACGCTGGACGAGACCGTCGACCTTGCCGTCCTCGACGGTGCCGGCGCACGTTTCGTCGACCAGGTCGCCGCGGAGCACCGCCTGCGCGCGGTGTCCTCCGTCGGCGCGCGCTTTCCGCTGCACTGCACCGCCAACGGCAAGGCGCTGCTCGCCGCCCTGCCGGTCGAGGTGGCCCGGGGCATGCTGCCGGCGCGGATGGAGCGCTTCACCGACACGACCATCACCTCGCGCGAAGAGCTGCTGAAGGCGCTCGCGGACGGCCCGGTGCACTACGACCGCGAGGAGCACACCGAGGGCATCTGCGCCGTCGGCGCCGCCGTGTACGACGACAGCGGCGTGGCCGCCGCGATCTCCGTCCCCGTCCCGACCGCGCGCTTCACCCGCAACGAGCGCGCGCTCGCGAAGGCGGTTGCGGCAGCCGCGGCCGACGCGACGGCGCGGCTCGGTGGCAGCGCCTGAGGACGACCGTGTCGCATCGCCCTGCCGCACGCGCCAGCTGGGCGACAGCGGCGGACCGCGCGGGTCAGCGGCGCTGCGCGCGGAGCGGCTGGAGGGGGATCTGCCCGAGGCCCTTGAAGGCGCAGACGCGGTAGGTCCGGCGGCCCCGCAGCGCGCGGCCCGTCGTGGAGGTCGCGCGCAGCTCGACGCGGACGTAGCGCGGTGCCTGCTGGGCGAACACGAGCGTCAGGCGCGTCCGGCCGGCACCGAGGATGCGCAGGCGCCTGCCGTCGACGAGCACCTCCGTGCGTGCGAGGGCGATGTTGGTGGGGGGCTGCACGTTGATCGTCACGCGTCGCTGCGCGCACGACCGGGCGGGCGGCGTGGACGCCGCGGGCGGCGTGGACGCTGCGGGCGGCGCCGGTGGCGCGGAGCTGCCCCGGACCGGCGCGACCGGGATCTCGACCGGCGGCGGCGCGGCGGCCACGACGATGCGCAGCGCCTGCCGGGTGGTGAGGCCGTTGTCGGCCTCCAGGGTCACCGCGAACGTCCCCGCCTCCGTCGGCGTGCCGCGCAACGTGAGCGACGGCGCGTCGAAGACCAGACCGTCGGGCAGGCGCCCGACCACCCGCAGCGTCGTGGCCGTCGGGTACCCGGCGGCGAAGCTGACCTGACGCTCGACGGGCACGCCCACCTGGGCCTGGAGGTCGTCGTCGCTGCTCGTGATCGTGGGCGGTCCCTCGACGTCGATCGTGTAGGTCCGCGGCACCGCGAAGCCGTCGTTCTCCAGCTGCGCCGTGAACGTGAAGCGGCCGGCCTGCGTGGGGGTCCCGCTCAGCGTCCCGGTCGTCGTGCCCTGGGTGAACGTCAGGCCGGGGGGCAACGGGCTGGTCGCGCTGACCTGCAGCACGCGCTGCCCGGTGCTGCCCGCCTGCGTCGCGATCGTGTGGGTGGTGGCCATGCCCTTGCGCAGCGTGTAGCTGTCGGTGCCGGTGAACGACGGGGCGGGAGGCGCGGTCATGAGGTCCCAGGTGCCGTATGTGTAGGCCTCGGGCGTGCCCGGGACGGAGGTGTGCACGACCTGCCGGTCGCCGCTGGCCGGGTCGACGGTGCCGAGCACCGCCGGGTCGCCGTCGGTCCCCACGTAGAGGGTCCCGTCCGGGGCGCGGTGGACCGAGGTGAAGCCGAACGCGGGGCCCGACCCGCGCTCCGGGCCCGAGAAGACCGTGCGGTCGCCCGTGGCCGGGTCGACGGCGATGAGCCGTTGGGGGTAGCCCTCGGCGACCAGCAGCCGGCCGTCGGGGAGCCGCTCGATGCCGTCCGCCTCGCCGAACGCGGGCCCGGCGCCGCGGTCGTCGCCGCTGACGAGCCGGCGGTCGCCGGTGGTGAGGTCGACCTTCAACACCAGGTGGTCACGCCGGGCCACGACGTAGGCGTCGTTGCCGTCGACGACGAGGCCGGCCGGGGTCTGCAATCGCGGACCGCTGCCACGGTTGACGCTGCTGATCAGCGTCCGGTCTCCGGTCTGCGGATCGATCCGCAGCAGCGCGCCGGCGGTGCGCGTCGCCTGCTGCGGCTCGGCGAAGAAGTCGGTGACGAGCAGGTCGCCGCCGGGAAGCGTGTCGATGTCCCAGATCGACGACAGGCTCGGCCCGCTGCCCCGGACGACCTGGTCGGCCGTCTCACCGCTGATGATCTGCCGCTCCCCGGTCCGGGGGGAGACCCGGACGACGTTGCGCCCGTAGTAGCCGGAGTAGAACAGGCCGCCGCGGTCGTCGATGTCCACGCCGTACCCGCCCTGGTTGGTCAGCCACTCCGAGTCGATGACGGGGGCGAGGTCGTCGGAGACCAGCCCGACGGTCGCGGCGGCAGGGTCGAAGCGCAGGATCGCCCCGAAGGAGTCGGTCTCGCCGCCGTACTGCGACAGGCCGAGGATCTCACCACCGCGCAGGCTCGGGATGCCGACCGTGGACCGCGAGACGAAGAACGACGTCGTGCGCACGGTCGCCCGCAGGTCGTTGCCGAGCCGGAACCTGACGTCGTAGACGCCCGGAGCCGTCGGCGTGCCGGTGATCCGCTGCCCGGCGGGGCCGTCGGGTGCCGCGGTCAGCCCGGGCGGCAGTTGGCTGGGGTCGACGAGCTCGAGCATCGTCGCGCGCTGTCCGTCCTCGGAGTCCGGCACGGCGATCCGGCGGTCGGCCACCTGGCCCTGCTGGAAGGCCACCGGGTAGGGCAGGTCGCGTGGGTTCGCCGGAATCCGGATGAGCGTGTTGAGCCGTCCGACGTCCACGGAGAGCTCCTGGGCGTCCGTGGTCTGGGTCCAGCGCAGCCCGTCGTCGGCCCGGGTGCGGCCGACGGCGTCCTTGTCATCGTCGCCGAACATGATGCCCCCGTACGCGTCGACGACGTCGCCACCGCCGTAGAAGGACAGCCCGCCGCCGCGGGTCGATCCGTCCGCGAGCACGCCGGTGATCAGCGTGCGGGTGTCGGTCGCGATGTCGAAGCTGACGACGGCGCTGGGACCGCTGTCGTTGTCGAGCACGGCGAGGACCGAGCCGTCGGCCCGCGTGCCGAGGCCGGTGTAGGTGCCCGCGGCCTCGACGGTGAGCCGCGTCCGGTCGCCGCCGGCCAGGTCGATGCGGACGATCGCGCTGCCCGCCGCGCGGTCCTCGGCGACCAGGAGCGTGGACGTCCCCAGCAACGTCGGGTCGACGACCGTCCCCAGCGCCGCGCCGGACCCTCGCGTCGGACCGCTCAGCACGGTGCGGTCGCCGGTCTGGGGATCGACGGCCAGCACCCCGTGCACGAGCGTGGAGGACTCCTGCCAGGCGCCGGCCACGTAGATCGTCCCGTCGGCGGCGACGGTGAGGCCGCCCGTCTGCTCCAAGGCCGGTCCGGACCCGACCGCCGGGCCGGACACGACGGTCCGCGCGCCCGTGAGGTTGCTGATCCGCAGCACTGTCGTGCCACCGATCGTCGTCACCATCGTGCCGGTCGGCTCGAAGGCCGCCCCGACCGGCGCGCTCCACGTGGCCGATGCGGGCGCCGGGACGTCGCGATCGGCGTAGGGCTGCATGACCTCGCCCGGGGTCTGCTCCGCGGGGATGATCCCCACGATCGCACCGGCGTCGCCCGGCCCCCCGGTGGACGACACCCCGATGATGTTGCCGGACGGCAGCAGCGCCGCCCCTGCAGCGTCGGTCAGCGTGATCGTGGCAGCGATCGTCATCGCAAGTTGCAGCGCCGCTCGTTTCCCCCGCATGCCTGCACCGTGCGCGACGCGCCCGGCCCGCGCAACGCGATTGGGCCGATCGGTGGGCGCCGTCGTCCACCGATCGGTTGAGGCCACGACCGTGAGAGCGTCTGCGCGCCAACTCGGCTCAAGAACGGCACGACCCGACCGAGCACCCGGGCGTGAAGTCCCCGGCGCTGCGGCAGCTCGCGATCACCGTCCTCATCGCCGCTGCGTACTTCATCGCCGCCGAGCTGGCGTTCGAGGCTGCGGTGGTGGCCGGCAGCGCCTGCCCGATCTGGCCCGCCACGGCGGTCGCGCTCGTCGCCGTCCTCAGGCTCGGACGCCGCGCCGCGCCGGGCATCCTGATCGGCATCCTGGCGGCCAACGCGACGCGCCCGGTCACCGCGATGGTCGTGGGCGTCACCGCCATCGGCAACCTCGCCGAGCCGTACCTGACCCGCGCCGTGCTGCGCCGGCTCAGCGTCGACACCGAGCTCGTGACCGCGCACGACGTCGCGCGCTTCATCGGCTCGGTGGCCTGCGGCGCCGTCGCCAGCGTGACGTTCGGCGTCGGCTCGCTCTACGCGGCGGGGTTCGTCCCCACCCACCTGCTGGCGCAGACCGCCGCGCTGTGGTGGCTGGGCAACACCGCGGGGGCCATGTGCGTGGCACCGCTCGTGCTCGTCCCCGGCACCCGCGGTCACGCGGGCCGGGCGGAGGAGCTGCTGGTGCTGGCCTGCGCCCTGCTGATCGGCGTGATGGTGCTCGACGACCCCGACGTGCAGGTCTATGTCGTGTTCCCCGTGCTGATCTGGGCCGGGTTGCGCCTGGGGCCGCGCGGGGCCGCGGCGGTCGCCGCCGTGTTCGGCGGGCTGACGGTCATCTACGCCGCCCGCGGCGACGGGCCCTTCGTCCAGGGCACGCCGACGCAGACGCTCTTGACCTGCCAGGGCTTCATCGTCGTCACGACGCTCACGACGCTGCTGCTCGCCGCGATCAACGAGGACCGCCGCCGCGCGGGCCGGGCCCTGCACGACTCCGAGGAGAGCAAGCGGGCCCTCGCCGAGGAACAGGCCGCGCTGCGGCGCATCGCCGAGGCGGCCGCGCGGTCCCTGCAGGTCGAGCCCGTCCTGCGGCTGGCCGGCGAGGAGCTCCGGGCGCTGCTGGGCGTGGAGGCGCACGTCATCCACGACCTGCCGCCCGCCAGCGACGCGTTCAGCGTCGCGGTGGTGGTCGGCGGTGAGACCTGGGGCGCCGTCGTCGTCTCCGGCCGCGCTGCGGACCCCGAGCGGGTGCGCAACCTCCTGCCCCGCGTCGCCGACCTCGTCAGCCTCGCCGTCGCCAACGCGCAGTCGCGCGAGTACCTGGAGGACCAGGCCACGACGGACCCGCTCACCGGGCTGCTCAACCACCGCGCCTTCCACGAGCGGCTGCGCGAGGAGGTCGCGCGCGCCCGCCGCCACGACCGCACGCTCAGCGTCGCCGTGTTCGACATCGACCACTTCAAGGCGATCAACGACACCTTCGGCCACGCCCGCGGTGACGTCGTCCTCGCCGAGGCCGCGCGCCGCCTGCGGCGGGCCCGCCGCGAGGGCGAGCTGGCCGGCCGCATCGGCGGCGACGAGCTCGCGGTCATCCTGCCCGAGGTCGACGGGATCGCCGCCCACCAGGCGGCCGAGCGGCTGCGGCGCGTCATCGGCACGCGCGGTTACGAGGGGGTCGGCACGCTCACGGCCAGCTCGGGCACCTGCGACCTGGCCCAGGCCACCGACGCCGAGCATCTGCTGCGCCTGGCCGACGGCGCCCTGTACTGGGCCAAGGCCCACGGGCGCGACGTGTGCTTCCGCTACTCGCCGGAGGTCGTCGAGGAGCTCAGCGCCGACGAGCGCGCCGAGCGGCTGTCGCGCAGCCAGGCGCTGTCGGGCATCCGCGCGCTGGCGCGGGCCATCGACGCCAAGGACAGCTCGACGATCCGCCACTCCGAGCGGGTGGCCGAGCTCGTCGGGCGCCTGGCCGAGCGCTGCGGCTGGAGCGAGGCGCGGATCGCACTGTTGCGCGAGGCCGGTCTCGTCCACGACGTCGGCAAGATCGGCGTCCCCGACGCGATCCTCTGCAAGCGCGGCCGCCTGACGCCCGCGGAGTACCGTGCCGTCCAGCGCCACGCCGAGCTGGGGGAGGACATCGCCCGCGAGGTGCTCGGCGCCGAGCAGGCGTCGTGGATCCGCAGCCACCACGAGCGCCACGACGGCACCGGCTACCCCGACGGGCTGCGCCAGGCGCAGGTGCCTGACGGCGCGCAGTTGCTGGCGCTGGCCGACGCCTGGGACGCGATGACCCGCGCCCGGCCCTACAGCGAGCCGATGAGCCCGAGCGCCGCCATCGACGAGTGCCGTCTGCAGTCCGGCCGCCAGTTCGCGCCGCACGCGGTCGCCGCGCTCGAGGCGCTCCACGCGGAGGGGCAGCTCGAGGACCGCGGCGACGGCGCCGATGTGGGCTTCTTCAGCGTGCAGCAGCTCACCTGACGCCGATGGGCTACACACCGGAGCGCCAACAGCCGATAGGGACGTGGTGGACCACGTGACATCCGCGACCGACCCGGCCGTCGTCCGGGACCTTCGGCGCCTGCAGCGCATGGCGCTGTGGTGCGGATGGGGCGCGCTGGCGATCACGCTGACCGCGCTGCTGGGGTGGTGCATCGGCGTCCGCGCCCTGGCCGGCCCGCCGAGCCTGCCGCAGATGACGCCGGCAGCGGCCGTGATGGGCATCTGCTGCGCGTGTGGCGTGCTCGCCGAGGCGGGCGTCGCACGGCTGCAGCGCGTCTCGCGGTACCTGCTGGGCCTGGCGATGGCGGTCGCCGTCGGCATCCTGCTCGGCTACGCGCTGGGCCTCGACGCCGGGGTCGCCCGCCGTAGCGCGGAGCTGTTCCCCGGCGACGAGGACGTCGCGCGCCCCTCGCCGCAGGCCGCCTGGGTCCTGCTGCTCGGCGCGGCGACGATCCTGCTGCTGCGCCACCGGACCGGCCGGCGGGCCCGGCTCGGTGCGTTCTTCACGTTCCTGAGCGCCGCGCTGGTCAACGGGGCGCTCATCGGCTACCTCCTGGGCACCCACGAGCTCTACTCCTCCGCGGACACCAATGCGATCGCGCCGGCGGGCGTGCCCACGATGAGCCTCGTGACGATCGCCTGCGCCGCCCTGCGCCCCACCCATCTCCCCGGTCGCTGGTTCGCCGAGCGCGGCGCCGGTGACCTCACCGCCCGCCGGATCCTGCCGGTCGGCATCGTTGGCCCGACCGCGATCGCCGCGTTCGTGCAGCTCGGCGTCCGCGCGGGCTGGTGGAGCAGCGTCATGGCGATCTCGCTGCTGGCGCTGTGCGGTGTGGTGACGGTCCTGGCGCTGCTGACCTGGGGCGTCGCGATGGTCCGCGACTACGAGGCCGAGGAGGAGGCGCTCGAGCGCGAGAACACCGCGCACCGCGCGCGCTTCGAGCTGCTGACGCGCCGCGCGCCCGTCGCGATCTTCGAGGCCGACCCCGACGGCAACTGCCTCTTCGTCAACGCCTGCTGGGAGGACATCACCGGCATCTGCGCCGACGACGCGGTCGGCGCCGGGTGGCACCGGGCGCTGCATCCCGACGACCGTGACCGCGTCAACCGGATGTGGGTCCAGGCCGTCCGCGACGGGATGGACTTCCGCACCGAATACCGCCTGGTCGACCCCCAGGGCGAGGTCCGCTGGCTCGACGGCCACGTCAGCACGATCAAGGACGGGTCGGGCGCGGTCACCGGCATGCTCGGGACGTCCCTGGACATCACCGACCGCCGCGAGGCCGAGGAGCGCTTCCGGATGGCGTTCGACAACGCGCCGATCGGCGTGGCGCTCGTCTCGCTGGACGGCGGGTTCCTGAAGGTCAACCGCGCGCTGTGCGACATGACCGGCTACGCCGAGGGCGAGCTGCTGGCGCGGACGTTCATGCAGATCACCCACCCGGACGACCTCGGGGCCGACATGGACCTGGTGCGGGACGCGCTGGAGGGACGCCGCCGCAAGTACGAGCTCGAGAAGCGCTACCTGCGCAGCGACGGCGAGACGATCTGGACGCTGCTGTCGGTCTCGCTGGTCCGCGACCTCGACGGCGCACCGCTGTACTTCGTCAGCCAGATCCAGGACATCTCCGAGCGCAAGCGCCAGGAGCACGAGCTGCGCTACATGTCCGAGCACGACGTGCTCACCGGCCTGGCCAACCGCCGCCAGCTCGGCGTGGAGCTCGTCCGTCGCGTCGCCGAGCGCCGCCGCCACGGCCACGACTTCTCCCTGGTCCTCCTCGACCTCGACCACTTCAAGTACGTCAACGACTCGCTGGGGCACCACGTCGGCGACCGCATGCTGCGCGCCGTCGCCGACGCCCTGCGCGCGCGGCTGCGCGAGACCGACCTCATCGCGCGCCTCGGCGGCGACGAGTTCGCCTGCGTCCTCGGCCAGACGACCGCGGAGGAGGCCGAGGCGGTCGCCGCCGACCTCGTTGCCTGCGTGCGCGACCTGCGCATCCGCGTCGCCGACCGTGAGCTGCGGGTCACCGCGTCGGCGGGCATCGTGCTCGGTGCTGACGGCCACGCGCACAGCGGGCCGGGTGCCCTGCTCGCGGCCGCCGACCTCGCGATGTACCAGGCCAAGGACGCCGGCCGCGACCGCGTGAGCGTCCACAGCCCCGAGGACGGCGCGGTCGACCAGGCGTCGGACCGCCTCAACTGGAGCCACCGCATCCGCCGGGCGCTGGACGAGGACCGCTTCGTCCTGCACTACCAGCCGATCGTCGACCTCCACGATCCGTCGGTGCTGCGCTACGAGGCGCTGATCCGCCTCGACGACGGGCACGACGACGCGCTGGCGATGCCCGGCACGTTCCTCTTCATCGCCGAGCGCTACGGGCTGCTGCCCGCGATCGACCGTTGGGTCGCCCGCCGCGTCATCACGACGCTGGCCGCCGGCCAGCTGCCCGCGGGCGCGCAGATCGCGCTGAACGTCTCGGCGCGGTCGCTGGCCGACGGCGAGCTGCTCGACCTCGTCGAGCGCCTGCTCGAGGACTACGACGTCGGCGCGCAGCAGCTCTGCTTCGAGCTCACCGAGACGGTGGCCATCTCCAAGCTCGACGAGGCGCGCCGCTTCGGCGAGCGCCTGCGCGAACTGGGCTGCGGGTTCGCCCTGGACGACTTCGGCACGGGCTTCGGGTCCTTCACCCACATCAAGCACCTGCCCTACGACACGATCAAGATCGACGGCGACTTCGTCCGGGGCGTCACCGGCTCGCGGCAGGACCGCGCGGTCGTCGAGGCGATGGTCCACGTGGCGCAGGCCACCGGCAAGCGCACCGTCGCCGAGTTCGTCGGGGACGCCGAGACGCTGGAGCTGCTGGTCGCGCTCGGCGTCGACATGGCGCAGGGCTACCACCTCGGCCGGCCCGTCCCTGCGGCCGAGCTGCTGCGCCAGGCCATCGACCACTAGCCGAGCGCCCGGGTCTCAGGCCACGGGCCACTCCTCCAGCGCGGGGGCCGGCGGCGCCGGAACCGCCGCGGCGGCCAGCGCCGCCAGATGGGCGCGGGCGGGCCGCAGCTCGCCCGCGTGGACGACGGCGTACTGCTGCACGGCGCCGTAGAGCGCGCGAGCCAGCCACGGGGCGTCCTTCGGGTCCAGCCCGTCGGCCACGAGGTCGCGGTGCAGGGTCGTCGCGATCCGCGCCGGGATGCGCTGCACCGCCGGGTCGTCGGCGCTGCGGGCCAGGAGCTTCAGGCCCGTCGGCCGGATGCGCAGCAGCGAGTGCGCGATCGCGATGGCGCGGTCGCGGGCGCTGCGCCCCGCGGCGGCCGTCTCGGCGGCGTAGATGCGGTCCAGGGTCCGCTCGACCTCGGCGTCGACCGCCCGTCGCAGCAGCGAGTCCTTGGACCGGCCGTGGGCGTACAGCGTGGGCTTGGCCACGCCGACGGCCGCCGCGAGCGCGTCCGCCGTGATGTCCAGGCCCCCGTCGGCAAAGGCGTCCGCGAGGCGGACGGTGTCGATCTGCGCACGTGGTCGCGGCATGCGCGGGCAGCGTATTTCCGAACTGCGCAGTTAACTATCGACTGGGCGGCGACAGAAGGTCCCAAGGCTCCGACCGGATGTCGTAGAGCCGCATGAACACTGGCTGAGACCGTGCTTGACCATGAGCACCACCGCCGAGTTCGACGTCGTTCCGGGGTCTATCGCCACATCCACAGCGTCCCGCCGCGGCCGCTGGATCGAGCACTGGGAGCCGGAGAACGAGGCCTTCTGGGAGTCCACCGGCAAGGCCATCGCCCGCAAGAACCTGATCTTCAGCATCTTCGCCGAGAACATCGGCTTCTCGATCTGGGTGCTGTGGACGATCGTCGTCCTCAACCTCGGCAACGCCGGCATCGCGATGTCGATCGACGAGCTGTTCTGGCTGACCGCGGTGCCGAACCTCATCGGCAGCTTCCTGCGGATCCCCTACACGTTCGCGGTGCCGCGCTTCGGCGGCCGGGTGTGGACGACGGTCAGCGCCTCGCTGCTGTTCATCCCCTGTTCGCTGCTGGCCTTCCTCGTGCCGTCGGGCTGGCTGGCCTCCCAGTCCCACGACACGCAGTTCTGGGTGCTGCTGGCCTGCGCCGCGACCGCCGGCGTCGGCGGCGGCAACTTCAGCTCGTCGATGGCCAACATCAGCTTCTTCTACCCCGAGGGCAGGAAGGGCCTGGCGCTGGGGCTCAACGCCGCCGGCGGCAACCTCGGCGTCGCCATCTGCCAGCTGCTCGTCCCGCTCGTCGTGATCATCGGCGTCCCGACGGCCGCCGTGAAGCTGCCGGTCCACGAGGTCCACCTGGCCAACGCCGGGCTGCTGTGGATGCCCTTCGTCGTCGCCGCGGCCTTCTGCGCCTGGCGCTACATGGACTCGCTGACCCAGGCCAAGGCCGACACCTCGTCCTACGTCAAGGCGCTCGGCCACGGCCAGACCTGGGTGATGTCGATCCTCTACATCGGCACCTTCGGCAGCTTCATCGGCTACTCGTTCGCGCTGCCGCTGGTGATCAAGAACACGTTCCCGGAGTTCCTGGCCCAGCACAGCTTCATCGCGACCTACCTCGCGGGCCTGGGCTTCGTCGGCGCGCTGATCGG
>CAYUDT010000012.1:0-76847 GCA_964443695.1 uncultured Conexibacter sp. | reverse complement strand
GCGATCGGCGCGTTCGGCGGCTTCCTCATCCAGGTCGCCTTCCGCCAGGCCTCCCTCGACGTCGCCGCACTGGTCAAGGCGGCCAAGGACCCGGCCGAGAAGCTGGCAGTCGCGCAGGCCCACGCGGACTGGTCGATCCCCGCCCTGTGGACCTTCCTCGGCGCCTACGTCTTCTTCGCCGGCATGACGTGGTTCTTCTACCTGCGCCGCACCACGGCCGACTCGCGGATCCCCTCGCTCGCCGACGCGGCGGTGTAGCCGATGTTCCGCGACCACACCACCGACGTCCTGATCATCGGCGGCGGCATCGCCGGCCAGTACGTGGCCGAGGCGCTGCGGGCCCGCGACGCCGACATCGCCATCACGATGGTGTGCGCCGAGGACGAGCCGCCGTACGACCGCGTCCGCCTCGGCAAGCTGCTGGCACCGCAGGGCGACATCGCCGAGCTGCGGATGCGCCCGGACTCCTGGTATGAGGACCACAGCGTCTCGCTGCGGCTGGGCACCCGCGTCACCGCCGTCAACCCCGACGCCGGCCTGGCGCAGCTGGACGACGGCACCGCGGTGTCCTTCGGGCGCGCGGTGCTGTGCACGGGCAGCGACGCGTTCGTCCCGCCGATCCCGGGCGCGCGCGTCGAGGGCACCGGGATCCTGGCCGCGGGCGTCGAGGTCTTCCGCTCGCCGGCCGACTGCCGCGCGATCGTCGCCGCGGCGGCCCACGCCCGCCGCGCGGCGGTCATCGGCGGCGGCCTGCTCGGGCTGGAGGCCGCATACGCGCTGGCGCAGCTTCAGTGCCCGACGACGGTCGTGCACCTCGTCGACCGCCTGATGGAGCGTCAGCTCGACGCGCCCGCGGCGGCGCTGCTGGCGCCCGCGATCGAGGCGCTGGGTGTCGACGTCCGCCTGGAGCACGCCACGGCGCAGGTGCTGAGCGGCAAGGACGGCAGCGTCAGCGGCCTGAAGTTCGCCGACGGCAGCAAGCTGGCCTGCGACCTCGTCGTCATGGCCGTGGGCATCACACCGCACGTCGGCCTCGCGCGCGACACCGGGCTGGACGTGCAGCGCGGCATCGTCGTCGACGACGCGATGGTCACGTCGCACCCGCGGGTGCTGGCGGTCGGCGAGTGCGCCCAGCACCGCGGCGTCGTCCACGGCATCGTCGCGCCGATCAACGACCAGGCCGCCGTCGCGGCCCGGACGCTCACCGGTGAGGACGCCGCCTACGAGGGCTCGATCCCCACGGCCAAGCTGAAGGTCATGGGCATCGACCTCGTCACCGCCGGTGCGGCGGAAGGCGAGCGCGAGGTGGTCGTCGCCGACGGCTCGAGCTACCGCAAGCTCGTCTGCAGCGACGCCGGCACGGTCGTCGGCGCGGTGCTGCTGGGCGACACGCGCGGCGCGGAGCTGTTGATGGACGCCGTCCGCACGCAACGCGTCACCGACGACGCGCTGGCGCTGCTGGCCGAGGCATCGCAGGCCACCGCCGCGGAGCTGCCCGACACCGCGCAGGTCTGCAACTGCAACGGCGTCTGCAAGGGCGACATCGTCGCGGCGATCCGCACCCAGGGGCTCGGTTCCACGCAGGAGGTCGTCTCGGTGACGCGGGCGGGCGCGGGCTGCGGCTCGTGCAAGCCCGTCGTCGCCGAGCTGCTGAAGATCGAGCGGGCCGGCGCCGCCGAGGAGCCCGCCTACCTCTGCCCCTGCCGCAAGCTCACGCGGGAGGACATCGCCGCGCAGGTCCGTGCGGGCGACCTCACCAGCGTCTCGGAGCTGGGGGCAGCCTGCGGCGCCGGCCGCGACTGCGGGGCCTGCAAGCCGGGGCTGTCCTACCTGCTGGAGGAGCGGCAGGCCGGCAGGTTCCGCCAGGAGCGCCACGCGAAGTTCATCAACGACCGCGTCCACGCCAACATCCAGAACGACGGCTCGTTCTCGGTGATCCCGCGCATCCGCGGCGGTGTCGTCACGCCCGACGAGCTGCGCAGGATCGCCGACGTCGCCGACAAGTACGAGCTGCCGATGGTGAAGATCACCGGCGGCCAGCGCATCGACCTGCTCGGGGCGAAGAAGGAGCAGCTGCCGGCGATCTGGGAGGACCTCGGCATGCCCTCCGGCTACGCCTACGCCAAGGCGGTCCGCACGGTCAAGACCTGCGTGGGGACGACGTTCTGCCGCTTCGGGCTCGGTGACTCCATCGAGCTGGGCATCGACCTCGAGCGCGCGATGGAGGGCCTGCACACGCCGCACAAGGTGAAGGCCGCCGTCACCGGCTGCCCGCGCAACTGCGCCGAGGCCTACGTCAAGGACATCGGCCTGGTCGCGATAGGAACCCCAACCCAACCCGGCTGGGAGATCTACGTCGGCGGTGCCGCCGGTGCCTCGGTACGCAAGGGCGACCTGCTCTGCCGGGTCGACACGCCGGAGGAGGCCAAGCGCGTCGCGCTCGCCTACCTGCAGCACTACCGCGAGCACGGCGACCACCTCGAGCGCACCTACGGGTACATGGAGCGGGTCGGCCTGGAGCACGTGCAGGCCGAGGTGCTCGACCCCGAGAAGCAAGCCGCGCTGATCGAGCGCTTCAACATCGCCAAGGCCGCCTGCGACCCGGACCCGTGGCGCGAGCGCCATGAGCCCGCCGTGCCCAACCAGTTCAACGAGCTGGACCTCGTGTCGCTCGCGGAGGCGGCCGATCGGCTCGCCCAGGGAGCTCGCGATCGGTGCGAGAGCTCGCCTGGCGGCTCGCTCTCGCGGTCAGAGGTTGCTCGATGAGCACGATGACGACGGCCTGGGTCCGGGTCGGCAGCGTCGGCGACGTCCCTGCGCTGGAGGGACGTCGCATCACGATCGGGGGCCGACGCGTCGCCGTGTTCAGGCTGCCCGACGGCTGGGCGGCCGTCGATGCCGACTGCCCGCACAAGGGCGGGCCGCTGCAGGACGGGATGGTCGCCGACTCCTGCGTGACCTGCCCGCTGCACGGGCGCCGCTTCGACCTGCGCTCCGGTGCGCAGATCGGCGGGGAGGACACCGTCGCGGTCCACGAGGTGCAGGAGCGCGACGGCGAAGTCTGGGTGCGACTGGCTTGAACACCGTCATCCCCCCGGTCACGCGCACCCGCGAGGTGCGGACCGGCTGCCCGTACTGCGGCACCGGCTGTGGGCTCATCGCCGAGGTCAACGGCGGGCGCGTGGTCGCGGTCAAGGGCGACCCGCTGCACCCGGTCAACCGCGGTGCGACCTGTCGCAAGCCGCTGCGGTTGCCGGAGGCGCTGGTGGCGCCCGACCGGGCGCTGGAGCCGCTGTGGCGGGACACCCTGGACGACCGCTTCCGCCCGCGGACGTGGCGGCAGGTGTCCGGCGAGCTGGCGCGCCGGCTGACGCAGGCGCAGCGCGACCACGGCCCGGATTCCATCGCCTTCTACCTCAGCGGCCAGATGCTGACGGAGGACTACTACGTCGCCTCCAAGCTGGCCAAGGGGTTCCTCGGCACCAACAACGTCGACTCCAACTCGCGCCTGTGCATGTCCTCCGCCGTGGCCGGCTACACCGGTGCGCTGGGGTCTGACGGCCCGCCGGCGTCCTACGCGGACATCGAGCAGGCCGACCACATCCTGATCCTGGGGTCCAACACCAGCGCCTGCCACCCGATCGTCTGGTCGCGCATCCGCCGGCGCCAGGCGGAGGGCGCGACGGTCACGGTGATCGACCCGCGGCGCACGCCCACCGCGGGCATGGCCGACCTGCACCTGCCGGTGAAGCCCGGCGCGGACCTGCCGCTGCTGTCGGCGATCCTGCACGTGCTCGACCGCGACGGCCTGGTCGACCGGACGTTCATGGAGCGCCACACCTCCGGTTCGGAGGAGGCGCTGACCGCCGCCCGGGAGTGGACGCCGGAGCGGGCGGCGTCGGTCTGCGGCGTCGACGCCGCAGCCATCGAGGCCGCCGCGCAGGCCTTCGGCAGCGTCAAGCGCGCGCTGGTCATGTGGTCCATGGGCGCCAATCAGTCGACCGTCGGGACGCTGAAGAACCGCGCGCTCATCAACCTCTGCCTGGCGACCGGCAACATCGGCCGCCCCGGATCGGGGCCGCTGTCGCTGACCGGCCAGCCCAACGCGATGGGGGGCCGCGAGTCGGGCGGGCTGGCCCACCTGCTGCCCGGCTACCGCAAGGTCACCGACCCCGACCACCGCGCCGAGATGCGGCGGCTGTGGGACATCCCCGCCGACGCGCCGGGCATCTCGCCGGCGCCCGGACTGGCCGCCACCGAGCTCGTCGACGCGCTGGAGGACGGCCGCGTCAAGGTCGTCTGGATCATCGCGACCAACCCCGTCGTCTCCCAGCCGGACGCCGCCCGCTTCGCCGCGGCGCTGCGGCGCGCGGAGCTCGTGATCGTCCAGGACGCCTACCACCCGACCGAGACCTCGGCGCTGGCGCACGTGGTGCTGCCCGCGGCCCAATGGGGCGAGAAGGACGGCGTGCAGACCAACTCCGAGCGGCGCGTGTCGCTGATCCGCCGCGCCGTCGACGCACCGGGTGAGGCGCTGCCCGACTGGGAGATCCTCGCGCGCGTCGGGCGGGCGCTGGGCCACTCCGCGCAGTTCGGCTGGAAGACGGCGGCGGAGGTCTACGACGAGTACGTGCGGTCCACCGAGGGCCGGTTGTGCGACGTCACGGGCCTGTCGCACGAGCGCTTGCTCCGCGAGGGGGCGCTGCAGTGGCCGGTGCCCGCACGGGGCCTCGGAGGCGAGGACCATGCGGGCACCGAGCGCCTCTACACCGGGCGCCGCTTCCCCACCGAGGACGGCCGCGCGCGGATGGCGGCGACCCCGCACGCCGAGCCGGCCGACCCCGTCGACGAGCAGCACCCGCTGGTGCTGACCACCGGGCGCGTCGCGCACCAGTGGCACACGATGACCCGCACCGGCAAGGCGCGTGACCTGGTGTCCGCCGAGCCGGAGCCGTTCCTGGAGATCTGCGCCGAGGACGCCGCCTCGTACGGCATCGAGGACGGCGCTCGCGTGCTGATCCGCTCACGCCGGGGTCGCGCGACGGTGCGCGCCCGCGTGACCGACACGGTCTCACGGGGCGTCGTGTTCGCCCCGTTCCACTGGGGCTCGCTGCACCTGCCGCCCGGTGACGGCGCGCTGAACGGCGTGGTCGCGCGGGCGGTGGACCCGACGTCGCTGCAGGCCGAGCTGAAGGCGTCGGCCGTCCGGGTGGAGCCGCTGCCGCTCGACGGCGCTGCCGCCGGCGACGCCGCGCCGTCCGGCGATGCGGTCCGGCGGCTGGTCGTCGTCGGCGCCGGCATGGCGGGCCTGGCGACGGTCGAGGCCGTCCTGGCCCACGGACCCGTCGCGCCCGGCGGCGCGCGCTGGGACATCACGATGGTGGGGGCCGAGCCCGAGGCGCCCTACAACCGGGTGATGCTGTCGCAGGTGCTGGCCGGTGCCGTGGGTGAGCACGAGCTCGCGCTGCGCCACCAGCAGTGGTTCGCCGACCGCGGCGTCACGCTGCGCCTGGGCGTCCCCGTCCGGCGCGTCGACTCCTCGGCGCGCTTCGTCGAGCTGGCCGATGGTGACGTCGTCGCCTACGACGACCTCGTCCTGGCCACCGGCTCGACGCCGTTCGTCCCGCCGGTCCCCGGGGCCGACCTGCCCGGGGTCCACGTCTTCCGCACCCGCGCCGACACGCGGGCGATCCTCCACGCCGCCGGGTCGGCCCGGCGGGGCGTCGTCATCGGCGGCGGCCTGCTCGGGCTGGAGGCGGCGCGCGCGCTGTGCGAGCGCGGGGTGCGGACGACGGTGATCCACCTCGCCGACCGCCTCATGGAGCAGCAGCTCGACGGCCCGGCCGCGTCGCTGCTGCAACGCGCGCTGCGCGACCTGCGCGTGAAGGTGCTGACCAGCGCGCGGACCTCGAAGGTCGTGGGCGAGGACGGCGTCGTGACCGGCGTCGAGCTGGACGACGGCACGGTGGTCGAGGCCGACCTGGTCGTCGTCGCCGCGGGCATCCGTCCCGACATCGACCTGGCGTCGACCGCAGGCGTCGAGGTCGAGCGCGGCGTGCTGGTCGACGACGAGCTGCGGACGTCGGTGGCCGGCGTCCGCGCGGTCGGCGAGTGCGCCGAACATCGCGGCAACGTCTACGGCCTGTGGTCGCCGCTGCAGGAGCAGGCGCGCGCGCTGGGCGCGTCGCTGGCCGGGCGTCCCGCCGCGTTCCTCGGTGCCGTCCCCGCGACGACGCTGAAGGTCGCCGGCATCGAGCTGTTCTGCTGCGGGCGCGTCAACGCCGGTGACCGCGACGAGGAGGTCCTCGCGCTGGACACCCGCCGCGGCCGCTACCGCCGGCTGCTCGTCCGCGACGACGGCCGCCTGGCCGGCGCGATCCTCCTGGGCGACCTGCGCGACGCGCGCCGCCTGCGCGAGCTGCTGGAGAGCGGGGAGGAGGTGCCGGCCGAGCTGCTCGACGGCTTCGCCGACGCCCCGGCCGGGGGGTACGGCGACCCGTCGATCGCCGAGGGCGACCCCACGGCGAACATCTGCTCCTGCCAGGGCGTCACCCGCGGGGAGATCGTCCACGCGATCCGCGACCGCGGCCTGGACACCGTCGCGCAGGTCGCCGAGCACACCCGCGCCTCCACCGGCTGCGGCGGCTGCCGCCCCGACGTCACCGCCCTGCTCGCCGCCATCAAGGCCGAACGCACCGCGGCCTGAACGGCCCGTGTCGGTTTGCGTTCACCCCTCGAACGCAAACCGACACGCGATGTTCAGGCCGTGCGGAGCTTCTCGAAGAGTGCCCGCCAGCGGTCCGGGTCGGCGGCGGGGTTGATCGGGATCGCGATGCGGGTGCAGACGTCGCCGTAGCGCTCGATCATCTGGTCGACCGCCTGCTCGGCGGTGCCGATGACCGCGAAGGTCTCGACGACCTCGTCGGGGATGACGCCGGCGATCCTGTCCCACTCGCCGCGCTTGGTCATCTCGTTGAGCTGGGTCTGCAGGTCGCCCCAGCCGTGGGCCTCGAGGACCGGGCGGTAGGCGGGCGTGGACCCGTAGAAGCCGAGCTGCTGCTTGACGATCGCGATGCCGCCCGCGATCTCCTCCTCGGTGTCACCCACCGCGGCCATCGCGGGCGCCGTCAGCTCGAAGCCGTCGAGGCCGGCCTTGCCGGCCTTCTCGCGGCCCTTCAACAGGTTGGGGATCGTGTGCTCGCGCAGGTACTTCTCGGTCGCGAACGCGTGGCTGAGCATGCCGTCGGCGACCTCGCCCGCGGTCTGCGTCATCAGCGGCCCGACGGCGGCCAGCAGGATCTTGGGGTTGCCGTGCGGGTTGGGGCCCGGGTTGAAGAACGGCGTCATCAGGGTGTGCGTGTAGTGCTCACCCTCGAAGGCCAGCGGCTCATCGGTCTCCCAGGTCCGCCAGATCGCGCGCACGGCCAGGACGAACTCGCGCATCCGGGCGGCCGGAGCCGACCACGGCATCGAGTAGCGCTTGGTGATGTGCGGTTTGATCTGCGAGCCGAGGCCGAGCATGAAGCGGCCGCCGCTGAGCGCCTGCACGTCGTTGGCCTGCACCGCGACCGTCATCGGGTTGCGCGCGAAGGCGACCGCGATCGCGGTCGACAGCGTGATGCTCTCGGTCCGCTCGGCGGCGACGGCGCAGGCCAGCAGCGGGTCGATCTGCGTCTCGAACGCCGCCCACCCGTCGTAGCCCCGCCTCTCGGCCTCTACCGCGCCCTGCGCGGCCCCGTCGACAGTGGACGAATATGCCCCGGCATCAACTCGCATGCGCGGCACCCTACCCAACCGTACGGTGACGGCTGGCTAGGGTGGGCCGCGTGATCTCCGAGGCGGTGCGTGCGGACCTGTTGACCCTGGCGGCGATGGAGCGCGAGTCCGCCTCGCCGGGTGAGGCGGCTGCGGCCGAGGCGCTGGCGGAGATGTTCGCCCGTCGCGGTCTGACCGCCACGCTGGAGCGCGAGCCGGCGGTCGGCGGGTTCTGGCAGTCCAACGGCATCGGCGCGGCGGCCGGGGTCGTGGCGGGCACGGTCGGCGGGCGCTTCGGCGCGGTGCTCGGCGCCGCGGCGGCCGGGCTCGTGGCCGACGACGTCGACAACGGCACGCACCTGCTGCGCAAGGCCCTGCCCAAGCGCCAGACGGTCAACGTCCTCGCCTGGGCGGGCGACCCGGACGCCACCGAGACGATCGTCCTCGGCGCCCACCACGACGCCGCGCACACCGGGCTGATGTTCCACCCCGGGCTCGTCCCGCTGGTCAACCGCATCGCGCCCGGCTGGTACGCCAAGCAGACGACGTCGACCCACACGGGGCAGCTGCTCGCGCTCGGCCCGGCGCTGTCGGCGCTCGGCGCGCTCACCGGCATCAGGAAGCTGCGCCGCGCCGGCGTGGTCTGGAGCGCGGGAACGCTGGCGCTGCTGGCCGACGTCGCGCGGCGCCCCGTCGTCCCGGCGGCCAACGACAACCTGTCCGCGGTCGCGGTGCTGCTGGCCCTGGCCGAGGAGCTGCAGGCGCACCCGGTCGAGGGCGTGCGGATCCTGCTGCTGTCCACCGGCAGCGAGGAGTCCTTCATGGAGGGCATGCGCGCGTTCCTCAAGCGGCACGCCGCGTCGTTGCCGCCGGCCACGACGCGCTTCGTCGCGCTGGAGTGCGTCGGCTCCCCGCACCTGGCGCTGCTGGAGGGCGAGGGCATGCTGCGCATCCGCGACTACGACGCGTCGTTGAAGAACGAGCTGCAGGACGCGGCCGACCGCGCGGGCGTGGACCTCTGGCGGGGCCTGCGGCTCGGCGCCGGCGGCACCGACGCGCTGCCGCCGCTGCGGGCGGGCTACCGCGCCGCGTGCCTGGCGGCGTGCACGGAGCTGAAGACGCCGGCCAACTATCACTGGCCGACGGACACGCCCGAGAACCTCTCCTGGGACACGATCGACAACGCCCTGGCGCTCGTGTCGGCGCACGTGCGCGGATGAGCGACGCGCTGCGCGCCGAACTGGTCGGGCTGGTCGGTGACGACCACGTCGTCACCGAGGCCGAGCAGCTGGCGCGCTACCTCACCGACGCGACCGAGGCGGCGGGGCTCAGCGGTCGGGCGGACGCCTACGTCGCGCCGGCGGACGCCGACGAGGTGGCTGCGGTGGTCAGCTGGTGCGCCGGTGAGGGCATCGCCGTCACGCCGCGCGGCGGCGGCAGCGGGTACGCGGGCGGGTGCGTCCCGGCGGGCGGCGTCGTCCTGGGCCTCGAGCGCCTGACGCGCGGCAACGCGGTCGACCCCGAGAGCTGGACGATGCACGCAGGGGCCGGCCTGACGACCCGCGACGTCCAGCGCCTGGCCCGCGAGAACGGGCTGTACTACCCGCCCGATCCGGGCGCGCCCGAGCAGTCGCAGATCGGCGGCAACGTCGCCACCAACGCGGGCGGGCCGCACGCGTTCAAGTACGGCGTGACGGGTGCGTACGTGACGGGCCTGGACCTCGTGCTCGCGTCGGGGCATGCGATGCGCGTCGGCCGCGGGCTGCGCAAGGACGTCGCCGGCTACGACCTCGCCGCGCTGATGGTCGGCAGCGAGGGGACGCTGGCGATCATCACCGGGGTCGACCTGCGGCTGATCCCCGCGGTCGAGGCCCGGCACCCGGTGCTGGCCTGGTACCCCTCGATCGACGCCGGCTGCGCGGCGGTGCAGGCCGCGCTGTCCTGCGGCGTCGTCCCGTCGGCGCTGGAGTACCTCGACGGGGCGACGCTGGCGATCACCCGCCCACCGGAGATCCCCGGCGAGGCGGCCATGGCGGTCATCGCCGAGGCCGACGGCAGCGCCGACGAGGCTGCTGCGGGCCGCGAGCTGCTGCGGGCCGCGCTGCAGCCGGGGGCGCTCGGCGTCGTCGCCCCCGACGACGCGGCGCCGCTGTGGCGCTGGCGGGAGGGCGTCGGCCTCGCTGCCGACGGTCACGTGGGCGGCAAGCTGTCGGAGGACATCGCGGTGCCGGTGGCCTGGCTGGCGGAGGCCATCAAGGGGACGCTGCGCATCGGCGCGGCCCACGGACTGGAGGCCTGCTCGTGGGGTCACGCGGGCGACGGCAACCTGCACTCGACGTTCCTCTTCGACCGCCGCGACCCCGAGCAGGCCGCGCGCGCCGTCGCGGCGTCCGACGAGCTGCTGCAGATGGCCGTGGACCTGCGCGGCACGGTCTCGGGCGAGCACGGCGTGGGCAGCGTCAAGCGGGGCGCGGCGCTGGAGCGTCAACTCGGCCCGGCGGGTGTGGCAGCAGCCGTCGCGATCAAGCACGTCTTCGACCCCGGCGGCGTCCTCAACCCGGGAAAGAAGCTGCCCTGAAAGAGTGCGAGGCGCATGAGCACCCCGGGCGACTACAGGCACACCCGCGACATCCCGCTGCGCTGGAAGGACAACGACGTCTACGGGCACGTCAACAACGTCGAGTACTACTCCTACTTCGACACGGTGATCAACGAGTACCTCATCACCGAGGGCGGCCTGGACATCCATCGCGGCACGTCGATCGGCCTCTGCGCCGAGTCGCACTGCACGTTCAAGTCCGCGATCGCCTTCCCCGAGACGGTCCTCGCCGGGCTGCGCGTCGGCAGGCTCGGCAACTCGTCGGTGACCTACGAGATCGGCCTGTTCAACGCGGCCGACGCGTCGCTGCTGGCCGAAGGATGGTTCGTGCACGTCTTCGTCGACCGCGAGTCGCGCCGGCCGACCCCCATCCCCGACACGCTGCGCGCCGCGCTGGAGGTGCTCGCATGAAGGTCAAGGCCGCTGTGCTCCACGAGATGGGCCTGGGCGCGCCGTACGCGACGTCGCAGCCGCTGGCGATCACCGAGCTGGAGCTTGCGCCGCCCGGCCCGGGCGAGGTGCTGCTGCGGGTCCGCGCGGCCGGCCTGTGCCACTCCGACCTGAGCGTCATCGACGGCTCGCGCCCGCGCGTCATGCCGATGGCGCTGGGTCACGAGGCCGCGGGCGAGGTCGTCGCGACGGGGGAGGGCGTGACCACGCTGGCCGCGGGTGACCACGCGATCCTCGCGTTCGTCCCCGTGTGCGGTGCGTGCGGGCCGTGCAGCGCCGGGCGCGCGGCGCTGTGCGAGCCGGGTGCCGCGGCCAACGCCGCGGGCACGCTGCTGTCCGGCGCGGTGCGCTGGAGCGACGGCATCCATCACCACCTCGGGGTCAGCGCGTTCGCCGAGCACGTCGTCGTCAGCGAGCACTCGTGCGTGAAGGTCGACGACGAGCTGCCCTTCGACCTCGCCGCGCTGTTCGGCTGCGCGGTGCTGACCGGTGTCGGCGCGGCGCTGAACGCGACGACGATCGAGGAGGGCGACAGCGTCGCCGTCTTCGGCCTCGGCGGTGTCGGCCTGGCCGCGCTGATGGGCGCGGTCCACGCGGGCGGGCGCGTGATCGCCGTCGACCGGGTGCCGGAGAAGCTCGCGCTGGCCCGCGAGCTCGGTGCCGTCGACGCGCTGGAGGCGACCGACGACATCGTCGAGCGGGTGCGGGAGGCCACCGGCGGCGGGGCCGTCCACGCGATCGAGACCGTCGGCAGCGCGGTGGTGCTGGAGCAGGCCTATCGCGCCACGCGCCGGGGCGGGACGACGATCACCGTCGGGCTGCCCCACCCGGAGCGGATGCTGAGCATCCCGGCGGTGTCGCTCGTCGCCGAGGAGCGGACGCTGAAGGGCAGCTACCTCGGCTCCTGCGTGCCGGCGCGGGACATCCCGCGCTTCATCGCGCTCTACCGCGAGGGGCGCCTGCCGGTGGAGAAGCTGCTCACCCACCGGCTGACGCTCGACGATCTCAACGAGGGATTCGACCGCCTGGCACGGGGAGAGGGCGTGCGCCAGGTCGTCGTCCTGTAGCGGGCTACCAGCCGACGCCCGCCACCTGAGCGGTCGCGACGTTCATCCGGTTGAACAGGTTCGACAGCCCGATGTGGAGCACCAGCGCGGCGAGCTGCTCCTCGCTGAAGTGCGCGGCGCACTCCTGCCAGACGTCCTCCGGGACGCTGTCGCCGCCGTCGGCGATGCGGGTGACGCACTCCGTGAGGGCCAGCGCGGCGCGCTCGGCCTCGGTGTAGAAGGGCGCGTCGCGCCAGCCGGCGACGGCGAAGATGCGGTCGTCGGTCTCGCCGCGCTTGCGCATGATCTTCGGGTGCTGCGTCACGCAGACGCCGCAGCCGTTGATCTGGCCGGCGCGCAGGGCCATGAGCTCGAGCGTCGCCTCGGGGATGCGCGCGCGGCTGACCGCCTTGTTCAACGCGTGCACGCCGTCCAGCGCGCCCTCCAGCAGGAGCGCCGGGTTGTCGATGCGGGCGGTGGGGACGAACGGCTCGGTCGCGGGGGTGGTGGTGGACATGGTTGGCTCCTTGTCACGTCTCGGGGATCTGCGGGGTCGTATCGGTGACCCCCCGCAACGAGGAGATGTGACCGATGGATGAGAAAGATTTCCTGGCCACGAGGTTCGAGCAGCAGCGACCGCAGCTGAAGGCGGTCGCCTACCGGATGCTCGGCTCGCAGGCGGAGGCCGAGGACGCCGTCCAGGAGACGTGGCTGCGCCTCGCGCGCGCGGACGCGGGGGAGATCGACAACCTCGGCGGGTGGCTGACGACCGTCGTCGCGCGGGTGGCGCTGAACATGCTGCGCTCGCGCCGGACGCGGGGCGAGGAGCCGCTGGACCTCGAGGCGCCGCGGATGCCGGACCCGCTCATCGCCCCCTTGGAGGGAAGCGACCCCGAGCGGGAGGCGCTGCTGGCCGACGGCGTCGGCCTGGCCCTGTTCGTCGTCCTCGAGCAGCTGGCGCCGGCCGAGCGGCTGGCGTTCGTCCTGCACGACATGTTCGCCGTGCCGTTCGAGGAGATCGCGGCCATCGTCGACCGCAGCCCCGAGGCGACGCGGCAGCTGGCCAGCCGCGCCCGGCGCCGGGTGCGCGGTGAGGCTCCGCAGCCCGACTGCTCCCTGGAGGAGCAGCGCCGCGTGGTCGACGCGTTCTTCGCCGCCTCGCGCGACGGCGACTTCGACAAGCTGCTCGCCGTGCTGGACCCGGACGTCGTGATCCGCTCCGACGGCGGCGCGCGCCGGCCCAGCCAGACCCTCGTCATCCACGGCGCGGAGAACGTCGCGTCGCGCGCGCAGTCGTTCCGCGGCCTGGGCGAGTACCTGCGACCTGCGTTGGTCAACGGCGTCGCCGGCGCCGTCGTCGCCCCGAAGGGCACGCCCTACAGCGTCCTCGGCTTCATCGTCCGCGGGGGCCGCATCGTCGAGATCGATGCGATCGCCGACCCCGACAAGCTCGCCACGATCGATCTCACCGTCCTGGACGTCTGAAGCGGCAGGCTGTTCAAACCATACGTCAACGTCTACTCTCGGGCGGTGGATGCCATCGCCGCCCTGCTCGACGGTCCGCGTGCGCGGGGGGCGTTCGTGCTCCGCGCGGTGCTGGACCCGCCGTGGGGGTTGCGCATCGCCGACGAGGCGCCGCTGACGGTCGTCGCGCTGGTGTCGGGCCGGGCGTGCGTGGTCCCCGACGCGGGTGAGGTCGTCGTCCTGCAGGCGGGGGACGTGGCGATCATCCGCGGGCCGGAGCACTACACGGTGGCCGACGAGCCCGACCGCACGCCCGACATCGTCATCCACCCCGACCAGAGCTGCACCACGCTGGACGGCCGGCTGCTCGCGGAGGAGATGCACCTCGGCGTGCGCACATGGGGCAACGCCGCGGACGGCGAGACGGTGATGCTCGTCGGCGCCTACGTCGGCGTGGGGGACGTCAACCGCCGCGTGCTCTCGGTGCTGCCCCACGTCGTCGCGGTGCGGGCCGAGGAGTGGGATGCGCCGGCCGCGCGGCTGCTGGCCGACGAGATCAGCCGGGAGATCCCCGGCCAGGAGGCGGTGCTCGACCGCATCCTCGACCTGCTGCTCATCGGCGCGCTGCGCACCTGGCTGGACCGCGAGGACTCCGCTGCGCCCGGCTGGTACCGCGCGGCGGCCGACCCGATCGTCGGCCCGGCCCTGCGCCTCATCCACCACAATCCCGCGCACCCCTGGACGATCGCCGAGCTCGCCCACGAGGTCGGCGCCTCCCGGGCCAACCTCGCCCGCCGCTTCAACGACCTCGTCGGGGAGCCGCCGATGGCCTACCTCGCCGAGTGGCGCATCTCGCTGGCCGCCGACCTCCTCCTCGAGCCCGGCGCCACGATCGGCTCCGTCGCCGACCAGGTCGGCTACTCCACGCCCTTTGCCCTCTCCGCCGCCTTCAAGCGCCTCCGCGGCCACAGCCCCAAGGCCCACCGCGCCACACCCGCCGCCTGAACCTCAAGCCCACCTAAAGGTGCCAGGCGTCTTTAGATTTGGGGTGGACGTTGGCGTATGGGTTTGCGGATCTGGACCATTCTCCGTCCATCGATGTGTCGGTTTCATGCTGAGCCATGAACACCGAACGCCCCACGCTCGTCATCGGCGCCACCGGCAAGACCGGGCGGCGCATCCTTCAACGGCTCGACGCCCTCGGCGTCCCCACCCGGGCCGGCTCGCGCCCGGTCTTCGACTGGGAGGACGAGACGACATGGGCGCCCGCGCTGCGCGGCGTGCAGGCCGTCTACATCTCCTACTTCCCCGACCTCGCCGTGCCGGGCGCGCCGGAGACGATCCGGCGGCTCGCGGACGTCGCGCTCGCCGGCGGCGCCACCCGGCTGGTGCTGCTGTCGGGCCGCGGCGAGGACGAGGCCCAGCACGCCGAGGAGCTCCTGCAGCAGACGGCGGCCGACCTGACGATCCTGCGCTGCAGCTGGTTCGCGCAGAACTTCAGCGAGGCCTGGATGCTCGAACCGGTGCAGCAGGGCGAGGTCGTCCTGCCGGTCACCCACTCCGCCGAGCCGTTCGTCGACGTCGAGGACATCGCCGATGTCGCGGTCGCGGCGCTCACCGACGACCGCCACGTCGGCGCGCTCTACGAGCTGACCGGTCCGCGGCTGCTCACGTTCGCCGAGGCGGTCGCCGAGATCGCCGCCGCGACCGGGCGCGCCATCAACTACGCCGAGGCACCGATCGACGCGTACGTGGACGACATGCGCACCCACGGGGTGCCCGAGGACGTCATCGGTCTCACCGCCTACCTCTTCACCGAGGTGCTCGACGGCCGCAACGCCCACCTCGCCGACGGTGTCGAGCGCGCGCTCGGCCGCCCGCCCGGTGACTTCGCCGCGTACGTGGCGCGCACCGCCGCGACCGGCGTCTGGAGCTGACGCGATGAACGACACCGCGGTCCTGAAGGCCACCACCGTCGCGACCGGCGTCAGCGCCGGCATGTTCTTCGCCTTCAGCACGTTCGTGATGCCGGCGCTCGACGCGGCCGATCCGCAGCAGGCCGTCCAGGTGATGCAGCTCATCAACGAGAAGGCACCCAACCCGGCGCTCGTCGTCGCGATGTTCGGCCCCGCGCTCACGCTGCCGTACCTGGCCTACAGGTGCCGCAACAGCCCACACCGGCACCTGTTGATCACCGCCGCGGCCGTGTATCTCGTCGGCCTGGTCGGGGTCAGCATCGGCGGCAGCTTCCCCCTGAACGACGACCTCGCGACGGTCCACGTGACCGCGCAGAACGCCGCGCAGGAGTGGCACGACTTCGCCACGCCCTGGAAGCCGCTGAACCACGTCCGCACCCTCAGCGGCATCGTGGCGACCGCTGCACTGGCGATCGCGCTGCACCGCACGCGCCGCGAGGCCTAGTCTCGACCTGATGGCCAAGACCAGCGCCGGCATCCTGCCCTACCGCGTCACCCCCGACGGCCTGGAGCTGTTCATCGCCCACATGGGCGGGCCGCTGTGGGCCAAGAGGGACGACCGGGCCTGGTCGGTCATCAAGGGCGAGTACGACGCCTCCGCCGAGTCGCCCGAGCAGGCCGCGCGCCGCGAGTTCACCGAGGAGACCGGGCGGCCGGTCCCGGAGGGTGCGCTGCTCGAGCTCGGCACCGTCAAGCAGTCGGCCAAGTCGGTGACGGCCTTCGCGGTCGCGGCGCCGGACCTCGACCCCGACGACCTGACGCCCGGCACGTTCACCATGCAGTGGCCTCCGCGCAGCGGCAGGACCGCCGAGTTCCCGGAGATCGACCGCGCGGCCTGGGTCGACGCGGACACCGCGCGCGTGAAGCTCGTCGCCGCCCAGGCGGCGTTCGTCGACCGTCTGCTCGACGCGGTCGGCTGACCCGGCCGCGCCGGGCCGCGCCGGGCCGTGCCGGGCCGCGCTACTGCGCGCTGCCGGCTGCGTCCGCGGTCGACCCTGCGGCGCCGGCGTCGGCGCCGGAGCCCGATCCGCTGGACGAGTCCGTGGACTGCGCGGCGGGCGTCGTCGCCGTGGTGTCGTCGCCGGACGTCGTCGTCGAGGCCGGCGTGGTGTCGGTGTCTGAGGACGGCGCGGTCGGCGTCGTCTCGGTGTCTGAGGACGGCGCGGTCGAGGTCGGCGTGGTCGTCGTCCTGCTCGGCGTCGTGGACGCGGTGGTCGTCGTCTGACCGTGCGTCTGCGTCGAACCCGGCCCCCCGGAGCCCGACGGACGCTCAGGGCGCTGCCAGTGGCTGGGGCGGTCACGGTGGCGTCCACCTGAGGGGCGCGACGGCGGCGAGCCCGTCTTGGGCCGCCACCACGGCCAGATGACGCTGACCTTCTTGGAGGACCCCGATGCCGTCGGGCTCGTCGGAGCAGCAGCGGGGGTCGTCGTGGTGACCGGCACGGCCGGGGAGACGCCCGGGTCGGCAGCAGGCAGCACGCCCCCGTCGGTGGCCGCGACGTGCGCGCGGCCCGTGGCCGACCGCGTCGTGACACGGTCGGAGCCGGTGCCGCCGGCCGCGGCGCCCGTGCGCGCGCCGGCGACCGCGCCGGCAGCCACCACGCCACGGGAGGCGCCGGCGGAGCGGTGGGCCGCAGCGACGAACCGGCCCGGGGCCGCGTCGGCGACGACGACCGCCCGGTGCTTGGCCACCTGCTGCTGATGGTGGATGACGGCCGGGGCGGAGGCCACGATCGCACCCGCGGTCAGCGCAGCGCCGGCCTTCAGGACCACAGCGGTCGCACCCGCCCCGAGCGCACCACCGACGGCGCCCTCACCCGCGGCGACGGTGTGCCCAGCGGTGAGCGCCCAGGTCAGCAGGGGAGACGGGACGAACGCGCCGACGGCGGCCCGCAGCGACATCCGCGCGCGGCGCAGCATCTGGCGGGTGGCCGGGTCGGACATGCCCAGCTCCTCGGCCACCTCGGCCGACGGGCGCCCCTCGACGGCGATGGCCAGCAGCGCGGCACGCTGCTTCTCCGGCAGCGACGCGACACCGGCCAGCGTGCGGCGGACGATGTCGCGCTGCTCGATGACGTCGTCATCGGCGGCGCCGAACGTCATCGCGTCGTGCAGCTCGGCGTGGTCGTAGCCGGGGCGCTTCAGGTCGGCCAGCGCGGCGTTGCGCGCGATCCGGTGCAGCCACGGGCGCAGCTCACGCACGTCGGCGTCACGCTGGAAGGCGCTCCAAGCGCTGATGAAGGTCTGCTGGAGGACGTCGTCCACACGCGCCGGCGGCAGATAGCGACGCAGCGCCCGGCCCAGCTCGGCCCGGTAGCGGTCGCAGATCGCCTCGAAGGCGCGTTCGTGGCCGTTGCGGGCGTGGACGACGAGCTTGTCGTCGCCCTGCGTCCGCAGGATCACGGTGGAGATGGCCGGCATCGGTGTCATCGCAAGAGCTCCTCACGCGACGGGCACCATGCTGCTGCCACACGACCCCCGCCGTCACCCACCCATCGGCCAGAACGGCTGTCAGGTTGAGTACAGGCGGGGGCGGGAAGCCCCTCCCGTCGGTTGGTCGTGCCACCTGAGAGGGGACGTCACACCGGTTTGTGACGCGATACGGCCGGAAGACCGCTCCGGACGGCGGGCCCGGAGCGGCCCAGCGGAACTACGTGTTCTGCTGGTAGGTGTGGACGATCTTCTTGGAGCCGCTCGTGCACGTGACGCGAGCGTTGAACTCGGTCGCGATCGACTTGCGGGTCTCCTTGCACTTGTAGCCGTTGATCCTCTTGCTGGACGGGCACTTGCCCTTGATGCCACCGTGCGCCTTGCGGCACTTGAAGTAGGCGAGCACCAGCTTCTTGCCGGAGGAGCAGCTCGTCTTGGTGACGGTGAGGGTGGTGAAGTAACCCGTGCTGGGGTACTCCGGCGGGGTGCAGGAGGCCGCATGAGCGGCGGTCGGGAGGGTGCCAAGCGCGAAGATCGTGGCGCCGGTTGCGAGGGCGATTCGAAGGTTCATGCGCGGGCGAAGGTAGCAGCCACCGGCGGTTCACGCGCCCCTCTCAGTCATACTGCAGCCCTTGCGCAGGTTCATGCAGGGATGGGCGCGGCGCGCGGTAGCGCTGGCCACACTGGTCACCTCAATCGCTCTGGTCGCCGGTCCGGCGCAGGCGGCCCAGCCGGCGGATCACGACGGTCCGCACGCTTGGGCGTCCCGGAACACGGCGGCCGTCCGGGCGCTCTTCCGGCCGGGCGTGCACCTCGACAAGGTCGACGACGTCCGCGGTCCCCTGGACCTCTGGCGGGTGACGTTCTCCCAGGAGGGCGTCCTCATCACGATGCGCATCACCACGCGCGACGCCTGGAAGGCCGAGCAGCTCGACGCCGGCCACTCGATCTGCGTGAAGCTCTACTACGGCAACCGCAAGAACGCCGCGCAGTCGCAGGTCTGCGTCGGCGGGACCGACGCCGCGCCGTCCCTGCAGTTCGCGACGCTCGACGAGCGCGAGCAGGTCACGGCCACGCAGGTCATGGATGCCGGTGTTCAGCGGCTCGGACCACGCACCGTCGAGGCGAAGTTCGCGCCCTACAGCGCGTCGATCCCACTGGGCAAGTTCTCCTGGCGGGCGGAGTCGCGGTGGACCAACGACACGCTCTGCACCAAGGCCTGCACCGACGTCTTCCCCGACGGCGGCGTCGTCTCCACCGCCGCCAAGCTGCTCGTGCAGCCGCGCTGCTTCGGCGCCGCGGCCCGCGCGCCCGGGCCGCGCTGTGTCAACCCGTTGCTCAACCGCGCGGTGATCCCGACACCGGACGAGGCCGTCCTGCAGCCCAACTCCTTCTGCCTGCTGGTCAGCGAGGACAACGACCTCAGCGTCTGCCGCTTCCGCACGACCCCCGCCGACGACCTGCAGCAGGTCGCGCTGATCGGCGACAGCCACGCGGCGCACTGGCGGGCCGGGCTGAACGTCGTCGCCACCGCGCTGCACTGGCGCGGCTACTCGATCACCCGCTCCGGCTGCCCCTGGTCCAGCGCCACCCCGATCCTCGAGGGCGGGGGCACCGAGGCCTGCCTGCAGTACCGCCGCCGCACGCGGGTGTGGTTCAACCTGCACCCGTCGGTCCACACGGTCTTCGTGGCCAGCCACGACGGCGACATCGTCGGCAACAACAGCTACCAGGCGCGCGTCAACGGCCTCAAGGAGGCGCTGAACTGGCTGCCGCCGACGGTGAAGCAGATCATCGTCATCCGCGACGCGCCGCGCAACAACTCGCGCACGATCGGCTGCGTCGACGCGGCGCTGGCCAAGCACAAGCGCACGGGCAACGCCTGCGCCCTGCGCCGGAGCTTCGCGCTGCCGCCGGACCCGCAGGTCACCGCCGTGCACCAGCTGCGCTCCAAGCGGATCCGCGTGCTCGACATGACCCGCTACTTCTGCTCGCGCAAGTACTGCTTCCCGGTCGTGGGTGGGGCGCTGACGCACAAGGACAACGCGCACATCACCGATGTCTTCTCCACCACGCTTGGCCCGCATCTGCTCACGCGGGTCAAGAACCTCCTCGCGGTGATGCCCAAGTAGCAGCGGCCCCTCTCATCTTTCGCTCATCGGCGATGATCAGCGTGCGAGACCATGCGCGTGCTGATCGTCGAGGACGAAGTGAAGATGGCCAGCCTCATCCGTCGCGGCCTCATGGCCGACGGGATGACGGCGGACGTCGCCATCAAGGGTGAGGATGCGCTGTGGATGGCGGGCTCGACGTCCTACGACGCGATCGTGCTCGACGTGATGCTGCCCGGGATGGACGGCTTCACGACCTGCAAGCGCCTGCGCCAGGACGAGGTCTGGGCGCCGGTGCTGATGCTCACCGCCCGTGACTCGATCGAGGACCGCGTGGCCGGCCTCGACGGCGGTGCCGACGACTACCTGACCAAGCCCTTCTCCTTCGCGGAGCTGTCGGCCCGCCTGCGGGCGCTCGCCCGCCGCGGTCCCGTCGCCCGGCCGAGCGTCCTCGTCGCCGGCAACCTCGAGCTCGACCCCGCGACCCGCCGCGTCACCCGCGGGGGCAAGGACGTGCCGCTGAGCGCCAAGGAGTTCATGCTGCTGGAGACGTTCATGCGCCACCCGGGCGAGGTCCTCGACCGCTACCACCTGCTGGAGCGCGCCTGGGACTACGACTACGAGAACCGCTCCAACGTGATCGACGTGTACATCCGCTACCTGCGCCAGAAGATCGACCGGCCGTTCGGGGTGGAGTCGATCGAGACGGTGCGCGGTGCCGGCTACCGCTTCCGGGCCGACGGCGGGGTACCGTCGCAGTAGACGTGAGCGGCGCGCCATGACCCGGTTGCTGGCGCGCCTGCCCATCAGGGTCCGCGTGACCCTGGCCTTCACCGTCGCGATGGGGCTGCTGTTCGGGGCGCTCGCGCTCTTCCTCATCGTCCGCCTCGACGCGCAGCTCGACGACAGCGTCGACCAGAACCTGCGGACCCGCGCGGCGGACCTGCGCGCGCTGGTCAAGCAGTCGCCGCAGGGCTTCGACCAGGCCGACGGCTCGCCGCTGACCGAGCGCGGCGAGTCCGCCGCGCAGCTGCTGTCGGCGGACGGCAGGGTTCTCGACGCGCCCCCGCCGCTGCGCGAGCAGTCGCTGATCACCCGCGAGGAGGTCAGGCGCGCGCGGCGGGGCACGGTGGTCCTGCCCGAGCGCCGCGTGCCCGGCAGCGGCAGCCACAACCTGCGCCTGCTGGCCACGCCGACGACGTCCCGCGGCAGGCCCGTGGTGATCGTCGTCGGACAGTCGCTGCAGGCCCGTGACGAGGCGACCGACCGCTTGGAGCGGCTGCTCATCCTGGGCACGCCGATCGCGCTCCTGCTGGCGTCCGGCATCGGCTTCCTGGCGACGACGTTGTCGCTCTCGCCGGTGCAGTCGATGACGCGCCGCGCCCGCCAGGTCGGCACCAGCAAGCGCTCGCTGCGGCTGCCGGTGCCCGCCACGCAGGACGAGATACGCCTGCTGGCCGACACGCTCAACGACATGCTCGCGCGTCTGGAGGCCGCCTTCGACCGCGAGCGGGCCTTCGTCTCGGACGCCTCGCACGAGCTGCGCACGCCGCTGGCGATCCTCAAGGGCGAGCTGGAGCTCGCGCTGAAGACCGCGCAGACCCCGGAGGACTACCGGCTGGCCGTCGAGTCCGCGGCGGAGGAGACCGACCGCGTCGTGCAGCTGGCGGAGGACCTGCTGGTCATCGCCCGCGCCGACCAGGGACAGCTGCCGGTCCGTCCCGTGGAGCTCCCCACCGAGGAGCTGCTGGAGTCCGTGGCCGGACGCTACGCCCGCGCGGCCGCCGACCGCGGCGTGACGCTGACGGTCCGGGCCCCGGAGTCGCTGACCGTCACCGGCGACGAGCTGCGCCTCGAGCAGGCGCTCGGCAACCTCGTCGACAACGCGCTGCGCCACACCGACGGCGAGATCCGCATGACGGCGGCCGCGCAGAACGGCCACGTGGTCCTGACCGTCGCCGACGACGGCGAGGGGTTTCCGGCGGACTTCCTGGAGCATGCGTTCGAGCGCTTCAGCCGGGCCGACAGCGCCCGTAGCCGTGGCGGGACGGGCCTGGGGCTGGCGATCGTGGAGGCGATCATCCACGCGCACGGTGGCTCGACGGACGCCGAGAACGCCCCGGCCGGCGGGGCGCGCGTCCACCTCCGGCTGCCCGCGTGAGTCGCAGATGAGCGCCTCTCATCCTGGGTTCATGTCACCTCTGGACATTTCCGGGCGTGACCATGATGTGTGCACCGTTCATCGACCGTCTGGGGCGCGACTTCCGTGATCGCGCCGAGGACGCACTCCAGCCCATGGGCCTGCGCCTGCGCTCGCTGGAGATCCTCGTGAACATCCACGAGGCCGGCTACCGGACCCAGCAGCAGCTCTCCCAGGAGCTGGGCATCCAGCGGACGAACATCGTCGCCGCGCTGGTGTCGCTGGAGGAGGCCGGGCTGGTCGCGCGCCACCGTGTCGTCGGGGACCAGCGCCGCCATGCGGTTGCCGTCACCGAGCAGGGTGCCGCCGCGATCGAGCGCGCCCACCAGACGCTCAACCAGATCGAGGAGGACCTGCTGGGGCAGTTGCCCGGCCGCGACCGCGAGACGCTCGCGTCGCTGCTGGAGCGCACCGGCGTTCCCGCGCCGCACGGCTGGAACTGAGGACGGGCTCCGGCGCGCGCCCGACGCGCGCCGGGCTCAGACCTTGCGGGCGCGCAGGCGCAGGCCGAAGCCTGCCGCCATCAGCGCGAGCCCGAGCGTCGCGACCGTCGACGGCTGCGTGCCGGTGTTCGGCAGCTCGGTCGCCTGCGACGTCGTGAAGGTCCGCGCGGGCGTCGTCCGCGTCCGCGTCGGCGGCGACGTCTCGGTGGTCGTCGTCTGCGGTGGCGGTGGCGGCGTGGTGGTCGTCGTCTGCGGCGGCGGGGTCACGGCGGCAGGCGGCGTCGGGCCGAGTTGGGGCAGCTGCTTGAGCAGCTCAGGATCCGGTGTCTGCGCCACGGCGGCACCTGCGGCCGCACCCGACAGGACGACACAGAGCACGGTGGCGGCGATCCGCTGGCGGAGCGTCGCGTCCATGAGGCCTACACCCTGACAGACGGGCAGGCTCGACGAACTGTCAACTGGCGGCCAGGACGCCGACGCGTCTCGCGGTCGCCAGGCCGCGTGGGATCAGGGCGCGCCACTGGTCGGGCTCGGTCTGCGGAGGAACGGCGTCCGCATCGACCAGCAGCTCGCCGGGGCTGGCCTGCTCGGCCAGGCGGGCGGCGAGGTTCACGGGCGTGCCGAACCAGTCCCCGCCCCGGCGGATGACCTCGCCCCGGGCCATGCCGCCGCCGGCCCGCAGCGGCGTGCGCTCACCCAGCAGCCTGATCGTCAGCAGCGCCGCGTCGAGGACGTTGCCGCCGTGTGCGGTCAGCAGCAGCACGCCATCGCCGAGGAACTTGCCCGCCGACACGTCGTGGACGGTCGCCGCCTCGGTGCCCGCCTCGTAGAGCAGGTCGCTGAGCTCGGCGATCTCGGCCGACGTGCGTTCCAGCATGAACGCGGTGGAACCGCGGAGGTCCACGAACGCCACCGTGATGTCGCTGACGCTGTCGTGCGCAGCGGCCAGGCGACGGCGGACGATCCGCTCCAGGCGCCGCGCGTAGAGGACCCCGAAGGCCTCGCGCCCGGTGGTGACCGCCACGGCGATCCACTCCGACAGCGCGGCCTCGCGCTCCTCGGGCGGCAGCTTGGCCAACTCACCGATGACGACCTCGGCGCCCGCGGCGGCGATCCGGTCCACGCCCCGGCCCATCGCCTGGGTGACGCTGTAGAGGCCGTCCTCGTCGAGCCGGCCGATCCGGACGTCGCGGGCCTCGACGAGCAGCCGGGCCACGATGTCGTGGTCCTCGGGGTCGATGAGCCCCATGCGGGTGAGGCGGTGGATGAGGTCCAGGTCGCTCACCCTGGGTGCCGGAGGCGGCGCTTGGAAGCCGGCGCCATCGGCGACCGGCCTCGGCCGCCGGAGGTGGGTCCCGATGTCGTCATGGTCTCAGGATCGTCGCGCAAAACCCGGCGGCAATCCTCTCCGGGGTCAGCCGGCCCCGCGGGCGGTACCACTGCGGCAGGTGGTTGACCATGCCCAGCAGCGCGAGCAGGAGCAATCCGCTGTCGACGCCCTGCACGCCGCGCAGCTCCTCGTCGAGCCGGCCCTTGAGCACCTGCTCGAAGCGCTTGCGCGTCTGGCGGACGTGCTGCCACTGCGGCTCGCGCTCGATGACGTGCCGCTCCTGCTGGAAGACGAGCACGTGGTCGCGGTGGGCCACGACGTGGGCGACCCAGAGCTGCACGAGCGGCTCGAGGCCCGGCTCGGCGAGCTCGTCGGCGGCGGCCAGCAGCGGCTCCATGAGCTCGTCGCAGATGGCGATGAGGATGGCCTCCTTGCTGCCCACGTAGTGGTAGAGGCCCCCGGCCGCCAGCCCGGCGGCGTCGGCCAGGTCCTGCATCGTCGTCCGGTCGTAGCCGCGCTCGGCGAACAGCTTGGCGGCGGCGCGGATGACCTCCGAGCGGCGGCCCTCGTAGCGCTCGCGCAGGCGCGGTCGTGTCGGAGGCGTTGCCATTCCCATGGGCGAGAATACCGAGGGACCATTCGGAATTCGAGCGAGCATTCGGTATAACGCTGACGTGCTGCAGCAGCTCAGCCCTGTCCTCATCGCCAACCGCGGGGAGATCGCGGTGCGTGTGGCCTCCACGGTCCGCGCGCTGGGCCTCGCGAGCGTCGCCGTCTACTCCGACGCCGATGCCCACGCCTTGCACGTGCAGGCGTGCGACAGCGCGGTCCGCCTGGGGCCCGCTCCCGCGCGCGAGTCCTACCTGGACGTCGAGAAGGTGCTCGCGGCGGCGCGGGCCTCCGGCGCCCGCTCGGTCCACCCGGGCTACGGCTTCCTCTCCGAGAACGCGGCGTTCGCGCGCGCGGTCATCGACGCGGGCCTCATCTGGATCGGCCCGCCCGTGGAGGCCATCGAGCTGATGGGGGACAAGGGCGCCGCCAAGGAGGCCGCGAAGGCGGCAGGCGTCCCGGTCGTCCCCGAGGGCGTGGACGGTGGCTACCCGGTGATGGTCAAGGCCGTGGCCGGCGGCGGCGGCAAGGGCATGCGCGTCGTCCGCTCCGCCGAGGAGCTCGACGCCGCGACGGAGGCCGCCGGACGCGAGGCGCTGGCGGCGTTCGGCAACGCCGAGGTCATCATCGAGAAGTACCTCGAGCAGCCCCGCCACATCGAGGTCCAGGTGCTGGCCGACCGGCACGGCACCGTCATCCACCTCGGCGAGCGCGAGTGCTCGCTGCAGCGGCGCCACCAGAAGGTCGTCGAGGAGGCGCCGTCGCCGGTCGTCGACCAGGCGCTGCGGGCCAGGATGGGCGAGTCCGCCGTGGCGCTCGCGCGCGCCTGCGGATACGAGGGCGCCGGCACCGTCGAGTTCATCTTCGACGGCAGCGACTTCTACTTCCTGGAGATGAACACGCGGCTGCAGGTCGAGCACCCGGTGACCGAGCTGGTCCACGACGTCGACCTCGTCGAGCAGCAGCTGCGCGCCGCCGCCGGGCTGCAGCTCACCGCCGAGCAGGGGGAGCCGGTCGGCTGGGCGATGGAGGCCCGGCTCTACGCCGAGGACCCGGCCGCCGGGTTCCTGCCGGCGACGGGCACCGTCCGCGTCTGGGCCGACCGCTCGCTCGCGCGGGTGGACACCGGCTTCACCGAGGGCGCCGAGGTCACGACCTTCTACGACCCGATGCTGGCGAAGGTCATCGCCTACGGGCCGGACCGCCTCAGCGCGATCGACGCGCTGGACACCGCGCTCGCCGAGCTCGGCGTGCTCGGCGTCCAGACCAACGCCGGCTTCACCCGGGCGCTGCTGGCCCGCGAGGACGTGCGCGCCGGGCAGATGGACACCGGCCTGCTGGAGCGCGTCCTGCCGGACCTCGGGCTGCAGGCCCCCGAAGACCTGCGCCAGGCCACCGCCGAGATCGGGGCCTTCCTCGACGCCGAGGCGTTCGCGGCCACCACCTCGGTCCCGCCCGGGTGGCGGGCGGACGGCACGCGGGCGGTGTGGCGCCGCCGGGTGGACGACGGCGTCCTGGAGGTCGCCGGCGAGCCGGCCGTGGTGCGCGAGGACGACTGCACCTACCTCGTCACGGTCGAGGGCGTCACCCGCCGCTACCTCTACGCCGCCGACGGCAACGCGACGTGGTGCGGCCGCGACGGCTACCAGTTGGAGCTGACCACGACCCGCGCGGGCGGCGGCTCGGGCGCGGCGGGGGCCGACGCGCTGGTGGCGCCGATGCCCGGCACGATCCTGCTGGTCAACGTCGCCAACGGGGACACCGTCGCCGAGGGCGAGGTCCTGCTGGTCATGGAGTCGATGAAGATGGAGCTGCAGATCAGCGCGCCGCACGCCGGCGTCGTCGCCGACCTGGAGCTGAAGCCGGGCGACAAGGTCGCCCTGAAGCAGACCCTCGTCAACGTGGAGGCCCAGTCGTGAGCTACCGGGAGCAGCATCAGGCGCTGATCGACGACCTCAACGAGCGTCTGGCGCGCGTCCGCCTGGGCGGCGGGGAGAAGTCGGTGGAGCGCCACCACGCCCGCGGCAAGCTGCTGGCCCGCGAGCGCATCGAGCGCCTCTGCGACCCGGGCACGCCGTTCCTGGAGCTCAGCGCGCTGGCCGCGGAGGAGCTCTACGACGGCGCCGCGCCCGGCGCGGGCGTCGTCACGGGCGTCGGCCTGGTCCGCGGCCGCCGCGTGGTCATCGTCGCCAACGACGCGACGGTCAAGGGCGGCACCTACTACCCGATCACGGTCAAGAAGCACCTCCGCGCGCAGGAGGTGGCGCTGCAGAACCACCTGCCCTGCATCTACCTCGTCGACTCCGGCGGCGCGTTCCTGCCGATGCAGGACGAGGTCTTCCCCGACCGCGAGCACTTCGGCCGGATCTTCTACAACCAGGCCAACATGAGCGCGCGCTCGATCCCGCAGATCGCGTGCGTCATGGGGTCGTGCACCGCCGGCGGCGCGTACGTCCCGGCGATGAGCGACGAGACGGTCATCGTCCGCGAGCAGGGCACGATCTTCCTCGGCGGGCCGCCGCTGGTGAAGGCCGCGACCGGCGAGGTCGTGACCGCGGAGGAGCTCGGCGGCGGCGACGTCCACGCCCGCGAGTCCGGCGTCGTCGACCACCTCGCCGACGACGACGACCACGCGCTGCAGATCGTGCGCGACATCGTGGCGACGTTGCCCGCGCCGCCGGCGCCGCCGTGGGAGCGGCTGGCGCCGCGCCCGCCCGCCGGGGACGTGGAGGACCTCCTGGACCTCGTCCCGACGGACTCCCGGACGCCCTATGACATCCGCGACGTCCTGCGCCACGTCGTCGACGGCGGCGCGCTGCAGGAGTTCAAGGAGCTCTACGGCACGACGCTGGTCTGCGCGTTCGCGCACATCGACGGCCACCCGGTCGGGATCATCGCCAACAACGGCATCCTCTTCAGCGAGTCGTCGCTGAAGGGCGCGCACTTCATCGAGCTGTGCGACCGCCGGGGCATCCCGCTGGTGTTCGTCCAGAACATCACCGGGTTCATGGTGGGGCGCGACTACGAGGCCGGCGGCATCGCCAAGGACGGCGCCAAGCTCGTCACCGCCGTGTCGTGCGCCCGTGTCCCGAAGATCACGGTCATCATCGGCGGCTCCTACGGCGCCGGCAACTACGGCATGTGCGGCCGCGCGTACTCGCCGCGCTTCCTGTTCATGTGGCCCAACGCGAAGATCAGCGTCATGGGCGGCGAGCAGGCGGGGGTGGTGATGACCGAGGTCGGCCAGCCCGAGGTCGGCGCCCAGTTGCGCGAGCAGTACGACCACCAGGGCCGGGCGATCTACTCGACCGCGCGGATCTGGGACGACGGCGTGATCGACCCCCGGCAGACGCGCAACGTGCTGTCCTGCGCGCTGGCCGCGACGTCGGGCGCGCCGCTCGCGCCCGTCGCGAATGGCATCTTCCGCATGTAGTGCTCCTGCTGACCGACGCATTCGCGGACGACCCGGCCCTCGAGATGGCCGTGTCGTCGGCGTTGCTGCAGGCGGTCGGCCGGGGCGAGCACGAGCCCTGCGTGCGCGTCTACCGGCCCGGGTCGACCTTGGCCTTCGGCCGGCGGGACACGCTGCTCGACGGCTATCCGGCCGCGCTGGAGGCGGCACGCGCGGCGGGGTTCACGCCGGTGGTCCGCAGCGCCGGCGGGCGAGCGGCCGCCTACGACGCCGGGTGCCTGCTGGTCGAGGAGGTCCTTCGCGTCGACGGCTCGGTGGCAGGGCTGCACACCCGCTTCGACGCCCACGCGGCGCGGCTGGCGCTGGTCCTGCAGCGGCTCGGCCTCCCGGCGCAGGTCGGCGAGTTGCCGGGCGAGTACTGCCCGGGCGCGCACAGCGTCCACCTCGACGGCCAGATCAAGGTCGCGGGCGTGGCCCAGCGGGTCGTCTCGGGGGCCGCGTTGGTGTCGAGCGTGCTGGTCGTCGGTCCGGGGGACCCGATCCGTGCGGTGATCTCGGCCGTCTACGAGGCGTTGGGACTGCCGCTGGACCCCGCGCGGACCGGGGCGCTGGCCGACGTCGACCCAGCGGTGGACATCGAGGCCGTGACGCGCGCGCTGGCCGCGGCGTTCGCCCCGGCTGCGACACTGGGGGACATGTCCGCCAAGGTCCTGGCTCACGCCGGTTCGACCATCACCAGGCACGGCGCGTAAACGCCCGCTGGACGCATGTCGGATGCGGAATCCCCGGAGATCTGCCGACCGCACGGGAGGAATGGGGCGGCCGCCGGTCGAGCACGAGCAGGGCGTCGCCTGGGCGATCATCGAGGCCGTCGGCGAACCCGTCTGCGTGCACGCGCCCGACGGCAGCATCGCCCACGCCAACCCGGCGGCCCAGCGCCTGCTCGCGACGCTGGCCGGCCAGGCCGCTGCCGGACCCGTCGCCGCGGCCGACCAGCAGGCCATCCGGCCGGACGGCACCCCCGTCTCGCCCGGCGAGCTGCCGGTCGAGATCACCCGCCTCACCGGCGAGCCGTGCAACGACGTCCAGCTCGGCGTCCTCCGGGCGGACGGCACGCGCTGCTGGCTGCGCATCACGACCACGCCGCTGCATGCGCAGACGCTGCCCTGCCAGGTCGTCGCGACCTTCGCGGACATCACCGAACACCACCTCGTCGCCGAGCGGCTGCGCCTGGGCGAGTCCCAGCAGCGCGCTGTGCTCGGCGGGCTGCGGGAGGGCGTCGTCCTCCTGGACGCCACCGGCAAGGTCATGACCTCCAACCCCAGCGCCGAGCGCGTGCTGGGCCTCAGCTCGGAGCAGATGTTCGGCCTGGTCCCGGTCGATCCCGGCTGGCGGACGCTCCACGAGGACGGCAGCGAATGGTCGGCGGCCGAGACCCCGGCCCAGCTGGCGCTGCAGACCGGCGATGCCCAGCTCGAACGTGTCATGGGCGTGGACGTCCCCGAGGAGGGACGTCGCTGGCTGCTGGTCAACGCCGTACCGCGGCTGGACGCGTCGGGCGACGTCATCGGCGTCATCGCCTCCTACCTGGACATCACAGAGCGCCGCGCCGCCGAGGCTGCCGTCGAGGAGGCCCGCAACGAGCTCGCGACGACACTCGAGGCGCTGGGTGAGGGCGTGGTCCTCTACGACGCGTCCGGCGAGCCGATCTACTCCAACCCGTCGGCCCGGCTGATCATCCAGGGCCGCGAGCCGCAGTCGGGGGTGCCCGGGGCGCCGGTCACCCGCCGGCTGGTGGTCGACGCCGACGGCCGGCCGCTCGAGCGCGATCGCTGGCCGCTGGTCCGCGCGCGCGAGCGCGGCGAGGTCGTCCGGGGGGAGATCGTGGGCTCGGCCGACACGGAGGACGGCGAGGTGCTGTGGCTGCAGGCCAACGCCACGCCGATCGTCGGCGACCGCAGGTCCGGCCCGTACCCGGTCGTCGTCTCGTTCTCGGACATCTCCGAGCGCCGCGCCCACGACCGCGCGCTGCAGCTCGCGCAGAGCCGCTTCCGCACGGCCTTCGAGTCGTCGCCGATCGGCATGGCGATGATCGACCTCGAGGGGCGATTCCGCGAGGTCAACCCGGCGCTGTCGGAGCTCGTCGGCCGCGCCGCGGAGGACCTGGTCGGCGCGGAGAAGATCGACATCACCCATCCCGAGGACCGCGAGCAGGACCGCCGCTCGCTGCGCGAGCTGCTGGACGGCAGCAGGCCGCGCTACCGCACCGAGAAGCGCTATCTGCACGCGCTGGGCCACGCGGTCTGGGTGCAGGTCGACGCCTGCCTGGTCAGCGATCCCGAGGGCAGGCCCGAGTTCATCCTGGCCCAGGTACAGGACATCTCCGAGCGCCGCCGCCACCAGGCGCAGCTGGAGCACCTTGCCGACCACGACATGCTCACCGGCCTGCTCAACCGCCGCGGCTTCGAGCGCGAGCTCGAGCGGCAGGTCGCACACGCCCAGCGCTACCGCAGCGGCGGCGCGCTGATGATGCTGGACCTCGACCACTTCAAGTACGTCAACGACACGCTGGGCCACAAGGCCGGTGACGACCTCATCGTCGACGTCGCCGACCTGCTGCGGGCCCGCCTGCGCGCCACCGACGTCGTCGCGCGCCTCGGCGGTGACGAGTTCGCGATCCTGCTGCCGGCCGGTGGGCTCGCCGGGGCGGGCCAGGCCGCCGAGTCCGTCCTCGTCGCGCTGCGTGACCGGCCCCCGGTGCCGGGCGCCGACGCGCTGAAGGTCACCGCCTCCATCGGCATCGCGACGCTGGATGCGGCGGCCACCGCCGAGGAGCTGCTGGTCTGCGCCGACCTGGCGATGTACGACGCCAAGGAGGACGGCCGCAACGGCTGGGCCGCCTACTCCACGCAGGAGCACGAGTCGCCGAAGATCAAGGCCCGCATGGACTGGATCGACCGGATCCGCGTCGCGCTGGACCGCGACGGCTTCCGGCTGATGGCCCAGCCGATCGCCTCGTCGCAGTCCGGTGAGCCGGTCATGCACGAGCTGCTGGTCCGCATGGTCTCCCCGTCGGGCGAGCTCATCCCGCCGGCGACGTTCCTCTACATCGCCGAGCGCTTCGACCTCGTGCAGGAGATCGACGCCTGGGTCGTCGACCAGGCCTGCGGGCTCCTGGGCCGCGCCCGCGCCGAGGGCCGCCGCCTGGCGCTGACGGCCAACATCTCCGGCAAGTCGCTCGGCGACCCCGCGGTGCTGGCGGTCCTGGAGTCCGGGCTGCGCGCGGCCGCGGCGGACCCGTCGTCGTTGGTGCTGGAGATCACCGAGACCTCCGCGATCTCCCAGATCCACCAGGCCCGCGCCTTCGCCGAGCGGGTCAAGGAGCTCGGCTGCGGCCTGGCCATCGACGACTTCGGCGCGGGCTTCGGCTCCTTCTACTACCTCAAGCACCTGCCCTACGACCTCTTGAAGATCGACGGCGAGTTCGTGCAGGGCGGTCCGTCCAACCGCGCCGACGCCCTCATCGTCGACGCCGTCCGCGACCTCGCCCACGGCATGGGCCGCCGCGTCGTCGCCGAGTTCGTCGCCGACGCCGAGATCCGCGACTGGCTCACCCACCGCGGCGTCGACCTCCTGCAGGGCTACGAGATCGGCCGGCCGATCCCCGTCGAGGACGCCTTCGAGCTGTTGCCGGCCGCCGACTGACGCGCGACGCCGCAGCGGACGCAGCGCGTCCTTTGCCCGCCGTGTCCGGGTCGGACGGTTCGCGCCGTGTCCGCGAACGCGCGGGACGCCACCACCCGGCGGCCCTCAGGACGGAGCCGGACGCAGCTGCCGCCCGACGGCCAGGAGGAGGGCCTCGGCGGCGTCGATGTGGTGGTCGAGCTCGGCGGCGGTGAGGCCGACCTCGTAGCCGCGCTGGTGGCAGGCCTCCGAGAGCGCCCACCAGGTGTAGCCGGCGTCGCGGGCGACGGCCTCGTCGGGGAGGAAGTAGGGCAGGGCCAGCAACTGGTCGGACTTGGAGGCGTCCTGCATGCCCGGGGCCTTGCGCGCCCAGAAGGCGTGCATCGTGGACTCGATCGCCTGCCGCGTGAGGGCGGCCGTGAGGTGGGGCCAGACGCCGGCCGTGGCGACGTCGTCGTGCAGATGCGCCCGGGCGACCTCGAGCACCTCGCGGACGTTCATGCGGGGCGCCGTGCTCACAGCGCCTTCTCGAGGCCCGCGATGAAGTCGCGGGTGCGGTCGACGAGGCCGAGGACGGTGGCGCCGTCGAGGTCGCCGTGCATGCCGGCGTTGAGGTCGCGGATGAGCTTGCCCGCGTCGGACAGTCCGGGCCGCTCGCGGAGGTCGTTGGCGACCTCGCCGCCGCGGGAGGCGTCGCCGTAGACGGCGAGGGCCAACAGGTCGCGGGTGGTGCGCGCGGAGCGGATCGCCTCATCAACGCCCTCGATCCGGCGTCCGTCGGCCACAGCGCCCCGGCGCACCAGGTCGGCCGCCGCGGCCTCGACCGCCGAGCGGCACAGCCCGGGGACGACGCGGTCGCGCACGACGCCCGGCACCTTCTCGCGATCGATCATCCTCCGGGCATCGGCGAGGTGGCGGCGGACCGGCGTCATCAGCGGCGCGACCGACACCGCGGAGCGGGCACGGCGCTCGACCTGCAGGATCGTCGCGTCCAGACGCAGGCGGCGGATCGACTCCGGCAGCCGCTCGTCGTGGGTGAAGACGATGACCTGGCGGGTGGCCGCGGCGGCGTGCAGGACGCGGGCCAGGCCATCGACCTTGGCGGGGTCCATCGCCTGGACGGGATCGTCGATCATCGAGAAGCGGAAGGGCGACTCGGGCAGCGAGGCGCGGGGCAGGAACACCGAGACCGAGAGCGCCAGCAGCTCCCCCTGGGACATGACGCCCAGCGCGTTGGCCTGCTCGCCGTCGGCGCGGACGTCGAAGTCGGCGCGGCCGCCGCGGCCGGCCTTGCGCAGGTCGATGGCGCGCAGGTCGACGTTGGACTCGTGGCGCAGCGCGGCCCAGTTGGCCAGCGCCCGCTCGCTGATCGGCGCGAAGCGCTCGGCGACGAGCTCGGCGTTGACGCCCTTCAGCCACTTCTCGGCCGCCTTGAGCGCCTTCAGCCGCTCGGCCTGCCGGGCCGCCTCGCGGGCGCCGTTGAGCCAGCCGCGCACCGACGCCATCAGCTCGCGCCGGCCCGCGTCCCGCTCGGCCAGAGCGGTCCGCGCGCTGTCCTGCGCGCCGGCCAGCGCGGCGAGCGCGCCGGTGAGCTCCTCGCGGGAGCGCAGCGTCCCGCCGGGGACGTTGCCGTTCAGCCGGATCTGGCAGGCGCGGGCGTCGACGACCGCGGTCGCCAGCCGCGCGCCGACCTGGGTGAGCACCTGCTGGGACGTGGTGAGCCGCCGGCCCGCCGCCGACACGCCCGCCGCCTCGGCCTCCAGCGCAGTGGCCTGCGCCTCGGCCCTGCGGCGCCATCCCGCATCGAGCACGCCGGTCGTGCCGCAGACCGGGCAGTCGGCCTCGTCGAGCTCCAGCGCGGACTGCAACATCCGGGCGACCGTCAGCGCGCGGTCGGCCGACGCCGTTCCGGCCTCTGCGGCAGCTGCCTGCGCGGCATCCACCTCGGCCAGCGCCTCCTCGACCTCCTCGAGGTTCGGCAACGTCGCCCCGGCCAGCCGCATCAGCGCCGCCTGCTCCTCGCCCGGCGGCTCCAGCTCCGGCGCGCCCGCCAGCGCGGCGATGGCGTCGAGGTCGCGCTTGCGGGCGCCCAGCGCCGCGGCCAGGTCGGCGCCGCGGGGATCGTTGCTGCCCGTCAGCCGCGCGGCCAGCCCCGAGGCGCTCTCGGACACCGCCCTGTCGGCCTTCTCCAGCGCCAGGCGCCGGTCGCCGAGCGCGATCAGCAGGTCATCGACATCGTCGAGACCCAGCACCGGCGACAGCGCCGTGTACAGCGAGCTGAGGTTCTCGAACATCGTCGCCAGCTCGGCGTAGGACAGGAACGGCCGGAACGCGCCCACGCCGTCGCGCCAGCCGTGGTCGGCCAGCACCGCGTCGACGGCTTCCCGGCCGATGGGGTCGTCGAAGGCCGAGCCCCGCGGCCAGGTGCGCTCCAGCTCGACGACCTCACCGCCCTCGAGCACGAACTCCGCGCCCAGGCGCGTCGGGCCCTCGTGGTGCAGGCACTGCCAGGTGTCCGTCCAGGCCTTGGTCTTCTTGTGCCAGCGCTTGGTCTCCCCGGTCATCAACAGCTCCAGGCCCTCGGCGAACGAGGACTTGCCGCTGCCGTTGCGGCCCACGACCACGACGAGCCCGGGCCGGGGTTCCAGCGGCAACGTCGCGGTGCCGGCGATGCCGCGGAAGCCCTCGACGCTGATCGAGCGCAGATAGGCCGGGGACGCCGCCGCGCCGTCCTCCACCGCGTCGGGCAGCGCGTCGAGCAGGACCTGCCGCGCGGCGGCCTCGAGGTCGCTGTCCTCGAGGCGCTTCAGGAGCAACGAGCGGATGACGGCGTTCACTTCACTCCTCCCAGAGACGGCCCCGCAGGCCCGACGCGCGGGCGATGGGACGGGCGACGGCTTCACGGATGGTCTGCTCGGTGCCGGCGACGATGAGGTGGTCGACGGCGCGGGTGACGGCGGTGTACAGCAGCTCGCGGGTCAGGATCCGCGACGTGGCGTCCGGCAGGACGACGGCCGCGGTGCCGAACTGCGAGCCCTGCGACTTGTGGATGGTCATCGCGTAGACGGTCTCCACCGCGGAGAGGCGCGAGGGCGCGAAGCGCAGCACCTCGTCACGTCGCTCGAAGGCCGCGCTGACGCGGTCGGTCGCGGTGGCGACGATGACGCCCGTGTCGCCGTTGAACAGCTTCAGCCCGTAGTCGTTCTCGGTGACCAGCAGCGGCCGGCCGATGTACCAGCGGCCCGAGGCGGCGAAGTCGGGGACCTCGTCCTGCAGCCACCCCTCGATCGCGGCGACCCACGTCGCCGCGCCGTGGTCACCGCGGCGGTGCGCGCACAGCACGCGGAATTCGCCGAGGGCCTTCAGCGCGCCCTCGGCGTCCCCGGCCAGCGCCGCGGACCGGACGCTCAGCGCCCACGCCAGCGCCCGCGAGCGGATCCCGGCGAGCTCGTCGGGTGCGGCCTGCGCCACGTCGACGTCCAGCCAGGTGATGTCGTCACCTCCTGCGCGCAGCTCGGCGATGACCTGGTCGGCGTCGCCGGCGCGGATGGCGGTGGCCAGGCCGAGGATCGCGTCGTCGAAGCGGTGGGTCTTGTCCAGCACGACGATGCCGTCGCCGACCGCGTCGGCGGGGATCTCGTCGGCGACGACCTCCCGCCCGACGACGGCGGACAGCCGGGACCGGGCGCCTGCGCTGAGCTGGAGGCGGTCGTCGGACGGACCGACGATGTCGCCCAGCACCGCGCCGGCCTCGATCGAGGACAGCTGCCCCGGGTCGCCGACGAGGATCAGCCGGGCGTCCGGCCGGATCGACTCGACCAGCCGCGACATCATCGACAGGCCGACCATCGACGTCTCGTCGACGATCACGATGTCGTGGGCCAGGCGGTTGCCCCGGTGGTGGCGGAAGCGCGAGTTGGAACCGGGCCGCCAGCCGAGCAGCCGGTGCAGCGTGACCGCGTCGAGACCGACCAGCGCCTGCCGGACGGGCTCGGCGACGTCGAGCTTGCGGGCCTCGGCGTGGACGGCCTCGCCGAGGCGCGCCGCCGCCTTGCCGGTCGGCGCGGCCAGCGCCATCAGCGGCAGCGGTCGGCCGGCGGCCGTGGCCTGCTCGCAGAGCAGCGCCGCGATGCGGGCGACCGTCGTCGTCTTGCCCGTGCCGGGCCCGCCCGCGACCACGGCGACACGGCGCAGGACCGCGGAGGCGGCGGCGACGATCTGCGCCCCGTCGGCCTGCCCGGCGAAGACGCGGGCCAGGCCGTCGGCCAGCAGCTGGTCGTCGACGGCGGGCGGCGTCGCGGCGAACGACGCGAGGTCGGCGGCGATCTGCCGCTCCTCGCGCCAGTAGCGGTCGAGGTAGAGGTGCGAGCCGGCCAGCCGCAGCGGACGCGGACCGTCCTCCGCGGCGGGGTTCTCACCGACGCCGGAAAGCGGCGAGGCGGCGACCGCGGCGCGCCAGGCGTCCGGCTCGGGCCAGGGCAGTGCCGCGACGTCGACGTCGATCTCGGCGTCCACCGTCGCAGTGGTGGCGATGGTCCGCAGGTCGACGAAGACATGGCCCAGCCGCGGCCCGCGCACCGCCAGCGCGGCGGCGAGCAGGACCGACTCGTCGGTCTCGTCGAGGAACCCGCCCAGCCGCAGGGCGACGTGGACATCGGCGGTGGCCAGCACGCCCGCCTCGTTGAACTGGCGCAGCAGCCCCGACGAGCGGGTGGCCAGGCGCGCCTCGAAGACGTCCTCCAGCGCGGTCACGGCGTGCCTCCCCGGTCCAGCAGGTCCGACAGCCGCTCGACCAGCTCACCGGGCGGGCGCCAGGCGAACACGCCCAGCGGCACGCCGTCGATGCGCGGCGTGTCCTCCCCGACCATGCCGCGGATGAAGCAGTAGAAGACACCGGCCAGGTGCGTCTCGGGCGTGTAGCCGGGCACCCGCCAGCGCAGGTAGCGGTGCAGCGCGACCGTGTAGAGCAGCCCCTGCAGCGCGTAGTGGGACCGGTACATCACCGCGGTCAGCGCCTCCGGCCGGTGGTGCCACAGCTGCAGCGGCTCGTCGTGGGCGGACAGGCGGTTGGTCTTGTAGTCGACGATGCCGTAGCGGCCGTCGATGCGGAAGGCGAGGTCGATCGAGCCCGTCAGGAACCCGCGGATGCGCCCGCGCAGGTCCGGGTCCTCCAGGCGGTCGGCGTAGCCGTGCAGCGGGTCGCCGGGCGCAAGGCACTCTCGCAGCAGCGCGCCGATCGCGCCCGGGGTGACCGCGTCGACCGGCTCGTCGCCGCCGGCCAGCGGCAGCTCGAAGACCAGCTCGTCCAGGCGGTCGGCCCGCGCGATGTCGCAGAGGCGCAGGTCGTCGACCAGCGGGCCGAGCGGGGTCTGCAGCGATGCCACGACACCGGCGACGACGTCGGCCTCACCGACATCCACGCGCCGGCGCGTGCGCGCCTCCTCCAGCCGCACCGCCACCTCGTCGACGAGGTCGGCCGCCGCGAAGTCGGTGCGCTCGTAGACGTCGTGCAGCAGGGTGCCGACGTGGACGCCGCCCGTCATCGCGTCGAGGCCGACGATGGTCTGCAGCCCCTCCGACGGCACGGCGGCCGGTGCGACGGCCTCCTCGTCCTCGTCGGCCACCAGCGCCTCCTCGGGCTCGGACGCCACGTGCGCCTCGCGGCCACCGGAGGTGATGTCCGAGTAGGACGTCCGCCGCCAGGCCAGGTCGAGGTGGCGGTCGAACACCGCGGCCGACAGCAGCGTCGGCGTCGCGGCCTCGCCCGACCACTGCGGGGCACCGCCGGCCTCGACCACCGCCACCGAGGCGCAGCCGTCCAGCCGCTTGGCGATGGACGCGAACTTCGCGCAGGCCTGCTCGTCGGTCGGGACGCCGCGGCCCATGGGCGGCACCGACCCGTCGAGCTCCTGGTCGAAGATCAGCCGGGACAGCGGTGAGTTCTGGGAGTCGTAGGACCCTGCCCACCAGACGATCGCCTGGTGCTTGGCGCGGGTCAGCGCCACGTAGGCCAGCCGCAGGTCCTCACCGCGCAGCTCCAGCTCGTGGCGGCGGCGGTGCGCGACGTAGGCCGCGCCGTCGAGGCCCACGTCGACCGTGCGCTGCAGGCCGGCGTCCTCGTCGTGGAAGAAGATCGGCTCCGGGTCGCGGTCGCTGCCGGGGATCCAGGTCGGCTCCCACAGCGAGGGGTAGTAGACGATCGGGAACTCCAGGCCCTTGGCCCGGTGGATCGTCAGCACCTGCACCGCGGCGGCGTCGGACTCCAGGCGGCGCGAGCGCTCCTCGTCGGGGTCCTGGCCGGCCTCCGCGATCCGGCGGCGCAGCCACGTCACGAGCGCCGCCACGCCCAGATGCTCGGAGGTCGCCTCGGCGTGCAGCAGCTGCCCGACGTGGCGCAGGTCGGTCAGGCGGCGCTCGCCGTCGTCCAGCGTCAGCACCCGGCCGGGAAGGCCCTCACCGAGCGTCACGACCTCGAACAGCGACGCGACGCCGTTGACGCGCAGCACCTGCGCCCAGTGGTGCAGGCGCTGGTGGACGTCCTCCCACTCGGCGTCCTCGGCGGACGCGACGCGCTCCGGGCTCCAGCCGAAGAACGGCGTCAGCGCCGCCGCGCGCGCACGGGGCGCGTAGGAGGGACGTTCCAGCGCCTCCAGCAGCCGCAGCCAGTCCAGCGCCGGGTCGCCGGCGAAGACCGAGCCGGCGCCGTTGATGACCGCCGGCACCCCGGCGTCCTCCAGGGCCTGCCGGATCGTGGCCGCATCGCGGTTGCGCCGGACCAGGACGGCGACGTCGCCCGGGCGCACGCCGGTCCCGTCGATGGTCGCGCCGGATTCCAGGAGCGTCACGAGGTCGGCCGCGAGGTCCGCCGCGATCTGCTCGCGGACGTCCGCGACCGGCGCGTAGCCGGAGTTCGTCAGCCCCACCTGGCGCGTGCCGCGGGGGACGACGCGCAGCCGTAGCGGGGCGTCGTCGTGGGAGCCCGACAAGCGGGCCGTCTCGTGCGCGTCGCAGGCGCGGACCTGCCGGTAGACGATGCCCGGGTGGCCGAGCTGCGCCGCGCCGAAGATGGCGTCGTAGGCGGTCAGCAGCGGCTGGTCGGAGCGGTAGTTGACGGTCAGCGTCGCGCGGCGGGCGGCGTCCTCGGCGGCGTCGAGGTAGGCGAAGACGTCGGCGCCGCGGAACGCGTAGATGGCCTGCTTGGGGTCGCCGATGAGCACGAGCGTCGCGTCGTCGTGGCCGAACGCGTCGCGCAGGATGTCCCACTGCACCGGGTCGGTGTCCTGGAACTCGTCGACCAGCACGACGCGGTAGCGGTCGCGCAGCCGGTTGGCCACCTCGGCCCCGCGGTCGGGGTCGCGCAGCGTCTCGCGCAGGCGGGTGAGCAGGTCGTCGTAGGTCATCACGCCCAGGCGGCGCTTGCGGTGCTCCAGTTCGAGCCGCACCTGCGTCGCCAGGCTCGAGCGCATCTCGGGCACGAGATCCGATCCGATGACCGGCTCGGGCACGACGACCGCGCCGGGGTTGTTCACCGCGACCGACGCCACGCGGCGCGCCTGCTTGTACGGGAAGGCCGGAGGCTGGTGGGAGAACTTGCGGACGTAGAGGTCGTCGACGACCTCGTCCATCAGGTCGTTGACGTCCTCGACGAAGGTGCAGTCGCGCTCGACGTCCCCGGCGAAGCCCAGCGATCCGAGGACCTCCTGGCAGAAGCCGTGGGTGGTCGTGATCGTGGCGGCGTCGAAGTCGGCGATGGCGCGCGCCAGCCGCTCCTGGCGCCGCTGCACGTCCTCCGAGGCCAGCAGCACCGCGACGGCGTCGTCGGGGTCCACGGGTGCGCCGGCGAGCACCCGCGACAGCTCCGCCTCGGCGGACACCAGCCGCTCACGGACCCGCTCGCGCAGCTCACCGGTCGCCATCCGCGTGAACGTGACGACGAGGATCTTGTCCAGGGGCGTGCCCTCGGCCACGTAGCGCGTCGCCAGCGCGGCGATCGTGTACGTCTTGCCGGTGCCCGCGCTGGCCTCCAGGACGGTGACGCCGGGGGAGGGCAGCTCGCCGAGGACGTCGAACTCGTCGCTCACCGGCTGGCCACCTCCTCGGCGTCCAGCAGCGGCTTCCAGATGCGCACCGCCCAGCGGCCGAAGCGCGAGTGCTGGTGCTCGTCCCAGCCCGGGCCCTTCTCGTCCTCGCGCGGGACGCCGGTGAGCAGGTCCTCGACCGTCAGCTCACCGCCGAAGGCGAGCAGGTGCTCGGGCTCACGGTCCTCCTTGTCGAAGGTGTAGGCCGACTTCCACTCGTTCTCGACCGCCTTCAGGACCGGTCGGTCGTGCAGGGCCGCGGCGGCGTACGCGGCGCCGGCGGCGCAGGAGACCGGTGCCGGCTCGCGCATGCCGCGGTCGTACAGCTCGATGAGGTCCGTCAGCGCCGCCCAGGCGTCCTCCACGGGGACCGGGCCCAGCCGCACGGCGTCGACCTTGCGGCCCCGTGTGGCCGAGCGCCCGATGGTCATCGCGCTGAGCGCCAGCTCGGGGTGGGCGACGGTGGCCGCCAGCAGCCGCACCCAGGCCTCGATGCGGTGCTTGGCCCGCACGCGCGAATACTGGACGGCCTGCAGGCGGTCGTCGCAGACGCCGGCGACCGTGCCGCTGAAGCGACGTCCGTCGGGCAGCACGAGGTTGACGTCCAACGAGCCGAGGTCGTGGGTGCGGGAGAAGTGCGTGGCCGCCTGGCCGAAGATCGCCGACGCGGTCTCGGCGGCCTCCTCGACGGCGCGCTGGCCCAGCCGGCCGGGCGGCAGGTCGCCGCGGGCACGCTCGGCGGCGACGGCCGCCTGGATCGTCCCGCCCGCCAGCAGCGCGCGGAGGATGCGGTCGCCGACGCCCCACTTCTCCAGCGCGTCGAGCTCGATCGGCAGCGCGTCGCGCAGCTCCTCGGAGATGTCCGTGAGCGAGATGCCCAACCGGCCGCGCAGGAAGGCCTTGACCGGATGGCCGACGAAGCGGATGAGCTCGTCGAGCTCGACGACCGGCGACGTCAGCGGCGGCAGCGGGCCGGGCAGGAACGGTCCGGTCGCGGTGCGCTCGGAGGCTGCCAGCGCCTGCGCGCCCGCCAGGGTGATGCGGTCGAACGACCACGGCGCGTCGGCGGCGAAGTTCTCGGGGTCGAAGGGCTGCAGCTTGTGCCGGCGCACGAGCCGCTCGCGGACGTCGTCGACCTGCACGGTCCGGTCGGCCATGTCCAGCAGCTCCCCGACCGGCACGGCCGGCGGCTTGACCGCATTGGTCCGCTCGTCGTTGCCCGTGTAGGTGATCACGAGCCGGTCGGTCGCGGCCAACAGCGCGTCGAGCAGCATCTGCCGGTCCTCCGCGCGCGAGTCGTGGTCGCCGACGTGCGGGTCCTCGACGAGCAGGTCGTCGCCGTCGCGCGGGGAGCGCCGGGGAAAGACGCCGTCGTCCAGGCCCAGCAGGCAGACGACGCGGTGCGGGACCGAGCGCATCGGCACGAGCGTGCAGATCGTCAGGTGGCCGGTGCGGAAGTTCGCGCGGGTGGGACGACCGGCCAGGCGATCGGCCAGCAGCGCGCGGATCTCGGCGAGCTCGATGAGCGAGCCGCGTCCCCCGACGGCGGCCTCGGCCGTCAGGTCGCCGAGCATCCGGTCCAGCTCGGCGCGCTGCCACCCGTCGCGGGGCGCGCACGCCGTCAGCGCGTCGGCGGCCTCGCCGATCGCGGCGGTCCAGGCCGGCAGCGTCTTGGCCACCGCGAAGGCGTCGGCGATCGTCGCGAGCCGGTCGACGAGCTCGGCGAAGCGCCCGGCCAGGTCGATCGCGCCGGACTCGACGTCGTCCAGGGGCAGGACGTCGCCGACCAGACGCTGGTCGTCCTCGGTCATCGCCACGCCGAGCAGCACCCGGTCCAGCCCCGACCGCCAGGTGTTGAACGGGACGTTGGTCAGCTTGAACGGGGTGCGGTGGGCGGGGTCCAGGCCCCAGCGCACGCCGGAGTCGCTGACCCAGTCCTCGATGCGGCTGAGGTCGTCGTCGTCGAAGCCGAAGCGGCGGCGCACCGGGCCGCGGTCGGCGAGGTCGAGGACCTGTGACGCCGTGAGCCGCTGGTCGGCCAGCTCCAGCAGACGGCTGACGGTGCCCAGCACCGGGTTGGTCTGCCGCAGCGAGCGGTCGGCCAGACGCACGCGCAGGTCCGGCGGGCGGACCTCGTCGGGCAGCGCGAGCTCGCCGTCGGCGTCGATCTCGCCCGCGCCGAAGGTCGCCTGGATCAGGGGCGCGAACGCCTCGATGTCCGGGCACATGACGATCACGTCGCGGGGTTGCAGCGTGCGGTCCTCCTGCAGCAGGTGCAGGATCGCGTCGCGCAGCACCTCGACCTGGCGGGCGCGGCCGTGGCAGGAGTGGATCTGGATGGAGGTGTCGTCGTCGGCCAGGACCGGGCGCGTGTCCGGTGCCCCGGGCAGGGGTGCGCCGGGCGGGGCGACGTCGGCGCGGACGTCGCGCTGGATCAGCCCGAGCAGGCTGGCGGGCGCGTCGGCCAGCGGCGCAGGGTGGTCGACGTAGTGCCCGCTGGCGACGAGCTGCAGCTCGCGGGCGTCGCTGCCCCAGGACTCCAGCAGGCGGTTGCGTGGCAGCGTCCGCGTCAGGTCGTCGGCGCGGCGGACCGGCGCGTCCGACGGCGGCGAGGACGAGGCGGCGATCCGGTCCCACAGCGCCAGCGAGGGGTGCAGCAGGAACAGGTGGACGTCGCGGCCGACCGACAGGGCGCGCAGGACCTGCAACTGCCGCGCGGGCAGCCGCGTCAGGCCGAACAGCGACAGGCGCGGCGGCAGGTCCGACAGCGTCGGGTCCATGATCAGCGCGTCGGCGGCGGCGTCGGTGCGCTCGGCGGGGCCGGGCTGGCCGATGGTGCGGCGCAGCCGGCGCCACAGCTCCGCCTGCCACAGCGCCGCGTCGTTGAGCCGCCGGCCCGACGCGTCGCAGTCCTCGCCCGCCAGCCAGGAGCGCAGCATCTGCGGGCGGTAGAGCGCGTAGCGGTCGTAGAGGCCGGCGATGTGGCGGACGGCCGACAGCCGCCGCGCGGTCTCGTCCTCCTCGAGGCCGCCCACGCTGTTCTCGAGATGGTCGGCCAGCAGGCGCAGCCAGTCCTCGCCGAGCGCGCCGTCGACCACGTCCAGCAGCGGCCAGACCATCCGGCCCGGCTGCCAGGCGTCGGCGTCGGCGGGCAGCGCGATCGCGGCAGCGACCGCCTCGTCCACCAGCGTGCGCAGCGACGGGAAGCCGACGTTGGCGACGATGCCGTCCCCCCGGCCCGCCGACGCACCGAGGTGCGCGGACAGCCGCTGCGTCAGCCAGCGCTCCATGCCGCGCGTGGGGATCGCGATGACGTCGGGCGCGAACGGGTCGGGCAGCGGCTCGGCCAGGACGGTGCCGAGCGCGTCGACGAGGGCATCGGCCCGTTCTGCGCGGTGGAGGTGGAGCATCGGGATTCGTGGGTCGCCCCCGGGGCGGCCGTTCTGACAGCGAACCTACAACGACCCCGGGCGATGTCCCCCGGCGCCCCGCCGAAAGGCCGCAGTTGCCGCGCAACTCGCGAGGACCAGCGGCACTCCTGCTGCACCGACGCGCGCGGTCGTCCCTTCGGATCGTCAGATCGGCGACCGTCCGCGCGACTGAGGAGACGTGCCTGACTTTCGCGCCACCATCCGTCCCGACGGGGTCGTCCGCCTCGTCGACTGGCATCGCGGTCTCGTGACCTGGGGCCCGCTCGCGTCGCTGCTGGACGCGCGCGGCAGGGCCGGTGTCACGATCGCCGACCTGACCGTCGAGCGGGAGCTCGACGAGGAGGGCGACCCCTCCGGCGACGCGCGCGAGGTCATCGTCACGTTCCTCACCGAGCCCACGCCGCCGGCCGTGCGGGCGCTGAAGGACTGGGCCGCCCTGGTCGGCTACGAGCGGATCTGGCTGCCGGGCGACGTGAGCGACCTCCAGCCCACGGGCGGTGGCGCGGTCAGCACCCGGTGCAGCGGCTGTCGCAACCCGCTCTCCGAGCGCCACGAGGACTTCTGGAACCACGTCCGCCAATGGGGGCACTTCCCGATGAGCTGCCCGCTCTGCGGCGCCGACATCCCGCAGTGGACCTCGGCGCCTCGCCCGGCCCGCCGTCAGACGGGCACTGCCGTGGCGATGCGGTCGCTCCCGGCGGCGCGCTCCTAGAAGACACCCGCGACGTCCTGGCGCGGTCGGCGTCAGAAGCGCACCGTCATCGAGGCGCCCCCGAGTTCCGGCGCGTCCCCGATCTCGATGATCGCGCCGTGCAGGCGGATCTGCTGCGCGACGAGGGCCAGCCCGAGGCCCGAGCCGGGCCGGTCGGTGCCCTCCAGCCGGGCGAACGGCTCGAACAGCCGCTCCCGCTCGGCCGCCGGGATGCCCGGGCCGTTGTCCTCGACCACCAGCACGCGGCCCGTGAGGACGATGCGGACGACCGCGCCGTCGCGGCGGCCGTGCCGGCAGGCGTTCTCGATGAGGTTGTCGACCAGCAGGCGCAGCCCCGGCTCCCAGCCGTGCAGCAGCACCGCGTCGTCGGGCAGCGCGACGTCGAACGTCACGCCGGGCCAGCGCGCCCGCGCGGCGGCCGCCGAGGCGTCGCAGATCTCGGCCAGGTCGGCCTCGGCCAACGCCACCGGTCCGGCGTCGCCGCGGGCCAGGGCCTGGAGGCCGTCGAGCAGCGCCACGAGGCGCCGCTGGTCGGCCAGGGCCTCCTCGGCCATCGCGGTGCGCTTGGACGCCTCCAGGTCGGGATGCCGGGCCAGCACGCCCAGCGTGGCCTGCATCGCCGTCAGCGGCGTGCGCAGCTCGTGGCCGGCGTCCGCCGCGAAGCGCCGCGTCGCGTCCAGCGCGCGGTTGCGCTCCTCTGCGGAGGTGCCCAGCCGCTCGAGCATCGCGTTGAAGTCCTCGGCCAGCGCCCGCGCCTCGGTGGGCCCGGTCACCTCCAGCGGCCGGGCCAGGTCCTCCTCCGTGGCGATCTGCTTGGTGCCCTCGCGCAGGCGCTTCAGCGGCCGCAGCACGCCACCGGTGACGAACCAGACCAGCGCCGCCGCGACCAGCAGCGACACCGCGAACGTCGTCAGCAGCGTCCGCCGCAGCCGTGACTGGCGCCGCTCCAGCGGCTCCAGCGACGACGCGACCTCCAGCCGCGCCACCCCGCCCAGGCCCTGGTCCTTCAGCCGCTCCACGTAGGTGCGGTAGTGCTGTCCGCCCCGGGTCACCGTGTGCAGGCCCAGCGGCAGCGTCGCCCCGCCGGGGGGCGGGCGGCCCGCGTTCAGCGCCGCCGTCGACCCGATGGTCAGCTGCAGCGAGGACGCGGAGGCGCGCAACACGTCGTCGAGGCGCTTGTCGTCACCGGGCAGCTCGTCCTGCACGAAGCCGACGGCCGTCGCGCGCGACAGCTCGGCGGTGCGGATCAGCCGGTCGTCGAGGACCTGCCGGTCGACGCGGTCGCTGTTGCGCGCGACGAGCACGCCCGCGACCGCGAACACCGCGGCCAGCGCGACCGTCACTCCCAGCGTCAGGCGCCCGCGCAGGCTCCACACGGGAGGTCAGACCCGCAGGACGAAGCCGACGCCGCGCACCGTGTGCAGCACGCGGGGCTCGCCGTCGGCCTCGAGCTTGCGGCGCAGGTAGCCGACGAAGACGTCGGCGACGTTGGTGCCCGGGTCGAAGGTGTAGCCCCACACGTCCTCGTGCAGGCGCTTGCGGTCCAGCACCTCGCCGGGGTGGCGCATGAAGAGCGCCAGCAGCTCCAGCTCGCGCCGCGTCAGGCCGAGGTCGCGCCCGCCACGGGCGGCCGTGTGCTGCCCGGGGTCCAGGACGATGTCCCCGACGACGAGCTGGTCGGTCGGGGCCGGGGGACGGCGCCGCAGCAGCGCATGCAGCCGCGCCGTGACCTCCTCCAGCGCGAACGGCTTGACGATGTAGTCGTCGGCCCCGGCCTGCAGGCCGCGGACGCGGTCGTCGACGTCGTCCCGCGCGCTGAGCACGCAGACGGGGACGTCGTCGCCGGAGGCGCGCAACCGCTCCAGGACCTCCAGGCCGTCCATGTCGGGCATCGTCATGTCGAGCAGGACGACCGACGGGGAGACCGTCTCGGCCGCGGCCAGCGCGGCCCGGCCGCCGGAGGCGGGGACGACCTCGAAGCCCTCGAGCTCCAGGCCCGTGCCCAGCGAGCGGCGGATCGCCGCGTCGTCGTCCACGAGCAGGACGACGGGGCGCGGCTCAGCCAATCTTGACCCTCTCGCAGTCGGAGGCGACCGAGTCGCCGGCGTCCGCGAAGACGCGGTCGCGGCCGCGCCCGCAGGTGATCGTGTCGACCTCACCGTCGGCCGCCTTGATCAGGTCGTTGCCGTTGCCGCCGACGATGGTGTCCTGGCCGGCGCCGCCGGCGAGGGTGTCGTTGCCCGAGCCGCCGACGAGGGTGTCGTTGCCGGCTCCGCCCTGGAGGTTGTCGTTGCCCGCGTCGCCCGCGAGGAAGTCGTTGCCCGCTCCGCCCTGGATCTTGTCGTTGCCGCCGCGCCCGCGGATGTCGTCGTTGCCGGCCCGGCCGTTGTAGGTGTCGTCGCCGGCGGTGCCGACGATCTTGTCCGGGCGCGGGGTGCCCTGCCGCACGGCCGCGACCGCGACGGATGCGCTGAAGCAGATGAGCAGGGCGAGGATGAGGGCGGAGATACGGCGCAGCATGACGTCTTTCAGGGTTCCTGATCCTCGCACACACCCATCGGGCTTCTCACAGATCCCTCACGATGCGTGAGGTGTCTCTGAGAGGTCGGACATGGAGTGCCCGTTACCGGTCATACATCCCCTCAGCAGGTTTCCCCGACTTCTCAGGAGATGCTCCACATGTCACACCGCAAGGCCCTCACCGCCGCCGTCGCCTCCCTGGCGCTCGTCCCGGCCACTGCTCTCGCAGCCACCATCAACGGTGGTCCCGGCAACGAGCGCCTCAGGGGCACGAAGGTCGCCGACACGATCAACGGCAACGCCGGACGCGATCGCATCTTCGGCTACGGCGGCGACGACAAGCTCAACGGTGGCTCCGGCAACGACCGCGTCTTCGGCGGCGCCGGCAACGACACGATCAGCGGCGTCCAGGGCAACGACTGGCTCAACGGCGGCTCCGGCGACGACACCGTCCGCGGTGACGCCAACAACACCGGCGACCTGACGTCGTTCGACAGGATCTTCGGCGCGGCCGGCAACGACACGCTGTACGGCGGCGACAGCCGTGACTTCATGTACGGCGGCACCGGAAACGACAAGTCCTACGGCGAGAACGGCAACGACAAGATGGCCGGCGGCTCGGGCGACGACTACCAGGACGGTGGCGCCGGCAACGACACCATCTTCGCCAACGTCGGGCAGGACACCTCGATCGGCGGAGAGGGCAACGACGTGCTCTGGGCCCTGGCCCGCACCGACGTCACGGCCCCCGGCGACCAGGTCGGCGACACGCTTGACGGTGGCAACGGCGACGACGTCTTCCGCACCCGCGACGGCGAGGTCGACCGCATCACCTGCGGTGCCGGCAACGACAAGGCCTTCCTCGACGAGTACGACGTGATCACCGACGCGTCCGCGGCGGCGCCGAACGGCTCGTGCGAGCAGGTCGAGCGCAAGACCGCCAAGGGCAAGGGCGAGTCCAAGTCCGAGGACAAGGAGTCCGCGCCCAAGGACGAGAAGGTCAACTCCTGACAGCAGCTTCCCACCCCGGGTTGTGACCTGGAGCCCGTCCGGCGCGACGCCGGGCGGGCTCTTTGGTTTGATGGCGGCGTGGTCCCCAAGGAGCACTCCAACCGCGGCCGCAAGCGGGCACGCCAGGCCCGCGAGGCCCTCGGCCTGGATCCGGTCGCGCCCCTGGTCTGCGTGGTCTCCACGGTGGAGGCGCAGGTGCCGGTCTTCGTCGGCGACCTCCCGGTCTACGTCTCGGGCGCCTACAAGCCCGACATCCCGATGGTCTATGTCAACCGCACCCATGCGGTCGTGCGGCAGCGCTTCACGGTGGCGCACGAGTTCGGCCACCACTTCATCGGCCACCGGGCGGCGAAGATCATCGACTCGCCCGCGACGCTGAGCGACACCACGCGCGACCCGCAGGAGATCGAGGCCAACGCGTTCGCCGCCGAGCTGCTCGTCCCCCGCGCCGGGGTCGCGGACTGGTGGGCGTCACGGGGCGACCACGTCGGCCTGGAGGCGGTCTGCCTCATGGCCCACCACTACGGGGTGTCGGCGTACGTCGCGCTGTACAGCCTGACCGGCGCGGGCGTCCTGGACTGGAACGCCGGCAAGCGCCTGGAGGCCGAGCTGAACGACGACCTCCACGCCGAGGTCATCGCGCGCCTGGACCTGCCGCCGCGCGACGACGAGCTGCAGCGCGTGCAGCTGGCCGAGGCGACGCGCCTGCCGGCGGTGTGGCGCGGCACGCTGCTGGAGCGGCTGGTCGACCGCGACATCGGCGTGATCCGCGCGGCACGGACGGCCGGTCAGCCGCCCGCCGCGCTGCTCAAGGCGCTGGAGCACCTGACGTTGTGAGGACGTTCAGCGGCCGAGTGTGAACAGGTCGTCGATGAGGTCGTCGGGTCGGGGCGGCGCGGAGGGCGCGTCCGCCGCGGCCGGCCTCGCGGACGCGGCCGGCATCGGGATCGACGCCAGCTCGGCGATGACGTCCAGCGCGTGGCCGGTGTCGTCCATGTCGGCGTCGTCGGTGCGCCAGAGCAGCCCGCCCCCGGCGGCGGCCGCCGGCCTCCAGCCCTTCACGTCGCCGGCGTCGGCGATGACTCCCGCGGGCACCTTCAGCGCCGCGCCGAGCGCGTCGAACACCCGCCGAGACACCCCCGCCGGATCGACGCGGTCGTCCTCCATGCGCCGTAGCCAGTGCTCCGTGCGCGCGTCGGCGCCGCGGATGCCCAGCGCCGCGGTCACCTTGGCCGCCAGGTCGCCGACCGACAGCCCGCGCTTCTCACGCAGCTGCGGCAGCAGCGCGGGCCAGAGCGAGGCGTCCTCGCGGATGGCCTGCGCTGTCGCGGCGATGGCCGGCGTGGCCGCGATGGCGGCGTACGTCGCCTGATCCATCGGGGGGTCGGGCGCGACGTCCATCCAGGCGACGGCCATGTCCAGGAACGTGTCGACCTCGGTGGGGTCGACCTGATCGGCGTACTCCTCGATGCGGGGATGCTCGCCGGCCTTCCAGGCTGCGGCGAACCGGCCGAGCACGTCTTCAGCAGTCGACATCGCCGAGCACCTCCTTCAGCTTCATCAGTCCGCGACGGCGGAGCTGGTAGACGTAGCCGACATTCACGTCGAGGGCCGCGGCGATCTCGTCATCGGGGACGCCGAGCAGGTCCATCTCCAGCACCTTCCGCTGCTTGTCGTTGGGGACCTTCGCCAGGCCCGTGTGGACGGCGTCGTGGGCGACGCTCTTCTCCAGGTAGCGCTCCGGCGACGCAGCACCGTCGATCAGCACCGACTCATAGCGCGACCCGGTGCCGTCCTCGCCCGCGGGCTCGTCGATCGAGCCCGCGGCGTGCTTCTCGTGGCGCATCCATGACCGGTACTGGTCGTGCGCGGCGTAGCCGACGCACGTCTTCAGCCACGCCCGCAGCTGTCCGCTGGTGCGGACGTCGCGGAAGTTGCTGGCCTTGAACATGCCGGTCGAGGCACGCGTCAGCGTCCGGGCGAACACCGCCTCACGCTCCGACGCCGGCAGGCGGTCGCCGTTCGCGTCGCGCCAGCCCATGATGTACACCCGGATCCGGCGTTCCTCGCGCACGATCAGCGCCTCCCACGCGGCGGCCGCAGCCACCCGGTCACCCGCATCGCGGGCGACGATGAACCGCCGTACGGCGGCGTCCTCCTCGGCCTGTGTCTCTTCTCCCACGAAGCTCAAGTCGCACTCCGTGGGAGAAATCTGACAGACCGCTAGGTGTAGTCGTAGAACCCGCGGCCGGACTTGCGGCCCAGGCGGCCGGCCGACACCATCCGCTTCAGCAGCGGCGGGGCCGCGTAGTGGGGCTGCTTGAACTCGTCGTAGAGCGAGTCGCAGACCAGCAGGAAGGTGTCCAGGCCGATCATGTCCAGCAGCTTCAGCGGGCCCATCGGGTGCCCCGTGCCGAGCTCCATCCCCTGGTCGATGTCCTCGGCGGAGGCGAACTCCTCCTCGTAGAGCCGGATCGCGCTCATCAGGTAGGGGACGAGCAGGACGTTGACGACGAACCCGCTGCGGTCCTTCGTGCGGATCGACGTCTTGTTGATCGCGGCGACGTAGGCGGCGGCGCTGGTGGCGGTCTCCTCGGAGGTGCCGATCGCGACGACGACCTCGACGAGCTTCATCAACGGGACGGGGGAGAAGAAGTGCAGCCCGCAGAAGCGGTCGGCGCGCTGGGTGGCGGCGGCCAACGTCGAGATCGCGATCGACGACGTGTTGGAGGCGAAGATCGTCTCGGCGGGCAGCGCGGCGTCCAGGCGGGCGAAGAGGTCACGCTTGATGTCGACGTCCTCGATGATCGCCTCGACGATGAGCTGGGACGGGGCCAGGGCCTCGAGCTCGGTGGTCCAGGAGATGCGGCTGATGAGCGCGGTGCCGTCCTCGTCGGACAGGCGGCCGCGGTCGACCTGGCGGCCGATCGACTTCTCGATCCCGGCCCGCGAGGCGTCCAGAGCGGCCTGCCCGGGCTCGTAGACGACGACGGAGAGGCCTGCGGCAGCGCTCGACTCGGCGATGCCCGAGCCCATGAAACCGGCGCCCGCGACGCCGATGCTGGTGAATTCGGTCACGCCCGGCAGGTTATGTACCGCGCAGCCAATCCGTCGTCCGGATGGCCTTCAGCGCGGCGTCGGCCGCGATCTTCGTGCCCGCGACGCTGAGGTGCAGGCCGTCGTCCTCGCGGACCCGCACGCTCCTGCCCTCGTAAGTCATCGACTGCCGGAACCTGCCGTCCGGTGTGAAGACGGCGACGAGGTCGACGACGACGACGCCCTTCTGGCCGGCGGCGGCGGCGAAGATCGCGCGGTTGACCGCCCGGGTGATCGCGGCCCGGCGGTCGTCCTGGGGGATCGGCAGCGTCAGCCAGGCCACGTGGGCGGCGCCGTCGCGCTGGTAGCGGTCCATCAGCGCCCTGAGGTAGGTCGCGTACTTCGTGACCCACGGCGTGTCGCAGCACTCGGTGTCGCCGAACGGATAGCCCTCGTTGGCGCCGACCGAGATGACGGTGACGTCCGGGTGGAAGCGCCGGGACTGCCTGGTGGCGAAGGCCTTCCAGCTCGTCTCGCCGGGCGTGGTGATGCCGGTGCCGACGTGGAAGTCGGACACCACGCGGCCGCCGGAGCCCAGCCGGTCGGCCAGGAAGCTGTCGATGCCCATGATCGTCGAGTCGCCGGTGGCCAGGACGACCGGCGCGCCCGGGTTGGTCGCGGGCCGGGCCCGGCCGACCGCCACCGTGCGCACCGTCGAGGTGCGGTAGAGGCGGACCGCCACGCGGACGTGGCCGCTGCGCCTGGCGGTGAAGCGCCGGACGGTGCCGCCGGCCCGGCCGGGCAGCAGGACGGAGTAGCAGCGGTGCCTGATGCCCGCGCCGTCGACGCAGAGGTCGACGTCGATGTCCCCGAGCCGGAAGCGGTCGGACATGCGCACGCCGAAGCTGTGGTTGCGGTCGACGTGGCGGGGGACGGTGAGCGCCAGGCGCGTCGCGCACGACGGTGTCTTGACGTCGTAGGTGCCGTCGTAGACCTCGCCGTCGGAGGCGACGCCGTGCGCGGCGAACGTGCGGACGAGCCGGTCGCAGCGCCAGGCCCGCGCCTTCTCGACCGGCGCGTACCCGCGAGCGTCGGTGGTGACGGTGCGGATCGGCTCGGTCACGCCGCCCGTCGTCTCGGTGAACGTGACCGGCATGTTTGGTGCGGCGACGAAGGCCAGGGTGATCCAGCCGTCCTTGGACTTGGCCAGCATTCCCGACGGCACGCGCGCCGCGTCCGCGCCCGTGACGAGGACGAGCGACAGGAGCGCGGCGAGCAGCGCGACATGACGGGCACCCGACACGCCCGCCATGCTCCCAAACTCGCCACCAGCCCGTGTCGGTTTGGGTTCACCTGTCGAACGTGGATCGACACGCGGGGTGGGGTGCGGGCGGGGCGTGTCGGTTTGGGTTCACCTGTCGAACGTGGATCGACACGCGGGGTGGGGCGCGGGCGGGGCGTGTCGGTTTGGGTTCACCTGTCGAACGTGGATCGACACGCGGGGTGGGGCGCGAGCGGGGCGTGTCGGTTTGGGTTCACCTGTCGAACGTGGATCGACACGCGGGGGTCAGCGTGGGCGCCGCGCCCGGAACGACACCGTCGCCGGCGTCCGGTCGACGTTGCCGGCCAGGTCGACGGCGCGGACGCGCAGCACGTGCCTGCCGCGCCTGAGACCCTTGATCGTCTTCCTGGACGCGCCGCAGGAGCGGAAGGCCCGGCCGTCCAGGGAGCACTCGAAGCGCCGGACCTTCTCCGTGGAGGTGAACACGAACGTCGCGCGGCCCTGCTCGAGCAGCTTGGCCTGGGACGTGCGCCTGACCGTCGTGTCCGGGGCCGTCGTGTCCGGCGTCGGCTGGGGTTGCGGGTCGGTCTGCGGCCGCGGGCCGGGCTGCGGCTGCGGCTGCGGCTGCGCGTCCGCCCCCGGCCCAGGCTGCGGGCCGGCCACCGGCGGAGCCACCTCGAAGGCGCCCATGTCACGGCGGACGACGCCGTCGCCGTTACCGTCCTGGCGGCGCGGGGCGCCGGCCAGGTCCAACGGGTAGCCGTCGGGCTCGGGGTCCCCGGCGTCGATCACCGGGGAGCCGGGCAGCGGCCGGTGGTCGGCGCCGAGCAGCGGGTCGGCGGTGATCACGTCCTGCTTGCTGACCGCACCCGGACCGGCCTCCAGCCCCGCCACCGCGGGCAGGGCCGAGAAGTACAGGTCCAGATCTGCCGTGCCGCCGCCGCTCTGCCCGCTGCGGACGAACGCGGAGGTGTAGCCGGTGGCGACCGTGTCCGTGGCCGTGATGCCGGCCGGAGCAGACCCCGTGGTCTGGACCAGGAACGGGGCGGCGTTCAGCGCGCCGGCGTAGGTCACCGTCGCCTGGCGGACGGTCAGCGCGGCGTACGAGGACGACGCGACCACCGCGAACGGCAGTGCGGCGTCGGTGACCAGGACGTCCTCGACGGTCACGTTGCCCGCCGAGACGGAGACCGCGGTCTGCGCGGGCGAGGTCACCTCGACGCGGTAGGCGCTGACGTTGTTGCCCGGGCCCGACGCGGCCAGGCCGCTGCTGTGCGGCGCGTCGACGCGCAGGCCATCGATGTCCACCTGTCCGGCGGTGTTGCCGATCCGGACGCCGTAGCCGACCTTGCCGCTGCCGATCGCGTGGACGCGGACGTCGTGCAGCCTGGCGTAGCCGACGATCGAGTTGATGGCGTCCGAGCCGGCCGAGCCGGGGTTGGCGATCGTGATGTCCACGCGCTCCAGCGTGGCCTGATGGGCGAGCTGCAACCCCGCGCCGGCGTTGTCGGGCGCGGTGTCGGGCACCCGGACGTCGAGGTCGCGCAGCGTCGCCTTGCGCGCGCCCGGATTGAGGTCCAGGACGTAGGCGTTGGCGGCCGAGGAGGTCGTGACGACGGTCTGGTCGCGGCCGGCGCCCTCGATGGTGACCGGGTCGGTCCCGAGGTCGGGGGCCTTGATGGTCGCGGGCTCGGAGAGGACGCCCGGCGCGATCCGGATGACGTCGGCGGTGCCGTCGCCGGCGCCGGTCGCCAGCGCCGCGGTCAGCGTGGTCCTCTCGATGTTGCCGCTGCCGGCGGGGCAGGCCGGGTGGAAGGACGGCACGCAGATGGTGCTCGCGCCGGCGGTGGGCGCCAGCGCCCCGGCGAGGCCGGCGGCGGCGAGGAACGGGAGCAGGTGCTTGGTGGACATGCCTCGGCCAACTGCGACCCCGGTCGGCGCTGACGCGACACTGCGGGTTCCGCGGTCGCGCCGGGGGATCCCGGGCGCACACCGAGCCTTTCTGTTGTAACTTCCGGTCAGTTACATCGCCGGGAGGACACCGTGGGTCGGACGAGGGTGGCGCGCGCCGAGCGCGAGGGACTGATGCTGGAGGCGGCCGAGGAGATCTTCGGCCGCGACGGGTTCCGCAACGCGTCGATGGACGACATCGCTGCGCAGAGCGGCATCACCAAGGCGTTGCTGTACCAGTACTTCGGGTCCAAGGAGGGGCTCTACGACGCCTGCATGGAGCGCGTCCGCGGGCGGCTGTTCGACGCGCTGGAGACCGCGCTGCACGACCTCCCGCCGGGCCCGGAGCGCACGCACGTCTTCATCAGGACCTACTTCGCCTTCCTCGGCGAGCATCGCGGCAAGCCGTGGCTGCTCTACACCGAGACCAGCATCGGGACGGCCAACGCCATGCGCGCGCTCAACGCGGAGGCGATCGCGCGGATGATCCAGGAGGCGGCGCCGCGTCCGCTCGCCGCAGATGACGTCGCGCTCATCGCGCACGCCCTGACCGGAGCCGGCGAGCAGGTCGGGCGCTGGTGGCTGGAGCACCCGGACATGTCCGAGGCGGAGATCGTCGATCGCTTCGAGACGGTCACCGGCGCGATCATCACGGCGCTCGCGCGATGAACGCCCGCCGTGCCCTCGGTGCCGCGCTGCTGCTCGCCGCGCTGGCTGCCACGCCCGCCCACGGCGACGGGCTGCCGTCGCTGGTCGATCCCAACCCGCACAGCGGCTGGCTGGCGGCCCCGGCCACCGCGGCGTCCTGCCCGGCGGCCACCGACCGGGGCCGCTTTGCGAGCGCCGACGAGGAGTACGCGCTGAACACGCGGATGGCGTCCTACGGCGCGCGCCCGACCGGCAGCCCCAACCACCGCCGCTGGGTCAACGACGTCGACCGCCGGCTGAAGGCCATCCCCGGGATGGAGGTCGACCACGTCGACTACCCCATCAACCGCTGGACCGAGCAGGTGTCGAAGCTGCGGGTGCGCGCCAGGGGCGGCAAGGGCGAGAACCTGCAGTTGGCCGGCGCGGTGCCCTACGCGCACGCGACCTCGCGCGCGGGCGTCGCCGCGCCGCTGGTCTACGTCCCCAACGACACGGCGGTCAGCGCGGCGGACGTCCGCGGCAAGATCGTGGTCCGCGACTTCGTCCAGACCAGCGTCCCCAACGCGGTGCTCACCGCCCTGCAGTGGTTCACCTACGACCCCGACGGGACGCTGACGCGGACCATCGGCGACAGCTACACGCGCGAGAACGCGTCGGTCCGCGTGACCGACATGCTCGACGCGGGCGCCCAGGGCGCCGCCGGTGTCATCTTCCTGCGCCCGTTCCCGCGGGAGCAGGTGCAGGGTGAGTACGCGCCCTATGAGGGCGTGCAGTGGCCCGTGCCGGCGGTGTTCGCGGGGGCCGACGAGGCTGCGCGCATCAAGGAGGTCGCGCTGAAGGGCGGCAGCGCGCGCATCCGCATCGACGCGCAGGTCAAGCGCGTCAACACGCGGATGCTCATCGGGACGCTGCCCGGGATGTCCGACGAGAAGCTCGTCCTGCAGTCCCACACCGACGGCATGAACGCCGTCTGGGACAACGGTCCCGTGGCGATGCTCACGATCGCCGACTACTACGCCAGGCTGGGTCGCAACTGCCGGCCGCGGACGTTGATGTTCGCCTTCACGACGGGCCACCTCTACCAGCACCTCGTCGACCCCGACCGCGACGGCAGCGCCGAGCAGCTGGCCAAGCGCCTGGATGCGGAGTACGACCGCGGCAAGGTCGCCGCGGTGTTCGCGATCGAGCACATGGGCGCGAAGCTGTTCAAGCCGGCCGCCCGGCCGGACGGCAGGCCCGGGCTGCGGCTCGTCCCCGACGGCGGGCGGATGGAGACGACGAGCTTCTTCGTCGGCGAGAGCCCGGTCCTCGTCAACGCCCTGCGCCAGGCGGTGACCAACGCCGACGTCAAGGAGACGATCGCGCTGCGCGGCGCCGACCTGCCGGGTCTGGCGATCCCGCCGAACGCCAACTACGGCGGTGAGGGCATCCCCTACCAGGCGCACCTCATCCCGGTCGTCGCCCTCGTGACGGCACCCTGGTACCTGTTCATGCCGGCCTTCGAGGACCCCGCGGAGATCCTCGACAGGACGCAGCTGTTGAAGCAGACGCTGGCCTTCGCCGAGCTCACCCGGATCACCTCCGAGCAGCCCCGCGAGGCGCTGGCCGGCGCGTACACCGCCTACCGGCTCGGGCGCGACCTCACCTGCGGAACGGCGCTCGAGGCCCTGGGCCTCGTGCGCCGCTGCAACGGGCCCTAGGGCCCTACTTGCGCTGGTTGCAGTCGATGAAGGCCGCCTGGGCGGCCTTGTTGATCTGCTGCTTGGCCGCGGCGTCGGTGCCGGACTTCAGGATGAGGTCGTCGCTGATGGTCTTGCGCAGCTCCGAGACGACGCACTGCAGCTGCGCCTTCGTGGCGCCGGTCTGGGCGGAGTTGAGGACGTTGTCCTCGAAGGCCTTGCGCAGCGCGGAGATCTTCTCGCCGCTGCCGTCGTCCTTCTTGGTGGCGCTCAGGCAGCCGGTGATCAGCTTGATGAACTGGTCGCTGTCGCGCTGGGCGATCGCGTCGTAGGCCAGGGCCGTGAACTCGTCATCGCCCAGACCGGAGAACTGCTTCTTGACGCAGGAGGAGACCTCGGGATCGGAGAGCGGGTTGCTCTTGTCGCCGGAGTCGGCCGTTGCCAGCGACGTGTCCAGGGAGGAGCGCAGGAACTCGACGCTGAGGCTGTCGACCTTCCACTTGCCGTCCTCCTTGGCGAAGCCGAGCTCGCCCTTGGCGCCGTTGTTGTCGCCGCCGACCAGCTCGATGTCGCCCTTGGCGGTGTCGCCGTCGACCTTCAGGCCGGTGAGCTTGACGTCCTTGGGCTTGTCGGAGTCGTTGGACTTCGCCTCGGCCTTCTTGCAGGCCTCGACGTTCTTGTAGATCGTGTTGACGAAGTTCTCGGTGACCGTGTCGACGCACTCGACCTGCGGGTCATCGGAGGTGCGCGCCAGCAGCACGACCGCCTTGATGTCCTTGGCCGCCTGATCGTCGGAGCCGCTGTCGCCGCCGCCACATCCTGCGACGCCGAGCGCCGCCACCGCGGCGACCGCCGCAAACCGTCCCATTCGCATTCCCATGCCGACCATCCTTCACGATCGGGAGGCGGTGCGCGTTACGCCATCGATGACGCGGCCCCAGTTGGCCAGCGACAGGTCGTGTCCCATCCCCGGGACGAGGTCCAGCTCGGCACCCGGTATCGCGGCTGCGGTCGCCCGGCCGCCGGACGGCAGGACGACGCGATCGCGGTCGCCGTGGATGACCAGCGCGGGGATGTCCAGGTGGCGCAGCAGCGGCGTGCGATCGCGCTCGCCGAGGATGGCCGCGAGCTGGCGTCCGCCGCCGCTGCCGTCGCCGGTGGAACGCTGCAGCGCCCGGCGCATCGTGCCGCGCACGTCCTCGTCGTCGGCGGCCGTGCGGTTGTCGGAGCCGATGCGCCGGAAGGCCTTGACGAGGTCCTCGACCGGGTCACGCCCCGGGGGTCGCACGAACTGCCAGAGCATCGAGCGGGCGACGCGACCGCTGCGCCCGTCACCCGGGCGGCCCATGATGCTGACCAGCGAGCGGACCTTCTCCGGATGCCCGATCGCCAGCTCCTGGGCGATGAACGATCCCAGCGAGACGCCGACGACGTGCGCGCCCCCGGGCCCGGTCAGCGCGGCGGCATCGTCGGCCATGTCGGCGAGCGAATATGTGGGTGTCGCGCGGCGGCGCAGGAACTGCAGGCCGCTCGGGGTCGGCCCGCGGAAGTGCGTGGAGCGACCGACGTCGCGGTTGTCGAAGCGGCGGACCCGGAAGCCCCGCGCGGCCAGCTGCGCGCAGAAGCCGTCACGCCAGAAGTCCAGCGTCAGGCCCATGCCCATGATCAGCAGGACCAGCGGGTTGGCCGGGTCGCCGAAGTCCTGGAAGCACAGGGTCGTGCCGGACGCGGTGGTACGGAACCGCTCCGTCGTGTACCGCAAGTCTGGTTGACTGGTGCGCATGGGTCGACGGGGAGTGGGGGCCGCGCTCATCGCGGGCCTCCTGTGGGTGTACGGAGCGGACGCGCATGCGGATGTCAGCCGCTGCAACGAGCCGATCACGATGAGCGACGGCACGGTGCTGCGGGCCAACGTCTTCCTGCCCGGTGACGGCAGCGGCCGGTACCCCGGCGTGATGACCGTGACGGGCTACAACAAGGACGTCGCGCACCCGTCCGGCACCGGCTGCGGTGCCGGGGACGGCATCACCGGCGTCAACCCGGCGATGCTGGCCAAGGGGTACGCGCTCATCGTGGTGGACGACCGCGGGACCGGCGCGTCGGGCGGCTCGTGGGACTCCTGGGGTGAGCGCACGCAGGCCGACTACCCCGAGGTGCTCGACTGGCTGGCCAAACAGCCGTGGTTCGACGGCTCGGCGGCGATGTACGGCGCGTCCTACATGGGCATCACGTCGCTGCTGGTCGCCGAGGCCGATGCGGCGCGCGTGAAGGCCGGCAAGCCGCGGGTGATCAAGGCCGTCTACGCGAACGTCCCGATGGCCGACGCCTACCGTGACGTGACCTTCCACGGCGGGGCGATCGACGCCGGCTTCATCCCGCTGTGGCTGGGGCTGACGACCGCGCTCAGCGACATCCCGCCGTCGACGCTGGTGACCGACCCGGCCGGCGCGCTGCCGACCTACGCCGGGCACCTGGCCGGCAACTTCGCCTTCGCGGCGCAGAGCGCGGCGGGCGCGGCGCTCAACACCGAGCAGGCCTACGACGGGGCGTTCTACCGGCTGCGCTCACCCGTCTCGCGGATCGAGGAGCTGACGATCCCGGTCGCCTGGACGGGCGGCTGGTGGGACATCTTCCAGCGGGGTGAGCCGCTGCTGTACGAGCGCATGGTCAACTCGCCGAAGCGCAAGTTCTGGATGGCCCCGAACTACCACAGCGCCCCGGCAGCGGACATCTACGCCAAGCAGGGCATCGGCACCGAGACCGAGGTCGCCATCAAGTGGTTCGACAAGTGGTTGCGTGGCCGGGACAACGGCGTCGAGAAGCTGCCGCCGGTCAACCTCTACACGATGGGCGCCGACCGCTGGGAGACGCCGGCCGACTGGCCCCTGCCCAACACGAGATACACGTCGTACTTCGCCGGTGACGGCGGCGCGCTGTCGGCGACGGCGCCCACCACAGAAGGGTCGGACGACCTGCCGCTGCTGCCCGTGTCGTCGCCGTGCAGCCGGCTGACGGCGCAGTGGACGGCGGGCCTGGCCGCGCTGGGCAACTGCGAGACCGACGCCGCGAGCTTCGAGTCCACCGGCGTGACGTTCACGACGCCCGCGCTGGAGCGGGACACCGAGGTGACCGGCCTGATCACCGTGGACATCTGGGCGACGCTGACCGCCGCCGCCGATGCGACGTTCGTCGCCGTGCTGTCAGACGTGGCCCCCGACGGCACGTCCACCCAGCTGACCGCCGGCTTCCTGCTGGCCTCCCAGCGCGCCAACGACCGCGCGCGGTCGACGCTGGCGCCCGACGGCACCGTCGTGCGGCCCTGGCACCCGTTCACGCGGGAGTCCCAGCGGGCGGTGCCGGCCGGCGAGCCGCAGGAGTACCTCATCGAGGTCTACCCGACGTCCAACGTGTTCAGGGCGGGGCACAGGATCCGGCTGACCATCCAGTCGGCCAACACGCCGTCGACGCTCACGCCGGTGCCCGACAGCCTCAACTCGCTGGGCTCGGCCGCGATCCTGCATGGCGGTGGGCACGCGTCGCGCGTCGTCCTGCCGCTGGCCGACGGCACGGCCAAGGCGCAGATCGGCACCGCCGCGGTGACCCGCTGCCCGGCCCGGACGGTCACGGTCACGCTGCCGCGGGGGCTGCGCTCGGCGAAGGTCACCCAGGGCCGAAAGGTCCTGAAGGTCAGGCACGGCAAGCGCTGGACCGTGCGCGTTGCGGTCGGCCGCGCGAACGTGAAGCTGAGGATCGTCGGCCGCACCAAGGGCGGCCGGCACATCACGCAGTCGCGGGTCCTGAAGGCCTGCGTGCGCCGATAGGGAGGACGGAAACCTCCCGCACGCACGCACGCCCTGGACCGCCGGGTTCAGCTGCGGCGCGAGCCGCCGCCATTGCCGCCACCGCTGCCCGCACCGGTGCGGCGCCGACGGTTGCGGCTGCGGTTGCGGGGACTGGCGTGGCCCTGCTGCGGCGCGGGCTTGGCCCCGCCGTGGGGCGCGGCCGGCCTGGCGCCGTGGGACAGGCCGGCGCTGCCGGCCTCCTTCTCCAGGCCGATCTCCGCCGCGAGCTTGGCGACGTCCTTGGCCTGGTCGTCGAGCACGAACGTGATCGCGACGCCGTCGGCCCCGGCGCGGGCGGTGCGGCCGGCGCGGTGGACGTAGTCCTCGCGCGCGGCCGGCGCGTCGAAGTTGATGACGTGGGTGACGTCCTGCACATCGATGCCGCGGGCGGCGACGTCGGTGGCGACAAGCGTGTCGAGCTTGCCGTCCTCGAACGCGGCGAGGGCGCGCTCACGCTGGCCCTGCGTCTTGTCGCCGTGCATGGCGACCGCGTCCACGCCGGAGGCCTTCAGCTTCTTGACCAGGCGGTCGGCCCCGCGCTTGGTGCGGACGAACACGATCGTGCGGCCGCGGTCGGGCGACTTCAGCTCGCTGACCAGGCGCGTGACCTTGCCAGTCTGCTCCAGCCGGACGAACCGGTGGTCGATCGTGCCGCGCCGCTCGCGCTCGCCGGCGCTGACCTCGTGGCGCACCGCGTCGGTGGTGTAGCGCTGGGCGAGCTTGTCGACCTCGCCCTCCAGCGTGGCGCTGCAGAGGATGGTCTGCCGGTCCTCGCGCGTCATCTTGATGATGCGCTCGACGGCCGGGCGGAAGCCCATGTCGAGCATGCGGTCGGCCTCGTCGAGGATCAGCAGGCGCACATGCTTCAGCGTCACGTCGCCGCGCTCGACGAGATCGAGCAGGCGGCCGGGGCAGGCCACGAGGATGTGGGCCTTGGCGGCCTCGCGGGCCTGCTTGGTGATGCCGACCCCGCCGTAGGCGGCGGTGATCTTCAGCGCGCGCGAGTGGGCGGCGGTGTACAGCTCGTCGACGATCTGGGCGGCGAGCTCACGCGTCGGGGCGAGGACCAGCGCGGACGGCCGCGGGTCGGTCGCCTCGATGTTGTCCAGCATGGGGATGCCGAAGGCGAGCGTCTTGCCCGAGCCGGTGGGGCTGCGGACGAGCACGTCGCGCTCGTCGAGGACGTCCGGCACGATCATGCGCTGGACGGGAAAGGCGGTCTCGATGCCGCGCTCGGACAGGGCACGGCACACGGCCGCGGACACGCCGAGATCGGCGAAGGTGGGAGAGGGCACAGCTGTCTTCCTTCTCTACGTACGTCGGGGGAGATCCTCAAAACCCCGGTACGGAGAAGCGAAAACCTCACGCGCGGACGGTCCGCGCATGGCGGTCACGGTAGCAGTGATCAGTCCTTGAACGGGTCGAAGGTGTCGGCGGCGGCCATCGCGACGCCGATCGGGGTGAGCTCGTGGAGCACCTCGACCGTCGGGCCGTGGGCCTGCAGGACGACGTCCAGGCGCTTGTAGGCGCCGGGTGCCTCGTCGGCGGCGCCGCCCCGCAGCTCGACGCCGTTTGCGGTCAGCTCCGACTGCACCGCGGCGAAGTCGATCGCGCCCTCCTTCAGACGGCCGCGCCGCTTGGCCATCCTGCCGTCGGGGTGGTCCGGGCAGAGCGTGAAGCGCTCGTGCTCGCCGCGGCCGGTCTTGTCCCGCTCGTGGCGGTACTGGCTCCAGGAGACCCAGAAGCGGCAGTCCCGCTCCGAGCACTCGGCCCGGTTGCCCATGCGCCCCGCGGCCTGCGTGCGCGACATCACCCGGCCGGCCCCGTGGACCGTGGAGTGCAGCAGCGCCGCGCCGTCGGCGTCATCGGTGCCCCGCAGGATCACCGAGGGCTCGCCCATCGTCGCGCCGACGAAGCCCTCCTGGCCGGGGAACGCCGGGGTGCAGCCCTTGCGGACGACCCAGCAGTCCACGCCGAAGTGACGCTCACGCCATGCGTAGTTGTGGTGGTTGTGGACCTCGTAGGTGGCCTGGGCGCCGAGGATCTCCAGGACCTTGGTGACGACGACGTCGCGCCCGGCGTAGGCGTAGGCGCCCGCCAGCGTCATCGCCGAGATGTACGCCTGCCCGATCTCTGAGTCATGCGCGAGCAGCACCGGCGGTGAATCCATCTCTCCGTCGGCGCCCCTGTCCGTGAAGTCCTTGCCCTGCGCCAGCGCCAGGAACCCGGACGCGGTCTTGTGGCCGAACCCGCGCGACCCGAAGTGCACGCCGACCCACACGTGGCCGTCGTCGCCGGCGAAGAGGTCGACGTAGTGGTTGCCGGCACCCACGGTCCCGAGCTGGTTGCGCGCCGACTGCACCAGCGACCGCTGCGGCCGGAACTCCGCCTGCGCGATCTCGTCGAGGACCGGGTGGTCCACGGGCTCGTCGTTCTTGCGCCCCACGCCGAAGGACACCCGGTCGAACACCTCGTCCATGATCCTGCCCATCGACGGCAGCACGTCCTCGGTCCTCAGATCCGTACGCACGGCCTTGTTGCCGCACCCGATGTCGTAGCCGACCCCGGACGGGGAGATGTGGTCGGGGTAGGCGATGGCGCCGCCGATCGGCTGGGAGTAGCCCACGTGGCCGTCGGCGCACAACACGCCGGCGACCGCGTCGCCGGCTTCCATGCAGCGCCGCAACTGGTCCACGGCGCGCGTGTCCACGTCGCCGCGGACGGTGATCTGCATCTCGTTCGTCACACCGCCGATGGTGGCTCACGGATCGGCGGCGGACGCGTGGGAACCGAACCGTCCGGTGAGGACGCACCACGAGCGTGCGTCTGGCGCACGCGGTTGCGCCTCGGGGATCCCGACACCCAGGAAGCCGTGTGCACTGGTTGGGCAGCGAGCCCAATGGGTGCACGCACGGTCCGGGGGCAGGAAGGCGTGTGCACTGGTTGGGCAGGCAGCCCAATGGGTGCACGCACGGTCCGGGGGCAGGACGGCGTGTGCACTGGTTGGGCAGGCAGCCCGATGGGTGCACGCAGGGCGTCAAGAGCGGAACAGCGCAGCGTGCGTCATGGCCAGGGCCGCCTGAGCTGACCGGCGAGGACCGGCCTCGGACGTGCGGCGCGCGGTTTGAATCCGGCCTTGACGAACCGCGCGGTCGTGTGGCACTTTGGATGACGTCATGTCCATCTGGAAGCAGCGCACCCATGTCCCGACGCCCGCCTTCGCGGGACCGTCGCCGTGCGCCGCCGCAGAGGGCATCGCGTACCGGAACCTCGACCCGCGTAGCGGCACCTAGCGGGAGCTGACATGACAGCTCCCGCGACGTTCGCGGGAGCGACGGCCCAGGCCAAGAGCCGGGTCGGTTGGGACCGCGAGACCATCATCATCGCCATCCAGGAGTGGGTGGCCACATACGGCGAGCCACCCCGTGCGGCTGACTGGAACCCGTCCTCGGCCAAATGGGCCGGCCAGACGTGGCGCATCGAGCGCTACCGGGCCGGCCGGGCCGACGGCACGCCCTGGCCGGCGTTGAACTCCGCGAAGAAGCCCTTCGGTGGATCGCTCAACGCGGCCGTCCGGGCGGCCGGGTTCCAGCCGGCCAAGCCGGGACCCAAGCGGCGTACCGACGTCGACCTCGCGCAGGCCCACCGGGCGATGATCTCGCCCGAGGGCCGGGCGATGCTCGATGCGGCACTCGCGCAGGCACGTGAGGCCGAGCGTCGGGTCGCGTCCGTCGAGGCGCGGCTGGACCGGGCCCTCGACCGTGCTGCCGCGCTCCGGGAGGAGCGTGACGCTGCGCGCCGTGCCGCTCGGGCCGAGGCCGTGACGGCCAAGTCCGCCAAGCCCAAGATCGTCCGTGAGCGCGTCGTCGACGAGGCCGCGGTCGCCCGTGCCGAGCGCCGGGCGGTCGCCGCCGAGGCGAAGGCCGACTCCGTGGTCCGCTCCGCCCGCGAGGATCTCGCGACGGCGAAGATGGACGCTGCGGAGGCGCGCACGACGGCCAAGCGGCTGGCGGCACGGCTGGAGCGGGCCGAGGCGACGATCGGGACCCTGCGGGGCGAGCGGCGTGAGCTCAAGACGGACCTCGACCGGGCGGAGGATCGCGTGGTCGCGCTCGAGCGGATGCTCGAGGCGGCGCGCGTGAAGGCCGACCGCAGGCCGGAGGTCGTGATCGGGGAGTCCCCGGACGCGGCCACCGTGCGCGAGGCCCTGGCGGAGGCCGAGCGGGCGACGCTCGCGATGGCCGATGCGGAGCTCCGCGCTGCGCGCGCCGAGCGTGAGCTGCGGGAGACCGTGGCCGCGCTCAAGGGTGAGGCCCGGAAGCTCACGGCAGCAGAGCTGGCGCAGCTCCGGTCCGACGGCCCGAGCGGCCCGGCCGTCATGGCCGAGGCGCTGAAGGCCCTCGCACTGGCTCGCAAGACCGGCAACCCGATCGCGATGCAGGACGCCCTGCGCCGGATCGCGTCTGCCGCAGTGACCTGGCAGGAGCGGGTCTGACCGGCCCGCTCCTGCCGCACGGCACGACCTTCACGCACAGAACAGACGGCCGGCCCGTCCTCGTCCACCCCTCTCTCGGACGAGGACGGGTCGGCACAGATGAACGACGCCGTACAACCCTCAACCACCCTCAGTGCGTCAGGCACCCTGAGGGTGGTGGAGGGTTGAGGGGCGTCGCAGAGGTGTTGCGATGTCCACACAACTGACGCAGTTCCTGCGTGATGACGCGGGGACACCGCTGACGCCGCTCAGCGGCCGGCCGCTCCGCAAGGACGGCCAATCCCACTACGAGGCGTGGCTGGCCCAGGCGCGCCGTGACCCGTGTGCCTACTGCGACGCGCCGGTCGCCGGCACGGTCGACCACATCGAGCCCCAGTCACAGCCCCGGGCGCGCGGCGTAGGGTCGGTCCACTCGTGGGTCAACACGGTCGGCGCCTGCGGGCCGTGCAACCAGTCCAAGGGCAGCAGGCCGCTGCTGCAGTTCCTGCTTGCCCGTCGTGGGCAGGCCCGCCGCGCCGGTCGCGGATGAAGCTAGATCCTCGCGGCGGTCCGGTCGTCGGCCAGCAGCCGGACGACGAGACGGGTCAGCGGTGCGGCCAGCTCGCCGAGCCGGTCGAGCCGGCCCGCCCGGACCTCCTCGGCGACGAGCTCGGTGATCGAGATGACGATGACGCGGGGGACGAGCGGGTCGAGCGGCGCCAGGGATGGGTCGGCGTGGCGGGCCTGCTCGCCGATCCAGGTGAACAGGCGGCGGAAGGGTGCGTAGCCGCGCTCACGCATCTCGATGGCGCGCGCCCCCGCGGCAGGCAGCTCCAGGAAGTAGGTGCGCGTGAAGTCGACGTCGGCCTGCCACAGCGCGAGGTAGCCCTCCATGCCGGCCAGCACCTGCTCGACCCAGTCGCCGGGGCCGACGGCGACGGTGGACACCGCCATCAGCTCGCGGGTCTTCTCCTCGGTGATCTGCAGGAAGCAGTCCTCCTTGTCGGAGAACAGCTCATAGAAGGCGTTGCGCGAGACACGCGCGGCGGCGACGACCTTGGGGACCGTGGTGGCGGAGTAGCCGTCCCGCGCGACGAGTCCGAGCATCGCGCGGGTCAGGCGCGCGCGCTGGGACGCGCGGACCTCCTCGGGCGACAACGAATGGCGTCCGCGCGGCAACGCCTCCGCCTCAAAAGACATGGATGTATTCTTATCGGATGTCGGGGGTCCGTCGAGGAGGAGCCGTCGCGCTCGCGCTGGCCGTCATGGGCTGCGCGCCCGCGCACGCCGCGCCTGCGCGCCTGTCGCTGGATGAGTCCCCGGCCGACATCAGGGCACCCGAGGGCGCCGGCGTCTTCGGCCGCTGGACGGTCGACGGCCGGGGCCTGCCCGCCTACGACTACACCGCCGACCAGCGCACCGACAGGCGCACCGAGCGGGGCGAGCTTCACCAGTCCCGCGACGCCTGGCACCAGGTCGGCAATGAGGGCATCGTCGCCAACACCTTCAACCACGGCTACACGCAGCTCTACAGCCAGCAGCGGGCCTACCAGTGGGCCAACAGGTTCGACCCCGCGCACGACCACTACGCCGGCGGCTTCGGCTGGTTGAAGGACGGCGACGACGTCCACAGCACGCTCTGGCTCGACGCCGCCGCCGACAACACGCTGCGCCGCTTCGGCATCGGCTACGCCGAGCACCGCAGCAGCACGCCCAACGTCGCGATCCGCGAGACCATCACCGCGCCCTACGGCGACGACCCGGTGCTGATCCACGAGATCACGCTCACCAACCGCACCCGGCGGCCCCGCGCGGTGACCTGGTGGGAGTACTCAGACGTCAATCCCGTCGACACGACCGCCAAGATCAACATGGGCCTCGACGCGCCCATCTACGATGCCGCGCACCGGCGGCTCTCCGTCCACGAGACCGGCGACGGCCACGACGACAAGGCGCTCCACATCTTCGCCCAGCCACTCGCCGGCACGCCGGTCAGCGGCTTCGAGGCCGACACCGGCACCCTCTTCGGCACCGGCGACGACCGTCGCGCCAGGCCGCGGGCGGTCAAGGCCGACCGGGCCACGAACACCCTCGCCCCGGCCAGCCCCGTCGGACCCGGCCGCACGGCGTTCGCCTTCCGCAGCCCGGTGACGGTCCCGCCGGGCAGGCGCATCACGCTGCGCTACGTCTACGGCCTGGCGCACCCCGACCAGATGCAGGCCATCGCCGACCGCGCCGAGCTGACGCCGTCGACCTTCCGCACCACGACCAGGCGCTGGCGCGACTGGCTGCCCCAGGCCGATCTCGGCGCCCGGCGCCGCTGGCTGGCCCGCGAGCTGCAGTGGGACGCCTACCAGGTGGCGTCGTCCTCCAACTACGAGGAGGAGTGCGGCCACCACATCATCACCCAGGGCGGCTACTACCAGTACGGCGGCGGCCAGCAGATCGCGTTCCGCGACCCGCTCCAGCACATGCTGCCGATGATCTACGCCGACCCCGAACTGGCGCGCGAGGTCCTGCGCTACTCCTTCCAGGAGCAGCCCGCGGTGACCGGCGTCATCCCCTACGGGATGCTCTTCAACTGCACGCGCTTCGACCTGGGCAACAGCGACGACCTCGACTTCTGGCTGCTGCTGTCGACGGTCGAGTACGTCCTGGCCACGCGCGACACGACGTTCCTGGCCGAGCGCATCCCCTACCGCGGTGGGCTGCCCGGCCCAGCGCTGGCCACCGGCACCGCGTGGGAGCACGTCAAGCTCAGCGTCTTCCACCAGGAGAACATCGTCGGACGCGGTCCCAACGGGCAGTACCTGATCGGCCCGACCGGGGACTGGTCGGACCTCAGCCCGGCGTTCCTGGGCATCACCGAGTCGTCCTTGGTCACCGCGCAGCTGGCCTACGTCTACCCCCGCCTGGCCGAGGTCGCCGACCTCGTGGGCGACGACGTCTTCGCCGCCCAGCTGCGCGAGAAGGGCGCCGGCCTGGTCAGCACGATGAAGGGCCAGTGGGTGAAGGACCGCGGCTGGTTCGCCCGCGGGTACTCCGGCGTCAAGCAGCTCGGCACCGGCGCGATCTTCGGCGAGCCGCAGCCGTGGGCGCTGCTGGCCGGTGTGGCCGACGACCGGCAGCAGCGGGCGCTGGTCGGGAACATCAACCGCTTCCTCACCGGCCGCAACGCCCCCGCTAACCTCCACGGCCCGGCGAAGATCGGGTCCAGCACCAGCCCGTCGGAGGAGGACCCCGAGGTCACCGAGCACGCGCAGGTCTACGCCGACGGCGTCGGCGACAAGAACGCGGTCTTCGTGGGCGGCGCCTGGTACGCGATCAACGGCCCGCTGACGTGGGCGCTCGGCGACCTCGACGGCAAGGTGCCCGACGCGGCCGCCCACGCCTGGGACGAGCTGGAGCGCAACACGCTGAAGGCCCATGCCGACGCCTACCCCGACGCGTGGGACGGCGTCGTCAACGTCGACGACGCCTGCTGGTCGTGGTACTCGACCAGGCCCGGCCAGTGCGGGGTCGGCACGCTGATCCTGCTCGGCGACTTCTCCGGCCAGATCACCCACCAGCCGGCCTGGTCGCTGTTCGCGCTGCTGAAGCTCACGGGCCTGAACCCGGTCAAGGACGGCTACGAGATCACGCCCCACGTCCCGCTGAGCCGGTTCGTGCTCCGGCTGCCCGGATACGGCATCGCACAGGACCGCCGGGCCGGCATTCTGCGCGGCTACGTGCGCGCCGAGCAGGACGCCAAGGTCACCTTCCGGGTGACCCCGCGCGGCGGCCTGCCCGAGCGCGCCGTGGTCCGCGTCAACGGCCGCCGGACGGCGTTCACCCGCGACGGCGACACGGCCACGTTCACCGCGACCCTGAGGAAGGGCGCGAAGACCGACTGGGCCGTCACCCGCCTCGGGCGAGCTGCCCGGCAGGGGCGACCTGCTGCTCAGCCGTAGATCAGCGCACCCGTCCGCCGCGATGTCCGGACCGTGCCGTCGTCGTCGGTCCAGCGCAGCTGCCAGCGTCCGGTGCCGTAGTCGGCGTTGACGTCGACCAGCCCGCCGGCCGTCGTCCTCACCGTCGTCACGACGTCGCCGTCGCGCAGGACCTCCACGGCGACGCCGGCGCGCGGCTGCGGGCGCGTGCGGCCCCACACGCGCACGCGCGTGCGGCTGAAGCGCCGCACGACCAGGGGCGTGCGGTAGGCGGCCAGCGCGGGCTTGGCCCGGCCGTCGGCGTAGCGCAGCCCGGACTGGAAGCGCGAGAGGTCGCGCTCGTCGGTCATGAGGTACTGCGCCATCGCGACGACGCGGTCGTCCTCGGCGGCCGCCCACTCCGCCTCGTTGATGTAGCGCGACTGCAACCAGGGGGCCACGCCGAAGGTGGCGTCCGGCGGGTTGCTCTGAAAGCCGTCCTCGGTGAGCCAGATCGGCGTCCCGGGCCGCAGCACGCCGCGGCGCTCACCGAGCCTGACGATGTGCTCGAGCCGGTCCAGCCCGGCGGTGGTCAGGTCCTCTGCGCCGTCCTTGTCCAGCGGCGCAGCGACACCACCGCGCGAGTACGGATGGTGTGACAGCCCGTCGATCGGCAGGCGGCGGTGGCCCGACAGGAACTCGCGCAGGAACCGCGCCGGGTGGATCGGCCGCTGCGCCGGTGGCCGTGAGGCGTGGGAGCCCATCGGCGCGGCCTCACCCGCGAGCACGGTGTCCTCGCGGTGCGCGGGGTACCGGCGCAGGACGCGGACGGTCGAGCGCACGAGGGTGCGGTAGATGCGGGGTGACACGGCGACCAGCCGGCCGCGCGCGTCGTAGTGCTGCTGCGGCGTCAGCCAGTTGGGGTTGTTGGGCTCGTTGAGGACCGTCCAGTGGTGGACGAGCGGATAGCGCAACGCGAGCTGCTTGACGAACACCCGCCAGGCCTTTGGCGACGGGTCGCAGGTGGGCCGCTTGACCCTGCAGCGCGAGGCCTGCACCGGCCCCGGCGTGGTCGGGTTGAGCAGGACGTCGAGGCCGCGCTGCCGGGCGCCGGCCACCGCGGCGTCCAGGGCGGCGAGGTAGGACGGATCGCGCGCGGCGTCCTGCCAGACCACGACGATCCGCACCATGTCCGCGCCCAGCCGCTGCCAGTCGTCGAGCGTCGCGTCCCGTGCGCCGGCTCCGCTGCGCAGCAACTGCGCGTCGTCCTGCACCAGCGACAGGGGCAGGCGGTCCTCCGCCGCGGAGGCCGCGGCGCAGGCCAGCAGCGCGGTGAGGACCGCGGCGATGAGCGTGGGACGGACCATCGAGGCCCCAGATCTTGGCGTGATCGGCCTCACGATGGCACCAGTGGGTCCGGTGGGACCACTGCCGTGTCGGTCGGGCGACCGCGGCCGTCAGGCCGGTGCGGCCGCAGTGGCGCGGTGCCTCAGTCGCCCTTGCCGTTGCCGCCCTCGCGGGCGGCCCGTGAGTCGCGCTCGGCGTGGTAGACCATCCGCCGCGCGCGGGTCGACAGCCCCGGCAGCAGGACGTCGGTGAGCTCGCTCACCAGCCCGACCGGCATCTCGACCAGCGCCTTGCGCGACCGCACCGCCTCGCAGACCATGTCGGCCGCCTGGTCGGGGGTGAGCGCCGGGAGCCGGTCGTACGCGCGCGTCGGCTCGATCATCGGCGTGCGCACGAGCGGCATGTGGACGGTCGAGCAGCGCACCCCGTAGGCGTGGACCTCCGCCGAGAGGACGCGTGTGAACGCGTCCAGCGCCGACTTCGAGGCGATGTAGGCGGCGAAGCGCGGCGGGTTGGTCTGCACGCCCATCGTCGAGACGTTGACGACGTGCCCGCGGCGGCGGTCGCGCATGCCCGGCAGGAAGCCGAGGATGAGACGCAGCGACGCGAAGTAGTTCAGCGCCATCGTGCGCTCGAAGTCGTGCGGGCGGTCGAAGGACTTGGCGACCGATCGGCGGATCGAACGGCCCGCGTTGTTGATCAGGACGTCGACGCCACCGTGGGTGGACAGCACCTCCTCGATCAGCGCATCGATCGCGTCGGTGTCGGTGAGGTCGGTGGGGTGGACGTGCGCCTCGCCGCCGGTCGCCCGGATCTCCTCGGCCAGCGCGTTCAGCGCGTCGGCGCTGCGCGCCACCAGCAGGGTGCGCGCCCCGGCGGCGCCGAGCTGGCGTGCGGTCGCCTCACCGATGCCGCTGGAGGAGCCGGTGACGAGCACTGTCCGGCCCTCGACAGCGCGGCGCAGCCCACGCTCCTGGCGGTCCCCTGGGCTGGGCAGCGGCAGCATCCAGGAGCGGGACGTGAGGGGGCCGGGAACGAAGATCGGCATCGGCCCGCGCGATCCTACTCCGGCGAAGCATTTCCTCAATACGGTCCCGTATAGTGGCGCGCGCAAAAGAGGCCAACGGAGAGGGTCCGATGAGCAGCATCACCGACCGCGCGGCGTTCCTCGCCGAGCGCGGCTTGAACGAGTTGAAGGCGATCCGCGCGGTGCGCAAAGCGGGCATGCTGGGCGGTGGCCGGCCCAAGGACATGCTGGCCCAGCTGAAGCTGCTCGACCAGTACGGCCCGCTCGGTGCGGGCCTGGCGGTCAGCGCGATGAAGTACGGCGACCGTCTCGGCGTCATCGACGACGCGGGCGCCCTGACCTTCCGCGAGATGGACCTGCGGGCCAACCGCATGGCCAACCGCCTGCGCGCCCAGGGCATCTGCGACGGCGGCACCGTGGGCATCCTCACGCGCAACCACCGCTACGCGCTCGACGCCATCTTCGGCGCCGCCCGCGCCGGTGCGCGCACCGTCTACCTCAACACCTCGTTCGCGGCGCCGCAGGTGCGCGACGTCTCCAAGCGTGAAGGCGTGCAGGCCCTCATCGTCGACGAGGAGCTGCTGCACCTCTGCGACGAGGTCGAGGCGCCGAAGGGCATCTGGATCGCCTGGGGCGACGGCGCCCAGACCGTCGAGGAGATCGTCACGACGGGCGACGCGAGCCCGCCGCCCAAGCCGCAGGAGCGCGGCGGCATCGTCCTGCTGACCTCGGGCACCACCGGCACCCCGAAGGGCGCCCAGCGGAAGGAGCCCAAGGGCATGCTCATCCCGGGCATGTTGCTGGACCGCATCCCGCTGCAGAGCGAGGGCGTCACGGCCGTCTGCGCGCCGCTGTTCCACGCCACCGGCTTTGCGATGTGCGTCCTGAGCATCGGCCTGGGGACCACCTCGATCCTGCGGCGGAAGTTCGACGCGCAGACCACGCTGGACGACCTCGAGAAGTACGCCGTAGACGGGATGATCGTCGTCCCGATCCTCCTGCAGCGGCTGCTGGCGCTGGGAGAGGAGGAGATCGGCGCCCGTGACCTCTCCAAGCTGCGCGTCGTCTTCTGCGCCGGGTCGCAGCTGCCCGGCGAGGTGTCCGACCGCGCCGCCGAGCTGCTCGGCGACGTCATCTACAACCTCTACGGCTCGACCGAGGTGTCGGTCGCCACGATCGCCACGCCACAGGACCTGCGCGAGGCTCCGGGCACCACCGGGCTGCCCGTGCTGGGCACGAAGATCCGGCTGCTCGACGACGCCGGCCGCGACGTCCGGCAGGGTGAGGTCGGGCGCATCTTCGTCGGCAGCGCCACGTCCTTCGAGGGCTACACCGGTGGCGGCAACAAGGAGGTCATCGATGGCTACATGTCCACCGGTGACGTCGGGCACTTCGACGCGAAGGGCCGGCTGTTCATCGACGGCCGCGACGACGAGATGATCGTCTCCGGCGGCGAGAACGTCTTCCCGCGTGAGGTCGAGGAGCTGCTGGTCCGCCACGAGGCCATCGACGACGCCGCCGCGATCGGCGTGGCCGACGACGAATTCGGCCAGCGCCTGCGGGCGTTCGTGGTGCTCGAGGACGGCGAGTCGCTGGACCAGGCCGCCGTCCAGGCCTACGTCAAGGAGAACCTCGCGCGCTACAAGGTGCCGCGGGAGGTCGTGTTCCTCGAGGAGCTCCCGCGCAACCCCAGCGGCAAGATCCTCAAGCGCGAGCTGGCCGAGATCGCGGTCTGACCGCGAGCGCCCAGCGCTTGTAACTGGGCGGTCCTCGCTCCATAGTGCGCGGGGACCTCATGGCTCGAGAGCTGGAAGCTCACGAGGCGTCGCGGCTGGTCGCGGAGGTCGGCGAGGCGGAGCGCGCGGAGCGCCTGCGGCTGGCCGACGTGCTCCACGACGGGCCGCTGCAGCGCCTCCTCGCGGCACGTCAGGACGCTGAAGAGGCGCTGGCGGGTGACCGCGATGCCCTGTCGGCCCTGCCGCTGACGCTCGGTGAGCTGGCCGTGGAGCTGCGCGCGCTGACCAAGGCGATCCACGAGGACGTCCTGGACCAGCTGCCGTTGGAGGCCCAGATCCGCCGCATCGCCGAGGACGCCGCGATCCGCGGGCGCTTCGAGGTCGAGATCGAGGTGCAGGAGGAAGCCGACGGCCTACACGACGCGATCGTGCGCGACGCGGCCCGCGAGCTGCTGGCCAACGTCGCCCGCCACGCCCAGGCGACGCACGCCGAGGTCGTGGTCTCCGTCTGCGACGAGGGTGGGGTGCGCCTGCTGGTCCGCGATGACGGCATCGGCTTCGACCCCGTGCGCGCGGCGCGCCGCGAGCGCTCGGGCCATGTCGGGCTGGGCCGCCTGCGGCGCCTGGCCGATGAGCTCGGCGGCACGCTGGAGGTCGAGGGCGTCCCCGACGAGGGGACCGTCGCGGTGATCAACCTGCCCGGAGCGGCGCTGGAGGCGCAGCGCTCCATGGAGGAGCAGCTGCGCGAGGAACGCCGCTGGAGCGCGGCGCTGGTTGCCGCGGTCCAGGACGGGCTGCTGGTCTTCCGGGAGGGCACCGTCGTCCAGGTCAACGACGCGTTCTGCGCGATGACCGGCTTCACGCGCGAGGAGCTGCTGGGCACGCACGAGCCCGACCATCCGTTCTGGCCCGTGGAGGACCGCGAGGCGCTGATGCAGACCGTGCGCACCGCGCACGATGCGGGCGGCCTCGACCAGGTCGTCGAGCTGCAGCGCGTCGACGGCAGCCGCTTCCCGGCGCTGGCGTCCTCGGCACCGGTGCACGACGGCGTCGGCTCCCACGTGGGCATGCTGGTCACCATCAAGGACCTGACCCAGCGCGAGCGGGAGGAGGAGCGGCGCCGCCTGCAGACCGAGCTGTCGACGACGATCGGGGCGACCCGGCGGTTGACCTCCATGCTCGCCGCGGTGACCGACGGTCGGGAGGCCGTGCTCGACGCCCTGGGCACGATCCTGGTCGAGCACCTCACCTGGGCCGACGTCGCCGTGAACATCCGCGATGAGGACGGCACCTGGCGCGTGGTTTGGACGTCGGGCGCGGCGTTGGACGAGGCGCTCGGCGATGCCACCTACACCGATGCGCAGTGGACCCCGTTCCTCGACGAGCGCTTCTTCCGCCGCGGCACCTACTTCGTGCCCGAGGAGGCCAACGTCCGGCCGGCCGGCGCCTGGCACGTCCCGGAGATCGAGCCCTCCGACGACCCGGATGCGTGGCGGCCCCGTGACGAGCTCTTCGTGCCGATGCACGCCGCCGACGGCCGGCTGACGGGGCTGCTGTCCGTCGACCAGCCGCTGTCGGGCCGGCGGCCGACCGACAACGAGCTCGACGTGCTCAGCGCGGTCGCCGAACACGCCGCGCTGGCCCTGGCGCTGCTGCAGCGTCCTGCGTCCTAGCTGCCGACCCGGATGATGAGCAGGGCGAGGGCGACGTTCGCCTTGTCGGCGGGGAAGTCCGCGCCGCTGATGTTGCAGGCCACGTAGTCGGCGGCCGTGTCGCCGTTGATGTTGCGCGAGGGCATGAACGTGATGCCGTCCGCCGCGAAGTCCATCAACGGGATCGCGACATCGGCACTGCCCAGCTGGGCGGCTCCGGAGACGGTCAGGGCCTTGCAGTCCCCCGCCGCGAGGCTCTTGACGTTGGCGCTCGCGTTGACGATCTGCGTGAAGTTGTCGGCGTGCAGGGAGTTGGTGCCGAACGAGTCGTCGGTGACGGCGCCGGTCGCGAGCTTGGTGGAGGTGACCGCGTCGCTGGCGATCCGGCTGGTCACCACGGAGAGGCCGGCGAGCTCGGAGGAGCCCACGGCGCCGGCCTTGATCTCCGGGTCGGGGTAGGTCCCGGTCAGGTCGCCTCCAGCAGCCGCGCCCTGGATCTGGCCGACCGGTCCCGCGTCGCCCTTGTCCCCCTTCTGGCCCTGCGCGCCGGGCGCACCCTGCGGCCCCGGCGCCCCGGGGCTGCCCGCCTGGCCCTTCAGCGCGGCGCGCGCCTTGGCGGAGAGGTCGGCGTCCGACAGCGACCCGTTCCTCACGTCGGCACCCGTGAGCGAGCTGTTCCTCACGTCGGCACCGGTGAGCGAGCCGTTCCTGATGTCGACGGACGCGACCGAGTTGTTCTTGATCTGCTTGCCGGTGATGAGGGAGGCGGCGCCCGCGGTGGCGCTGGCCGCGAGGGCGGCGGACACGGCGGCGACGGTGACGGTGCGGAGCATGTGCGGAGCATGGCCTGGGTGGTGCGCGAGGTCATGGGGGAGTGCCCCTCATCTTTCGCGACTGGTACAACGCCATACCGTGGCGACCCTTGGTCCTGTCCCGTTGAACATCCCGCGGCTGCCGTTGCTGCCCGACCCCCTGCGCCGCTGCCGCGTGCCGCGCGACCTGGAGTCCGTGACGTCGGTGGCCGCGGAGGCCGACCCCGCCGACGTCGGGATGACGCGCGACGGGGTCGAGCGCATCTGGTCGGCCGCGCAGCAGCTGTACCGCAGCGGCGTGCATCCGGCCATCGGCGTGTGCGTGCGCCGCGAGGGGCAGGTCGTGCTGGAGCGGGCGATCGGCCACGCGCGCGGCAACGGCCCGGCCGACGGCGCGGACGTCGCGAAGGTGCCGTTCACCGTCGACACGCCGCAGGTCATCTTCAGCGCGTCGAAGGCGATCACGGCCGTCGTCACGCACATGCTCGACGAGCGCGGCGTGTTCCACGTCGACGACCGCGTCTGCGAGTACATCCCGGAGTTCGCGCGCCACGGCAAGGACGCGATCACGATCGCCCACGTCCTGTCCCATCGCGCCGGCGTCCCCAACATCCCGGCGGAGGCGATGGACCTCGACAACCTCGCCGATCGCCAGTTCCTCGTCGACATCATGTGCGACGCGAAGCCCCGCTCGCGGCCGGGCAAGATCCTCGCCTACCACGCGGTCAGCGGCGGCTTCATCATCGCCGAGATCGTCCAGCGCACCACCGGCAAGACGATCCGCGAGATCCTCGCCGAGGAGGTCCTCGACCCGCTGGGGTTCCGCTGGACCAACTACGGCTGCGCGCCCGAGGACGTCGACGATGTCGCCCTCTGCTACGCCACGGGTGCCCCGATCCTGCCGCCGCTGTCGACGCTGCTGACCCGGGCGCTGGGGGCGCATCCCGACGCGGTGACCGAGCTGTCCAACGACCCGCGCTTCATGACCGGCGTCATCCCGTCGGCCAACGTCATCTCCACGGCGGGTGAGCTGTCGCGCTTCTACGAGATCCTGCGCCGCGGCGGCGAGCTCGACGGCGTGCGGATCATGGAGCCGCGGACGATCCGCCGCGCGCTGGTCGAGTCGGCCTACCGCGAGGTCGACTTCACGCTCGGGGTCCCGATGCGCCACTCCAGCGGCTTCATGCTCGGCGCCGACACGCTCTCGCTGTACGGCCCGGACACCAACGAGGCGTTCGGCCACCTGGGCTTCACCAACGTCTTCGGCTGGACCGATCCGGCCCGCGCGATCTCCGTCGGCATCGTCACCTCCGGCAAGCCCGTTCTGCACCACGGCCTGGTCGACATCTACAACCTGACCCGCCGCATCGGCCTCGAGGCGCGCAAGTCACGCCACGCCAACATCCTCTCCCTCGCCGCCTCCTGACCGAAGGGGTCAGACCCCGCCCGCCCGCCGGTGCCTCCGCCGCGGACGAATCACCTTCAAATGACGGCGGCCCGCGCCGCGTGGCACGGGCCGCTTCCAACCTGAAGGGGTCAGACCCTTTAGGTGGGGTTCAGGACAGGGCCTTGACGAGGTTCACGCGACCGAAGCCGAACGTGGTGTCGCGGCCGGCGGCGCCCAGGTCGTCGACCGAGGAGTCGAGCTTGGCCCGGATCGCCGAGACGCCGGAGACGCGCCCGGCGATGAGGCCGGCCACGGCGGCGACGTGCGGCGTGGCCATCGACGTGCCCGACAGGCGCGTGTAGCCGCTGTTGTAGGTCGTCGACAGCGTGTTGACGCCCGGCGCGGCGATCTCGACGTCGGCGTTGACGTTGGAGAACGACGCGTGCGCGTCCTTGTTGTCGACGGCCGCGACGGAGACGACCTCCGGGTACCCGGCCGGGTACTCCGTCGACGTGTCACCGTCGTTGCCGGCGGCGGCGATGAGCAGCGTGCCGTTGTTCGTCGCGTTCGTCACCGCGGTCTGCAGCGTCGTGCCGGCCGAGCCGCCGAGCGACATCGAGATGACCTTGGCGCCCTGCCGGTTCAGGTAGGCGATGCAGTTGGCGATCATCTGCAGCGTTCCGGAGCCGCCCGAGGACAGCGCCTTGCAGATGGCCAGCTTGGAGTTGGACGCGATGCCGGCGATGCCGACGCCGTTGTTCGTGTTGGCGGCGATCGTGCCCGCGACGTGGGTGCCGTGGCCGTTG